>NZ_PDJB01000001.1:5691233-6311648 GCF_002563895.1 Pseudomonas lurida | reverse complement strand
GGCGCGTTCGGTCAGGGTGTTGGCCAGGCGGTAGGCGTCTTCCTTGAACGGCACCGTGACGTTCGCGCCACGGCCGTGTTGAAAAAACTCACGGGCACAGCCGGTGAAATCCTCCAGCGGTGCCAGCAAGGTGCTGTAGTCCAGTTGCTCGCCCGTTTGCTCGGCGAACATCCGGTGGATCAGCGGCGACTTGCTGTGGCCGATGGGGTTGCCGAAGACGACGTAACGATCCATCAGACAGCCGCCTTGGGCGCGGCGATGCCGAGCCAGTCGCGGTCTTGCAGGAAGTAGTCCGGTAAGACGCGCCTCTTCGCTGCCGGGCTGGGCCTTCCAGTCGTAGTTCCAGCGCACCTTGCGGCGGCAGCGACATCAGGATCGACTCGGTGCGCCCACCCCGACTGCAAGCCGAACAGGGGTGCCACGGTCATAGACAGGTTGAATTCAACGTAGCGACCGCGACGGAATCCTGGAATTCGCGCTGTTGCTCGGTGTAGGCGAGAGCCTTGCGGCGCTGCACGATCGGCAAGTAGGCGTCGATGTAAGCGTCGCCGATGGCCCGGATGAAGGCGAAGCAGGTGTCGAAGCCCCACTCGTTCAAGTCATCGAAGAACAGGCCGCCGTACCGCGCCGGTTCGTTGCGGTGCTTGATATGGAAGTAGTGTCACACCACGCCTTGTAGCGCGAATACACATCCGGACCGAACGGCGCACAGGCCTGCTCGGCCACGCGGTGCCAGTGGACGCAGTCTTCTTCGTTGCCGTAGTAAGGCGTGAGGTCGAAGCCACCACCGAACCACCATACCGGTTCTTCACCCTCTTTCTCGGCGATGAAAAACCGCACGTTGGCGTGGGAAGTCGGCACATGTGGGTTATGCGGATGGATCACCAGCGACACGCCCAGGGCTTCAAAGCCTCGACCGGCCAGTTCAGGTCGATGCGCGCTGGCGGACGGTGGCAGGCCGCTACCAAACACGTGGGAAAAGTTAACGCCGCCTTTTTCGATCACCGAACCGTTCTCGATTACACGGGTGCGACCACCGCCGCCGGCAGGCCGGGTCCAGGCGTCTTCGATAAAGCGAGTGTCCGTCTCGAAGGTTTCCAGGGCGCTGCAAATGCGGTCTTGCAGGTCTAGCAGGTAGGCCTTTACAGCCTCGGTGCGGGTAGTCATGGCATCACCTTGAATCGGGCAAAGCTACGCGAGGCCATTGGGCGTCGGCGGCAAATGGGCGCACAGGATACCACTGCACCCCCATTGCGCCGCAGTTGACGAAGATCAAGCTTAGGAGTGGGATAGTGGGCTACGCGAATTCGACCCAGGAGGAAGGCAGATGGCAAAACGTATCCAGTTCAGCGCCCATGGCGGCCCCGAAGTGCTTGAGTATGTGGACTACACGCCGGCGGAGCCGGGCCCGCAGCAGGTGCGTGTGCGTAACGAGGGCGATCGGCCTGAAACTTCATCGACACCTATTTCCGCAGTGGCCTGTACGCGCCGCCCGCGTTGCCATCGGGGGTTGGGCGCAGAAGGCGCCGGTGTGGTCGACGCCGTCGGCAGCGAAGTCCACCAATTCAAGGTCGGCGACCGCGTGGCCTATGGCAGCGGCCCGCTGGGTGCCTATAGCCAGCTGCACGTGTGCCCGCCGCCAACCTGGTGCACCTGCGGATGAGATCAGCTACGAACAAGCCGGCCGGCGCCATGTCAATGGGCCTGACCGTGCAGTAACCTGTTGCGCCCAGAACCTACGAACTGAAAGGCGGCGAAACCATCCTGTTCCATGCCGCCGCAGGCGGCGTAGGGCTCCCTGGCCTGTCAATGGGCCAGGCGCTGGGGCGTCAAGCTGATCGGTACCGTCAGCTCGCCGGGAAAAAGCCGCGTTGGCCAAAATCCTTAGGAGCCTGGGAAACCATCGACTACAGCAAGGAAGATGTCGCACAGCGCGTGCTGGAATTGACCGACGGCAAAAATTCCCGGTGGTGTACGACGGCGTTGGCAAGGACACCTGGCTGACGTCACTGGACCAGCGTCGCGCCGCGGGGGCTGGTGGTGGAGTTTCGGTAATGGCGTCGGGGTGCGGTGGACGGGGTGAACCTGGGGATTCTGGCGGCCAAAAGCTCGCTGTACGTCACCCGGCCGACGTTGGCGACCTACGCCAATAACCCGCAGAACCTGCAGGCAATGGCGGATGACCTGTTCTCGATGATCAAGAGCGGTAAGGTGCGCATTGATATCAACCAGCGCTATTCCACTGGCGGATGCGGCGAAGGCACAGACCGAGTGTCCGGGCGCGCACGACAGGGTCGACCCATTCTGTTGCCGTAGGACAATCGATAATCTGGAGCCTGTAAACGCCTCATCGCGGGCAGCCGGCGCCCACATTTGACCGCGTGTCATGACGAACACGGATCAAGTATGGGCGCCGGGCTTGCCCGCGATGGCCGCGCCTCGGCCTCAGGAAGGCCGCACCACCTCGCCCGTCACCAGATCGCGAATCAGGCTCGGGTTCTTGCGCCCACCCAGGGCGCCACCCAATACCAGGTCTACCTGGCCACGGAAGTATTGCTCCACGCGAATCCGCGAGCGCGCCGCCGGACGTCCCTGGGGGTTGGCCGACGTGGAAATCAACGGCCCCACCAGCGAGCACAAGTCGCGCACCAGTGGATGATCGGTTACCCGCAGCGCCACGGTGTCGTGAACACCCGTTACCCATTCCGGCAGCATGTCCTGATGAGGCACCAGCCAGGTGTTCGGGCCCGGCCAGGTGCTGGCCATGCGGTCGATCCAATCCTGCGGAAATCTTCGAACAGGAAGTCGAACTGACGGATGTTGTCCGCCACCAGGATCAGGCCCTTGTCCACCGAACGGTTCTTGATGGCGAGCAAACGGTCCACTGCTTCTTCGTTCCACGGGTCGCAGCCCAAGCCCCAAACTGCCTCGGTTGGGTAGGCAATCACCGCGCCTGCGCGAATTTCTCGTGCGGTTTCCAGCACACGCCACCGGTTGACCATGGTTCACTCTCCAGACTAAAGCTCTGCGCAGTTTACCGATCTTCGTTACAAAACCTAGCAGCGCGCAAGCCAGCGCCCGCTTTCGCAGATGACCTGGCCTTCGAGTTCAAGCTCGGTCAGGGTCGCCAACACCTGGGACAGCGGCCGCCCGCTGGCAATCGCCAGGCCTTCACTGGTGTGGGGCGCCGCGTGCAGCAGCGCCACCAGCGGATGCACGACAGGCATCGGCGTCGGTCGGGACAGCGCCTGCCAGCCACGCAAACCTTCAAGAATGTGCTCGATGGTTTCCACCAGTACCGCACCGTCACGGATCAACTGGTGACAGCCCTTGGCGCCGGGATGATGAATGGACCCCGGAATGGCATACACCTCGCGGCCTTGCTCGGCCGCCAGTTTCGCGGTGATCAGCGAACCACTGGCCATGCTGGCTTCCACCACCAGTACGCCCAGGGACAACCCGCTGATGATGCGGTTACGCCTGGGGAAGTTGCCGGCCTGGGGCGGTGCGTCCAGGGGAAACTCGGAAACCACGGCACTGCCTTGGTCAATCATCGCCGCCGCCAGGCGTGTGTGACGCTGTGGATAAAAATTTTCCAGCCCGGTGCCGAGTACCCCGATTGTCTGGCCGCCCACGTCCAATGCGGCTTGATGAGCTGCGCCGTCGATGCCTAAGGCCAGGCCGCTGGTGATGACAAAACCGGCACTCGCCAGGCTGCGGGAAAACGCGGCCGCCGTGTCCATGCCAGGACGGGTTGCGCGGCGGCTCCCCACCATCGCCAGTTGCGGTTTTTCCAGGATCAGGGGGTCACCGGCGACGAATAACAGCGGTGGCGCGTCATCAATCTGGGCGAGCAGCGCGGGGTACTCCGGCTGGTCCCACATCAGCAAATGCTGGCCCGGGCACGCCAGCCAGGCCAATGCCGAACGGGCACCCTCGCGGACTTCATGGCTGCGACGGGCGTCGGCACTGATGGCCGGCACACCCAGTGAACGCCAGGCACTGGCGGGTGCACTGAGAGCCTTGGATGCAGAGCCGAACGCTTCGATCAGCAAGCGAAAGCGCTTGGGACCCAGTTCCGGCAGCCTGTGCAAGCGTAGTCGGGCTTCCAGTTCTGACGGGGATATTTCATGACAGTTTATCGGATTCATTTGATCATCCTTGACCGGAACAAGCTGTGGATAACTCTGTTGGTAACTTATTTAGCAGGCTATTTATTGTGTTTGGTGGGCAGTCTCGAATCGGTCCATCACCGCCAACGGTCGTGAGGCACTGAGCACAAGGGCGTAACTGAGCTTTTCGTAGGTGCGAAACACCAGTAGGACGCCGGCGTGTTCATCGGGAAGCTTCACCGGGGCTGCGGTGAAGATGTCGCGCACGGTAGCGCCAGTCTTGATCACACTGAGGCGTTGGCCTTCGACCAGGCCGTCGCGACGGCCTTTGTTCAGGGTGACTGCATCGAGTACGCCGATCTGAGTGACGCCTTTGGGGATATCGATGATTTGCCCTTCGACAAAAGCCGCTGCCGGCGTGTCTCCAAAGGTCGTCGGGTCGACGGGAGACTGCACGCGCAGCAGGCGGTCGCCGGGACGTACCTCCTGGGTGATCCGCTGTACGGCCAGGGTCGTCAGGTCACCGGCCACGACAAATCGCGCAGTGCCAATGTCGTCGGCATTGATGCCCAGCAGTTCCTGGGTGTGGGGGTCGGTGTAGACCTTACCCCGTCGGAAGATTGCGTAATCGGGCTGGGAAGGGTCCAAGTTGCCTCGGGCATGCACCCGCTCGCCATTGGCACCCAGCACGCGTCCTGCATCGGCGGCGACAATGTACGGGGCGTTGTCCAGATCCTGGGGCGAATCAAGCAGGCGGTTATGCAGTAAAAACCGCTGGATAGCGTGTTGCGTCGGCTGATCCAGTCGCTGGACGGGCTGCGGCAGCAGGGCCATCGCGAACGGGGCCCACAGCAGCAAGACGAGTAGCGATTTCCTCATGGGGTCAATCTCCTTTATTATGTGCGTTCGCGTGAAATGCCAGAGCCTTCGCGGCTTCGGGGCGCTTCACACCGGCTGTCTGGGTCCATCCCAACGCCGATTTGCCTCTACCTCACATGTGCAGCAATTACGCTTATGGCTATTTTGAACATCCTCGAATTCCCCGACTCGCGCCTGCGCACGATCGCCAAACCGGTGGCCGTAGTGGACGACAAGGTTCGTCAGTTGGTCGATGACATGTTTGAAACAATGTATGAAGCCCCGGGCATCGGCCTCGCCGCGACCCAGGTCAACGTGCATCAGCGCATCGTGGTCATGGACCTGTCGGAAGACCGCAGCGAACCGATGGTGTACATCAACCCCGAGTTCGAACCGCTGACCGACGAGATGGGCGAATACCAGGAAGGTTGCCTGTCGGTGCCGGAGTTCTACGAGAACGTCGAGCGCCCGCTGCGCGTGAAGATCAAGGCCCTGGACCGCGACGGCAAGCCGTTCGAGCTGATTGCCGAAGGCCTGTTGGCAGTGTGCATCCAGCACGAATGCGACCACCTCAATGGCAAGCTGTTTGTCGATTACCTGTCCACGCTCAAGCGCGACCGGATTAAGAAGAAGCTGGAAAAAAAGCATCGCCAGCAAGCTTGATGCCCTTCTTCCAAAGGCTTGCTGCGGCAAGCCTTTTTCTTTTGTGACTGCTTTTAACCGAGACCTCCCATGACCGAGCCACTGCGCATTGTTTTTGCCGGTACCCCCGAATTTGCCGCCGAACACCTCAAGGCGCTGCTTGCCAGCCCTCATGACATCGTCGCGGTGTACACCCAGCCGGATCGCCCGGCCGGTCGCGGGCAAAAACTGATGCCGAGCCCGGTCAAACAGTTGGCGCTGGAGCACACTATTCCCGTACTGCAGCCGCCGACCCTGCGTAACGCAGAAGCCCAGGCTGAATTGGCCGCGCTGCAACCGGACTTGCTGGTGGTGGTGGCCTACGGCCTGATCCTGCCCCAGGCGGTGCTGGATATTCCGCGGCTGGGCTGCATCAACAGTCATGCTTCGCTGTTGCCACGCTGGCGCGGTGCTGCGCCGATCCAGCGCGCCGTGGAAGCGGGCGACGGCGAGAGCGGCGTGACCGTGATGCGCATGGAGGCGGGCCTGGACACCGGCCCGATGCTGCTCAAGGTCACCACGCCTATCACCGCCGAAGACACCGGCGGCAGCCTGCACGACCGTCTGGCTGAACTGGGCCCGCCCGCGGTGATCCAGGCCATCACCGGCCTTGCGGCCGGCACCCTGCAAGGTGAAGTCCAGGACGACAGCCTGGCTACCTACGCCCATAAGCTGAACAAAGACGAAGCGCGCATCGACTGGAGCCGTCCCGCCGTGGAGTTGGAACGCCTGGTGCGTGCGTTCAACCCGTGGCCGATCTGCCACAGCAGCCTCGACGGCGAAGCCTTGAAGGTACTCGCCGCGACGTTGGCCGATGGCAAAGGCGCCCCAGGGGAAATCATCGGCGCCAGCAAAGATGGCCTGGTGGTGGCTTGCGGTGAACAGGCACTGTGCCTGACTCGTCTGCAATTGCCCGGCGGCAAGGCTCTGAACTTCAGCGATTTGTTCAACAGCCGTCGTGAGAAATTTGCCCTGGGCACGATCCTTGGGGTGGCCGCTCAATGAACCCACGTCTGGCCGCCGCCAAGGCTCTCGCCGCTGTCCTCAACGGCAAGGCCTCGCTTAACAGCTCACTGCCGACACAGCTGGATAAAGTCGAGGATCGCGACCGCGGTTTCACCCAGGACCTGGCCTTTGGCACCGCCCGTTGGCAACCACGTTTGTCTGCGCTAGCGGCCAAGCTGCTGCAAAAGCCGTTCAAGGGCGCGGACGCGGACGTCGAGGCACTGTTGCTGGTGGGCCTCTATCAGTTGCTCTACACCCGCGTGCCGGCCCACGCTGCCATCGGTGAAACCGTCGGTTGTGCCGACAAACTGAAAAAGCCCTGGGCCAAGGCCTTGCTCAATGCCGTGCTGCGCCGTGCCCAGCGCGAGAGCGATGCGCTGCTGGCCGAGCTGGAACACGATCCGGTAGTGCGTACCGCTCACCCGCGCTGGCTGCAAAAGTCCCTGAAAGCCTTCTGGCCCGAGCAATGGGAAGCGATCTGCGCGGCCAACAACGCACATCCGCCGATGATCCTGCGGGTCAACCGGCGTCACCACGGCCGTGATGCCTACCTGCAATTGCTCACCGACGCCGGCATCAACGCTACGCCGTGCGTGTACAGCACTGACGGCATCGTGCTCGAGGCCGCCGCCGATGTGCGCAGCCTGCCGGGCTTTACCGAAGGCTGGATCAGTGTGCAGGACGAGGCTGCGCAGTTGGCCGCCGACTTGCTCGACTTGGCTCCCGGCCAGCGCGTACTCGACGCCTGCTGTGCGCCCGGCGGTAAGACGTGCCACATCCTGGAGGTCGAAAAAGACCTGGCCGGTGTAGTGGCTGTGGATCTTGAAGCCAAGCGCTTGGTGCGCGTACGGGAAAACCTCGCGCGCCTGGGCTTGAGCGCCGAGCTGATCGCCGCCGATGGGCGCGACACTGCCGCATGGTGGGACGGCAAGCCGTTCCAGCGCATCCTGCTGGACGCACCGTGCTCAGCCACTGGCGTGATCCGCCGGCACCCGGATATCAAACTCACCCGCCAACCCGACGACATTGCCGCCCTGGCCGTGCTGCAAGGCGAACTGCTCGACGCGCTGTGGCCGACCCTGGAAGTCGGCGGCATCCTGCTTTACGCCACCTGCTCCACCTTGCCCACCGAGAACACCGAGGTCATCGAAGCCTTCCTCGCCCGCACCAGCGGCGCCCGGGAGCTGGACCTCGCCACCACGGCTGGCATCAAGCAGCCCCATGGCCGCCAATTGCTCGTGCAAGAAGGCGGACATGATGGCTTCTACTACGCCAAACTGATCAAGATCGCCGCCGCGCGCGGCTGAATGGTTTTAAGGGAGTGACCGGATGAAAATCATCATCCTTGGGGCAGGGCAGGTCGGCGGTTCGCTGGCCGAACATTTGGCCAGCGAAGCCAACGACATCACCGTGGTCGACACCGATGCCGAGCGCCTGCGCAACCTCGGCGACCGCCTGGATATCCGTACGGTACAGGGTCGAGCGTCGTTTCCGACGGTGCTGCGCCAGGCCGGTGCCGACGATGCCGATATGCTCGTCGCCGTGACCAACAGCGATGAAACCAACATGGTCGCCTGCCAGGTCGCCCACACCCTGTTCCATACCCCGACCAAGATCGCTCGTGTGCGCGAAGCGGCCTACCTGACCCGCGCCGGCCTGTTCGACAACGACGCGATTCCGGTGGACGTACTGATCAGCCCTGAACAAGTGGTCACCCATTACATCAAGCGCCTGATCGAAATCCCAGGCGCCTTGCAGGTGATCGACTTTGCCGGTGGCAAGGCGCAATTGGTCGCGGTGAAGGCTTATTACGGTGGCCCGCTGGTGGGCCAGCAACTGCGCCAGTTGCGTGAGCACATGCCCAATGTGGAAACCCGCGTAGCCGCAATTTTCCGCCGTGACCGCCCGATCCTGCCCCAGGGCGATACAGTGATCGAGGCTGACGACGAAGTGTTTTTCATCGCGGCCAAGGCGAATATTCGCGCCGTCATGAGTGAAATGCGCCGCCTCGACGAGACCTACAAACGCATCGTCATCGCGGGTGGCGGGCAGATCGGCGAGCGTTTGGCCGAAGCCATCGAAAGCCGCTACCAGGTAAAGATCATCGAGATGAGCCCGGCTCGTTGCCGGCATTTGTCTGACACCTTGGACAGCACTGTCGTACTGCAAGGCAGTGCCTCGGACCGCGACCTGCTGATGGAAGAAAACATCGCCGACGCCGATATCTTCCTCGCGCTGACCAACGATGACGAAGCCAACATCATGTCGTCGTTGCTGGCCAAGCGCTTGGGCGCGAAGAAAGTGATGACCATCATCAATAACCCGGCCTATGTGGACTTGATCCAGGGCGGCGATATCGACATCGCCATCAGCCCGCAGTTGGCCACCATCGGCACCTTGCTCGCCCACGTGCGCCGCGGCGATATCGTCAGCGTGCATTCCCTGCGGCGCGGCGCGGCGGAAGCCATCGAAGCGATTGCCCACGGCGACTCGAAGTCGAGCAAGGTGATCGGCAAGGCCATCCGCGATATCGGCTTGCCGCCAGGCACCACCATTGGCGCGATCATTCGTGACGAAGAGGTGATCATTGCCCACGACGATACGGTGATCGCCACGGGTGACCATGTGATCCTGTTCCTGGTGGACAAGAAACATATTCGCGACGTGGAGAAATTGTTCCACGTGGGGCTGAGTTTTTTCTGACGCCGTCGCCGGCAAGGAATAGGCGTCCCCCCGGCGCCTACAAGGGGGTTCTGTATGCTTGAGTCACTGGAGAAAATGCTCGCCAAGGGTGTGGATAACGCGCTGCTGCGTTTTGGTTTGGGCAAGGGTTACCTGGACGCGAAGGACAACAGCAAGGCAGCGGAGCATCTGCAGAAATGCGTCGAGTTCGATCCGAAGTATTCGGCGGCGTGGAAGCTGTTGGGTAAGGCGCACCACGCTCAAGGCGATAGCGCGGCAGCCCGACAAGCCTGGGAGAAGGGCATCGAAGCGGCACAAGCCCATGGCGACAAGCAGGCCGAGAAAGAGATGGCGGTGTTCCTGAAGAAACTCGATCGCCAACCTTGAGCCAGCTCCCACATTAGATCTGCATGGGTCTTGAGTCAGGGGTGGCTCAGTACCACCGCGCCTCGCCCGGCGGGCGCTTCTTGAAGCGCTTCATGCTCCACATGTACTGGCTCGGGTACGCACCGACATACCGCTCCACCACCTTGCTCATCGCCGCGCAGGACGTAGCGGTGTCAGTGCTGTACATGTCTTCCGGTGCCGCTTCCAGGATCACTTTATAACCCGAGCCATCCGGCAGCCGCAGGGCATGCAGGAACACACCCACGGCTTTGTGGCCGGCGAGCATGTTCGGCACAAACTTGCTGGTGAGCGCCTGGGTGGCGAAGAACGGCACGAAGATCCCGGCGGATTCAGCCGGTTCCGGGTCGGCGGGAATACCCACTTGGCCGCCTTTGCGCACTTCCTTGATCACACTGAGGATGCCTTCCTTGGTAGACGCCGCTACGCGGTTGCCCAACTGCACGCGCTGTTTTCGCAGCAACTCATCCACCGCCTTGAGCTTGGGCGGACGGTAGAAAATGATCGGTTTGCACTGGCTGCAATAGAAGTGGTTCAGCACTTCCCAGTTGCCCAGGTGGCTGGTGATGCCAACCACGCCTTTGCCTGAGGCGAGGGCTTCGTGCAGCACTTCCAGGCCTTCGACTTCACGCACCAGGTCGATGGAGCGCTGGGCCGGCCAGATCCAGGCGCAGGCGCTTTCGGTCAGGGACTTGCCGATGTCCATCAGGCTGCGGCCGACCAGCGCTTCGCGCTCAATGGGGTCCATCTCCGGGAAGCACTTGGAGAGGTTGATCCGCACGGTGTCGCGGGAACGGTTGGGGGTTTTCCACATGATCCAGCCGATGGCCGTGCCTACCGCCTGGACAGCGCGCCAAGGCAGCAGGGCAAACAGCCGGAGAGCACCTACCAGCAAGGCGCCTTTAAACTTTTCCACAGGTCACTCCTGATCGTGTGTGGTGCGCAAAGCCGGCATTCTAACCGGCGTTGACCAAGTCCGCGTAACGGTCGCAGTCCTGAGTGTGGTCCATGACCATGCCCGAGGCCTGCATGAAGGCGTAGCAAATGGTCGGCCCGACGAAGGTAAAGCCGGCTTTTTTCAGCGCCTTGCTCATCGCTTCGGCCTCGGGCGTAATCGCCGGGACTTCGCTGCGATCCTTGAAATGATTGACCTTGGGTTGGCCGCCGACAAAGGACCAGAGCAACCCCACCGGGTCCTCCAGCGCCAGCCAGGCGGCGGCATTGCGTCGAGTGGCGTTGAGCTTGAGGCGATTGCGTACGATGCCCGGATCAAGCATCAGCGCCTCGATTTGCGCATCGGTCAGCGTTGCCAGACGTTGCGCATCAAACCCGAACAAGACCTTTCGATAATGCTCGCGTTTGCGTAAAACGGTGATCCAGGAAAGGCCCGCCTGGAACCCTTCGAGCAAAAGCAACTCGAACAAACCCTGCGCATCGCGCAGCGGCGTTCCCCACTCCTGATCGTGATAAGCCATGTACAGCGGATCTTCAGAACACCAAAAGCAGCGTGGCATAAGGCTCCAGGGGATGGTGGCGCGGCCGAATCGGGTATACTCCCGCTCTTTAAATCGCAGCCCAAGTAACAGGTGAATTTCGTGAGCCAGCCTACGCCAGCCGTGCGTACCTTCCAAGACTTGATCCTCGCCCTCCAGCAATACTGGGCCGAGCAAGGTTGTGTGGTACTTCAGCCCTACGATATGGAAGTAGGCGCCGGCACTTTCCACACCGCTACATTCCTGCGGGCCATTGGCCCGGAAACCTGGAACGCCGCTTATGTGCAGCCCAGTCGTCGCCCGACTGACGGCCGCTACGGCGAAAACCCGAACCGTCTGCAGCATTACTACCAGTTCCAGGTGGTACTGAAGCCGAACCCGGACAACTTCCAGGAACTGTACCTGGGCTCGCTCAAGCACGTGGGCCTGGACCCACTGGTGCACGACATCCGCTTCGTGGAAGACAACTGGGAGTCGCCGACCCTAGGCGCCTGGGGCCTGGGCTGGGAAGTCTGGCTCAACGGCATGGAAGTGACGCAGTTCACTTACTTCCAGCAAGCCGGTGGCATCGAGTGCTACCCGGTGACCGGCGAGATCACCTACGGTCTCGAGCGCCTGGCCATGTACCTGCAAGGCGTCGACTCGGTCTACGACCTGGTGTGGGCCGACGGCCCGTTCGGTAAAGTGACCTATGGCGATGTGTTCCACCAGAACGAAGTGGAGCAGTCCACCTACAACTTCGAACACGCCAACGTCGACAAGCTGTTCGAACTGTTCGACTTCTATGAAAGCGAAGCCAAGCGCCTGATCGAACTCGACCAGCCGCTGCCGTTGCCGAGCTATGAAATGGTGTTGAAGGCGTCCCATACCTTCAACCTGCTGGATGCGCGCCGTGCTATCTCGGTCACCGCACGCCAGCAATACATCCTGCGTGTGCGCACCCTGGCGCGTTCCGTCGCTCAAGCCTACCTGCTGGCGCGTGCCAAGCTGGGCTTCCCGATGGCGACCCCAGACCTGCGTGATGAAGTGTTGGCTAAGCTGGAGGCTGCACAATGAGTGCTCAAGATTTCCTGGTTGAACTGGGCACCGAAGAGCTGCCACCCAAGGCACTCAATACCCTGGCCGACGCGTTCCTGGCCGGTATCGAAAAAGGCCTGCACAGCGCTGGCCTGAAGTTCGAAGCGAAGAAAGTCTACGCCGCGCCACGTCGCCTGGCCGTGTTGCTGACCGCGCTGGAAACCCAGCAGCCGGACCGCAGCATCAACCTCGACGGCCCACCGCGCCAGGCGGCGTTCGACGCCGAAGGCAACCCAACCCAGGCCGCCCTTGGCTTTGCCAAGAAGTGTGGCGTGGAACTGAGCGAGATCGACCAGAGCGGCCCGAAACTGCGTTTCAGCCAGGTCATCACCGGTAAGCCGACCGCCAGCCTGTTGCCGACCATCGTCGAAGATTCCCTGAACGACCTGCCGATCCCCAAGCGCATGCGCTGGGGTGCACGCAAGGAAGAGTTCGTGCGTCCGACCCAATGGCTGGTGATGCTGCTCGGTGACCAGGTCATCGACTGCACCATCCTCGCCCAAAAGGCCGGCCGTGACTCCCGTGGCCACCGCTTCCACCACCCAGAAGCCGTGCGCATCACGTCGCCGGCCAACTACCTCAACGACCTGCGCGCTGCCTATGTGCTGGCTGACGCCAACGAGCGTCGCGAGCTGATCAGCAAGCGCACCGAAGAGCTGGCGCGTCTGCAGGAAGGCACCGCCATCGTGCCGCCAAGCCTGCTCGACGAAGTGACGGCGTTGGTTGAATGGCCGGTGCCGCTGGTGTGCTCGTTCGAGGAACGTTTCCTCGACGTGCCACAGGAAGCCCTGATCACCACCATGCAGGACAACCAGAAGTATTTCTGCCTGCTGGACGTGGACGGCAAATTGCTGCCGCGCTTCATCACCGTGGCCAACATCGAGAGCAAGGACCCGCAGCAGATCATCGCCGGTAACGAAAAAGTCGTTCGCCCGCGCCTGACCGATGCCGAGTTCTTCTTCAAGCAAGACAAGAAGCAGAAGCTCGAAGACTTCAACCTGCGCCTGCAAAACGTGGTGTTCCAGGAAAAACTCGGCAGCGTCTACGACAAGGCCGTACGGGTTTCCAAGCTGGCGGCCTATATTGCGCCGCGCATTGGTGGTGATGCTGCCTGGGCTGCACGGGCAGGCTTGCTGTCCAAGTGCGACCTGGCCACCGAGATGGTCGGCGAGTTCCCGGAGATGCAGGGTGTTGCCGGCTACTACTACGCCCTCAACGATGGCGAGCCGGACGATGTCGCCCTGGCGCTGAACGAGCAGTACATGCCGCGCGGTGCCGGTGCTGAACTGCCGACCACCCTGACCGGCGCAGCCGTGGCTATTGCCGACAAGCTGGACACGCTCGTGGGCATCTTCGGTATCGGCATGTTGCCAACCGGCAGCAAAGACCCGTATGCCCTGCGCCGTGCGGCCCTGGGCGTGCTGCGTATCCTGATCGACAAGAAGCTCGACCTCGACCTGACCCAGGCCGTGGTGTTCGCCGTCGGCCAGTTCGGTGCCAAGGTCAAGCAGGCCGGCCTGGCCGAGCAAGTGCTGGAGTTCGTGTTCGACCGCCTGCGCGCGCGTTACGAAGACGAAGGCGTGGACGTGTCGGTGTACCTGTCGGTACGTGCCCTGCAGCCGGGTTCGGCGTTGGACTTCGACCAACGCGTACAAGCCGTGCAGGCTTTCCGCAAATTGCCGGAAGCCGACGCCCTGGCCGCCGTGAACAAGCGTGTGTCGAACCTGCTGGGCAAGGCCGAAGGCCTGGGCAACGCCGACGTCGACCCTGGCCTGTTTGCCGATGCCAAGGAGTTCTCGCTGAACTCGGCCATCGCCAAGGCTGAAAACGCCGTGAAGCCGCTGATCGCTGAACGCAACTACGCCGAAGCACTGGCGCGCCTGGCAACCTTGCGTGAGCCGGTGGACGCGTTCTTTGAAGCGGTAATGATCAATGCCGAAGATGCCGGCGTGCGCAAAAACCGCTACGCCATGCTGGCGCGCCTGCGTGGTCTGTTCGTCAATATCGCTGACATTTCGACGCTGAGCTGACCATGCTGAAACTGCTGATTCTCGACCGGGACGGGGTGATCAACTACGACTCCGACGCTTACATCAAGTCGGTCGCGGAGTGGATTCCACTGCCTGGCTCGATCGAGGCCATCGCGCAGTTAAGCAAAGCCGGCTGGACGGTGGCCATCGCCACCAACCAGTCCGGCATTGCCCGCGGTTATTACGACATCGCCACCCTGGACGCCATGCACGCGCGCTTGCGCACGTTGGTGGCCGAGCAGGGCGGTGAGGTGGGGCTGGTGGTCTACTGCCCCCACGGGCCGGATGAGGGCTGCGATTGCCGCAAACCCAAGCCTGGCATGTTGAAAACCATTGCAGAACATTACAAGGTGCCGTTGGCTGGGATATGGTTCGTCGGGGACAGCCTCGGTGACCTGGAGGCGGCCAAAGCCGTCGACTCTCAGCCAGTTTTGGTTAAGACCGGGAAAGGCGAAAAGACCCAGGCGAAAAACCTGCCGGTAGGCACTTTGATTTTTGACGATCTGGCGGCTGTTGCCGCAGAACTTATCAACAACTAGCCGCCCTCGACTTCCTGACCAAGGACTGTTCGGGAGTGCGCTTTTAGCAGGCGGGCATTGTCCCGCAACGGTAAATGCCGCCATGTCGATTTTGCAGGCCATCAGAACCTTTTTCTTTTACCTGCTGTTGGGCACCAGTTCGTTTCTCTGGTGCACCCTGAGCTTTTTTATCGCGCCCTTCCTGCCGTTCAAGGCGCGCTATCGCTTCATCAACGTCTATTGGTGCCGCTGCGCGTTGTGGCTGACCAAGGTGTTCCTGAACATTCGCTTCGAGATCAAGGGCGCGGAAAACGTCCCGGACCAGCCCTGCGTGATCCTGTCGAACCACCAGAGCACTTGGGAGACGTTCTTTCTCTCGGCGTACTTCTCGCCGTTGAGCCAGGTGCTCAAGCGTGAGTTGCTGTATGTACCGTTCTTCGGCTGGGCCATGGCCATGTTGCGTCCGATCGCCATCGACCGTGACAACCCCAAGGCCGCACTCAAGCACGTGGCCAAGAAGGGCGACGAGCTGCTCAAGGACGGCGTGTGGGTGCTGATCTTCCCCGAAGGTACTCGCGTGCCTTTCGGCACTGTAGGCAAGTTCTCACGCGGTGGTACAGCGTTGGCGGTAAATGCCAACCTGCCCGTGCTGCCGATTGCCCACAACGCCGGCAAGTTCTGGCCAAAAACCGGCTGGGCCAAACGCGCAGGCACCATCACTGTGGTGATCGGCGAACCGATGTACGCCGAAGGTGAAGGGCCACGAGCAATTGCCGCGCTCAATGACCGTGCTGCGGCATGGAACGAAGCGCAGCAACGCGCCATGGGTTCACTGCCGCCCGAGCCGGTTGTAGTCGACACTCCGGTGATTTGAGCATCTGTGGATAACCTGTGCACGGTTTGTTGGCGAATTGGCCTTTTTGACTTATAAGAAGCTGATTTACTTACATATTTCCTAAGCTCATAAAATCGCGGAAAAGGTGCATAAGTTTTTCCCGCATAAAAAAACCGGTCCTGGCGACCGGTTTTTTATGCACAACGGGAAAGTACGTATTTCAATCGTCCAACACCGGCAGTTGCAGGCTGAATGTGGTGCCTTTGCCGACCACACTTTCACAGCTGATACGTCCACCGTGGCGCTCCACCACAGCCTTGACCATGGTCAGTCCCAACCCCAGCCCCTCACTGCCCTGGGCCGAATCAAAGCGACGGTATTGGCTGAACAGTTCCGGCAAATCCTCTGCGGCAATACCCGGCCCCTGATCACTGATCCGACATTCCAACCAGCCCTGCGCACTGCTGTGCCTCAACCGCACCGTTGTACCGGAGGGTGAGTATTTAATAGCGTTCTCCAGGACGTTGAACAAAGCCCTAGTGAGCAGCGATTGATCCGCAGACACCATGCCCTCGTCAGCTTCATCCAGGTCGTGAACCAAGTGGATCCCCTTGAGCTGGGCGATCAATGCCACTTGATCAAAAGCATCCATGACCAACATCGCGAACAACGTTGGCTGGAACTGGTAACCGTCAGCCTCGGCCTTGGCCAGTTGGACGAAAGACTCTGTGAGGCTCAAGGCGCGGCGAACTTGTTGTTCGATCTGCGTGAACACCGGCGATTCGCCGTTATGCACATCCAGCATCGCGAGGATCGCCGAGTGCGGCGCCCGCAGATCGTGGGAGAGGAACCGTAACATCGTCTCGCGATGTTGCTGGGCTTCGCGCTCCTTGCTCAAATCCGTAAGGCTCAACAGCCAGCCAAGCGCCATATCGCCTTCAGCCGGCAGCAAGGGCGCAAGCTCCATGCGCAGGCTACGTTGGTGGATATCCCGAAACTCGACGAGCTCCAACGCCGAAAGGGCAGGGCGCACACCATTGTGCAGCGGCGGGTAGCCGAGGTCGGCCAATTGCTCCAACAGGTTCTCGGTGACAAGGTCATTGCCGAATATGTCACGGGCGATGCGGTTAGCCAGCAGGATATTACCCTTGGGATCGGTAATCAGCGTCGCCACTGGCAAACACTCCAGGCCATCGGCCATAAAACGCCGCGTGTCGCGCGTGCGACTTACGGCTTGCTCCAGGGCGAAGATACGCGCCTGCAACACGTCACCTTTGCTGGCGGGCGCACGGCGGCGTTCGGGCAGGACTTTAGGTTCGTTGTCCAGCCGCGCCAGTTCCCAACCGAAATAGGCAAGGATCACACTGAGGCGACGCCAATTCCAGATCAGGTAGCTGAGCAACAAACCGATCAGGCAGGCTGCGGGCGACCACCAGTGGCCAAGGCGTAACAGGGCCCAGGAGCCAAGCAGGGCGGTGGCCATGCAGCCCAGGGTCATCCACAGCGCATAGCGCGGGCGATAGAGCAGCAAGCCCAGCAGCAATGCCACCAGGGAAGTCGCCATCAGCGCCGCGAGCCAGCTCGGTAGGTCGACGATGCTGCGGCCTTGCAGCAAGCCATTGAGCACATTGGCCTGAATCTCCACGCCGGCCGTTGTGCCTACCGTGGATGACAGCGGCGTGACAAAACGATCACCCATCCCGGAGGCCGTCGACCCCACCAGGATCAGGCGGTTGCGCAGCTGTTCTGGCGGCACTTCACCGCGTAATACGCTGACGTATGAAACACTGGGAAAATGGGAATGAGGCGCAATGAAAGGGATGCGGATAGCGTGTTCACGGTGCCAATGCTCCGTGAGCGGCCGCCGCGGCTCGCCCGGCATATCCGACAAATCGCCGCTCATCTCGTAAGCCAGCCAAGCCAGTTGTGGCGCTGTGGCATCGGGCGGCCCCTCACGCAGATAAAGGCTGCGGACCACGCCGTCGCTGTCGGCCTCCACATTGATATGGCCCACCCCTTTGGCACATTGGAGCAACGGCAGCATCTGCGCGCCGGGCTGGCTGTAGCTCGCAGTGCCTTCACGTACCAGCGGTAGCAGGACATTACCGGCATTGCAGACCGCTTCGGCCAGGCGTTTGTCATTGGCGGGGTCGCCGGCCTCACTGAAGATTACATCGAACAGAATACCTGCCGGTTGCGCAGCGCTAAGGCGGTCGATCAGGTCAGCGTGCAGGCTGCGCGGCCAGGGCCATTGGCCAAGCTTTTTCAGGCTGGGATCGTCAATGGTCACCAGCAGTATACGGGGGTCTACGGGCAGCGGTGTAAGGCGGCGCAGACTGTCATACAAGGGGTTGTTCAACGCCAGGCCCGGGCTCAAGGACAGGTACGCAGTGATCGGCAGCAGCAGCAAACCAATCCACAGCCATTCACGCACCAGGCCGTGGAACAGGCGCTGGGCATGGGTGGGTTGACGTTTTTCGGCTTTGCCCCAGAGCATCATAGGTCAACGTGCCTGGGCGGTTGGTGGGTAGTAGAAGATGTCATAGACCCCGGTTTCTCCCTCCAGGCCGTTTTCATCGTAGGCCGACAAGCGCACGTGATAGAACGAGGCTTTGAGCCCAGTGAAGCTCATTTTCGGCGCGCTGGAGAAGTTTTCCTGCTTGATGTTCATAAAGGCTTTGTCGGTAGCAACCTGGGCACGGTATCGCTGGGCACCCTCCAAAGGCCGGAGGTACAAGCTCCATACCGGCGCATCGCCTTTTTGCCCATCTTGACCTACAAGCTTCGGTGCAGCGAGTAACTCAACGGGTTTCAGCTCGCCCTGTTTCTTGAAGAGCAAACCTTGCCGGGCGCCAACTTTGGTCTCCTGTTCCACCGGTTGGGTTTTGACCTCGCGGTTGACGACGACCTGCCCATCCAACACCTCGAGTACCGATTGCTCAGCGTCGTTACGCACTCGAAAGTGTGTGCCTCGAACACCCAGCACGCCCACTGGTGTCACGATCTGGAAACGATCATGGTCGCTGGCGCGCTTGATCACATACGCCTCCGCCTGGCCTTGTTCGAGTACGACCTGGGGAATCGATTGCTTCTTCTCCAGAAGCAATCGCACCTGGGAACTGGACGGCAATACCACCCGGGATCCATCACCGAGCAACAGGCTGACGAACGCCGACGCCGATGTCTTCACACCCTCCTGCTCATCAATGGTCATGCCTTCCAGCAAGGGGCTTGCGTTACCCTTGGTGTCGAGTTTCCACGCCTGCCCGGTGAGGTGCTGGACCACCGCCGGCAATGGCTGTGCCCGGCACATTAAGTGGTCATCGATATAAGGGGAACGCGCCTTGGCGGCAGCACCCGCAGTGCCGACCATCATGATCAGCAATGAGGGGAGGGCGCAGCGCAATCGGTTCGGTGAAAGGATCATGGCGCTCATCAAGGTTGGGGATTCCAGAGGGCATCTAACATCAGCGCACAGGAGTTTACGACAGCGCATGCGTCGGCTGATCCTTTTCCTTACTCTCGGGAGCCGGTATCTTTCCTACATCGGTCACGAGGACTTATACGGGTTAACCCCTTATTGACTCCAGCGTACCGAGAGATCCAAGGGGTCGACGAATCTGAGCACAATTCTTCAGATTCAAAGACCGGCATCTGCGCAGTACGTGCCCATGAACGATCAGGCCGACGGCTGCCGTACTCTCAAGAAGAAAGGATCCACCCATGCGTGTCGCAATACTGGATGACGAACCCGCGGAACTGCGTCGGGTTGAACAGACACTGCGACAAATCCCCAGCACAGCCGAACAGCCCTGGACACTGCATTGCTTCGAACGCGGAGAAGACCTGCTTCGCCAACTTCGCCGGGAAACCTTCGACCTGTTGATACTCGACTGGCAATTGCCCGATATCACCGGTATCGCACTGTTGCGATGGACGCGTGAACACATGGAGTCACCGCCCGCCGTCATCATGCTCACCAGCCGTGATGCCGAGAGCGATATCGTTACTGCACTCAACAGCGGCGCAGATGATTACGTCAGCAAACCCTTTCGCCCTAACGAACTGAAGGCTCGAGTCACGGCCGTTCTGCGTCGCCACGGCCTGCAAAAATCCGCCACCCAAGAAGTGCAGAGTTTCAACGACCTGACCTTCGACGATGCTGAGTTGACCGTCACTCGCGCCGGTAAGCCTATCAACCTCACGGAGCGTGAGTACCGTCTGGCGAGTTGCCTGTTTGCCAATCTTGCGCGGCCACTGTCTCGCGAGTATCTGTACGAACGGTTCTGGACCCATGAAGAAATGGTGTCGTCGCGCCCGCTCGATACGCACATCTATCGGTTGCGCAACAAGCTCGGCCTGACCGCAGACAGGGGTTGGCAGTTGCTGACGATCTACGGGTATGGGTATCGGTTGGAGAGTGTCGCGTCCGCTTCTGAAGACTGAAAATGCCGATGTTCCACGTGGAGCATTTCCGCGGATCACTGAACACTGCCCCATAAAAAAGGCCAACGCTGAGCGTTGGCCTTTTTTTGTTCTGGCTGTTTACCTGGATCAGAAATCCAGATTAGACACCGCCAGCGCATTGCTCTCGATGAAGTCACGACGAGGCTCGACCGCATCACCCATCAGGGTGTTGAAGATCTGGTCTGCGCCAATGGCGTCTTCGATGGTCACACGCAGCATGCGACGCTGAGCGGGGTCCATCGTGGTTTCCCACAGCTGGTCCGGGTTCATTTCGCCCAGACCTTTGTATCGCTGGATGGTATGACGCTTGGTGCTTTCGGCCATCAGCCAGTCAAGGGCTTCCTTGAATTCCTTGACCTGCTTCTTGCGTTCGCCCCGCTGAATGTAAGCGCCGTCGTCCAACAGTGTGCTCAATTGCGCACCCAGGGTTACCACGGTCTTGTAGTCATTACTGCCGAAGAAGTCGCGGTTGAAAGTGACGTAGTTCGACAGGCCGTGGGAGATCAACTCGACCTCTGGCAGCCATACGTTACGTTCACGGTCTTCACGCAGGCTGGCTTTGTACACCAGGCCAGATTTCTCGACGGTACGCAGGCGCACTTCGTACTGGGCCAGCCAATCCTGCATGTGCGCATGGTCACCCAACTGCTCCAGGCTCACGGCCGGCAAGTAGATGAAGTGCTCGGTAAGCTCCTGCGGGTACAGGCGCGACAGACGCTTGAGGGTCTTCATCACCATGCGGAAGTCGTTAACCAGACGTTCCAGCGCTTCACCGGAGATACCCGGTGCCTCGTCGTTCAAGTGCAGGCTGGCATCTTCCAGGGCCGACTGCGTCATGTACTCTTCCATGGCGTCGTCGTCTTTGATGTATTGCTCTTGCTTGCCTTTTTTCACTTTGTACAACGGTGGCTGAGCGATGTAGATGTAGCCACGCTCGATCAACTCCGGCAACTGACGGAAGAAGAAGGTCAGCAGCAGCGTACGGATGTGCGAACCGTCGACGTCAGCATCGGTCATGATGATGATGTTGTGATAGCGCAACTTGTCGATGTTGTACTCGTCGCGGCCGATACCGCACCCCAACGCCGTGATCAAGGTGCCGACTTCCTGGGAAGAAATCATCTTGTCGAAGCGGGCCTTCTCGACGTTGAGGATCTTACCCTTCAACGGCAGGATGGCCTGGGTGCGACGGTTACGACCCTGCTTGGCGGAACCGCCAGCAGAGTCACCTTCCACCAGGTACAGTTCGGAGAGGGCAGGGTCCTTTTCCTGGCAGTCAGCCAGTTTGCCCGGCAAACCGGCGATATCCAGCGCGCCCTTGCGACGAGTCATCTCACGGGCTTTACGCGCAGCTTCACGAGCACGTGCCGCGTCGATCATCTTGCCGACAACCAGCTTGGCTTCGTTCGGGTTCTCCAGCAGGAAGTCGGAGAAGTACTTGCCCATCTCCTGCTCCACCGCGGTCTTCACTTCGGAAGACACCAGCTTGTCCTTGGTCTGGGAGCTGAACTTCGGATCCGGTACCTTCACCGAGATAATCGCGGTGAGGCCTTCACGGGCATCGTCACCGGTGGTGGCAACTTTATGCTTCTTGGCCAGACCTTCGGCTTCGATATAGGTGTTCAGGTTACGCGTCAGTGCGGAGCGGAAACCCACCAGGTGAGTACCGCCGTCACGCTGAGGAATGTTGTTGGTGAAGCACAACAGGTTCTCGTTGAAGCTGTCGTTCCACTGCAGGGCGATTTCCACGCCGATGCCGTCTTCACGCTGGATGTTGAAGTGGAACACCTGGTTGACCGCAGTCTTGTTGGTGTTCAGGTATTCAACGAATGCACGCAAGCCGCCTTCATACTTGAACAGCTCTTCCTTACCGCTGCGCTCATCCTTGAGGACGATACCGACGCCGGAGTTGAGGAAGGACAGTTCACGAATACGCTTGGCCAGGATGTCCCAGCTGAAGTGGATATTCTTGAAGGTTTCAGCCGATGGCTTGAAATGGATCTGCGTACCGGTGGTTTCACTGTCGCCGACGATTTTCATCGGTTCCTGTGGAACACCGTGGACGTAGGTCTGTTCCCAGATCTTGCCGCTGCGGCGGACAGTGAGGATCAGCTCTTCGGACAGCGCGTTCACTACCGACACACCCACACCGTGCAGGCCGCCGGAGACTTTATAGGAGTTGTCGTCGAACTTACCGCCAGCGTGGAGCACGGTCATGATGACCTCTGCCGCCGAAACGCCTTCTTCTTTGTGCACGTCTACCGGAATGCCGCGACCATTGTCGCGCACGGTAATCGACTCATCCGGGTGGATGATAATGCTGATGTCGTCGCAGTGACCGGCCAAAGCTTCGTCGATGGAGTTGTCGACCACCTCGAACACCATGTGGTGCAGACCGCTACCGTCATCAGTGTCGCCAATGTACATACCGGGACGTTTGCGTACGGCATCCAAACCTTTCAGCACTTTAATGCTGGTCGAGTCGTACGTGTTTTCTTCGCTCATGCCTTCACTCCCGATGGTCGTGGGTCTGGGTGATACGGCCTTGTTCCACGTGGAACAAAGCGACTGGCGTATCCGTCTGCCAGCCTTCCCTCAATAATTCGTGGTCTACACAAGTGATAAACACCTGGCAGCGTAATTCTTCCAACAAGCGACATAGCGCGCGGCGGTGTTGCTCGTCGAGCTCCGACGGCAAGTCATCCACCAGATAAATACACTGACCGCGCCGGGCTTGGCTAACCAAGTGGCCCTGGGCGATCCGCAATGCGCACACCACCAACTTCTGCTGGCCACGGGACAATATGTCCGCGGCATTGTGAGCGCCTAATCTAAGGCGCAAATCAGCGCGCTGGGGTCCGGCTTGGGTATGGCCGATTTGCTGATCCCGCTGCAAGGACGTTGCGAGCACTGCACTCAGCTCACGCTCTTTGTCCCAACCACGGTAGTAACTCAGCGTCAGCCCCTCGAGGTCCAACAACTCACTCAAGGTCTGCTCAAAGACTGGTTTCAAGGCTTTGATATAGGCGCGGCGGTATTCATCTATTTCGTCGCTGGCCAGGCACAGTTCCCGGTCCCAGGCCGCTTGCGAAGCGGCGTCAAGTGTACCATGCCGCAGCCATGAGTTCCGCTGCCGCAGGGCCTTCTGTAGGCGCTGCCACGTGGCCATAAAGCGCGGTTCCACGTGGAACACTCCCCAATCGAGGAATTGCCGGCGAATCTTTGGCGCGCCTTCCAGCAGGCGGAAACTGTCGGGGTTGATCAATTGCAGCGGCAGGATCTCCGCCAGCTGCGCAGCACTGCGAGCATTTTGCCCGTCAATGCGAATCTGGAACTCACCGCCGCGATCACGCGATATGCCCAGGCTACTGTGCCCACCTTCTGCCAGTTCAACCTGGCCAAACACTGTGCACGCCAATTGCTCATATTGGATCACCGGTAACAGGCGGGCGCTGCGAAAGGACCGGGCAAGCCCTAGCAGGTGAATGGCTTCCAGCACGCTGGTTTTGCCACTGCCGTTGGCGCCGTGGAGGATATTGATGCGGGGGGAGGGGGAGAAGGTCACCGGGTGCAGATTGCGCACCGCGGTGACCGAGACGCGACTGAGGGACATCTAGCTTCTGCTGAGCATGATTACAGGCGCATCGGCATGACAACGTAAGCCGAGTCGTCGTTGTCGGATTCCTGCACCAGGGCGCTGCTGTTGGAGTCCGACAGAATCAGGCGAACCTGTTCGGTGGTCATCACACCCAGTACGTCCAACAGGTAGCTCACGTTGAAGCCGATTTCCAGCGAACCGCCGTTGTAATCGACGCCCACTTCTTCTTCCGCTTCTTCCTGCTCCGGGTTGTTCGCCTGGATTTTCAGTTGACCATTCGCCAGCTGCAGGCGGATACCACGGTACTTTTCGTTGGACAGAATAGCGGTACGGCTGAACGCTTCGCGCAGTGCCTGACGGTCGCCGAGTACCAGCTTGTCACCACCTTTAGGCAGCACGCGCTCGTAATCCGGGAACTTGCCGTCAACCAGCTTGGACGTGAAGGTGAACTCGCCGGTGGTTGCGCGGATGTGGTGCTGACCCAACACGATGCTGACGTTGCCTTCCGGCTCGGTGAGCAAGCGCGCCAACTCAAGGATACCCTTGCGTGGCACGATGACCTGGTGACGGTCCGGCTGGCCGATATCGGCGCGCATCGAGCACATCGCCAGACGATGACCGTCGGTTGCCACCGCGCGGATAATGCCTTCCGAGACTTCAAGCAGCATGCCGTTGAGGTAGTAACGCACGTCCTGCTGGGCCATGGCGAAGCTGGTACGCTCGATCAAGCGGCGCAGCTTGCTCTGCTCCAGGCTGCAGGTCAGCGAACCCGGGCCTTCCTCAACCGTCGGGAAATCATTCGCCGGCAACGTGGACAGGGTGAAACGGCTACGGCCGGCCTTGACGACCAGTTTCGCCTCATCAACCTTGATATCGATCAGCGCGTCGTTGGGCAGGCTTTTGCAGATATCCATCAGCTTGCGCGCCGGGACGGTGATCTCGCCAGGCTCGGCAGGCTCTTCCAACTGCACGCGGCCAACCAGTTCGACTTCCAGGTCGGTACCGGTCAGGGACAATTGCTGGCCTTCGACCACCAGCAATACGTTAGAGAGCACCGGCAAGGTCTGTCGGCGCTCGACGACGCCTGCGACCAGTTGCAGGGGTTTCAACAGGGCTTCGCGTTGAATGGTGAAATGCATGGTCTAGTCCCTTGCCTTAATAAGCTGCGCTGGTGTCATCAAGTTGTCAGTGTACGCAGCAGGTTCTTGTAGTCCTCGCGAATATCCGCGTCGGATTCCTTAAGTTCATTGATCTTGCGGCACGCGTGCAAGACCGTGGTGTGGTCGCGTCCGCCAAACACATCACCGATTTCCGGCAGGCTGTGGTTGGTCAACTCCTTGGAGAGGGCCATGGCCACCTGACGGGGACGTGCTACCGAGCGCGAACGGCGCTTGGACAGCAGGTCGGAAATCTTGATCTTGTAGTACTCGGCCACGGTGCGCTGGATGTTATCCACACTCACCAGTTTGTCCTGCAGCGCCAACAAGTCCTTGAGGGATTCGCGAATCAGCTCGATGGTGATGTCGCGGCCCATGAAGTGAGAGTGCGCGATGACCCGCTTCAGTGCACCTTCCAGTTCACGCACGTTGGAGCGAATGCGTTGAGCAATGAAGAACGCAGCATCGTGAGGCAAGTCCACTTTGGCCTGGTCGGCCTTTTTCATCAGGATCGCGACGCGGGTTTCCAGTTCCGGCGGCTCTACCGCAACGGTCAGGCCCCAGCCGAAACGCGATTTCAGGCGTTCTTCCAGGCCTTCGATTTCTTTCGGATAACGGTCACTGGTCAGGATGACCTGCTGGCCACCTTCGAGCAGGGCGTTGAAGGTGTGGAAAAACTCTTCCTGGGAACGCTCCTTGCGAGCGAAGAATTGAATGTCATCGATCAGCAGGGCATCAACCGAGCGGTAAAACCGCTTGAACTCGTTGATAGCGTTTAGCTGCAAGGCCTTGACCATGTCAGCCACGAAGCGCTCCGAGTGCAGGTACACGACCTTGGCATTCGGGTTCTTCTTTAATAGGTGGTTACCCACAGCGTGCATCAAGTGGGTCTTACCCAAGCCGACGCCGCCATATAGGAAGAGCGGGTTGTAACCATGCTTGGGGTTATCGGCTACTTGCCAGGCGGCTGCACGAGCCAACTGGTTGGATTTACCTTCTACAAAGTTCTCGAAGGTAAACGTACGGTTCAGGTAGCTGGTGTGCTTGAGCGCGCCTTCGACCTGCACGGTGCGCTGTTCTGCGCGAACCGGTGCCTGTTGGGAGCTGGCGCCAGCCATCGGGTCGAAGCTGTCGCGGGACGGCTCTTCATTTATAGGCGCATTTTTTTGCGCCGAGGATTTCGAAGGCGTCTGGGCAACTGGCGCTGGCGAATTATTAACAGGCGCTGCTGCTGCCTGCGCCTGAGAGGCGCTCGCAGCCAGTGGCGCGTTCGGCGCAGCGCGAGGCGCAGAGCTGCGTTTGCTGCCTATTAACAAGGAGACTACGGGCGCGAGGCCGTTGCCATGTTCGTCGAGCAGTTCGAGAACGCGGCTCAGGTACTTCTCGTTGACCCAGTCGAGTACAAAACGATTGGGCGCGTAGACACGCAACTCGTCGCCTTCGGCTTCGACCTGTAGCGGACGGATCCAGGTGTTGAATTGCTGGGCAGGCAGCTCATCGCGCAAAAGCTCCACGCACTGCTGCCAAAGTTCCACTGACACGGATATCCCCTAAGTTGAAAGCCGGTGAGGCAAAAACAGCCGCCATTGTAGCGGCGAGCCGCCCACTTATCCACATGTAGCTTGATCACAGGCCGGCCAAAATCAACGTCTTAACGGTAATAAAGGCGACCAATGGTCTGTGCATAAGCTCTGTGGATAAGCCCGCCTAAGGTCGTTGTACAAGTGGGGGCGAAAGTCTGTGGGTAACCAGCCTGTGGATAACAAGCCATTCCACACACAGCTTATCCGACAGCGCAGCACAGGCAGAGCACCGTTTCTCCCCTGTGTTGTCATTCTCTGTACATCAGGTGGAATATGGCCTCAAGGCAGTTATCCACAGATGAATGCCTGCCTAGCTTTTATAAGCTTTACAGAAAAGCTTTAAATAACTTCCTTCTTTATTTTTATATCTATCCCATGACACGTGGAAGCCCAGCGGATGGAAAAGACCAAATGGCCTGTGGAGATCTAATTAAAGGAAAAGCTGGTTGGAAATTGACCTAGAGGCTTGCTTTCACTAGAATCGCCGGTCTCTTAAAACGGGGGCCATTCCGGCCCGTTGTGGACGAACCAGGTAACAACGCCATGAAACGTACTTTCCAACCAAGCACCATCAAACGCGCCCGCACCCACGGCTTCCGTGCTCGCATGGCTACCAAGAACGGCCGTGCTGTCCTGTCGCGTCGTCGCGCCAAAGGTCGTGCGCGTCTGGCAGTTTGATAATCCGGTACTGGTGGTGAGTCAGGACTTCAGTCGGGAAAAGCGTTTGCTAACCCCCCGGCATTTCAAGGCAGTCTTTGACTCCCCCACCGGCAAGGTTCCGGGGAAAAATCTCCTGCTCCTTGCGCGTAACAACGATCTGGATCACCCCCGACTCGGGTTGGTGATCGGCAAGAAGAGCGTAAAGCTCTCCGTTGAGCGCAATCGCCTCAAGCGTCTGATGCGCGAATCGTTTCGCCTCCACCAGGACACTCTGGTTGGTTGGGATATTGTTATCGTCGCGCGCAAAGGCTTGGGGGACGTAGAAAACCCCGAATTGATTCAGCATTTCGGCAAGCTCTGGAAACGTTTGGCGCGTACCAACAAGCCAGCACCAGCAGTCAGCACCGAAACTGTAGGGGTAGACAGCCTTGATGCGTAAACTGGCCCTCGTTCCGATCCAGTTTTATCGCTATGCCATTAGTCCTCTGATGGCCAACCACTGTCGTTTCTACCCCAGTTGTTCCTGCTACGCGTTAGAGGCCATAGAAAACCATGGTCTTCTGCGCGGTGGCTGGCTGACCTTTCGTCGTTTAGGTCGCTGTCATCCGTGGAATCCCGGTGGTTATGACCCGGTTCCACCTATCCCTACCTCCCGTTCTTCTTCGATGGCCGAGTAATCATGGATATTAAACGCACGATCCTGATCGTCGCCCTGGCAATCGTGTCCTACGTCATGGTTCTTAAGTGGAACCAGGACTACGGCCAGGCTGCCCTGCCGACTCAGAATGTTGCTACCAACCAGGCTGCGCCGGCAATTCCGGACACCCCGCTGGGTAACAATGCGTCCGCGAGTGCCGATGTTCCCAGCGCGAATGGCGAGACAAGCGCCCCTCTAGAAACGCCCGTGGTCACCAATAAAGACCTCATCCATGTGAAAACGGATGTGCTCGACTTGGCTATCGACCCACAGGGTGGTGATATCGCGCAGTTGAAACTGCCGCTGTATCCACGTCGCCAGGACCATCCGGATGTTCCGTTCCAACTGTTCGATAACGGTGGTGAACGTACATATCTGGCACAAAGCGGCCTGACCGGCACCAACGGTCCGGATGCACGTGCTACCGGTCGTCCGGTTTATTCGACCGAACAAAAGACTTATCAACTGGCTGATGGCCAGAACCAGTTGAACGTCGACCTGAAATTCAGCCTCGACGGCGTCAACTACATCAAGCGTTTCAGCTTCACCCGTGGTCTGTACGACTTGAAGGTCACTTACCTGATCGACAACGAAAGCGACAAGCCATGGAGCGGCAACCTGTTTGCCCAGCTCAAGCGTGACGCCAGCTCCGATCCTTCTTC
This sequence comes from Pseudomonas lurida, assembly GCF_002563895.1. NCBI lineage: Bacteria > Pseudomonadati > Pseudomonadota > Gammaproteobacteria > Pseudomonadales > Pseudomonadaceae > Pseudomonas > Pseudomonas lurida. The sequence continues at coordinate 6,283,128 of NZ_PDJB01000001.1, read as the reverse complement.
CAGCACTGCCACCGGCACCGCGACTTACCTGGGTGCTGCGCTGTGGACAAGTAACGAGCCGTACAAGAAAGTGTCGATGAAAGATATCGACAAGGGCTCGCTGAAAGAGACCGTCCAAGGTGGATGGGTCGCTTGGCTGCAACACTACTTCGTGACCGCCTGGATCCCGAACAAAGGTGAAGCGAACCTGGTCCAGACCCGCAAGGACAGTCAGGGCAACTACATCATTGGCTTTACTGGCCCGGCGTTGACCGTCGCTCCAGGTGCCAAGGCTGAAACCAGCGCTACCCTGTACGCCGGCCCGAAAAGCCAGGCGGTGCTCAAAGAGTTGTCCCCAGGTCTGGAATTGACGGTGGACTACGGCTTCCTGTGGTTCATTGCCCAGCCGATTTTCTGGTTGCTGCAACATATCCACAGCATCGTGGGTAACTGGGGCTTCTCGATCATCTTCCTGACCATGCTGATCAAAGGGATCTTCTTCCCATTGTCGGCAGCCAGCTACAAGTCGATGGCGCGCATGCGTGCCGTGGCACCAAAACTGGCAGCGCTGAAAGAACAACATGGCGATGACCGGCAGAAAATGTCGCAGGCCATGATGGAGCTGTACAAGAAAGAGAAGATCAACCCGCTGGGTGGATGCTTGCCGATTCTGGTGCAGATGCCGGTGTTCCTGTCGCTGTACTGGGTACTCCTGGAAAGCGTGGAAATGCGCCAGGCACCGTTCATGCTGTGGATAACTGACCTGTCGATCAAAGACCCGTTCTTTATCCTGCCGATCATCATGGGCGCGACCATGTTCATCCAGCAGCGCCTGAACCCGACTCCGCCGGATCCGATGCAGGCCAAGGTAATGAAAATGATGCCAATCATCTTCACCTTCTTCTTCCTGTGGTTCCCAGCGGGCCTGGTGCTGTACTGGGTGGTCAACAACGTGTTGTCGATCTCTCAACAGTGGTACATCACACGTAAAATCGAAGCGGCTACCGCAAAAGCCGCGGCGTAATTTACTCTGTGGATAACCACTCAAGACGCCCCCTAGTGGGGCGTTTTGCTTTCCGTCACTTTTGTTCTGGAATCTGCTGATGAGCGCTCCTCGTGAAACCATCGCTGCCGTCGCTACCGCTCAGGGTCGCGGCGGTGTCGGTATCGTTAGAATTTCCGGGCCGCTCGCAAGCGTTGCAGCCAAGGCCATTAGCGGCCGCGAGTTGAAGCCGCGTTATGCCCATTACGGCGCGTTCCTGGATGCAGATGACAGCGTTCTGGATGAGGGTTTGGCTCTTTATTTCCCAGGGCCAAACTCATTCACCGGGGAAGATGTGCTGGAATTGCAGGGCCATGGCGGCCCGGTTGTGCTGGATATGCTGCTGCAACGTTGCCTGCAGCTGGGCTGCCGCTTGGCCAGGCCGGGGGAATTCAGCGAACGTGCGTTTCTCAATGACAAGCTCGACCTGGCCCAGGCCGAAGCCATCGCCGACTTGATCGAGGCCAGTTCGGCACAGGCAGCACGCAATGCACTGCGCTCACTGCAGGGCGCGTTCTCGCTGCGTGTGCATAACTTGACCGAGCAGTTGATCAGCCTGCGCATTTATGTGGAGGCGGCGATTGATTTTCCCGAGGAAGAAATCGACTTTCTCGCCGATGGCCATGTCCTGGCGATGCTCGACAACGTTCGCGATGAGTTATCCACAGTCCTGCGCGAGGCCGGGCAGGGAGCACTGCTACGTGACGGCATGACAGTGGTGATCGCTGGGCGGCCTAACGCAGGCAAATCCAGCCTGCTCAATGCACTGGCGGGGCGTGAGGCCGCTATCGTCACCGAGATTGCCGGCACCACCCGGGATATCCTGCGTGAACATATCCACATCGACGGCATGCCACTGCACGTGGTCGACACCGCCGGCTTGCGCGATACCGATGACCAGGTGGAAAAGATCGGTGTGGAACGCGCGCTCAAGGCCATTGGCGAAGCCGACAGGGTGCTGCTGGTGGTAGATGCTACGGCGCCCGAGGCGGTGGATCCTTTTGCATTGTGGCCGGAATTCCTCGAGCAACGTCCGGACCCGGCCAAAGTCACCTTGATTCGCAACAAAGCCGACCTGACAGGCGAAGCCATTGCGATTGAAACCAGCGCCGATGGCCATGTCACCATCAGCCTCAGCGCCAAGGCGGCAGGTGAAGGCCTGGAATTGCTGCGCGAGCACCTCAAGGCCTGTATGGGCTACGAACAGACCTCGGAAAGCAGCTTCAGTGCGCGCCGCAGGCACCTGGAGGCGTTGCGCCATGCCAGCGCGGCGTTGGAGCACGGTCGGGCCCAGCTGACCCTGGCGGGGGCAGGGGAGCTGCTGGCAGAGGATCTGCGCCAGGCACAGCAGCTGTTGGGAGAAATCACCGGTGCGTTTAGCTCCGATGATTTGTTGGGGCGGATCTTTTCCAGCTTTTGCATCGGCAAATAGCCAAGTTATCCACACTCCCTGTGGGCACTGGCGTGCGAGCGATATCGGCCTGAAGAACACGTAGACACTTCAGGCCGATTTCCATCACCAGTTGTACGAAACGGTCCCGAGTAGCGTACGGCTGTCGCCCCAATAGCAGCGGCCCGCATCGTTGCACCCGGATACATATTCCTTGTCGAACAGGTTCTTGGCGTTCACGTCCACAGACCAGTGTTTGTCGATCTGATAACCAACGGCTGCGTCCACCAGGGTGACGCTCCCTGCGTCCAGCTTCCCGTAAAGCGTTGGCGCCGTGTAAGAGAACGTGCTGTCGAAATACCGCACGCCGCCGCCCAGGGAGAAGCCCTTGAGCTGACCGTCAAGGAAACGGTATTTGCCCCACACTGAAGCCTGGTTGCGAGGAACGCCCGTCATTTGGTGCCCCTCGACCAGCGATGTAGCCGAGTCCTTGGTAATCCGAGCGTCAGTGTAGGTGTAGGCCGCCGTCACATTCAGGTTGGGTGTGATGTTGCTGTTCACCTCGACTTCCACCCCTTTGGCGCGGCTTTCGCCTACCTGTCGGTAGCTGTTGGTAGTGGCGTCCAGGTAGGTGTCGTCTTCCTTGCGCAAGTCATACACCGACAGGGTCATCGCCGTATCCCAGCCGATCGGTTCGTATTTCACACCCACTTCGTACTGGCTGCTGGTGATCGGCTTCAACGGTGATCCGGCGTTGGAGATCTGCTGCACAGGCACGAATGCGGTGGAGTAGCTGACATACGGCGTCACGCCATTGTCGAACTGGTACATCACCCCGCCCTGGTAGGTGAACTTGCGGTCTTGCGAGCCGGTGTTGCTGGCCTTGTTGACCTTGTCGCGGAAATCACTGTCGACCCAGTCCTGGCGACCGCCCAGCAGGAACAACCAGTGGTCGTACTTGCTCTGCACCTGTGCATAAACGCCCTTCATTTGCTGCTCGAGCAAGGTGTTTTGCACGGCCACCGGGGTTAATGGATCGCGCAGGTACACGGGGTTATACACATTGATGGTGCCGGCAAAGCCTGCGTTCCAATCCTGGCTGAAAGAGGTGCGGTCGTAACTGGCACCCAACAGCACGGTATTTTCCAGGCCACCGACCTCGAATTTGCCTTCCAACTGGTTATCCAGGGAATAGACCATCGACTTGTTGTAGCGGTCGTAGGCGGTCATGTTCAGTTGAGTACCGAAACCGCGGTTGTTCAACGTGCTGGGCCAGGTCTCATGCCGGTTGATGCGCGACTGCATATAGCGCGAGTTCTGACGGAACTGCCAATCATCGTTGAAGCTGTGGCTGAATTCGTAGCCGGTGCTCCAGGCTTCACGTTCGAACGTATTCCAATCCGGGTCGCCGAGCATGATGTGCTTGGACAGCTTGCCATTGGGATTTGTAAGCAAGGTGCCTGCGGCCGGTAGGCCAAGTTCGAGGTTGGTGTGGTCCTTCTGGTAATTGGCCAACAGCGTGAGGGTGTTGTAATCGTCGAAATTCAGGGTCAGCGAGGGGGCGATGTACAGGCGATCATCGGGCACATGGTCAGTCTGCGTGTCGGACTTACGCCCGAGCATCACAACGCGACCAAGAATGTTGTCGCTGTCGTTGAGCGGCCCCGAGATATCCACACCCAATTGGCGGCGATTATTAGAGCCATAACCCAGCTGGACTTCACCTTGCGGCGTCGCAGTAGGGTGTTTGCTCACCAGGTTCACCAAACCGCCAGGCGCGTTTTCGCCGTAGAGCAGGGAAGAGGGGCCACGGAAGATTTCGACCCGTTCCAGGCCATAGGGCTCACTGGTGGTGTCGTACCGATTGCCTTGCACGCGCAGGCCGTCTCGCAGCAGACCGTAGCCGTAATCCGTGGCATTGAAACCGCGAATGAAGAATAAATCCCCCGCCAGACCATCGCCGGCAGCAAAAGGTGGCGCGAAGATACCTGGCACGTAGCCCAATACTTCAGTCAGGGTCTGCGACTTCTGGTCCTTGATGCGCTGGCCGGTCACGACCGATACCGAACGGGGTGTTTCCGACAAAGGCGTGCTGGTCTTGGTACCAATACGGCTATTTTGCGCCTTGTAGCCCACATCTCCGGCAATCTCTTGATTGAAACCCGCCTGTTGATAAGTGCTGACGGTGGTAGGTGCGAGCGTGAGTTGATCTGCGGGAATAGGCTGCAGGACATAACTGCCGGGCGCCTGGGTGACGGCTTGCAACCCCGAGTTCTGCAACAACAGGGCAAAGCCTTGCTCCACCGAATAGTCACCTTCCAGCCCAGGTGTGTTCAAACGCGCGGTTTGCTGGGGGGAGAACGATAAGATCACATTCGCCCTGGCGGCAAACTGGCTCAAGGCATTGTCCAGGGGGCCCGCGGCGATAATGTAATGCTGCACTGCGCTGGCAGCCATGGCGTCAGCAGAGAGCAAAACACCAGCAGTGGCTGCCGTGCCGAGCAGAAGGCTGCAGGTCATGCCGTGGTAGGAAAGTCGCTGGCGAAGCTTGGTAGGAAGGCGCATAGGTGGATAAGCCCTGAAGGTGGCGTCGTGATTACCTGTAGGGCCGTGCCAGGTAAAAAAAAGATAACCCCTTGTGCGAATATTTTTTGCGATCAGCCGATTCGTTTCACCGAAACCCAATAGCGAGTGAAGTACTTCACCTGGATCGGCAGGGTTGCTTGCAGGTTGGCCAGTACCGCGTCGGTAGAATCCAGGCGGAAGGTCCCGGAAACACGTAGACGTGCCGAAGCCAAGTCGCATTGCAGGACACCCGGACGGTAGCGGGCGAGCTCTTCGATCACATCTGCGAGGCGAGCGTCCAAGACGATCAGTTGGCCATCAACCCAGGCCGCCTGTGACCCGCTATACACACGGTCTAGCCCCACGTTTTGGCGGTCAAAGTCAACGCTTTCCCCGGCAGCCAGCAATCGTGCGTGTTCAGGTTGGTCCCCTGGCGACACGCTTACCCGATCCTCCAGGACGCCGACACGCGTGGCGTCTGGCAACTGGCGCACAGTGAACGTGGTGCCCAACGCTTGGACCCGGCCTTGGCGGGTCTCGACATAAAACGGTGTCTGCCCACCCAATTTCCCAGTGTGGATAAGTACTTCACCTTCGCGCAGGCGAACCAAACGCTGGCGCCCGTCGAACACCACGTCAATCGCTGTGCTGGTATTGAGATCGATCCGCGTGCCATCGGCCAATTCGATGCGCCGGCGCTCCCCCACGGACGTACGGTAGTCAGCCCACACATTACCCAGGGGCGTGTGCTGCTGGACATTCCAGCCGAGGTACCCAGTACCGCCGAGCACCAGCATCCACTTCAGTACCTGGCGACGTTGCTGGGTGGTCGACAATGCGCGGCGGGTGAAGTCCTGCGGCAGCGCGCCGAGGCTGCGCTGCAGTTGTTCCATCTGGTTCCACGCGGCCTGATGGGACGGATCGCCGTTGAGCCATTGTTGCCAGGCCAGGCGTTCGGCAGCGGTCGGCGCCTGGGATTGAAACTGTACATACCAAGTGGCAGCGGCCTCGAAGGTCTTGCGATCGGGGTTCGCCATTACAGGCTGGCCATGATCAGCGAGCATTCAGTCAGTGCACGGATCATGTGCTTCTTCACCGTGGTCAGTGACACCTGCAGTTCATCCGCGATCTGTTGATAAGTCAGGCCTTCGATCTGCGACAGCATGAAGATCCGCCGAGCTCGCTCGCCAAGCCCGGCCAAGGCTTTATCCACGGCCACCAGTGCCTCGATGATGATGGCTTTGTCTTCTTCACTGATGGCTGTGGCGTCAGGCCGCTCGGCCAAGGTTTGCTTGTAGGCCTGCTCGATGGCATGCCGACGGTAACGATCAATCACCAGGCCCCTGGCGATGGTCGCCAGGTAGTCACGTGGTTCAAGGATCTGCGCCGCATGTCGCCCGCCCAAGATACGCACGAACGTATCGTGCGCCACGTCGGCCGCATCGCAGGCGTTATGCAACTTGCCTTTGAGCCACCCGTGCAACCAGGAATGGTGCTGCTCGTAAATGTTCTGGACCGCAGCCGTGTGTGAAGAAGGGGACATAGGGCATGACAAGGTAGGTTAATGATAATCGCTATTATTAACTGCCCCGCTGTTTTCTCACAATAGATCTCTTTTTTGGCGGCGCTTACTACCGGGTGGGCGGATTCGGATGGCTTCGTCGTGGAAGAAATACACAAGGGGTGCTGATTTATGTGGATTAAGCCCTGTGAATAACCACCTCTGTGCCCAGTTGATAACAGGCCCTAAAACCTGAGCAAAAACCCCTCTGTGGATAACCATCGCTTTAATCCACAGGCTTAAAGCACTTATCCAAGGGCCTCATTGGCACATGACCACAGACTTTTGAATCGCTGTACACAAAGTAAATAAAGGCCTGTAGAGATCTATCCACAGAAAGGTTGCTCAGTATAAATAAACATAAAAACAAAGATTTAATAAATTTCTCTCTTTTAATTTCTATTGTCTGTGATTCATCCACAGCTGGTTAAATTTTGTGCAAAGGGTTCTTTAGGGAGGGCTAAGTCCCTATACTTGCCGCCAAAGCTCTAAAACCAGCTCAACCAATCAATTCCTAATTACCTACATAAGCAGGCACGAGGTGCGTGGTGGATTTCCCTTCCCGTTTTGAAGTGATCGTCATCGGCGGCGGTCATGCCGGTACCGAGGCAGCACTGGCGTCAGCACGCATGGGCGTAAAAACCCTGTTGTTGACGCATAACGTGGAAACCCTTGGTGCAATGAGTTGCAACCCTGCCATCGGTGGGATCGGCAAAAGCCATTTGGTCAAGGAAATCGACGCCCTTGGCGGCGTTATGGCCATGGCTACCGACAAAGGTGGCATCCAATTTCGCGTGCTCAACAGCCGTAAAGGCCCTGCCGTGCGTGCGACTCGGGCACAAGCCGATCGCATCCTGTACAAGGCGGCGGTCCGCGAAACCCTGGAGAACCAGCCGAACCTGTGGATATTTCAACAGGCAGCGGATGACCTGATCGTCGAGCAGGACCAGGTACGCGGTGTTGTCACGCAAATGGGCCTGCGGTTCTTCGCAGAGTCCGTGGTGTTGACTACGGGTACGTTCCTGGGCGGACTTATCCACATCGGTATGCAGAATTACTCCGGTGGCCGCGCCGGTGACCCACCGTCGATTGCCCTGGCAAAGCGTTTGCGTGAACTGCCGCTGCGTGTCGGCCGCCTCAAAACCGGGACCCCGCCGCGTATCGATGGGCGTTCCGTGGATTTCTCGGTGATGACCGAACAAGCCGGCGACACCCCGATCCCGGTCATGTCGTTCATGGGCTCCAAGGAGCAGCACCCGAAACAGGTCAGTTGCTGGATTACCCATACCAATGCGCGCACCCACGAAATCATTGCCGCGAACCTCGACCGTTCGCCGATGTATTCCGGGGTAATCGAAGGCATCGGCCCGCGTTATTGCCCGTCGATCGAAGACAAGATCCACCGCTTTGCCGACAAGGAAAGCCACCAGGTCTTCATCGAGCCCGAAGGCTTGACCACTCACGAGTTGTACCCGAACGGGATTTCCACTTCCTTGCCGTTCGACGTGCAAATCCAGATCGTGCAATCGATTCGCGGCATGGAAAACGCGCACATCGTGCGTCCGGGATACGCCATCGAGTACGACTACTTCGACCCGCGTGACCTGAAGTACAGCCTGGAAACCAAAGTGATCGGCGGCCTGTTCTTTGCTGGGCAAATCAACGGCACTACCGGTTACGAAGAAGCCGGCGCCCAAGGTTTGCTCGCGGGCACAAACGCCGCGCTGCGTGCTCAGGGCAAAGACAGCTGGTGCCCACGTCGCGATGAAGCGTACATCGGTGTATTGGTCGACGACCTGATTACCCTGGGCACCCAGGAACCGTACCGGATGTTCACTTCCCGCGCGGAATATCGCCTGATCCTGCGGGAAGACAACGCCGACCTGCGCCTGACCGAGAAGGGTCGCGAACTGGGTCTGGTTGATGACGCGCGCTGGGCAGCGTTCTGCAAAAAACGCGAAAGTATTGCGTTGGAAGAGCAGCGCCTGAAAAGCACCTGGGTTCGTCCGGGCACTGAGCAAGGTGATGCGATTGCGGAAAAATTCGGCACGCCACTGACTCATGAGTACAACTTGCTCAACCTGCTTTCCCGTCCGGAAATCGACTACGCTGGTCTGGTCGAAGTGACTGGCCAGGGTGCAGAAGACCCACAAGTCGCCGAGCAGGTCGAGATCAAGACCAAATACGCCGGTTACATTGACCGTCAGCAGGACGAGATCGCTCGCCTGCGCGCCAGTGAAGACACCAAGCTGCCTGTGGATATCGACTACACCGGGATTTCCGGTTTGTCGAAAGAAATCCAGAGCAAGCTGGGGATAACTCGGCCGGAAACCCTGGGCCAGGCGTCACGTATCCCGGGCGTCACCCCAGCAGCGATTTCGCTGTTGATGATCCATTTGAAAAAACGCGGCGCGGGCCGTCAGTTGGAGCAAAGCGCTTGAGTTCGTTGGTCACCTCGCAACACGCCGAAGAGTTATCCACAGGTGCACGCCAGTTGGGCGTCGACCTGAGCCCGGCCCAGCACGAATTGCTGTTGGGCTACCTGGCCCTGTTGATCAAATGGAACAAGGCTTACAACCTGACTGCAGTGCGCGATCCCGACGAAATGGTGTCGCGCCATTTGCTCGATAGCTTGAGCGTCATGCCGTTTATCGAAAACGGTCGTTGGCTCGACGTCGGCAGTGGCGGCGGCATGCCCGGCATCCCGCTGGCAATCCTGTTTCCCGAGTCGCACGTGACCTGCCTGGACAGCAACGGCAAGAAGACCCGCTTCCTGACGCAGGTCAAACTCGAACTCAAGCTGGATAACCTGAAAGTTATCCACAGTCGCGTCGAAGCGTTCACGCCTGAACAGCCTTTCAACGGAATTGTTTCCCGGGCGTTCAGCAGCATGGAGAACTTCAGCAACTGGACTCGCCACCTGGGCGACCGCGACACCCGCTGGCTGGCAATGAAGGGCGTCCATCCAAGCGACGAGCTGTTAGCATTGCCGGCAGACTTCCACCTCGATAGCGAACACGCCTTGGCCGTACCCGGTTGCCAAGGCCAACGCCATCTGCTGATACTGCGCCGCACGGCATGATTGGGAACACAAGCAAGAATGGCTAAGGTATTCGCGATAGCGAACCAGAAAGGTGGCGTGGGCAAAACCACCACCTGCATCAACCTCGCAGCTTCCCTGGTCGCTACCAAGCGTCGGGTGCTGCTGATCGATCTCGATCCACAGGGCAACGCCACCATGGGAAGCGGTGTGGATAAACATGGCCTGGAAAACTCGGTCTACGACTTGCTGATCGGCGAGTGCGACCTGGCCCAGGCCATGCACTACTCTGAGCACGGCGGTTACCAACTGCTGCCGGCTAACCGCGATTTGACCGCGGCCGAGGTGGTGCTGCTGGAAATGCAGATGAAAGAAAGCCGTCTGCGCAGCGCCCTGGCACCGATTCGCGAGAACTACGACTACATCCTGATCGACTGCCCGCCGTCACTGTCGATGCTGACATTGAACGCGCTGGTGGCCGCCGATGGGGTGATTATCCCCATGCAGTGCGAGTACTACGCACTGGAAGGCTTGAGCGACCTTGTGGATAACATCAAGCGTATCGCCGAGTTGCTCAACCCGAACCTGCAGATCGAAGGCCTGCTGCGGACCATGTTCGATCCGCGCCTGAGCCTGATGAACGATGTGTCGGCGCAGCTCAAGGAACATTTCGGCGATCAGCTGTACGACACGGTGATCCCGCGCAACATTCGCTTGGCCGAAGCCCCGAGCTACGGCATGCCGGCGCTCGCGTACGACAAACAATCCCGTGGTGCCATTGCCTACCTGGCGCTGGCCGGCGAGATGGTTCGTCGCCAGCGCCGCAATTCACGTACCGCTGCAGCCCAGCCAACTTAAGGAATCCCCATGGCCGTCAAGAAACGAGGTCTAGGACGTGGACTGGATGCACTGTTGAGTGGTCCGACCGTCACATCGCTTGAAGAACAAGCGGTGCAGGCCGACGAGCGCGAGCTGCAACACCTGCCCCTGGACTTGATCCAGCGCGGTAAATACCAGCCACGTCGGGACATGGACCCCCAGGCCCTGGAAGAACTGGCCAATTCGATCAAGGCCCAGGGCGTGATGCAGCCGATCGTGGTGCGCCCCATTGGTGGTGGCCGTTTTGAAATCATCGCCGGCGAACGCCGCTGGCGCGCGAGTCAGCAGGCCGGCAAGGAAACCATTCCGGCGATGGTGCGCGATGTCCCGGATGAAACCGCCATCGCCATGGCGTTGATCGAGAATATCCAGCGCGAAGACCTCAACCCGATCGAAGAAGCGATCGCCTTGCAGCGTTTGCAGCAGGAGTTCCAGCTGACCCAGCAGCAAGTGGCCGAGGCGGTGGGTAAATCCCGCGTGACCGTGTCCAACTTGCTGCGCCTGATCGCGCTGCCGGAAGTCATCAAGACCATGTTGTCCCATGGCGACCTGGAAATGGGCCACGCGCGTGCATTGCTCGGTTTGCCGGAAAATCAACAGGTTGAAGGGGCGCGACACGTTGTCGCACGGGGGCTCACCGTTCGTCAGACCGAGGCGCTGGTTCGCCAGTGGCTCAGCGGCAAACCTGCACCGGTCGAAACGACCAAACCTGATCCGGATATCGCGCGTCTTGAGCAGCGCTTGGCCGAGCGCCTGGGCTCTGCGGTGCAAATTCGCCACGGCAAGAAGGGCAAAGGGCAATTGGTCATCGGATATAACTCCCTTGACGAGCTCCAGGGCGTCCTTGCCCACATCCGCTGAAACATTTGCTTATGTAGCGCGTGATCGGAAATCACTACCCGGCAGTTGAATAGGGGCTGAACCGCCCCTATACTCTGCGCGCATTTTGTCGGCACAAATTATGCCAAGTTATTGATTTCCGGCAGCCGACCATTGAGGAGCAAGAGTGATGGAAACCCGCACGCCAAACACGTTGCCGTTCCATCGCTTGGCTGTTTTTCCGGTTTTATTGGCTCAATTTGTCATTTTGCTGATCGCCGCATTGGCGCTTTGGTACTGGCATGGAGTCGTAGCCGGATATTCAGGACTTTGCGGAGGCCTGATAGCCTTGCTGCCCAATATGTATTTTGCTCACAGGGCCTTTCGGTTTTCCGGCGCCCGAGCAGCCCAGGCTATCGTCCGGTCCTTTTATGCCGGCGAGGCAGGGAAACTGATTTTGACGGCAGTGCTGTTTGCACTGACCTTTGCAGGTGTGAAGCCATTGGCGCCGCTGGCTGTATTCGGCGTCTTCGTGTTGACCCAACTGGTCAGCTGGTTCGCTCCCCTGCTAATGAAAACAAGACTTTCGAAACCTTAGGGCGTTTGAGGCAACCATGGCAGAAACAACCGCTTCGGGCTATATCCAGCACCACTTGCAGAACCTGACCTTCGGTCAGCTTCCTAATGGCGGCTGGGGCTTTGCCCACACCGCAGCAGAGGCCAAAGAAATGGGCTTCTGGGCTTTCCACCTGGATACTCTGGGCTGGTCGGTCGCATTGGGTCTGATCTTCGTCCTGATTTTCCGCATGGCGGCAAAGAAGGCAACGTCCGGTCAGCCAGGTGCTTTGCAGAACTTCGTTGAAGTCCTGGTCGAATTCGTCGATGGCAGCGTGAAAGACAGCTTCCATGGCCGTAGCCCGGTGATTGCACCGCTGGCACTGACCATCTTCGTCTGGGTGTTCCTGATGAACGCCATCGACCTGATCCCGGTCGACTGGATTCCTCAGCTGGCCATCCTGATCACGGGCGATGCGCACATTCCATTCCGTGCAGTATCGACTACTGACCCTAACGCCACCCTGGGCATGGCCTTGTCGGTGTTCGCGTTGATCATTTTCTACAGCATCAAGGTCAAGGGCATCGGCGGTTTCATCGGCGAACTGACCCTGCACCCGTTCGGCAGCAAGAACATCTTCGTTCAAGCCCTGCTGATCCCGGTGAACTTCCTGCTGGAGTTCGTGACCCTGGTCGCCAAGCCGATTTCCCTGGCCCTGCGACTGTTCGGCAACATGTATGCCGGCGAGCTGGTGTTCATTCTGATCGCTGTGATGTTCGGCAGCGGTCTGCTCTGGCTTAGCGGCCTGGGCGTGGTTCTGCAGTGGGCGTGGGCTGTGTTCCACATCCTGATCATCACCCTGCAGGCCTTCATCTTCATGATGCTGACCATCGTCTACCTGTCGATGGCGCACGAAGAGAACCATTAAGACCAGTCTCGACTAGTCTGATGTCCTTCCCGGTAAAACGGGAAGGTGGCCCACCAGGGCTATGAAACGATTTGTTTTACCGCTTTAAAATCTAAAAAACCTAAACCATACGACGTAAAAGTCGGGAGGAAAGATGGAAACTGTAGTTGGTCTAACCGCTATCGCTGTTGCACTGTTGATCGGCCTGGGCGCCCTGGGTACTGCCATTGGTTTCGGCCTGCTGGGCGGCAAATTCCTGGAAGGCGCAGCGCGTCAGCCAGAAATGGTTCCAATGCTGCAAGTTAAAATGTTCATCGTCGCCGGCCTGCTCGACGCCGTGACCATGATCGGCGTTGGTATCGCTCTGTTCTTCACCTTCGCGAACCCCTTCGTTGGTCAACTCGCTGGCTAATCACTCGAATTTTTCGAGTTGATTGGAGTGATGGACAACGAATGAGCGAGGTGTTGGCGTGAACATTAATGCAACCCTGATTGGCCAATCCGTTGCGTTCTTCATTTTTGTAGTGTTTTGCATGAAGTTCGTGTGGCCTCCGGTCATCGCGGCTTTGCACGAACGTCAGAAGAAGATCGCTGATGGCTTGGACGCTGCCAGCCGTGCAGCTCGCGACCTGGAGTTGGCCCAAGAGAAAGTGGGTCATCAACTGCGCGATGCTAAAGCACAGGCAGCTGAAATCATTGAGCAAGCCAAGAAACGCGGTAACCAGATCGTCGAAGAGGCTGTTGAAAAAGCCCGCGTCGAAGCTGACCGTGTGAAGGCTTCGGCTCATGCCGAGATCGAACAGGAACTGAACGGCGTCAAAGACGCGCTGCGTGCCCAACTGGGTGCTCTGGCGGTCGGCGGTGCTGAGAAGATCCTCGGTGCCACAATCGATCAAAACGCGCACGCGGAGCTGGTTAACAAACTGGCTGCTGAAATTTAAGCGAGGGCGATCATGGCAGAACTGACCACGTTGGCCCGACCTTACGCTAAGGCAGCCTTCGAGCACGCCCAGGCCCACCAGCAGCTGGCCTCTTGGTCAGCCATGCTCGGCCTGGCTGCAGCAGTGTCGCAAGACGACACCATGCAGCGCGTGCTCAAGGCCCCGCGCCTGACGAGCGCAGACAAGGCCGCCACTTTTATTGAAGTGTGCGGCGACAAGTTTGATGTGAAAGTGCAGAACTTCATCCACGTCGTTGCCGAAAACGACCGTCTCCCGCTTTTGCCGGAGATCGCCGCTCTGTTCGACCTGTACAAGGCCGAAGCAGAGAAATCGGTAGACGTTGAAGTGACCAGTGCTTTTGCATTGAACCAAGAACAGCAAGACAAACTCGCCAAGGTTCTCAGTGCACGACTCAATCGGGAAGTGCGCCTGCAAGCTTCGGAGGACGCATCCCTGATTGGTGGTGTTGTTATCCGTGCCGGCGACCTGGTTATCGATGGCTCGATTCGCGGCAAAATCGCGAAACTTGCCGAAGCATTGAAATCTTGAGTTTGAAGGGGCAGCAGAGCAATGCAGCAACTCAATCCTTCCGAAATAAGTGAAATTATCAAGGGCCGCATCGACAAGCTCGATGTGACCTCCCAAGCCCGTAACGAAGGCACTGTCGTCAGCGTATCTGACGGCATCGTGCGGATTCACGGTCTGGCCGACGTTATGTACGGCGAGATGATCGAGTTTCCGGGCGGCGTCTACGGTATGGCCCTCAACCTGGAGCAAGACTCCGTAGGTGCCGTTGTATTGGGCGCTTACACCAGTCTGGCTGAAGGCATGAGCGCCAAGTGCACAGGCCGCATCCTGGAAGTTCCGGTTGGTAAGGAACTGCTGGGTCGCGTAGTCGACGCACTGGGTAACCCTGTTGACGGTAAAGGTCCACTGGGCAACACCGAGACCGACGCGGTCGAGAAAGTTGCTCCAGGCGTGATCTGGCGTAAGTCGGTAGACCAGCCTGTACAGACTGGCTACAAGGCTGTCGATGCCATGATCCCTGTCGGCCGTGGCCAGCGTGAGCTGATCATCGGTGACCGTCAGATCGGTAAAACCGCTCTGGCGATCGACGCGATCATCAACCAGAAGAACAGCGGCATTTTCTGCGTCTACGTAGCGATCGGTCAGAAGCAATCGACCATCGCCAACGTGGTTCGCAAGCTGGAAGAAAACGGCGCCCTGGCCAACACGATCATCGTGGCTGCCAGTGCTTCGGAATCTCCTGCGCTGCAATTCCTGGCACCGTACTCCGGTTGCACCATGGGTGAATTCTTCCGCGACCGCGGTGAAGACGCACTGATCGTTTATGACGATCTGTCCAAGCAAGCAGTGGCTTACCGCCAGATTTCCCTGCTGCTGCGCCGTCCACCAGGCCGTGAAGCCTACCCAGGCGACGTGTTCTATCTCCACTCCCGTCTGCTGGAGCGCGCATCCCGCGTTTCCGAAGAGTACGTAGAGAAGTTCACCAACGGCGCAGTGACCGGCAAAACCGGTTCCCTGACCGCACTGCCGATCATCGAAACCCAGGCTGGCGACGTTTCCGCGTTCGTTCCGACCAACGTGATTTCCATCACCGACGGTCAGATCTTCCTGGAATCGGCCATGTTCAACTCGGGCATCCGCCCTGCAGTGAACGCCGGTGTTTCGGTATCCCGTGTGGGTGGTGCCGCTCAGACCAAGATCATCAAGAAGCTCTCCGGTGGTATCCGTACCGCTCTGGCTCAGTACCGTGAACTGGCGGCATTCGCCCAGTTTGCTTCTGACCTGGACGAAGCGACCCGTAAGCAACTTGAGCATGGTCAGCGCGTTACCGAGCTGATGAAGCAGAAGCAATACGCCCCGATGTCGATCGCTGACATGGCGTTGTCGCTGTATGCCGCTGAGCGTGGGTTCCTGACCGACGTTGAAATCGCCAAGGTCGGCAGCTTTGAACAAGCGCTGATTGCTTACTTCAACCGCGATCACGCCGAATTGATGGCGAAGATCAACGTGAAGGGTGACTTCAATGACGATATCGACGCTGGCATGAAAGCCGGTATCGAGAAGTTCAAGGCCACCCAAACCTGGTAAGCCGCAGCGGGAGCCGCAAGGCTCCCGCTTGCTAACCTGATAGGTGTTACATGGCAGGCGCAAAAGAGATTCGCAGTAAGATTGCGAGCATCAAAAGCACGCAAAAAATTACCAGCGCCATGGAAAAAGTGGCGGTCAGCAAAATGCGCAAGGCACAAATGCGCATGGCTGCTAGCCGTCCTTATGCGGAGCGTATCCGCCAGGTAATTGGGCATCTGGCCAACGCCAACCCGGAATACCGCCACCCGTTCATGATCGACCGCGAAGTTAAGCGCGTCGGTTATGTGGTTGTGAGCAGTGACCGTGGTTTGTGCGGTGGTTTGAATACCAACCTGTTCAAGGCCCTGGTCAAGGACATGGCGGTAAACCGCGAAAACGGCGTCGAGATCGATCTGTGTGTTGTTGGTAGCAAGGGTGCGGCCTTTTTCCGCAACTTCGGCGGTAACGTCGTTGCAGCTATCAGCCACCTGGGTGAAGAGCCGTCGATCAATGATTTGATCGGCAGTGTGAAGGTGATGCTGGATGCGTACCTGGAAGGCCGGATTGACCGCCTGTCCGTGGTATCCAACAAGTTCATCAACACCATGACCCAGCAGCCAACCGTGGAGCAATTGATTCCACTGGTGGCGACTCCGGATCAGGAACTCAAGCACCACTGGGACTACCTCTACGAACCAGACGCCAAAGAGCTGCTTGACGGCTTGATGGTGCGCTACGTGGAGTCGCAGGTGTACCAGGCGGTGGTCGAGAACAACGCAGCTGAACAAGCGGCGCGGATGATCGCGATGAAAAACGCTACCGATAACGCCGGTGATCTGATCAGCGATTTGCAGCTGATCTACAACAAGGCGCGTCAGGCTGCGATCACCCAAGAGATCTCGGAAATCGTCGGCGGCGCTGCCGCGGTTTAACGGTTCAAATATTCAGAGGATCCAGCTATGAGTAGCGGACGTATCGTTCAAATCATCGGCGCCGTTATCGACGTGGAATTTCCACGCGACAGCGTACCGAGCATCTACAACGCGCTGAAAGTACAAGGCGCGGAAACTACTCTGGAAGTTCAGCAGCAGCTGGGCGACGGCGTAGTTCGTACCATTGCGATGGGTTCTACCGAAGGCTTGAAGCGCGGTCTGGACGTTGTCGACACTGGCGCTGCCATCTCCGTACCGGTCGGTAAAGCGACCCTGGGCCGGATCATGGACGTACTGGGCAACCCGATTGACGAAGCTGGCCCGATCGACACCGAAGAGCGCTGGGGCATTCACCGTCCAGCACCTTCGTTCGCCGAACAAGCTGGCGGCAACGATCTGCTGGAAACCGGCATCAAGGTTATCGACCTGGTTTGCCCGTTTGCCAAAGGCGGTAAAGTTGGTCTGTTCGGTGGTGCCGGTGTAGGCAAGACCGTAAACATGATGGAACTGATCCGTAACATCGCCATCGAGCACAGCGGTTATTCCGTGTTCGCTGGTGTGGGTGAGCGTACTCGTGAGGGTAACGACTTCTACCACGAGATGAAGGACTCCAACGTTCTGGACAAAGTGGCACTGGTTTACGGTCAGATGAACGAGCCGCCGGGAAACCGTCTGCGCGTAGCACTGACTGGCCTGACCATGGCCGAGAAGTTCCGTGACGAAGGTAACGACGTTCTGCTGTTCGTCGACAACATCTACCGTTACACCCTGGCCGGTACTGAAGTATCCGCACTGCTGGGCCGTATGCCTTCGGCAGTAGGTTACCAGCCGACCCTGGCTGAAGAGATGGGCGTTCTGCAAGAACGTATCACTTCGACCAAGGAAGGTTCGATCACTTCCATCCAAGCGGTATACGTACCTGCGGATGACTTGACTGACCCGTCGCCAGCGACCACCTTCGCCCACTTGGACGCCACCGTCGTTCTGTCCCGTGACATCGCTTCCCTGGGTATCTACCCAGCGGTCGATCCACTCGACTCGACTTCGCGCCAGCTGGACCCGAACGTGATCGGCCAAGAGCACTACGACACCGCTCGCGGCGTTCAGTACGTGCTGCAGCGTTACAAAGAACTGAAGGACATCATTGCGATCCTGGGTATGGACGAGCTGTCGGAAACCGACAAGCAGTTGGTATCCCGCGCTCGTAAGATCCAGCGCTTCTTGTCGCAGCCGTTCTTCGTGGCTGAAGTCTTCACCGGTGCATCGGGTAAATACGTTTCCCTGAAAGACACCATTGCTGGCTTCAAAGGCATCCTCAACGGTGACTACGACCACCTGCCAGAACAAGCGTTCTACATGGTCGGCGGCATCGAAGAAGCGATCGAGAAAGCCAAGAAACTGTAATCCAAGCGCCCGGTAACGGGCGCTCATCAGGTTGAGGCAATCAGATGGCTATGACAGTCCATTGCGATATCGTCAGCGCGGAAGGGGAAATCTTCTCCGGTCTGGTAGAAATGGTGATTGCACACGGCGACCTGGGTGACCTGGGTATTGCCATGGGCCACGCGCCGTTGATCACCAGCTTGAAGCCAGGTCCGATCACGCTGACCAAGCAGGGCGGGGAAAAGGAGGTGTTTTACATCTCCGGTGGTTTTCTCGAGGTTCAGCCGAACATGGTCAAGGTACTTGCCGACACCGTGCAACGTGCTGGCGACCTGGATGAAGCCTCCGCTCAGGAAGCCGTCAAGGCTGCCGAGAAGGCCCTGAACGAAAAGGGTGCGGACTTCGACTACAGCGCTGCTGCTGTACGTCTGGCCGAGGCTGCAGCCCAGCTGCGCACGCTCCAGCAGATCCGCAAGAAGTAATCGGCCATGCCGTCATGCTTCATGCGCGATTGATTAAAAAGGGTAGCCTCGGCTACCCTTTTTCTTTTTTTGCAAAACACTTCTTTGGTCTGAAGCCGGACCGCCCAGGATTGGTAGCCATTCATGTCTCTTGAAATCGTCATTCTCGCCGCAGGCCAGGGCACCCGTATGCGTTCGGCCCTGCCCAAGGTGCTGCACCCGGTTGCCGGTAATTCCATGCTGGGTCATGTTATCCACAGCGCCAGGGAGTTGGACCCCCAACGCATTCACGTAGTGATCGGTCACGGTGCCGATGTGGTGCGTGAGCGCCTCGCCGCAGACGACTTGAATTTCGTTCTACAAGACAAGCAACTCGGTACCGGCCACGCCACCGCGCAGGCCGTGCCCTTCATCACGGCGGACACCGTGCTGATCCTGTATGGAGACGTGCCGCTGATCGAAGTCGAAACGCTGCAACGCCTGCTCAAGCATGTAGTCCCAGGCCAGATGGGCCTGTTGACCGTTGAGCTGGAAGACCCCACCGGCTACGGGCGCATCGTGCGCAACGCCGACGGCAAGGTCGCGGCCATCGTTGAGCACAAGGATGCCAGCGAAGTACAGCGCGCCATTACCGAAGGCAATACCGGCATTCTCGCAGTCCCTGCCAATAAGCTTGCGGACTGGATGAGCCGCCTGTCCAACAACAACGCCCAGGGCGAGTACTACCTCACCGACGTCATCGAGATGGCCGTGAGCGATGGCCTGCTGGTCGCAACCGAACAACCCCACGACCCCATGGAAGTGCAGGGCGCCAACGACCGCAAGCAACTGGCCGAGCTGGAGCGTCACTACCAACTGCGCGAAGGTCGTCGCCTGATGGCCCAGGGTGTGACCCTGCGTGACCCGGCGCGTTTCGATGTGCGCGGGGAAGTGACCGTCGGCCGCGACGTGCTGATCGATATCAACGTGATCCTCGAAGGCCGTGTGGTCATCGAAGACGACGTGGTGATTGGTCCCAACTGCGTGATCAAGGACAGCACCCTGCGCAAGGGCGTGGTGATCAAGGCCAACAGCCACATAGACGGTGCCGTGATGGGCGAGGGCAGCGACGCTGGCCCGTTTGCGCGGTTGCGTCCAGGTAGCGTGCTGGGTGCCAAGGCCCATGTGGGTAACTTTGTTGAACTGAAAAACGCCAAGTTGGATGCCGAAGCCAAAGTCGGTCACCTGACCTACCTGGGTGATGCTACCGTCGGCGCACGAACCAACATCGGCGCCGGCACCATCACGTGTAACTACGATGGCGCGAATAAACACCAGACCACCATTGGGGCGGATGTGTTTATCGGTTCCAATAATTCGCTGGTCGCCCCGGTGACCCTCGACGATGGCGCCAGCACCGCCGCCGGCTCAACCATCAACCAGGATGTGGATAAGTCTCAACTGGCCGTCGCCCGCGCCCGCCAACGCAACATCGACGGCTGGAAACGCCCGGTCAAAATCAAGAAGACCTGACTTATCCACATTCTCGCCAGCGATCAGTAATCCCCTGTGGGAGCGGGCTTGCTCGCGAATACGCAGTGCCAGTCACCGGAAGTGACGACTGGACCGTGCATTCGTAAGCAAGCCCGCTCCCACATTGGTGTGCGGGTAAATAAAAAATGTCCTCGCCCGCTTGACGATCTTTCGCTAATAGGTTTTGATTGCCTTCGTTATCTTTCGAAACGAAACTTATCATCACCATGTCGAAACGAAATACTCCCCAGCGGCGCCACAACATCCTGACCCTGCTCAACGAACAGGGCGAAGTCAGCGTGGACGAGTTGGCCAAGCGTTTCGAAACGTCGGAAGTCACCATCCGCAAGGACCTGGCCGCCCTGGAGAGCAACGGCCTGCTGCTGCGCCGCTACGGTGGCGCAATCACCATGCCTCAGGAGCTGGTGGGCGATGCCACTCAACCGGTGTCGGTCTACAAGCGTGCCATCGCGCGTGCTGCCGTCATGCGTCTGCGCGAACACGCGCGCATCATCATCGACAGTGGTAGCACCACCGCCGCGATGATCCCCGAGCTGGGCCACCAGCCCGGCCTGGTGGTGATGACCAATTCCCTGCACGTGGCCCGCGCCCTGAGCGAACTGGAACACGAGCCCGTGCTGTTGATGACCGGTGGCACCTGGGACCCGCATTCGGACTCGTTCCAAGGCCAGGTCGCCGAACAGGTCCTGCGTTCCTATGACTTCGACCAGTTGTTTATCGGTGCCGATGGTATCGACCTGGAACGTGGCACCACCACCTTCAATGAATTGCTGGGCCTGAGCCGCGTCATGGCCGAGGTCGCCCGTGAAGTGGTGGTGATGGTCGAATCCGACAAGATCGGCCGCAAGATTCCCAACCTGGAACTGCCCTGGAGCAGCGTCCATACCCTGATCACCGATGATCGCCTGCCGCTTGAGGCCCGCGACCAGATCCAAGCCCGCGGCATTACGCTGATATGCGCGGCAATCATCTAGGAGAAACACCATGTGTGGCATCGTAGGCGCAGTCGCTGAACGCAACATCACCCCCATCCTGCTCGAAGGCCTCAAGCGCCTGGAATACCGTGGCTATGACAGCGCCGGTGTGGCCGTCTTCACCAACGCCGGCAAGCTTGAGCGCATGCGCCGCCCGGGCAAGGTCAGCGAGCTGGAGCAAGCGCTGCTTGGCGAGCCACTGGTAGGTCGCCTGGGCATTGCCCACACCCGCTGGGCTACCCACGGTGCACCGTGCGAACGCAATGCCCACCCGCACTTCTCCGGTGACCTGGCCGTGGTCCACAACGGCATCATCGAAAACCACGAAGTGCTGCGCGAACAACTCAAGGGCCTGGGTTACGTATTCACCTCGGACACCGACACCGAAGTCATCGCCCACCTGCTCAACCACAAGCTCAAGGACCTGGGCGACCTGACCGTCGCCCTCAAGGCCACCGTCAAGGAACTGCATGGCGCCTATGGCCTTGCCGTGGTCAGCGCCAGCCAACCCGACCGCGTGGTTGCCGCGCGCAGTGGCAGCCCATTGGTGATCGGCCTGGGCCTGGGGGAAAACTTCCTGGCCTCCGACCAACTGGCCCTGCGCCAGGTCACCGACCGCTTCATGTACCTGGAAGAAGGCGATATTGCCGACATCCGCCGTGAAAGCGTGCAGATCTGGGACGTCAACGGTCAGTCCGTCGAGCGCGAAGCCGTGCAATACCGCGACGGTGCTGAGGCCGCCGACAAGGGCGAATACCGCCACTTCATGCTCAAGGAAATCCACGAGCAGCCCGCGGTGGTGCAACGCACCCTGGAAGGTCGCCTGAGCCAGAACCAGGTGCTGGTCAACGCCTTCGGCCCGCAAGCCGCCGAACTGTTCGCCAAAGTGCGCAATGTGCAGATCGTGGCCTGCGGCACCAGCTACCACGCCGGCATGGTTGCCCGTTACTGGCTGGAAGAACTGGCCGGCATCCCGTGCCAGGTGGAAGTCGCCAGTGAGTTCCGCTACCGCAAGGTGGTGGTGCAGCCCGACACCCTGTTCGTGACCATCTCCCAGTCCGGCGAAACCGCCGACACCCTGGCCGCCCTTCGCAATGCCAAGGAGCTGGGCTTCCTGGCCAGCCTGGCGATCTGCAACGTCAGCATCAGCTCGCTGGTGCGTGAATCCGACCTGACCCTGCTGACCCAGGCCGGTCGCGAAATCGGCGTGGCCTCCACCAAAGCCTTCACCACTCAGCTGGTAGGCCTGCTGTTGCTGACCCTGTCTCTGGGTCAAGTGCGCGGTACCTTGGCCGAAGGCGTCGAAGCCACTCTGGTCGAAGAACTGCGCCGCCTGCCAGCCCGACTGGGTGAAGCCCTGGCGATGGACAGCACCGTGGAAAAAGTCGCCGAACTGTTCGCCGACAAGAACCACACCTTGTTCCTCGGCCGTGGCGCGCAATACCCGGTGGCGATGGAAGGCTCGCTCAAGCTCAAGGAAATCTCGTACATCCACGCCGAAGCCTACCCGGCCGGCGAGCTCAAGCACGGCCCATTGGCCCTGGTGGATGACGACATGCCGGTGGTTACCGTGGCGCCGAACAACGAACTGCTGGAGAAGCTCAAGTCCAACCTGCAGGAAGTCCGTGCCCGTGGTGGCCAGTTGGTGGTGTTCGCTGATGAAAAAGCCGGCATGACCAACGGTGAAGGCACCCACGTCATCAACATGCCGCATATCAACGACACCCTGTCGCCGATCCTCTACACCATCCCGCTGCAGCTGCTGTCGTACTACGTCGCTGTGCTCAAAGGGACCGACGTGGACCAGCCGCGCAACCTGGCGAAGTCGGTGACCGTGGAGTAACCCGCCATGCCCTGGAGACCCGCCCGGGTCTCCAGGTTCCGCGAAAGGACGCGACCTCGATGCAAACGCCCTCCCAGCTCCACCACCGCCTGAACAACCGCCGATTCACCGTCGCCCACAACACCCACGGGCTATCCGGCGCAGGCACGGTGTTTCATTACCTTGTCCAAGGCGAGGCCATTTCCGGTACCTACGAAGGCGGACGGATTCGCCTGGGCATGCAAGTAGGGCGAGTGACCGGTGCGAATACTATCGAACTGCTGTATCAGTGCCTGACCCTGGAGGGTGAGCTGCTGTCCGGCTGGTCGCGTGGTGTGGTCGGCGTGGATCAGGCCGGGCGGACTACCCTGAGCTTTGTATGGGGCTGGTTATCGGGCGCGACGGGAGGCGGAGAGTCAAACTATGTCGAGTTTGTCGAACGTGAGCGCCGTGCCTAAGGCACAAACTCCACCTTCAAGCCCCGACTCGCGCTGCGTCCCTGATCATCACTGACCCGCAACCGATATTCCCCCGACTTGCCCGGCCGCCAGTTCAGTGTGGTTTGCGGCGGGCCTTGGCCGATCAGTGTCTGGTCGGCAAACCAGTACAACGTCGCGGCATCGCTGGCCGCGTTGGCATTCAGCGGGATGCTTTCCTGCGGTTGGGACAGACGCAGTTGATAGCTCACCTGGGTCAGCGGCGAGCGGATCTGCGGCGCTTCGCTTTGGTCACTGAGGCGATTGGGCTGGCAGTTTTTCATCACGTTGGGCGGCGTGCGCCGGGGCAGGCCGGCAGCGCGGTACAGCCGTTGCACGTCGCTGGGCCAGAATTCGAAGACCTCTTCGCGGGTGTATTGCGCCTCGAACGGCGGGCATGCGGCCTTGCCGGTACGGGTGTCGATCAGCACCGGGCGGTGCAGGTTCGAGACACGAATCGGCGACACGCCGGGGATGTACCAGGTCTTGCGGGTTTGCGGGCACCAGCGGTTGGGCAACTCGCCGGACGCGGCACAGACGTCGATGCGCACCAGCCCGGCGGGCGGCTTGTCGGGCTTGATAACGGTGTTGGGCAAGGCCAGGGGCAGGGCGTCGGCGATGCGGAAGAATAACGGCGCAGCGGTCTTGGCACCGATAAACGCCGGGTTCGGTCGACCATCGAAATTACCCACCCACACCACCAGCACATAGGGGCCGACCAGGCCGGCGCTCCACGCATCGTGAAAGCCCCAGGAGGTGCCGGTTTTCCACGCGGTGCGCCAGTGGCGGCCGGGCAGGCCATCCGGCCGTGGGTTACGGCGCAGCATGTCGCGCACCATGAAGGCGGCCTGGGGCGTCAGCAGTTGGGCCCCCGTGGTCTGGGGCTGTTCCTGCAAATAGCGCAACGGCCGCAGGTGCCCGTCGCCGGCCAGCATCACGTACAGCCGCGCCAGCTCTTCCGAGGTCATCTCACCGCCCCCGAGGGCCAAGGCCAAGCCGTAATGACTTTCGTCGCGCAGGCCTTTGATCCCGGCGCGTTGCAACAGCCCGTACAAGGACGGCGACTTGACCTGGCTGGCCAGCCACACCGCCGGGATGTTGCGACTACGGATCAGCGCGTCTCGCGCGGTCAGCGGGCCGACAAAACTGCCGTCGAAATTTTCCGGCTGGAAGTAGCCAAAGTTACTCGGCAAATCCTTGAGGATGCTCATGGGGTGGATAACCCCTTGGTCCAGCGCCAGCCCATACAGGAAGGGCTTGAGCGTCGACCCTGGTGAGCGTCGCGACAGTACGCCATTGACCTGGCCGTGCAGGCTTGTGGATAAGTAGTCCGCCGAACCCACCAGCGCTTTGACGCTTTGGTCGCGGCTGTCGATCAGGATTGCCGTGGCGTTTTCCACACCCGTGCTGCGCCGCTCGGCGATAAAGCCGGTGACCAGGCGTTCGAGCAAGTGTTGCAGCGGCAGGTTGAGGGTGCTGTTGAGCTCATTGCCGGCCTGGGACGCCAATAGCTGTTCACTCAAGTGCGGCGCCAGGAACGGGATCTGCTGGCGGTTGCGCGCTTCGAGGGGTAATTCCAGCAAACTGTCGTTACGCGGGTCTTGTGGATAAGTCTCGCGCCAGTCGGTCATCAAGCGCAGGCGGGCATTTTGCAGCGACGGTCCGAAGCGTGCACGCCGGCCTGGCTGCTGGGGAATCACCGCCAGCCCCAGTGCCTCGGACAACGACAGCTGCGCCGCCGACTTGCCGAAATAGATGCGGCTCGCCGCCTCGGCCCCTTCGATATTGCCGCCCATGGGCGCCAGGTTCAGGTAGGCCTCCAGGATGTCGTGCTTGCTATAGCGCGCCTCCAGCCACAGGGCCAACGCCATCTGCTGCAACTTGCCCGGCACCTGGCGGGTGTTGAGGTCCCACAGGCGCCGCGCCAGTTGCATGCTCAAGGTCGAGCCGCCCTGGCGCTGGCCACCGCTGTAGGTGGCCATGGCTGCGCGCAGCAATGCTGGGGGATTGATCCCCGGGTGCCAGTAGAAATTGCGGTCTTCCTTGAGCAGCAATGCCTGGACCAGTGAAGGAGAGATCCGCTCCAGCGGTAGCCACAGGCGGTATTGCCCGTCATCCGCCAACGTCATGCGCAGCAGCGAACCGTCGTCGGCCAGCACAACCCGCGATGAGGTTACGGCTTGTTCCAGCGGGGCGTGAGGCCAAAGCCGCAACCCCGCCAGTACGGCTGCCGCTACCAGCAGCGGCGTCAGGCGCTTAAGGCTTGGTAATTTCAAGCTGGCCTACTTTGCCGCGCCCTTGCAGGGTGGTTTCGTACATACCTTCGGCGTAGGCCGCAGGCGTGTTGAAGGTACCTGCGTTGGTGGCGCGCACGCGGTACACGAACGTGCCGACATCACGCAGCGCAGTGCCGTACAACACCACCCGATCATCACGCACGTCCACATAGTCCGGCTGCCAGTTGCTCAGTTCGGTTTCACCGATAGGCGCTTGCCAGCTTTGTTCTTCCTGGCTGTCTTCCTCGACGTACTCGGACGCTTCACCCTCACTTTCCTCGCTGCTGGCCGCCTCCGGCTCCGGCGGCAGGTTATACACAGGCTCGACGCCACCGGGCAGCAGGTCCACCACGGCCACTTGCTGCACCTGATCGCGGTCGGTAGCCCGCAGGCGCAGGCGCACCAGGAACTCTTCGCCCACTGCGACCTTGCTCACGGGCTCGCCCTTGAGGTCGAGGTATTCGTGGATGACTTCCAGGCCATTGTTGATCGGCTTGAGCTTGGCGCCCTTGTCGAAACCGGCTTCGCTGAGCATGTAGAACGCGGCCGGGCCGTCGGATTTTTCCAGCACCAGCTTTTGCGTGTTGCCCGGCACGGCGGCGCGTGGCGGCTGGCCGGCCATCTCCAGCAATTGCTGCTGCTTGTCGCCCAGCCAGGCGGTGGCCTTGAAGGTCATGTCGCTTTGCGCACGTTGGCCATAGTTGTCCAGGGCGCGTAGCAACAGGGCCGCCGACAGCGAGTTGTAGCGCTGTTCGTTGAGACGCTTGCCGAGTTTATCCAGCAACGCCGTGGGCACATCGTCCATCAGCTCGGGGAAGTGGCGCGCCAACAGGTGCAGGTGCTCAGCGTCGTGCACCAGCGGGTCGTAATACAGGCCATCGCTGTCCCACTTATCCACAAGCGAACGCCATGGGATTTTACGAAACAGCGTATCGGCCTGGCGATCTTGCTTGAGCAGTTTGTAACTGGCCGCCAGGTAAGCGGCGCCCAGGTCGTTCTGCCAGGTGTCCTTGAAGTAGCTTTCGTAGCGCTCGCGTATATCGCTCAACGCACCGCTGACCAGAATCCCCTGACGGCTCAACAGGTAACTGGCGTAGGCACGGTTGCGCAATTCCGACAGGCCTTCGCTAGGACCATTGGCCAGGTCTGTCAGATACGCATTCGAGCGTACCAGCAGGTCTTCCGGCACCGGCAACCCGCGCTCCCTGGCTTCGATGAGGAAGTCGGTGGCGTAGAGGCTGGCGTACGGCGCCACGTCCGGGTTGGCCGCCCACAGACCAAAGCCGCCGGCCTGGTTCTGGCGTTGGCGCAGCATGCGTACCGCGCTGCCGAAGGCTTGTTCGGCCTCAATGGCGTTACCGCCCCAGATCAACGCCGGCATGGCCTTGGACACCAGTTGCTCGGTGCAGGCGTAGCCGTAGTCATCCAGGTAATGCTTGAGGCCATTGGCCCACACCAGCGGCGAGGCCGCTACGCCCAGTTGCACGTCGCGCAGTTGGCTGAACAGCTCGCGGGTGGGTTTGAGCTCTTTGCTGGCGCTGTCGAAACGGCCCAGGCTCAGGGCTACGCGATGTTCGCTCAGTGGGCGAATCGAGGTAGTTTCCGCCACCTGGATACGTTTGCCATCGGGTAGCACCGCGACAAAACGCAGGTCCGCCGAGCCGAGGGTGTCGCCGACCTTGATCTTGAACTCGGCCGTGCCCTCCTTGCGCGGTTGCAGGGCCAAGGTACTGCCCTTGTCGCCTTGAACGACCAGGCCAGCGCTGGTCTGCACTTCAAACGTCACGTCCGCCGCCGCGTCGAGGTTGCTGAATACCCCGGCGCTGACGTTGAACACATCCCCTGGCGCCACGAAGGCCGGTACGTTCGGCGTGATCACGATAGGCCCGCGCACGTCGGTGTTGGCTTCGCTGACGCCGACACTGTCGCTGTCCACCGCCACCGCGAACAGGTGCAGCTTGCCGTTGAAGCTGTCCGGCACTTGGTAATGCAGCACGGTTTCACCCGCCGGCAAGTCCACCAGCCCGGACCACCAGGCCACTGGCGGCTGATGTTTACGCTTGAACGGGTTGAGGTGATTGGCCAGGGCGCCTTCCGTATCGCCACCGGGCGCTGCCCCACTGAGCAGTCGGCTGAATTCTGGCAGGATCAGGTCAAGGATCTGACTGGTGCCCACTTCCAGCGCACGCTTCTGGAAGAAGAAGCCCAACGGGTCGGGCGTCTGGTAGCGCGCTACTTGCAGGATGCCTTCATCTACCGCGTACACCACGGCACGGCCCGGGCGATCAGCGTTGACCTTGATATCCAGCGTCTGCCCGGGCTCGATCTTCGCCGGGCCTTCAACCTTCAATGCCATGCGTCGCGCATCCAGGTTGATGCTGAACGGCACCACGCCATAGGACAGTGGGCTCATGTATACCTCGGCCGACCCCATGTCGCGTACAAACTGCACGTTGACGTAGGCATTGCCCTCAAGCCCTGCCGGCACGCGGATGTGCTGCACGCTGTTGGTGCTGTCGGCCTTGAACCACTGCTGGGTGTAGACCTTGTCACGTTCGATGGTGATCAGGCCAGCGCCGGTATACGGGGCACGAATGCTGATGGCGATCTCATCGCCGGTGGCGTAGCTGCGTTTATCCAGGCGCAATTGCAGTTCGGCGTTGCGTTCCAGCGAGCGCGATGTGTTGCCACGCCCGGCCACGCTATAGTCGATCTGGTTGAGCAGGTTGCCGTTGGCGTCCTTGAGTTGGAGGGTGAAATCACCCGGTGCGCCAGTATTCAGGACCTGCTTGGCACCTTCCTTGGTCATGACCAGCGGCGAGGCCGGCTGGCTGATGTTCTTGATCCGCGACTCGTACTTGTAGGTGCCGTTGGACTGTTTCACCAGCACCGACACATAACGGTGCTCGACCACTTCGCTGGTCAGGCCGTCCACCGCCACAGGCGTGAGGTCCGGCGCCACAGCCAGCCATTGCACCTGGCGCGGCGCGTCCTTGGCGATGTACGACAGCGAGTCCTGACTTTTCACACCTACCAGGTAGGGCGCGGACGACACCAGCAAGGCACTTTGCGCCGCGACATTACGGCCGCCTTCGGCCTCGAACACCTGGGTCATCACCTGCAGGCGGTAGGTGCTGTTGGCGAAGCGTTGCAGGTTGAGGTCGAGTACGGCCTGGCCATTGTCGTCGACAGTGGTTTCGGCCAGGTCTTCGGTAGTCGCGTCTTCCAGGGAATCGTTGAGGCGGAAACGGTAGTCCGGATAACGGTCAAAGGCCGCTAGCGTCGGGCTCAGGGACATTTTCACGGTGACACGCCGGCCGGAGGCCGGAGCGCCGAACAGGTGCATGGCAGTGACCTTGGCCACCACCTGGTCCGGTGGAATCCAGCCCTGCACTGGGGTGTCATGCAGGCTCAGGCTGACCTTCATGCGGTCCGGTTCGAAGTCGCGGACCTTGAAGTTCACGCTGCCCAAGTCGGTGCGGGTCTGCTTCTGGCCAATCAACTGCAAGGTCGCGGTGTATTCCCCGGCGGGGGCGACTTCGCTACTGGGGAAATCAAAGGTTTCAAAACCGCTGGCGGACAGCTTCAACGGCTGGCGAATCACTTCCAGGCCACGGGGGTCGGTGATTTGCAGCTCCACCGGCAAGCCTTGCAGTGCACCCTTCCAATTGCCGCTGCGCACGATCATGCCCAGGTGTGCGGTCTCTCCGGGCCGGTACAGGCCGCGGTCGGTAAACAGGTAGGCGCTCAGGCGATCAATCGCGCCGTCTTCTTCCAGACCGCCTACGTCAAAACGCGACAAATCCAACTGCTGGGATTGGCGGGCGATTGGCAGGAAGGACTGGTCATTGCCGCGAGTGACCACATACATCAGCGGCGTTTTCTCACGGCGCAGTTCATCGAGCTTGGCGAAATGCGCATGGCCTTCGGCGTCAGTGTGGCCGCTGCTCACCGGCAAACCGTTGCGGCCGATGATGTCGACTTGCGCGTCAGACACGGGCGAACCATTGCCGATGGACTGCACATACACATCGTGGCTGCCATCGCTGGAACGCTTGGCGATGATGCCCAGGTCCGTCACCACGATGAAACGCAGGTCGCTGGTACTGCTGCGGTCGTACTCGAACGTACGCGGTGCCGGGTCATCCTGCGGGCTGAGCTTGAGCACGAAAATGCCCCGCCGGCCGCCATTGGCGGTGAGGTAGTGGCTGAGGTCAACATTGTCGTAGACGGTCTTCGCGGGGTCATTGGATGACAGCGGGATGTCCAGCGACTGACGCTCGACCATGCGATCAAAATACTCGTTGCCGAAGTTCGGCCGGGCAAAGCTCCCGCTGCTCTGGTCCACCAGGTGTTGCAGTTGGTTAGGTAACAGGCGGGCGATTTCCACGTGGGCGCCCGGTACACCACGGGCCATGAAGCCCAGGCGTTTTTCGCCATTGAGGCTGAGCAAGGCGCCGTCGGACAGGAACTGCAAGGTGCGCG
Organism: Pseudomonas lurida; assembly: GCF_002563895.1. Classification (NCBI taxonomy): domain Bacteria; kingdom Pseudomonadati; phylum Pseudomonadota; class Gammaproteobacteria; order Pseudomonadales; family Pseudomonadaceae; genus Pseudomonas; species Pseudomonas lurida. The sequence continues at coordinate 6,253,013 of NZ_PDJB01000001.1, read as the reverse complement.
GGTACGCCGGCATGCTGATCAGCGACGCCGTAGGATTCTTCGCCAGATAGCCGCCGATGGCTTCCAGGTTGGCGGGTACACGCACATACACGGCACGTCCGGCCGGGGCCTTGAACTTGAAGGCGTGCAGGGTATTCAGCGGTTCGACGCTGGGCACATGGGTCAGGTTGATCCGGGTGCTGCGGGCGAGCAGGGCGTCATCGATGTCGCTGCTGCTGTAGGGGCGCGTGTCGTCCTGGGCCTTTTCCGGCAACAGCCAGGCCTGGACCTTGCCGGCGATGGTTTCGTCGGCCACGGCGCTGGAGCTGCTGAACATCAGTACCGGCTCCGGCTCGCCACGTTCGTTGTCGACAAAGCTCACGTCGGCCCCGGTGAAGGTCAGGCGATAGCGACCGGGCACGGTGACTTGCGCCACCAGCGGTGTGGTGCTGGCGTTGCCGCCGTCACGGGCCTTGATGCCCTCGTCGAGCTTGGCGCTCACCGGCGTACTTTCCAACGGCGTAGCGAGCGCGGCTGAGCGTACGTAGGCGTTGAGTTTTTTCTCGTCGAAGGTGATTTCGGGGCGGTTGGGCAATTGGGCGTCGCGGTAAGCCAGGCCTTTGCCGAGGGTCACCGTGACGCGCTTGCGCAGGGTGTCTTCATCCACGGGGTGGGAAAAACGGAACGTTGCCACCAGCTGCTTCAGCGTTGGATTGGACGGGTCTTGGTACAGCTCGTTTTGCGCCAGGGTGGCACGGAACGGTTGGGTGGAAAACTGAGTGCTGTATTGGTCCAGCAACACGCCGTCAGCCAGCAGGTTTTTCTTGGCCAGGTCGACAGTGTAATGGGCGTCGATGGGCCAGTCTTTTTCCGGTACGAACAGCAGGCTGCGGTCATCCGCCCAGCGCCAAGTGCCCGCGACCGCAGGTTTGAGGGTGATGCCCTCGGTGACGGGTTTGCCGATGGCGGCCAGTGGGGCCACGGATTCGCCGAAACGCACCTGCAAGTTATCCACAACCGGCGTTTGCTGGGTGTAGTCGGTAAGGTTCGGTTTGTGCAGCGAATAGCTCGCGGTGTGCGGCTGTGGCAGGTTGGAATACCAGTGCCAGCCGTAGAAAGCGGCGGCGGCCAGCAACACCAGCCCCAGCAAGCCTGCACCGGTTTGACGTGGATAACGGCGGGCCTTGCTGCCCAGGTTCGTGAGCCCACGGCCAATTGCACGCAGCCAGAGGGGCGGATGCCATTGGCCAAAGACGGCCCCCACCACTGTCAATAACGCACCGATAATACGGCGGCTGATCGCTTTGAACGAATCGAACATGGTGAGCATCCCTGGCTAAGTGCGGCGTATCTTACACGCGTCTTTGATACAAAAGATGACGCAGATACGCTGCCCGCTAGGTGTGTTGCACAAACGTGAGACGTAGCGCAAAACCGATCAAGAGACTGCCGAATAACCACTGCTGCATACGCTGCGCGGCGCGATTGCGCGCCAGCCACTGGCCGATGCGCGCGCCTGCCAGGGCGTAGCAGCAATCGAACACGAAGCCGAGGCTCACCAGGATCACCCCCAGCAACGCAAATTGCGTCGCCACCGGGCCGGCCTGCGGGTTGATGAATTGTGGCAGCAGTACCGAGCAGAACAGCAGCGCCTTGGGGTTGAGCAGGTTGGTCAGCAAGCCTCGCTGAAAGGCCGCGCGCCAGGCATGCCGTGTTGGAGGCGTGTTCGCGGTATCGAGGGACGGCAGCATCGTCGAGCGCAGGCATTGAACACCCAGCCACAACAGGTAGGCCGCGCCGCCCAGGCGCACGACATCGAACGTCCATGGCGCCACTTTGAACAAGGTCGCCAGCCCCATGCCTGCCAATGCCACATGGCAGGCGCGGGCCAGCCCCAAGCCAATCGCCGTGGTCAGCGCCAAGGCCTTGCCCTGGCGCGCGCCGGTTTGCAGCAACAGGATCATGTCCGGCCCGGGCAATAGAAACGCCACTGAAAGGGCCACCAGAAATAACCAGAGTTCCGCCATGTCTCACCCCCTTGTTTGTTTGCCAATTCTAGGGCGGGAGGGCAGGGCAGGTGCTTGCGTAGTCAGCTAGAAAAGCGTCTAGTCTTGGCACTGTCTGCCACTAAAAACCTGAACAGCCATTCACTTATGCCAAATCTTAAACTCGATGCGTTTGACCGCAAGATTCTCGAAGCCCTGCAACGCGATGGCCGCCTGAGCAACGTCCAACTGGCGGACGAGATCGGATTGTCCGCTTCACCCTGCCTGCGGCGCGTGCGTCTGCTGGAAGAGGCCGGCGTGATTCGCGGCTACCAGGCCACGCTGGATCGCGACGAAGTGGGACTGGGGATGATGGTGTTTGTTGGCGTCAAGGTGGAGCGGCATAACGACACCGAGGCCAACGCCTTTCGCGAGGCGGTGACGGCGCTGCCGGAAGTGATCTCGGCGTTCCTGGTGTCGGGCGAATCGGACTTTCTGCTGCAGGTGGTGGTGCCGGACCTGCGCGGCTATGAGCGATTTGTCACTGGCAGCCTGCTGAAACTGCCGGGGGTGAGGGACATCCGCAGCAACTTCGCGATCCAGACCGTGAAAACCCCAGGGGCGTTGCCGCTGGGGCATTTACCGGGTTGATAGAGGATCTGAAATCGACACAAGACGGGTGCGGGAGCGGGCTTGCTCGCGAAGGCGGTATATCAGCCGTTACGTTCGTTGGCTGACACAGCGCGATCGCGAGCAAGCCCGCTTGTTGATCTCCATAGGGTCTTAGGTGGGTGGGTCAGGTCCACCAGTAGCGCACGAGATGGAAGAAGATGGGCGCGGCGAAGCACACCGAATCCAGCCGATCCAGCATTCCGCCGTGTCCTTCGATCATATGGCCCCAGTCCTTCACGCCCCGGTCGCGCTTGATCGCCGACATCACGATGCCGCCGGCGAACCCGAGCAGGTTGATCAACAGCGCAATCAAAAACGACTGCCATGGGTTGAACGGGGTGGTCCACCACAATGCCGCACCGATCAGGGACGAGAGCAAAATCCCGCCGACAAACCCTTCCACCGTCTTCGAGGGTGACAGGTTAGGCGCAATCTTGTGTTTGCCGAAGAGCTTGCCGCACACGTACTGCAGCACGTCAGACAGCTGCACCACAATCACCAGGTAGGCGATCAGCAGCAGGTTGCGGCCTTCGTAGCCGGGGATGTCGAGGGTGAGCAGGGCGGGCACGAACGACACGCAGAACACGGCGATCATCAGGCCCCACTGCACTTTCGAGGCTCGCTCCAGGAAGTGCGTGCTGTCGCCGCCAAGGGAGGCGAGGATCGGCAGCAGCAGGAACACGTACACCGGTATGAAGATAGAGAACAGCCCGTACCAGTCGGAGTAGATCAGCAGGTATTGCAGCGGCAGTGCCAGGTAGAACGCGGCGACCAGCGCCGGGTAGTCGCTGCGACGGGTGGGCGTGAGGGTGAGGAATTCACGCAGGGCGTAGAAGGACACCGCGTAGAACAGCAGGATCACCGCGCCGGTACCCAGCCAGAAAGCGATGCCAATGACCACCACCATCACCCACCAGGCATTGATGCGGGCATTGAGGTTGTCGATCACCGCGTTGGGGGTGCCACGGGTGCGCAGCTTGAGGATCAGGCCGATCAACGAGGCGAGCACCAGGATCGCGCCGATGCCGCCGAACAACATCAGGGTTTGGCTATCCATGTCAGACAGGCTCCGGGGCAAGGGCGAGCAGGGCATCGCGGGCGCGCGCGAGGAAGGCGGCTTTGTCTTCGCCTTCTTCCAGTTGCAGCGGTGCGCCGAAGCTGGTTGTGCACAGCAGGGGCAGCGGCAGTACGCGGCCCTTGGGCATGACCCGGTTGAGGTTGGCGATCCACACCGGGATCAATTGCGCCTGTGGGTAACTATTGGCCAAGTGATACAACCCGCTTTTGAACGGCAGCAGGCCGTCCTCGAGATTGCGCGTGCCTTCGGGGAAGATGATCAGCGAGTCGCCGCCTTCCAGGGCGTTGAGCATGGGCTGCAGGGGGTTATCCACAGGGTCCTTGCGTTCGCGGTCGATCAATACGCCGTTGAACACGCGGTTGATGATGTAGCGGCGCAGGGCGCTTTTGTTCCAGTAATCGCTACCAGCCACCGGGCGCGTGAATTTGCGCAGGTTCTGCGGCAGTGATGCCCACACCAATACAAAGTCGCCGTGACTGCTGTGGTTGGCGAAATAGATGCGTTGCACCGGCACAGGCGCGCAACCCAGCCACAGGCTGCGGGCCCCGGTGACGGTGCGGGCCATCGAAGTAATCAACGTGGCGACCACGGGTTCGAACATGGGAATTCCTTATCCGGCGAAAGGCAGCCAAGGGCTGGCGAGTATCACGCCCAGGGTCAGCAGCGCTTGCGCGCCGAGCAGCCAGGCTTGTTTGCGCAACAGTTTGAGCGCCCCACGGCGGCGCTCGGTCCAGGGCCGGCCGGCGCGTTTGGCAGATTGCAGGCCAAGCGTTTGCAGGGTTTGGTCGAGGTCTGGGGTGCGCTCGATGTCACGGGCGAGCAGGGTGAACAGGTCTGCATCAAAGGCCACGCGCAGCGCCCAATACTTTTGCAACAGGCCGAGGATAATCATCCACAGGCTCAGCAGCAGGCAAATCGGCGCAATACTGGCCATCAGCAGTTGCGCCAGGCCGAACAACACGCCGACCAGCGTCAGGCCTGTGGATAACTGATCCAGTGAACGGCCACGCCGTAACAGGCTGGCGACCACCTGGAGTTCCATATCAATGGGCATGGGGTAAACCCTCCAACGCTTCACGGTGTGCGGGGTGCAGGACCACATCAGCCCGCGCTGTACGAATGATAGCCAGCGCTTGCTCGACCGTCGTGGCGCGTCCGGTGTGCAACAGCCAGGCGGCGACGGCGGTCGCGCTGCGTGAGTAGCCGAGGGCGCAGCACACCAGCAACGGACCACTGGAACGCAGACGTTCTATGGCGTGCGCGGCGTGCAGGCATTCGTCGGGCGTCGGCGCGATCAGGTCCAGCACCGGGATGCATTGGTAGGCGCGGCCCTGTGGATTAATTGGCAGTTCGGCACACAGGTCGACGATGGCCTTGAAGGGTTCCTGCTCACTCGTCGTAGGAATGCGCCCAAGCCAGACGTTATCCACAATCAGGTCGGGTTGTGGATGCTTGCGTGTCCACAGCCGAGAGTTGATCCACGCGCCGGCCAGGTATGGGGCATACAGCCAGCGCGCGGCAGGCGTCAGTCGGCCGTCGGCGCGTTTCTGGAAACCCGAAGGGCCCAGCACGAGGTAATTCGCCTTGACCAAGGCAAGGGATACCGCCGGCCACAGTATCCACAGCCATGCGCCACCCATGACAACAGCCAGGACCAACAAGGCCAGGGCTCCCACGCCATAGCGCATGCCCAAGCGCCAGCGCTTGGTGTCTCGCGTCAGCCGCGCGTTCGACAGTGGGTTGGGGTGTTCTACCGGCCACAGCCACACGCACAGCCACCCGGCGAGGGCACCTGTGGGTAAGTCGATAAAGTGGTGTTGATAAGTGGTCAGTACCGAGATACCGATCAAGGCGAACCAAGCATGCACCGCCCACCGCCAGAAGCCCTGGGTGTGACGCTGGTACATGACCCACAGGATCACCAGCAGTGCGATATGCAGCGATGGCGCCTGGTTGAATGGCTTGTCGAACCCTGCCAGCACCGCAAACAGCCAGCCAAATACACCGTCCAATTCCGGCCGTTCGAAGGTGAAGCGCAGCGGCCAGACCAGGAAGCAACTGACCGCGATGACCTGGGCCGATAGCAGCCGCAGCGCATGTTGTTTCAACTCATGCCGACTATTGGGCAGCAGCAGGGAAAACCCGTAGAGCAGGTCGATGGACCAGTAGGGCACGATGGTCCAGGCCCAGAACGGCATATGGGCTTCCCAGTCAAATACCAGCGTGCCGACGTCGCTGCGCTGGCTGGTCACCCAGGTGGCAAAGCCGTAGGTGCTGAAAAACAGCGGCGCCAACAGCAGCAGCCAGAGGACCGCGGGTTTCAACAAGCCGGGTTCGCGCATGTTCAGATCTTCTGTGCCAGGGACACGGTAAAGATGCCCCACTCATCCACGCGCTGGGTGATCTTGCGGAAACCGGCAGCCTCCACCAGTTGATCCATTTCCGCCTGGCTGCGTCGGCGCATGACCCAGGCCTGGCCCTGGCGATGGCTGGTCAGTGCCCGGGCGATCAGTTCCAGTTGCGGGTGCCATGGCTGGCCGGTGTAGACCAGGTATCCACCGGGCTCCACGGCCTCGGCCAGTCCGGCCAGTGAGCCGCCGACCATGCCGTTGTCGGCAAACAGTTCATACAACCCGGACACCACCGCCAGTGTCGGTTTCGGCTCCAGTGCCGCCAGGTCCGAGCGGTCGAACGCATCACCTTTGACGAACTGCGCGATATCCCCCAGGCCCTTCTCACGGATCAATGCGCCACCGTCGCGTACGTTGATATCACTGTAGTCGCGCAGAAGGATCGATTCCGGCAGCGGCGACACGCCCTGCAAGGCCTCCAGGATGTAGCGCCCGTGGCCGGCAGCGATATCGACGATGCGCACCTGGCGATCAGCGGCGCGCAACCTGGCCATGGCCAGGCGCAGCAGCTCCTCGACGTTCAGCTTGCGCTGGCGAATGCCGCGCCAGCCGATGGAGTTAAGGTAGTTGGTGTCGATCATCCGCCCCAAACCACCCTTGCCGGTCGGCGTGTTGCGGTACACGTAGTCCAGGGTACTGCCGGAGTCGAAACCTGTGTCAAAGCCCAGCTTCACGCCGTCGGACAGGTTCTTGCCCAGGCCCATGCTGGCGCGAGTCAGGCGCCAATACAGGTCGCGCACGGAGTTGCGCGGCAGTGGCGCGGCGAGGGCTTCGGACTCGGCGCAGGTGGCGCCCAGTTTGTCTGCATCCAGCAACGAGGCACGGTCCAGCGGGTGTTCGAAGTTCTGCAGGATAAAGCGCCTGGCGCTGTTCACGGCGGTGGCGCGGTCACGCTCGCCGAGGGTGTCATGGAAAAAGCCTGGGAGGATGTGCAGCTCTTTTTTCAGGCTGCCAAGGCGGTCGAAAAATTGCTGTTGGGGTTTGCGATGCACCACAAAGTCGGAGCCGGAGACCAGCAGTTGGGTCGGCACCTGGATTGCCTGGGCATCAGCTACCACGCGGTCGGCCGCTTCATACAGGCCGAGCAGTACGTTCACCGAGATCGCCTTGGTGATCAAGGGGTCGCTGTCGTAGGACGCCACGCGCTCCGGGTCATGGCTGAGGAACTTGGCCTTGACGTAGCTGTTGACGAAAAAATTGCCGCGAAACGTGCGCATCAGCGCCAGGCCTGGCCGTGCGAATGGCACGTAGAGCTTGACCTTGAAGGCCGGGGAGGCGAGCACCAAGGCGCGGATTTTCGGTGCGTAGTCGTGCACCCAGGTCGCGGCAATCACCGCCCCGACGCTTTGGGCGACGATGGCGAAGTTTTCTTCCTCGATGCCGTAGGCAGCGCCGATGTGGTCGCAGAAGGTCTGCACATCGCGGGCGCTGGTGGCGAAGCTGGGGCTGTCACCCCGCTCGCCGGGGGACTGGCCGTGACCCCGGGCGTCCCAGGCGAAGAAGTCGAATTGCGGCAGGTTCAGCTCATCGACCAGATGGGCGATCCGCCCCGAGTGCTCGTGGCCGCGATGGAACAACACAATCGCCTTGCGTGGCTCGCCGTCCGCCTGGGCGGTAGCCGGCCAGTGACGGTAGAAAAGCTCGACGCCATCATGGGTACCGAAGGTGTGCTCTTGCTGTTCGCGCATCGCAAAGATCCTTATGCAATCGGTGAAGTATCTTGTTGTTCTTTAAGGCCCTGACGCACCCGATTGACCAGGGTGTAGGCGAGCAAGGCCGCGACCAGCCACATCACCGCGTCGACCCAACCGTTGCCCAGCCAGCCCAGCGCCACGCCGGTGGCGAGTACGCCGAGTACGAAGGCGCGATCGCTCTTGCCCATCGGCCCGTCGTAGCGGCGCGAGGCACCGACCATGGGGCCCAACACGCCGGCGTATTCGCTGAATACCGCCAGCAACGCGACCAGCAGCACCGGCACCAGGCTCACGCCGGGGATCAGCGCAAACGGCAGGATCAGCGCGCTGTCGGCGATCACGTCGCACAATTCATTGAGGTAGGCGCCCAGGCGTGACTGCTGGCCGAATTCGCGGGCAAGCATGCCGTCGACGGCGTTGAGGGCCATGCGCAGGATCATCCACAGCGGAATCAGCGCAAACAGCCATAGATGCTGGGCAAAGCTGGCGATCAACAGGCCGACCAGCAGGGAAACCACGCCGGCCAATACGGTGATCTGGTTGGCGGTGGTGCCGTTGTCGTAGAGGCGCTGCACGAGAGGGCGCAGCAGGTTCTGAAAACGCGGTTTGAGCTGATAGATCGAAATCATGGGGGGTGACGCTTCCTTGTCCGTGGACCCGCGAAAAACTGTTCTGGAGTGTGCCGATTAATCATGGCCTGCACCAGTGATGGCGCGTGTTTCTGGGGGTTTAGTCACGCTATCGAGGACGTCGCCCAAAAAATGTGGGAGCGGGTTTCGAACAAAAATTTCACGCTGCGTGTTATATCGTAACGAATTGTGTACGACTGGGCGTTGAGTGGATGCAAGTGGATCTGGAAGCTGGCGGCGCTTCGGTGGAAGGCCTTCCGCGTTTTCAACAGGGGCTGTTCCATGCCCGTCGATTGCGCCAGGCGGGTATCAGCCTGACGGTGCTGGGCGTTGCCGGTTGGGTGTTGGCACTGTTTGTCGCGCTGTTCGTGCCGCTGTCGATCTGGCCGGTGGTGCTGATCAACTGTGCGTCGGCGTTGTTGCTGTTGGTAGCCGGTTTGCAATCGGCGTGGTGGGTGGCGGACTGGCGCGCCCAGTCGTTGGAAGAGCCTGCAGTTGACGTGCCGGTTGAAGGCAGCGGCCGATACGCGCGCTTTATGGAACGTGTTGGTAAGCAGGTCGGCGCGCCGGCGTTGTGGCTCGGGGGCTGGTCGCTGCTGGTGCTGGTCAGCGTGATCGAGTTCTGGAACCTGGCATTGCCCGCCGCGCCGGTCGGTCAATCGGCAAGCATCGGTGCCGCGCTGGGGTTGGCCTTGGCATTTGGGCTGCTGGTGTTCGAACGTCGCCTCGCCCAGGAAAGTACCGCGCAGTGGCCGGAAGCCTCGCCACTGGCGCAACTGAGCCGGTTGGCGATCATCTGCCTGGTGGTCAGTGCGGTTTGCCTGCTGTTTGCCGGTGCGGCGTCGGTGTGGCCCTTGCGCGTGGCGGTACTGGTTGGCTTGCTGCCGGCACTGGCCTCGCTGGAGTTTCTGTTGAGGGCCGTGCTGTCGCTGTTCAGCCCACGCCAGCCGCGCCTCGAACCTCGCCTGATGGCGCAAAGTTTCATCGCCGGGCTGCTGCGTTGGCCGCCCCAGCCGTTGCTCGCGTTGCAGCATGAGCTGCACAACCGCTTTGGCATCGACCTGCGTCAGATCTGGGCGTTTACCTACATGCGCCGGGCGTTCCTGCCGGTGTTGCTGGTGGTGTTGGCGGTCGGCTGGGCGCTCACCGGCGTGCACGAAGTACCCCTGCAGGGTCGTGGGATTTATGAGCGCTTCGGTAAGCCCGTCGAGGTGTTCGGCCCCGGTTTGCATGCCGGATTACCGTGGCCGCTGGGGCGTGTGATCAGGGTGGAGAACGGTGGGGTGCATGAGCTGGCAACCAGTGTCACTGAATCCGCAGCCCCGGCACTGGCTCCCGCCGAAGGCCCGCCACCGTTGACTGCCAATCGGTTGTGGGACGCCAGCCATGTGAATGACAAATCCCAGGTGATCGCCAGCAGCAGCGGCGACAAGCAGAGCTTCCAGATCGTCAACATGGATGTGCGTTTCGTCTACCGCATCGGCCTCACCGATCAGGCCGCTCTCGCCGCCACGTATAACAATGCGGATGTACCGACCCTGGTTCGTAGCACCGCCAGCCGCATCCTGGTGCATGACTTTGCTTCGCGTACCCTCGATGAATTGCTCGGCGAACAACGCACCCGCCTGGCCGACGAGATCGGCCGCGCCGTGCAGGCGGATCTGCAAAAGCTCGACAGCGGCGTGGAAATCCTCGCCACGGTGGTCGAGGCGATCCACCCCCCGGCCGGTGCCGCCAACGCCTATCACGGCGTGCAAGCCGCGCAGATCGGGGCCCAGGCCCTGATCTCCCGCGAGCGCGGTGCGGCCAGTGAGCAGACCAACCAGGCGCTGCTGCAAGCCAGCACCGCGCGTGATCAGGCCCAGGCCACCGCAAGGGAAGTGAACGCCGGCGCCCAAGCTGCCGACCTGCGTTTCGCTGCCGAACAAAAGGCCTATGCCACGGCCGGCCAGGCCTTCGTGCTGGAGCAATACCTTGGCCAACTCAGCCAGGGCCTGGCCCACGCCAAGCTGCTCATTCTGGATCATCGCCTGGGTGCCGATGGCGCGCCGACGATCGATCTGCGTTCTTTTACCTTGCCGGCCGACCCCTCGGTGCCGCGTAAAGCCGTTCAATAAGGAGTCTGTCTGTTGAGCGCTCATTCTCACGATCATCATCATGGCCACCACCACCATCATCATGGTGACGAGCTAGCCGCCGGCCCTTTCCCGTGGCGGCGCATGGCCTGGGCAGTGTTGCTGGTGCTGTTTGCAGTCGCCGCTGCCAGCCTGGTGCAAGTGCGGTCCGGCGAAGCGACGGTGATCACCCGTTTCGGCAACCCATCGCGGGTGCTGCTGGAACCGGGCCTGGGCTGGCGCTGGCCGGCGCCGTTCGAGGCGGCGATCCCGGTCGATTTGCGCCTGCGCACCACTTCCAGCGGCTTGCAGGATGTGGGCACCCGCGATGGCCTGCGCATCATCGTGCAGGCGTACGTGGCGTGGCAGGTGCAGGGCGATGCCGACAATGTGCAGCGCTTCATGCGTGCCGTGCAGAACCAACCGGATGAGGCGGCGCGGCAGATCCGTACGTTCGTGGGCTCGGCGCTGGAAACCACGGCGGCCAGCTTCGATCTGTCCAGCCTGATCAATACCGATGCCAGCCAGGTGCGCATCGCCGATTTCGAAGCGCAGTTGCGTGAGCAGATTGATCAACAATTGCTCACGACCTATGGGGTGCGCGTGGCCCAAGTGGGTATCGAACGGCTGACATTGCCGTCGGTGACCCTTACTGCCACCGTCGACCGCATGCGAGCCGAGCGGGAAACCATCGCCACCGAGCGCACCGCCGTGGGCAAGCGTGAGGCGGCGCAGATCCGTTCTGCGGCCGAGCGCGATGCGCGCATTGTGCAGGCCGATGCCACGGTGAAAGCCGCCGATATCGAAGCGCAGTCGCGGGTCGAGGCCGCGCAGATCTATGGCCGCGCCTACGCCGGCAATCCGCAGCTGTATAACCTGCTGCGTTCCCTGGATACCTTGGGCACCGTGGTCACGCCGGGCACCAAGATCATCCTGCGCACCGATGCTGCGCCGTTCCGCGCGTTGGTCGACGGGCCGAAGGATATCCAGCCATGACCGAGCGTGACAGCCCGGACAGCCCGTGGATCCAGGCCGGGCGCCTGACGTTCCTGGCGCTGTACGCGGTGACCGTGCTGGCCGCCTTGGCCTGGGCGTTTTCCAATGTGCGCCAGATCGACCCGCAGAACCGTGCGGTGGTGCTGCACTTCGGCGCTCTCGACCGTATCCAGAATGCCGGGCTGTTGCTGGCGTGGCCGCAGCCATTCGAACAGGTGGTGTTGTTGCCGGCGGCCGACCGGGTGATCGAGCGCAGGGTGGAAAACCTGCTGCGTTCCGACGCGGCGATCCAGGCCGATCGCGTGGCCAGTTTCGCCACGCCCTTGAGTGATGCACTGGCCGGTTCCGGTTACCTGCTGACCGGTGATGCCGGTGTGGTGCAGCTGGATGTGCGGGTGTTCTACAAAGTCACCGAACCCTATGCCTTTGTGTTGCAAGGCGAGCATGTGTTGCCGGCGCTGGATCGCCTGGTCACCCGCAGCGCCGTCGCGCTCACGGCAGCGCGGGACCTGGACACGATCCTGGTGGCGCGGCCTGAGCTGATCGGCACCGATAACCGTGCTGCCGAACGCCGCGAACGGCTGCGGGGCGATTTGGTGCAAGGCATCAATAAACGCCTGGCGGAGCTCACCTCCACAGGGTTGGGACTGGGTATCCAAGTCACTCGCGTGGATGTGCAATCGAGCCTGCCAGGCCCGGCGGTGAACGCATTCAATGCGGTACTGACCGCCAGTCAGCAAGCCGATAAAGCCGTGGCCAACGCCCGAACCGACGCGGAAAAACTCACCCAGACCGCGAACCAGCAGGCCGATCGCCTGGTGCAAGTCGCCCACGCCCAGGCGAGCGAACGCCTGGCCAACGCCCAGGCGCAAACCGCCACGGTCGCCCGTTTGGCCCAGGTGAAGGACCCGGGCCTGCTGGTGCGCCTGTACCGCGAGCGCCTGCCGAAGATTCTCGGCCAGGCCGGCTCCGTGACCACGGTCGATCCGAAAGACGACTCCCGCTTGATCATCCAGGGAGCCGAACAATGAGCGCACCCATGCTGACCTCCGCCGAGCAGCGCAGCGCTGCCCGGCAATTGACCCTGGCCATGTTGGCCTTGGGCTTGCTGGTATTGGGCCTGGTATGGCGCTGGCTGGCGCCGGACCAGACCGGCGTGAGCCAATTGCTGCTGGGCGTCGCGTCGCTCTTGGTGGCGGTGCCGGTGATGCGCTCGGCCTGGTACAGCCTGCGGTTCCCCAGCCTGCACGGCATCACCGACCAACTGATCGCCCTGGCCATGCTCGGCGCCTGGGCCACGGGTGATCTGCTGACCGCCGCGCTGCTGCCGATCATCATGATCTTTGGCCATGTGCTGGAAGAGCGCAGCGTGATCGGCTCCCAGGAGGCGATCCATGCCCTGGGCAAATTGACCCGCAGCCAAGCGCGGTTGGTGCAGCCTGACGGCAGCATCCAAGCAGTGGATAACGGCACGCTGAACACCGGCGATATCGTCGAGGTGCGCGCGGGGGATCGGGTGCCGGCTGATGGCGTGGTGCTGTCGGGCCAGGCGAGCCTGGACACGGCGCCGATTACCGGTGAGTCGGTGCCGCTGGAAGCCAGCGTGGGCGTGCAGGTGTTTGGCGGGGCAATCAACCTTGATGGCTTGCTGCGCTTGCAGGTGACCCGCACGGGTAACGAGTCCACCCTGGGTAAAGTCATTGCGCTGATGCAGAACGCCGAGCGTGCCAAGCCGCCGATCACGCGGCTGCTGGAGCGTTACGCCGGCAGCTATATGGTGCTGGTGTTGCTGCTGGCCGCGGTCACCTGGTTTGTGACCAACGACGCCCAGGCAATGCTTGCCGTGCTGGTGGCCGCGTGTCCGTGTGCGTTGGTGCTGTCGGCGCCGGCCACCGCGATTGCCGGGATCGCCGTGGCGGCGCGGCATGGCATCCTGATTCGCAGCTCGGCGTTCCTCGAAGAGCTGGCGGACCTGACCTCCCTGGTCGTCGACAAGACGGGCACCCTGACCTTTGGCACCCTGCGCCTGCAATCCATCGAAACCACCGCGCCGGATCGGCAGGTGTTGTTGAACCTGGCAGCCAGCTTGGGCTCGGCCAGCAGCCACCCGGTCAGCCGAGCGTTGGCGGGGTTGGCGACACAGGAACAGCTGCTGGCGTTGACGGATATCCGCGAGCGCCAGGGCCTGGGCGTGGTGGCGCAGTCCGATCAAGGCGAAGCGGCATTGGGCCGGCCGGCGTTGTTCGAGCAACTGGGCATCCTCACCACCGCTGTGCCGAATCACGACGGGCCCATCGCCGGGTTGGCGCTGAACGGGCAGTTTCTCGCCTGGCTGTTGCTGGCCGATAGCGTCAAGCCGGAAGCACGCCAGGCCTTGCAAGAGCTGCGTGACCTTGGCCTCGGTCGTCAACTGCTGCTTACCGGCGACCGCCAGAGTGTGGCTGATAGCCTGGCGCTGGAGGTGGGCATCAGCGATGTCGAAGCCCAGGCCTTGCCGGAAGACAAGCTCAACCGCGTGTTGGGTGAGATTCGCAGTGGCTTCCGTCCGATGGTGGTCGGTGATGGCATCAATGACTCGCTGGCGCTCAAGGCCGGCGTGGTTGGCGTGGCCATGGGGGCGGGCGGGGCGGATATCGCCTTGGCGTCGGCGGATGTGGTGTTGATTGGCAGCGACCTGCGGCGCCTCGGTACTTGTGTGCGCTTGAGCCGTCAATGTCGGCAGACGTTGCAGGTCAACGTGATCATCGGCCTGGGCTGGACCTTGGCCATCGTTGTGTTTGCCGCGTTTGGCTGGTTGGGGGCAGCCGGCGCCATGATTGCGGCGGTGCTGCACAACCTCAGCACCTTATTGGTACTGGGCAATGCCGGACGTTTGCTGCGCTTTCAGGAGCCCCTGTTGAAGCTTGAGGAATAATTTCAGAAATAATTGCACAGGGCTGTAACGCGCAGGAGGGGCCTCACTCTAGTGGTGTGTCGAGACTGAGCAATCCGTTCAGACCGGCACCCCTACCGATCATGAGGAATACAACAATGAACATCAAATCCGCTGCTGCTGGTGCCGCGCTCGCTATGGCCGCCGCGACGCTGTTTGCCGGTGTTGCTACCCAAGCACAAGCTGCGGACGCCAGCGTTCACTGCTATGGCGTCAACGCCTGCAAAGGCCAGAACGACTGCAAGACCAAGGATCACGCGTGCAAAGGCCAAGGTTCCTGCAAGGGCCAGGGCTTCCTGTCGATGAGCAAGGCAATGTGCGACCAGAAAGGCGGCACCGTCGGCGAATAACCGGCCACCGAGTGCTCCCGCAGCGGCTGTCCACCACCGCTGCGGACACTTTGCCCAGGAGTGTCGTATGTCCGCATCCTCTTCAAGCCTCGGTTACGGCCTGGGTCTACGCAGTGAGTACTACCAGCAGATCCTGGAACAATCGCCGGCCGTGGATTGGTTCGAAGTGATCTCCGAAAATTATCTGGTCCAGGGCGGTAAAGCCTTGTACTACCTGGATGCAATCGCCGAGCGCTATCCCCTTGTGATGCACGGTGTATCGCTGTCCATCGGCGGGCCCCATGCGCTCGATACCGATTACCTGAAGCAAATCAAGCAGCTCGCCGAGCGTATCCAGCCGGCGTGGGTTTCCGATCACTTGTGCTGGAGCCGCGGCAACGCCCACCAGTTGCATGACTTGCTGCCGTTGCCTTACACCGAAGAGAGCCTCTACCACGTGGCCGCCCGGGTGCGCCAAGTGCAGGACACGTTGCAACGTCCGCTGGTCCTGGAAAACGTCTCAAGCTATGTGCGCTCGAAAGCGGATGAATTCACTGAGTGGGAGTTCCTCAACGCCCTGGCCCACCTGTCAGGGTGCCAGTTGTTGCTGGACGTCAACAATGTGTATGTCAGCTCGCGCAATCATGGCTTCGACGCTTGGACGTTCATCCGCAACCTGCCACCTCAGAGCATCCGTCAACTGCATCTGGCGGGGCACATGGACTATGGCGACTACGTGGTCGACACCCATGACCATCCCGTGTGTGACCCGGTGTGGGCGCTCTATCAACAGACATTGGAACACCTGGGGCCGGTGTCGACGCTGCTGGAGCGGGACGACCATTTCCCACCTTTTGAAGAACTGTTCACCGAACTGAGCAAGGCCCGCGAACTGGGTGCCATGGCATTGGCCAGGAGATCGTCATGCGCCTGACCGATTGGCAGTTGGCCTTCGAACAGCACCTGTTATCTGAAACACCAATCGCCGACAGTGGCTTCGCCGCCACCCTGCTGGGCGGGCCGACGCTGGATGTGGATACCGGCCTGGCGATCTACCACCACGGCTATCTCTCGCGGTTGCAGGACGTCTTGCTGCACGACTTCGGGGCCATCCGCTATTGGCTCGGGGATGATGAATTCGCGTCGCTGACCCAGGCCTATGTACGCCGTTATCCATCGGCGCATTACAGCCTGCGTTGGCTGGGCGAGCGTTTCCCGGCGTTTATCCTTGAGCATCGGGTGGCGGAGCAAAGTGCACCGCTGGCAGAGCTGGCGCGGTTGGAGTGGGCGTTTACCCTGGCATTTGATGCGCCGCCGGGCGAACCGCTGACGCTGGATGACATGGCCAGGTTGCCACCCGAAGCCTGGCCGGCGTTGCAGGTTACCTTGGCGCCGTCGGTGCAGCAGTTGCCTTGCCGTTTCAATAGTGTGGCGATCTGGCGTGCCAGCAAGGACGCGTCGCCGTTTCCCCACAGCCAGGCGTTAGCCCCGGCGCAGACATGCCTGGTATGGCGACATCAGCATGTGTGCCATTACCGCAGCCTGGAACCCGATGAAGCCGATGCCCTGGCTGGGATGGCGACCACCGGCTGGAGCTTTGCCGAACTGTGCGCAGCGCTGGCAGTCAGTTACGAAGAGGGGGCACCACTGCAGGCCGCCACATGGTTGAAACAGTGGATCCAGGACGGTTTGCTCGAGCGCCGAGCCCCATAGAAGACCGCTATCAAATCGATAGCCTCCTACTTGTCTTCGGATGGTCTACCCTCACACCAGACGTCTGAAACAAGGGGGGACTACTCATGCTCGCGCAACTTCCACCGGCCTTACAGAATCTTCAGCTACCGCTGCGTCTTCGACTCTGGGACGGCCATGAATTCAACTTGGGCCCCGAGCCCAGTGTGACCATCGTGGTGAAGGACCCAACGGTCGTCTCCAAGCTGACCCATCCCACGCTCGATTCCCTGGGCGAAGCCTTCGTCGAGGGCAAACTGGAGCTGGAAGGCTCGATCTCCGAGGTCATCCGGGTATGTGACGAATTGAGTCACGCCTTGATCGAAGACGGCGAGGACAGTCGTCCGGTGCGCTCGATCCACGACAAGGCCACTGACGCAGCGGCCATTTCCTACCATTACGACCTGTCCAACGAGTTCTACCAGCTGTGGCTGGACCAGGACATGGCGTACTCGTGCGGTTATTTCGAGACCGGCAGCGAGTCCATCGACCAGGCTCAACAAGACAAATTTCGCCACCTGTGCCGCAAATTGCGGCTGCAGCCAGGCGAGTATTTGCTCGACGTCGGCTGTGGCTGGGGCGGGCTGGCGCGGTTTGCGGCGCGTGAGTTCGGAGTGAAAGTATTTGGCATCACCTTGAGCAAGGAGCAGCTGGCGCTAGCCCGGGAACGGGTGAAAGCCGAAGGCCTGGAGGGCCAGGTGGACCTGCAACTGCTCGACTACCGTGACCTCCCGCAGGACGGCCGTTTCGACAAAGTGGTGAGCGTGGGCATGTTTGAACACGTCGGCCATGCCAACCTGGCCGAGTACTGCAAGACCTTGTATGGCGCAGTGCGCGAAGGCGGCCTGGTGATGAACCACGGTATTACCGCCAAGCACACCGATGGCCGTCCTGTAGGCCGTGGCGCCGGAGATTTTATCGAGCGTTATGTGTTCCCCAATGGCGAACTGCCGCACCTGGCGATGATGACTGCCGAGATCAGTGAAGTCGGGCTCGAAGTGGTCGACGTCGAAAGCCTGCGCTTGCATTACGCGCGCACGCTGGATCATTGGAGCGAGCGCCTGGAAGACAATCTGGAAGCCGCGGCGAAGATGGTGCCAGAGCAAGCGCTGCGCATTTGGCGGCTCTACCTGGCCGGTTGCGCATATGCATTCGCACGGGGTTGGATCAACCTGCACCAGATTCTGGCGGTGAAACCTCATGCCGATGGCAGTCATGAGCTGCCGTGGACACGGGAAGATATCTACCGCTGAGGGTGGAAAACACCGATACCTCTGTGGGAGCTGTCAGAGAATGGGTGAAATAAGCCGCGCGATCCGCATGCCCAGTTGTTGAAGGCGGCGGGTTTCGCGGCTTTCTTCGTGGCTGACTTCATGGGCCAGGGCGAAGTCGTCCAGCAGCATGTGCTCGACCTGTTTGGCGAAGGCTTCGTCGACGGTCAGTAGCATCACTTCAAAATTCAGCCGGAATGAACGGTTGTCCATGTTCGCGCTGCCAATGGCGCTGATTTCGCTGTCCACCAGCACCACCTTCTGATGCAGGAACCCCGGCGTGTAGCGAAATACCCGCACACCGGCCCGTACGGCTTCGATCGCGTAGAGGCTCGAGGCGGCGTAGACAATGCGGTGATCGGGTCGTGAGGGCAGCAGCAGGCGTACGTCGACGCCACGCAAGACGGCCAGGCGCAACGCGGCGAACACGGCTTCGTCGGGCACGAAATACGGACTGGTGATCCACACGCGCTCGGTCGCCGCGTGGATGGCTTCGACGAAGAACAGCGAGCAGGTTTCATACGGGTCGGCCGGCCCGCTGGCGAGCAATTGGCAGAGCACGCCGTCCTCGGGGTAGGCGTCTGGCAGGATCAGCGGCGGCAACTCGCGCGCCGCCCAGAACCAGTCTTCGGCGAACGACTCCTGCAAGCATGCCACCACAGGACCCGTGACCTGCACATGGGTATCGCGCCACGGTGCCAGCGGTGGTTTCTTGCCCAGGTATTCATCCCCGACGTTATGCCCGCCGACGAACCCGGTGATGCCGTCCACCACGACGATCTTGCGGTGGTTGCGGAAGTTGACCTGGAAGCGATTGAGCCAGCCGCTGCGGGTAGCGAAGGCTTTGACTTTCACCCCGGCATCGCGCAGCGATTGCACATAACGATGGGGCAGGGCGTGGCTGCCGATGCGGTCATAGAGCACGTGGATGTTCACGCCTTCGGCGGCTTTTTCCTTCAACAGGGCGTGCAGCTGGCGGCCGAGTTCGTCGTCATGAATGATAAAAAACTGGAACAGCACGGCGGTCCTGGCGTTGCGAATCGCCTCGAAAATCGCGCCGAAAGTGGCCTCGCCATTGATCAACAACCGCACCTCGTTGTTGGCCAGGCACGGCATGCGGCCCAGCTTGGGCATGGCGCGCAGTGAGGCGTAGGCGCTGGAGTTGCGCGCGGCCAGGGCTTCCTCGACCCAGGGTCGCCAGTTCAGCTCGGTGATTGCCGTGTGCATTTCCTGGTTGGCCTGGCGACGCGCCTGGATGTACGCGTCGAAGGTGCTGCGACCGAAGATCAGGTAAGGGATCAGGGTGAGGTAGGGCATGAACATCAGCGACAAGGCCCAGGCGATCGAGCCTTGGGCGGTCCTGACCGTCAGCACCGCGTGGATCGCGGCAAGCGACCCGAGAAAATGCAGCGTGGCAATGAAATAGGCGAGCAGGTGCGGACCAAAAAAATCCATGGACGACGGTACTCCAGGCAATCCAGTGCCTAACAGACCATGTTCGATCACGAATGTCGCTATTTTATTTGCCGTGCAACACTGGCCGCTTTGCGGCGTCTAACGCCAACAATTGCCCAGGAGTTACCCGATGAATGCTCGTTTGCTCTGTTTAGCCATGGTTACTGGTTTGGCGCTGCCCTTGGCGGCACAGGCGCAGATGCTGGCGCCGGGCTTGTGGGAATTGACCACCAGCAATATGAAAGTCGATAACCAGGATCTGCCGGACCTGTCGTTGATCCTCGGTCAGCTCAAGCAACAGATGACCCCCGAACAGCGCGCCATGCTGGAGAAACAAGGCATCACCATGGCCGGCAAAGGCGTGCAGGTGTGCCTGACACCGGCACAGGTCGCTTCCGATTCGATCCCCCTGACCGACCCGCAGTCGGGCTGCAAACAGGAAGTCACCGACAAGACCGGTAACCAGTGGAAATTCCGCTTCAGTTGCCCGAAGGCCCAGGGTACTGGTGTCGCCACTTTCCAGAGCCAGAAAGAATTCACCACCACGGTCAATGGCACCTTCAATGCCACCGGTATTCAGCAGAAGGGCAGCCTCGACAGTCATGCCCAGTGGCTGGGCAACGATTGCGGTACGGTCAAGCCGCGCGCCTAACGCAGGAAATGCAGCGGCAGGCCCTGGCAACTGTCGACCACCTGGCCGTTGTGCCAAGCCAGGTGGCCGGAGACCAGCGTAGTGCTGACGCTGTGGCGAAAGCTGCGTTCGGCAAAGGGCGTCCAGCCGCAGCGGGCCAGGATCGGTTGGCTGCTGACTGGTTTACCCGCAGGCTCCGGTTTGATCAACACCAGGTCGGCCCAATAACCCTCGCGTAGATAACCCCGGTCTGGGATGGCGAACAGGTCGGCCACGCGGTGACTGGTTTTCGCCACCAGGGTGGTCAGCGGCAGCAGCCCATCGGCCACCAGCTCCAACAACGCGGGCAGCGCGTGCTGCACCAGGGGCAAACCCGACGGCGCTTCGCGATAGCCCGACTGCTTTTGCGCCCAGGTATGCGGCGCATGGTCAGTGCCAATCACATCCAGACGATCACTCAGCAAGGCCTGGCGCAGCGCGTCGCGGTCGGCGCGGGTCTTGATCGCCGGGTTGCATTTGATCTGATGGCCCAGGCGATGGTAGTCGCGGTCATCGAACAGCAGGTGGTGCACGCAGACTTCCGCTGTGATGCGTTTTTCCGCCAGTGGCGTGTCCTCGAACAGGCTCAGCTCGCGGGCGCTGGTCAGGTGCAGCACATGCAGGCGCGTTCCCAGGCGCCGGGCCAATTCCACGGCGAACGACGATGAGCGATAACACGCCTCGGCATCCCGGATCAGCGGGTGGGCCACGGGGGGAATCTTGTCACCGAAGCGTTCGCGCAGGCGTTGTTCGTTGGCCTGGATACTCGGCGTGTGTTCGCAGTGGGCCAGCAGGAGGGTTGGCACTTCGGCGAACAGCCGCTCCAGGATCCGTGGGTCGTCCACCAGCATGTTACCGGTGGACGCGCCCATGAACACTTTGACCCCGGCGACTTCGCGCGGGTCGAGGGCAGCTACGGTGTCGAGGTTGTCGTTGCTCACGCCGAAGTGAAAGCCATAGTTGGCCACCGAGTGCAGGGCCGCGCGGCGTTTTTTATCGGCCAGGGCCTCCAGGGTCAGGGTAGCCGGGTGGGTGTTGGGCATGTCCATGAAACTGGTGATGCCGCCGGCCACTGCAGCGCGAGATTCGCTGTAGAAACTGCCTTTGTCCGGCGCGCCGGGTTCGCGAAAGTGCACTTGGTCATCGATCATGCCCGGCAGCAGCCATTGGCCTTGGGCGTCAATGGACACGGGGGCGTTGCAGCCCTCGATGCTGCTGGCGATCTTCTCGATGCGGCCGTTGGCAACCAGCACATCGGCGTGGAATGTCTGGCCTTCGTTCACCAGGTGGGCATTGCGAATCAGCAGGCGGCTCATGGTTCAGAACTCGTTTTGCAAGGCTTTGTAGCCGCGCACCAGGTCGACGTTGGTGCGCGCAACGTCTTCGGAAAATTCCGAGGCGCTCACACTCACCGGCGGGTATTGCGACAGGTCGGTGTTGGGCCCTATACGGGTGGTGGAGGGCACATAGAAGGCGGCGGGCAAATCGCGACCGTCGACCACCGAGTTGTGGCGCACCACGCAGCCGTCGCCCACGGCACAGTTGAACAGCACGCTGTTGAACCCGATGAACACACGGTCGCCAACGGTGCAGGGGCCGTGGACGATGGAGCGGTGCGCAATGGAGGTAAATTCCCCGATCGTGACCGCCGCGCCGGACTTGGAGTGGATGACCACGCCGTCCTGGATATTGGAGTTGGCGCCGATGGTGATCGGGTCCATCGCACCGCTGGCGTCGACCTCGTCGGCACGGATCACGGCGTAGGGGCCGACGAACACGTTCTCACCAATGATGACCTTGCCGCAGATGATTGCGGTCTTGTCGACGTAGGCCGATTCGGCAATCACTGGGAGGTCGCCGGAAGGGTTCTTGCGGATCATGCGCAGGGCTCCGTGAGGATGTGAACGTAGTCGCCATCGATAGCGTTGTAGAAGCAGGTCGGTCGACCGGTGTGGCAGGCCGGGCCTTGTTGGTCGACGATCAGCAGTACGGCGTCGCCGTCGCAATCGAGTCGTGCCTCGATCAACTGCTGCCCGTTGCCCGAGCTCTCGCCCTTGCGCCACAACTGCTGGCGCGAGCGCGACCAGTAGCAGACTTGCCCGGTGGCCAGGGTTTCCTTGAGGGCCTGGCGGTTCATCCAGGCCAGCATCAGTACCTCGCCGCTGCGGTGTTGCTGGGCAATGGCGGCGATCAGTCCAGCGCTGTTCCAGGGCAGCGCGTCCAGGACGTGTTCGAGTGGAAAGCGGCTGCCGACGGCAGCTCCTTCCAGGTCGAGCATGCTCAGGCTCATGGCTTGCCCAGGGCCGCGCACAGGGTGTTGAGGTTGTATTCGAACAGTCCGGTAAACGTGCTGGCCGGGCCTTCTGCGGCGAGGGCGTCGGAATACAGCGTGCCGCCAATCTGCGCGCCGCTTTCATCAGCGATCTGCTTGAGCAGGCGCGAGTCCTTGATGTTTTCCATGAACACGGCTTTGACTTTGTCTTTGCGGATCTGGGTGATCAGGGCGGCGACTTCGGCGGCGGACGGCTCACGCTCGGTGGACAGGCCTTGTGGCGCGAGGAACTCGATGCCATAGGCCTGGCCCAGGTAACCAAAGGCGTCATGGGAGGTGACGATGCGGCGGTTGCCCGGTGGCAGCGCGCCGAACTTGCTCTTGGCCTGCGCAAGCAGACGGTAGATTTCCTTGAGGTAGGCCTGGCTGTTGCGCAGGTAATCAGCCTTGTTGGCCGGGTCGGCGGCCACCAGCGCCTTGGTGATGTTGTTCACGTAGATTTCGGCGTTGGCCAGGTTGTGCCAGGCATGTGGGTCGGGAATGGTTTCGCCGTCTTCTTCCATGGTGTGGGAGATCACGCCTTTGCTGGCAGTGACCACCGTGGCCTTGGTTTCGGTGCTGGTTACCAGGCGGTCCAGCCATGGCTCGAAGCCCAGGCCATTCTTGATGATCACCTTGGCCTTGAGCAGCGCCTTGGCGTCGTCGGGTGTTGGCTCGTAGGTATGGGCGTCGGCGTCGGGGCCGACCATGTTGCTGATCTGGATGTGATCGCCGCCGATCTGGTGGGTGATGTCATCGAGAATACTGAAGCTGGTAACCACCTGGAGCTTGTCTGCGGCCTGAGCCGTCGAGAGCGACAAGACGAGACTGAACAGCACGAGTAGAGCGCGCATCGGGAAGCACCTCATTGGGATGTAAGCAAAGGCGGGCGGCGCAGCAAACCGTGCACCGGACCGAAGACCACGGACAGCAGATACCCCGCGCCCGCCACCAGCACGATGGCCGGGCCGCTGGGCAGCGAGTAGTAGAACGACAGCAACAACCCCAGCCATACCGACAGGCATCCCAGCACCGCCGATACCGCGATCAGCACCGGCAGGCGCCGGCTCCAGAAACGTGAGGCAATGGCCGGCAACATCATCAACCCCACCACCATCAACGCGCCGATCGCCTGGAAGCCAATCACCAGGTTCAGCACCACCAGGGTCAGGAACAACCCATGAGCCAACGGGCCGAGGCGGCTGACGGTCTGCAGGAACAGTGGGTCGAGGGTGTCCAGCAGCAGCGGTTTGTAGATCACGGCCATGGCGATCAGGCTGAAACTGGAGACCCAGAGCATGCCGGTGAGGGTGGTTTCGTCGACAGCCAGGGCGGAACCGAACAGCAGGTGGAGCAAGTCCAGGCGTTTGCCGGCGAGGCCAAGGATCAGTACGCCGGCGGCGAGGGAGATGGGGTAGATGGCGGCGAGGCTGGCGTCTTCGCGCAGGCCGGTGCGACGGGTGATCCAGGCGGACAGGCCGGCCATGCTCAGGCCTGCACCGAGGCCGCCGATGGTCAGGGCGGGCAGGCTTAGGCCGGCGAACCAGAAGCCGAGGGCCGCTCCGGGCAGGATGCCGTGGGCCACCGCATCACCGATCAGGCTCATGCGCCGCAGGATCAGAAACACCCCCAGCGGCGCAGTGCTGCAGGCGAGGACCAGGCCGCCAATCAGGGCGCGGCGCATGAAGACGAAGTCGAGGAAGGGGGCCCACAGGTGGCCGGCCAAGTGCATCAGGCCACCTGCATGTGAGGCTGCGGGCGGATCAGCTCTTTGCTCGGGCCGAATAGGCAGCCGGTGCTTTTGATCTGCACCACTTGCTGGGTGTGGTGGCGAACCGACGCGAGGTCATGGCAGACCACGATCAGCGTGCGGCCCTGCTCGTGCCAGGCATGAATATGCTTCCAGCATAGCGCCTGGCCTTCTTCATCGAGGGCGGCGTGGGGCTCGTCGAGCAGCAGCACCGGCGCTTCGGCCAGGCTCATGCGGGCGAGCAGGGCGCGTTGCAGTTCGCCACCGGACAACGCCATCAATGGGCGGTGCTCCAGGCCGCTGAGGCACCAGTCTTCCAGTACCGCTTCTAAGTGCTGGCTGCGTTGTTGCGGGGAGCGTTGGGTACCCCAGAAGCCAGCGGCGACCAGTTCTTGCAGGCTGATGGGGAACTGGCGGTCCAGGTGTTGCTGCTGGGGCAGAAACGATAGGCCGCCACGCCGTGGAACCTCAACCGTGACCTTGCCCGCCAGCGGCTTTTGCAGGCCGGCGATGACTTTGAGCAGGCTGCTCTTACCCGTGCCGTTGGCGCCGATGATGCCGGTGAGGCTGCCTTTTTCCAGCTTGAGATCGATGGCTGGCGTCAGCGGCTGGCCTGGGGCGCCCCAACGCAATGCGGTGCAGGTGATCATGCAGGGTTTCTCGTCCAGCGGCTTTCAGCCACGGCATCGTGCGCGTGCAGGCTTTCGGCGTGGATCACTTTGAGGTGGAAGGCTTTGACGGCGTCCGAGCGTTTCAAGGCGAGGTTAAGGCGGCGCGCGGCGTCTTCGCAGAACATCAGGTTCTGCCCGTTGGCCAGGGCGAAGGCTTGTTCGTCTGCGCGTTTCACGGCGGTTTGTACGGCGGTGCCGAGAGCGGCTTCAACGTCATCGATCAGATCGGTGATGGGCAGGCCGGATTGGTCGCCGTCCAATTGGATCAGTAATTGCGCGCTGCTGCGCTGGCTGTGAGGCGTGGCGACGATGCCGCTGGCGCTGCCGAGCCAGGTCAACACGTCTTCATGCTGCAGCGGCGTGTTGGCGAAGTCCTGGAGAAACTGCTGCTGAATCAACTGCCTGGCGAGGGCAGCGGAGCAAGGGCAGGTTGAGGAATAAGCAACGTCAATTTTTAGTTCCACGTGGAACATCTGGTTTTCCAGACGCGCTTCGATGCTTACCGGGTAGCCCTTCCAACCGGCCAGCGGGCTGACCAGCGCAGGGCGTTTGAGCAGCACATCGGTGTGGATACGCAGGTAGGCGTTATTAGATAAACCTTCATGACTGTCGAGAAAACGCTGCAGTAAATTACGCAGAAGTGCAGGCGTAAGTGCTTGCTGGTCGAGCATCTCCAGCGCCAGGTACAGGCGTGACATGTGAATGCCACGGGCAGTCCCGTCGTTCAGGCTTACCCCGGCATCGGCGGTGGCGGCGAGGCGTTGGCCGTCGATGAGAATGGGCAGGGCGATGCCGCACATGCCCACCCAGTCGAGTGGCAAGGCTTGGCGTGAAGCCTGCGCGGCGATATCCGGCAGAGTCAGCGCATTCATGAGCAGGTCCATCGTTGGAAATAAAAAGACATGTTATATTATAACTATTGAGTCGACGATGATTTTTCTGCTCCAGCCTTTTTTCAGTCATGTCGAGTAGGGACGCTCCTTCATTCGCGGTATTTTTCATGCACAGACGTCAGCTCCTTAACCTGCTTCTGGCCAGCCCTCTTTTCACGTTGCCGTTTGCAGCCCGCGCCACACAGATACGCAATGCCCGCCTATGGCGCTCGGACGACAAGCTGCGGCTGGTGTTCGACCTCAGTGGCCCGGTGCAGTACAAGACCTTCACCCTGAGCGCGCCGGAACGCTTGATCATCGACCTGAGCGGCGCCGGCCTCAGTGGCGACTTTTCTCAGCTGGCGTTGACGAACAGCGGAATCACGTCGATCCGCTCAGGGCATTTTGGTCAAGGCGATACGCGCATCGTGCTGGACCTGGCCGCGCCGATGCAGCTCAACAGCTTTTTATTGCCTCCCCAGGATGGCCAGGGGCATCGCCTGGTGCTGGACCTGACCAGCGCCACCCAGGTGCCTCGCCAAATTACGCCTGAGCCCAAGCCGCTGGTGGATAAGGCGCATCCCAAACGCGACATCATTGTGGTGGTCGATCCCGGTCACGGCGGCAAGGACCCAGGCGCGGTCGGTTCCAAGGGCCAGCGCGAAAAAGACGTGGTGTTGTCCATTGCCCAGCTGCTGGCCAAGCGCCTGAAGCGCGAGAAGGGCTTTGACGTGAAGTTGGTGCGCAACGACGACTTCTTCGTACCGCTGCGTAAACGGGTGGAGATCGCCCACAAGCACAATGCCGATATGTTTATCTCGGTGCATGCGGATGCGGCACCACGGATCACCGCGTCGGGCGCTTCGGTGTATGCCTTGTCCGAAGGCGGCGCGACGTCGGCTACCGCACGCTTCATGGCACAACGGGAAAACGGCGCCGATCTGCTTGGCGCCACCAGCCTGCTCAATCTGAAGGATAAGGACCCGATGCTGGCGGGGGTGATTCTGGATATGTCGATGAACGCCACCATCGCCTCCAGCCTGCAACTGGGCAACTCGATCCTGGGTAGCCTGGAAGGCATCACCAGCCTGCATCAGAAACGCGTGGAACAGGCCGGGTTCGCGGTGCTCAAGTCACCGGACGTGCCGTCGATCCTGGTGGAAACCGGGTTTATCTCCAATGCGCGTGACAGTGCGCGCCTGGTCACCGCGCGTCATCAGCAAGCGGTTGCCGACGGCCTGTTCGAAGGCCTGAAAAAATACTTCCAGAAGAACCCACCGATGAACAGCTACATGGCGTGGGTTCAGGAACAGAAGAACAGTCAGGTCTAACAGCCAGTGAGGCGGCTGCAGGTGAATCTGGCGCTGGTGCCACCCGAACTGGAGAACCGGTTGAGGGTGGTCCAGCCCACACGCCGCGTGTAGCCCACCCACGCCTCACCGTCCGACGCCAACCCGGTGAAGAACGTCAGTTGCCCGTAGCGGCTGTTGGTCTGTGCCCAATAGCGATTGCCGATCACCTCATACCCGCGCAAATACGTGGTACCGCCGACCGTGGCGACGCTGTAGGCATTGCCCAATGGGTCGACGCAAGCGAGCAGGTTGGCGCTGCGCGTGCAGTTGGCCAGCAGGCTCGGCGCTTGGGCGCAGGCGGATCCTGTCGCAAGCAATAGCAGGGCGCACACCAGGTATTTCATGGGGTTTCTCGCGGCAGGGAGGTTTTCAAGGATTACGCCCTTCGTCGAGGTGAGCAAGAGGGGATTGGCTTATTTGCATTGTTATACTATAACATTAAAGCACAGCCTGACCCGTGAACCGCTCCCCATGACCGAACAAGACCTCCTGGCCCAGCCGCCTGCCGACTACATGAATGAAGCCCAGCAAGGGTTCTTCCGTGCGTTGCTGCTGACCCATCGCCATGAACTGCAAGAGCGTATCGACGCCGAGTTCCTGGTGCTGCGTGAGCAGGAAACCAACAGCGACCCGGCCGATGTGGGCAGCGCCGAAGAACAGCGCCAATGGCAACTGCGCCTGCTTGAACGGGAAAAGAAGCTGCTGGACAAGATCGACGATGCCCTCGAATTGCTCGCCCGTGGCGAATACGGCTGGTGCCGCGAAACCGGCGACCCGATCGGCCTGCAACGCTTGCTATTAAGGCCCACCGCCACCCTGTGTATCGAAGCCAAAGAACGTGAAGAGCTGCGCGAACGCCATAAACGGGCGATTTGACCGGCCAACCCTGATGAGGAATACCTGATGCCCAATCGTCTCCCCGTTACCGTGTTGTCCGGCTTTCTCGGCGCCGGTAAAAGCACACTGCTCAATTACGTCCTGCGCAACCGCGAAAACCTGCGGGTCGCGGTGATCGTCAACGACATGAGCGAAATCAACATCGACGGCAGCGAAGTCCAGCGTGACGTCACCCTCAACCGCGCCGAAGAAAAGCTGGTGGAGATGAGCAACGGCTGCATCTGCTGCACCTTGCGTGAAGACTTGCTGGAGGAAGTCGCAAAGCTCGCCAAGGAAGGGCGGTTCGATTACCTGTTGATCGAGTCCACCGGCATTTCCGAACCCTTGCCGGTCGCCGAAACCTTCACCTTTCGTGACGAAGACGAGCAAAGCCTGGCCGACATCGCGCGCCTGGACACCATGGTCACGGTGGTCGATGGCATGAACTTCCTGCTCGACTACCAGGCCGCCGAAAGCCTGGCCTCGCGCGGTGAAACCCTCGGTGAAGAAGATGAGCGCTCCATCACCGATCTGTTGATCGAGCAGGTCGAGTTCGCTGACGTGATCCTGATCAGCAAGATCGACCTGATCAGCAGCCGTGAACGCGAAGAACTGATAGCGATCCTCGAGCGCCTGAATGCCCAGGCAGAAATCATCCCGATGGTCATGGGCGAAGTGCCACTGGACAAGATCCTCAACACCAACCGTTTCGACTTTGAACGCGCCGCGCAAGCCCCGGGCTGGTTACAGGAATTACGCGGTGAACATGTGCCGGAAACCGACGAGTACGGCATCGCCTCCAGTGCTTACCGTGCGCGCCGTCCCTTTCATCCGCAGCGCTTCTTCGACTTTATCGACCGCCCGTGGGTCAACGGCAAACTGCTGCGCTCCAAGGGTTTTTTCTGGCTGGCCAGCAAGCCCCAGGATGCGGGCAGTTGGTCCCAGGCCGGCGGCTTGATGCGCCATGGGTTCGCCGGTCGCTGGTGGCGTTTCGTGCCCAAGAGCCAGTGGCCCCAGGACGAAGAAAACGTCGCGGCGATCATGGGCAACTGGCAATTGAGCACCGGTGATTGTCGCCAGGAACTGGTGTTCATCGGGCAGAACATCGACTTCACCCAACTGCGCGTCGAATTGGACGCCTGCTTGCTCAATGATGAAGAAATGGCTCTGGGCGTCGACGGTTGGCGCCTGCTGGCCGATCCTTTTGGCCCCTGGTATGAGGAGGCAGCCGCCTGATGCTGGCCCCGGTTATTCCCCTGCGCCCCGTGATTCGCCAGACCCGCGGTGAAACCCCACTGGCGCTCTCCGAGATCCTCGAAGACGGCGTCAACCTGGCGGTGTGGCAGCGCCAGTTGCCCCTGCACATCGCCGAGTTCGGCGCCTTGCTGGTGGCGCTTGACGAGCCGCTGGCCGATGCCAGGGTGATCGAGCTGAGCAACGAAGACGCCGTTCCCGATTTGCACGGGTTGGCGTCCAGCTGCCGTGACCTTGAAGGTTACGAAGGCTTTATCGCCGATGTGTCCTGGCTGGTCAGCGCATTCGCCTGTTTGCTGGGTGCCAAGCGCATCGGGGTGCGCTTGCGCTTGTTGGATAAAGCCATGTGCCCACGGTTTCACGTCGACCATGTGCCGGTGCGGCTGATCACCACCTATGCCGGTATCGGCAGCCAGTGGTTGCGTGAAGGTGTGATGGACCGTCGCCAGCTGGGCCAGCCGGATGCCGAACCCACCGACCGTATCGAACAGCTTCACTGCGGCGAAGTCGCCCTGCTCAAGGGCACCCAGTGGCAAGGCAATGAAGGCCACGGCCTGGTTCACCGTTCGCCGGCACTCAAGGCCGACGAGCGTCGCTTGATCCTGACGCTGGATTGGCTCGCATAACCGCGTAGGATCAAACGCTCTACATGGTCCGAACGATGCCCCTCATGCTGCAGAACATTCCCACTCACGTGATTGCCGGCCCCTTAGGGGCCGGCAAGACCAGCCTCATCAAGCACCTGCTCGCCCAGCGCCCGGCCAACGAGCGCTGGGCCGTACTGATCAACGAGTTCGGGCAGATCGGCCTGGACGCTGCCTTGCTCACACAGGATGACGACGGCATCGCCCTGGGCGAAGTCGCTGGAGGCTGTCTGTGCTGCGTGAATGGCGCGCCGTTTCAGGTAGGACTGGGTCGTCTGTTGCGTAAGGCCAAGCCCGACCGGCTGTTTATCGAACCGTCGGGCCTGGGTCATCCGGCGCAATTGCTCAAGCAACTGCGCGAGGCGCCGTGGCAGAACGTGCTGGCGGTGCAGCCCTGTGTGCTGGTGCTGGATGCCCAGGCGCTGGCGGCGGGCAAACCGTTGCCAGCAGCGCAGCAAGAAGCCCTAACGAGCGCCGGGCTGCTGGTATTGAACAAGGAGGAAGCGCTGGACGCTGCACAGCGCCGAGCGATTGAACAGCAGTTACCCGACTGCCCGCTGTACTGGACGCGCCAGGCTCAAGTGCCTCTGGAGCAGTTGCCAGGCCTGAATGCGCAGGCGGCAGCGGCTGTGGATAACGTCGATGTGCCCAGGGGTTTGGCGCAGATGCCAGCGATCTGGAGCGATCCGGCGCAACCGATCTGCCTGAGCCAGGCCCAAGAGGGCAGCTGGAGCATCGGCTGGCGCTGGCACCCAAGCCTGCAATTCGATGCGCAACGCCTGCAGCGTTGGCTGACAAGCCTTGGGTGGCGCCGCGCCAAGCTGGTTATCCACAGTGCCGAAGGCTGGGTTTCGGCCAACGCGGTGGACAACAGTGCGCTCGCCTGGCAGCCCAGCGAGTGGCGGCGTGACTCACGTATCGAATTGATTTTCAGCGAACCACAGGATGTGACCGCGTTGCAGGCCGCCCTGGCAGCCTGCCGTCACTGACGGTTCTTGGTGCCGTGGTCCTGACGCCACTGGCTCAGCTCGATCACTTCGGCGCTGGGCAGTGGCGTCTTGATCTCGAACGGGTAGGGCGCCAGTTCGATCTGCGCACTGTGGGCACCGAATTGGGTGATGGTCCCCGGATGGCGGGTTTCGCCGGTCACGGTGAATTCAAAGTTGTAGATACGTGCCAGGCGTCGCCGACCGTTGGCATCCTTCACAAAACCGATGCGCTTGAGCGCGACCGCGCCGTCAAGGAGTTCGATGTCGAGCTTGGCGCAATGCTGCTTGACCCGCTCCAGCGCGCGTTCGCGCAGGCCGTGGTTGTGCCACACCCAGGCGGCGCCGGTGGCCAGCAGCATCAACACGAAGATGTTTCCCAGGGTGAGCATGCGATGAACTCCAACAAAGTGAGAGCAGCTTAACTGCGTCGCCGGCCTGTCGTACAGGCTGTGTTTAGTCGCATACTGCGCGGCCAGAATTTCAACGGCTCTACGGAAATCCTCTGCATGAAACGCACACCTCATTTGCTTGCGATCCAGTCTCATGTGGTCTTTGGCCACGCCGGAAACAGCGCCGCCGTGTTCCCCATGCAGCGGGTCGGGGTGAACGTCTGGCCGCTGAACACGGTGCAATTCTCCAACCACACCCAGTATGGCCAGTGGGCGGGCGAAGTGTTGGCGCCGCAGCAGATTCCGGCGCTGGTGGAAGGTATTGCCGCCATCGGCGAGTTGGGCAACTGCGATGCGATTCTGTCCGGCTACCTGGGCAGTGCGGATCAGGGCCGGGCGATCCTGACGGGGGTTGCGCGGATCAAGGCCATCAACCCCAAGGCCCTGTATTTGTGCGACCCGGTGATGGGCCACCCGGAAAAGGGCTGCATCGTGCCTCAGGAGGTCAGCGATTTCCTGCTGGACGAAGCCGCGGCCATGGCTGACTTCCTGTGCCCCAACCAGCTGGAACTGGACAGCTTTGCCGGGCGCAAACCGCAGTCGCTGTTCGATTGCCTGGCCATGGCCAAGGCATTGCTGGCGCGCGGGCCGAAGGCGGTGTTGGTCAAGCACTTGGATTATCCGGGCAAGCTGCCGGACGGTTTCGAGATGCTGTTGGTGACCGCCGAAGGCAGCTGGCATTTGCGTCGTCCACTGCTGGCGTTTCCGCGCCAGCCCGTGGGCGTTGGCGATTTGACCTCGGGCCTGTTCCTGGCGCGGGTGTTGCTGGGCGACAGCCTGCTGGCGGCCTTTGAGTTCACTGCCGCCGCGGTCCATGAAGTGCTGCTGGAAACCCAGGCCTGTGCCAGTTACGAGCTGGAGCTGGTGCGCGCCCAGGATCGCATTGCCCATCCTCGCGTGCGTTTTGAAGCCACACCGATCGAGCTGTAGGAATATTCTTGATTGAGCCAGGCAAAGGGCGTCCGTTACTATCGGACGCTTCTTAGTCCCCCGTGCTTTTCAAGGAAGATCCATGTCCCCCGTATTCCCCTCGCCAAGGGTGCTAACCGCCCTGGTGCTGACATCGTTGCTGGCCGGTTGCAGTGTGAACGGTACTTACCCTGACGCCACCGAGGCTGATGCCGCCAAACTGCGCTTCATCTCTAATACCTCCAATACCACCATCGACGTCTACGACGCTGAGCACTGCATGGGCCAGACCACTGGCATGCTCAACAATATTTTCCTGGTCGATACCCGCCGACGTGTCGGCATGTCCGTGCCCCCGCCGGCCAAGGCGAGGGGCCTGCTGGAGTTCAAGCTGGCACCCGGCAAAGAAACCATGCTGATGATCAACACCAATGGCGGAAGCTATGTCTGCGGCAAATCCATGAGCATCACGCCAAAGGCCGGGGAAGAGTATGAAGTGACCTTCGATATGGAACGGGGCATGTGCACGACCTCGCTTCAGCGTCTGACGCGTGCGCAGGGCAAGGATGTGCGCATTCCCCAGCCGATATTCGAGAACGGCATGCCGTCTTGCGCGGGCAAGAGCCCGATATTCGGCAAGGTGATCCCGGCTACGCCTCACCGTACCGCATTGATCAACGCGATCGTTGAAACCCATATGCAGCTCATCACGTTGATGGAGCCCGACACCGCGCAACGCCCGCAAGCCACTGAAGAGGCGATCGCCGAGCGCAAGGCGAAATTTGGCACCTTCACTCCACCTGAGGCCTACTGGGTTGAGTTCCGTCAGAACTATGCACGGGTGAACGAGGAAATGGCCGGCCGCAAGGCGCGTACGCTGGAGCTTTATGAGCGGGTCTACCGCATGCGCCTGAGCGGCACCGAAGATGCGATTCTGGAGCAATGGCAGAACCCGACGGACGCCGTTGTCGTCGAGCGCGTCAAGGCCAACGACAAATTGATGGCGCAGTACTACAAGAACACCAGCAAAGCCGTGATGGTGGACATCGTGAACCATCACCTGGAGCGCATGAGCCAGTTGGATCAGCGCTTTGATGTGTGTGCCCACTACGATGGGTGCTGGAGGTTGTAGGCGCGGGCTTGCTCGCGCCTACACGGGGGGCATGGCTTACGGCGCGTCTGCCTTGATTTCCTGATAGCGCTTTTCCAGCTCCTGGCGGATCTGCCGGCGCTGCTGGGCCTGCACGAACCGGCGCTTGTCTTCGCTGTTGTGCGGCTGCAGCGGTGGCACGGCGGCCGGCTTGCGCTGGTCGTCCACGGCGACCATGGTGAAGAAGCAGCTGTTGGTGTGGCGCACCGAGCGCTCGCGGATGTTCTCGGTCACCACCTTGATGCCCACCTCCATCGAGGTGTTGCCGGTGTAGTTGACCGATGCGAGGAACGTCACCAGCTCGCCAACATGGATCGGCTCGCGAAAAATCACCTGGTCTACCGACAACGTCACGACGTAGCGGCCGGCATAACGGCTTGCGCAGGCGTAGGCCACTTCGTCGAGGTACTTGAGCAGGGTGCCGCCGTGGACATTGCCTGAGAAGTTGGCCATATCAGGGGTCATCAATACCGTCATCGACAGCTGGGCGTTTCCGGGTTCCATAGCACACTCACGGGTTGTAGGCATTGGTTGGGGGGCACCTCTACGGGTGCTGGAATCTTTGCAGCGCCATCCATAACGGGACGCCAGTGGGCGGCTTGCCGTCACGCGTGCACCGATCTGTTTCCATATATTGCACCGGCTTTCTGCTGGAAGTCGCGGTGTTAACCTTCAAAAGCCCGTGTCAGGGCATTTCTTACGATCAAGGCAGACTTTTCCTTCCGCACTTTGCAACGGTTCAAAGGCGCGGGTGGAAGTGGGAGAAGTGCCAGTACTTTCAAGGAGCCCCTCGCCATGCACGCCATCAGCTTTATCCAGGACCTGGCCGTGATCATGTTGGTGGCAGGGGTTGTCACCATCCTGTTTCACCGCCTCAAGCAGCCGGTGGTGCTGGGCTACATCGTCGCGGGGTTCATCATCGGCCCCCACACCCCACCGTTCGGCCTGATCCACGACGAAGACACCATCAAGACCCTCGCCGAGCTGGGGGTGATCTTCCTGATGTTCTGCCTGGGCCTGGAGTTCAGCCTGCGCAAACTGTTCAAGGTCGGCGCCACGGCGTTTATCGCGGCCTTCCTGGAAATCATCCTGATGATCTGGATCGGCTACGAGATCGGCCGCTGGTTCGACTGGAATACCATGGATTCGCTGTTCCTCGGCGCGATCCTGGCGATCTCCTCCACCACCATCATCGTCAAGGCGCTCAACGACCTGAAGATGAAGAACCAGCGCTTCGCCCAATTGATTTTCGGTGTGCTGATCGTCGAGGACATCCTCGGCATCGGCATCATCGCCTTGCTGTCGAGCATCGCCGTGAGCGGCACGGTCAGCTCCGGCGAGGTATTTTCCACGGTCGGCAAGCTCTCGCTGTTCATGATCGTTGCGCTGGTCATCGGTATCTTGCTGGTGCCGCGACTGCTGGCCTATGTGGCCAAGTTCGAAAGCAATGAAATGCTCCTGATCACCGTACTGGGCCTGTGTTTCGGTTTCTGCCTGCTGGTGGTCAAGCTGGAATACAGCATGGTACTCGGTGCCTTCCTGATCGGCGCGATCATGGCCGAGTCCCGTCAGTTGATTAAGATCGAGCGCCTGATCGAGCCGGTTCGCGACATGTTCAGCGCCATCTTCTTTGTGGCGATCGGCTTGATGATCGACCCGCAGATCCTGCTGCAATATGCCTGGCCGATTGCAGTGATCACCGTCGCAGTGGTGCTGGGCAAGATGTTGTCCTGCGGCCTGGGCGCGTTTATCGCCGGCAATGATGGCCGCACCTCGCTGCGTGTGGGCATGGGGCTGTCACAAATTGGTGAGTTTTCCTTCATCATCGCGGCGTTGGGGATGACGTTGCAGGTGACCAGCGATTTCCTCTATCCCGTAGCCGTGGCGGTGTCGGCGATTACCACATTGCTCACGCCGTACCTGATCCGTGGCGCCGATCCGTTGTCATTGAAGATCGCGGCGGTCATGCCCAAGCGCATGAGCCGAGTGTTCGGGATGTACGGCGAATGGCTGCGCAGCATTCAGCCACAGGGCGAGGGTGCGATGCTGGCGTCGATGATCCGCAAGATCATTCTGCAGGTAGGCGTCAACCTGGCGCTGGTGATCGCGATCTTCTTTGCCGGCAGCTTTTTCGCGGCGCGTATTGGTGGGTACCTGGAAGGCTGGATCAGCGATCCAAGCTGGCAGAAGGCGTTGATCTGGGGCGGGGCGTTGCTGTTGTCGCTGCCATTCCTGATTGCGGCGTACCGCAAGCTCAAGGCGCTGTCGATGCTGCTGGCGGAGATGAGCGTGAAGCCGGAAATGGCCGGGCGGCATACCCAGCGTGTGCGGCGGGTGATCGCGGAACTGATCCCGATCCTCTCGCTGCTGATGATCTTTCTGCTATTGGCAGCCTTGTCGGCCAGTATCCTGCCGACCAACAAGTTGCTGGTGCTGATCGCCGTGGTGACGGCGGCGGTAGCGGCCGTATTGTGGCGGTGGTTCATCCGTGTGCATACACGGATGCAGGTCGCCTTGCTGGAAACGCTGGATAACCACAAGGATACGCAGGAGCACTGATTTCCTTATAGGCGCTGGCTTGCCGGCGATTCAGGCGAAGCGGTGCATCTGATGCACTGCGACGATGCCATCGCCGCAGCGCGAAGATTCGCCAAGCCGGCGCCTACAGGACCGCAGTGCTATCAGCTTTCCAGCCAGACATCCCGCGCCCAGTGCCACACCGATTCCCAGGTTTCTTCGGTGACGATTTCTTCTTCGCCGGACCACAGCACCACGGTGCCGTCTTCTTCGACGCAGTAGTAGTCGTCGCCGTCCTGGCAGATCGGGATCAGGCTGCGATCAACACCGGCGTCCCAGGCGTTGGCTGCAACGTCCGGCAGGTAGGTGTGGGACTGCGGGTCGGTGACGGTCACCGGCTCCAGGCTGCCGTACACCACGTCGCTGACGGTCAGCAGGAATTCACGGAAGACAAACGGGATGTCGATGAACAGTTGTTCCTCGATCTCCACCAGCAAATCTTCGTCAGGCAGCTCCAGAGGAACCGGGACCGGTTCATTGGCTTCACGCAATTGTTCGATGATTTCTTCCACGGCCGGGATCCTCTTGCTAGATGGCGCGGTTTATAGGGGCGTTTTATACAGTAGCTCGCTATAAGTGCAACCGTGAAATAGAAAACCCCGGACAGGTCCGGGGTTTTTTGTATCTGCTTGCAGGCGTGCAGGGATTAGCCGTTCTGGCGGATACCGGCGACCAGCCAAGGCTGGTTGTCACCCTGGGCACGTTCCATGTTCCAGCTTTCGCTGAACACTTCGCCCTGGTCGAAACGCGAGGTCTTCGACACACCGCTGAACGTCAGCGTGGCGATGGTCTTGTCGGCGCGATCATCCACGCCTTCCAGTTGTACGCGCAGGTCTTCGATGTAGGTCGACTGGAAGCCGTCGCCTAGGTCGGCGCGTTCGCGCTTGAGGAACTCCAGCAGTTGCGGGGTCACGAACTCGGAGATCTTGTCCATTTCGTTGGCATCCCAGTGCTGCTGCAGGGACTGGAAGTGGCTGCGGGCCGCTTCGACGAAACGTTCTTCGTTGAACCAGGCCGGCGCATTGATCACCGGGCGGGCTGCGGCAGGTGCTGCCGAGCCACCGAAAATCGAACCCATGGCTGGTTTTTGCTCGAACACTTCACGCTGCATTGGCGCGCCGGCTGGAGCCAATTGCTCCTGCTGCTTGCGGCGACGGGCGGCGATAAAGCGGAAGATCAGGAAGGCGATGACCGCCATGATCAGGATGTCGAAGATCTGCATGCCCTGGAAGCCGTCGCCCATGAACATGGAAGCGAGCAGGCCACCGGCTGCGATACCGGCCAGAGGGCCCAACCAGCGCGAAGCACCGCCAGCCTTGGCAGCGGCGCCTGCAGCACCGGCTGCGCCTGCGGTGGCCGCAGCACCGCCGGCACCGGCGGATGGGGCCATTTGGCTCGTCTGGTGAGTCGGTGCCGAGCCCATGCTTTTGCCGCCACCAAAGCGCTTGGCGTTGGCGTCGATGCTCATCGTCAGGCCGATGCACAACGCCATGGCGATGCTAAGAAAACGTTTCATAAAGGGAATTCCCATTTGTGGATTGCACGCGCGCCATGTTGCACAGGTGTAGTGATAGTGGCTAGCGGCATAATGTTTCGGGCTTTTGCGTAAGACCAGTTCCGAAGGGTCTGTAGGACTAATTACAGATATTGGCCCGGACGGATAAAAAACAAGGGAGGGACAGGATTCTTCACGGGGTAGGCGCCCGGCTTGTCGGGTCGTCGCGACGCGGCGACAGCGACGTTAAGACCGCCATCGCCGGCAAGCCGGGCTCCTGCAGTGAGCGTGCAGTGTTTCAGATGGCTTCAAGCTTCGCGTAACCCATCATCAGCCACTTGCTGCCTTCGGCGAAATTCACCTGCACCCGCGCCTGGGCGCCGGCCCCTTCGAAGTTGAGGATCACGCCTTCGCCGAATACA
This sequence comes from Pseudomonas lurida, assembly GCF_002563895.1. Lineage (NCBI taxonomy): Bacteria > Pseudomonadati > Pseudomonadota > Gammaproteobacteria > Pseudomonadales > Pseudomonadaceae > Pseudomonas > Pseudomonas lurida. The sequence continues at coordinate 6,215,346 of NZ_PDJB01000001.1, read as the reverse complement.
GAGTGCCTGACCTGCTGGCCAAGGCTGAATTGGGTTTCCGGAATCTCTGAACCGGCAAACATGCTGCTGGAGTTCTGCTGCTGGCCCCCGCCGAACGGGCGGCTGACGCTGTTGGACAGGCGCACTTCCTGGATCAGCCCCTTCGGCACTTCACGTACGAAGCGCGACACCTTGTTGTAGGTCTCGCTGCCATACAGGCGTCGGGTTTCTGCGTAGGTCATCACCAGGTTCTGCATCGCGCGGGTGATGCCCACGTAGGCCAGGCGGCGCTCTTCCTCAAGACGGCCGGGCTCTTCCAGGCTCATCTTGTGCGGGAACAGGCCTTCTTCCATGCCCACCAGGAACACGTACGGGAACTCCAGGCCCTTGGCGCTGTGCAAGGTCATCAGTTGGATGCTGTCTTCGTGCTCGTCGGCCTGGGTATCCCCGGCTTCCAGCGACGCATGGCCGAGGAATGCGGCGAGCGGGGTGAGTTCTTCGTCTTCCTCGGTGTTCTCGAACGCACGAGCAGCGCTGACCAGTTCCTCAAGGTTTTCTACCCGGGCCTGGCCTTTCTCGCCTTTTTCCGCTTCGTGGTAGGCGATCAGCCCCGACTGTTCGATCACGGTCTGGGTCATCAGGTGCAGGGGCATTTCCGCGCACTTGGCGGCCAGGTTCTCGATCAGCTCGACAAACACACCCAACGCACTGGCTGCACGGCCGGTCAGGCCTTTATTGGCGATCAGCAAGCGCATGGCTTCCCACATCGACACATCGGCGTGGCGCGCATGGTCGCGAATGGCTTCGACGGTTTTCTCGCCGATGCCCCGTGCCGGGATGTTGATCACCCGCTCCAGCGCCGCATCGTTGCCACGGCCTTCCAGCAGGCGCAGGTAAGCCATGGCGTTCTTGATTTCGGCACGTTCGAAGAAGCGCTGGCCGCCATAGATGCGGTACGGAATACGTTCGCGCAGCAAGGCTTCTTCCAATACCCGCGATTGGGCGTTGGAACGGTACAGGATGGCGATGTCGCTGCGCGCCAGACCGGTTTTCAGCGCACTTTCGATGGTTTCCACCACATAGCGCGCTTCATCGTGCTCGTTGAACGCGGCGTACAGGTTGATGGCTTCGCCTTCGCCGCCGTCGGTCCACAGCTCTTTGCCCAGGCGCCCGGTGTTATTGGCGATCAAGGCGTTGGCAGCCTTGAGGATCCCGGCGGTGGAGCGGTAGTTCTGCTCCAGGCGGATGGTGACCGCGTCCGGGAAGTCTTCGGAATACTGGTAGATGTTCTCGATTTTCGCGCCACGCCAGCCGTAGATCGACTGGTCATCGTCGCCCACCACCATCAGGCTGTCGCCACCTTTGGCCAGCAGGCGCAACCAGGCGTACTGCACGGCGTTGGTGTCCTGGAACTCGTCCACCAGGATATGCCGGAAGCGTTTCTGGTAATGGGCCAGCAAGCCAGGATTGTCACGCCACAGGTCGAGGGCGCGCAGCAGCAGCTCGGAGAAGTCGATGACCCCGGCGCGCACGCAGGCCGCCTCGTAGGCTTCATAAATGCTGCGCATGGTGGCCAGGAACAAATCGCCGCTGGCCTGGATATGTTGTGGGCGCAGGCCTTCGTCTTTCTGGCCATTGATGAACCATTGCGCCTGCCGCGCCGGCCACCGCTGTTCGTCCAGGCCCAGCTCGCGGATCACCCGCTTGACCAGGCGTTGCTGGTCATCGCTGTCGAGAATCTGGAAGGTCTGGCTCAGGCCCGCTTCCTGCCAGTGCGCTCGCAACAGGCGGTGCGCCAGGCCGTGGAAGGTGCCCACCCACATACCGGCCGGGCTGATGCCCATGAGCTGTTCGATGCGGTGGCGCATCTCGGCCGCAGCCTTGTTGGTAAACGTCACCGACAGGATTGAATGGGGGGACGCGTTTTCGACCTGGATCAACCAGGCGATGCGGTGCACCAGCACTCGGGTTTTACCGGAGCCAGCACCGGCCAGGACCAACTGACGGCCAACGGGGGCCGCTACGGCCTGGCGTTGGGCATCGTTGAGGGAGTTCAGCAGAAGGGAGAGATCATCGCGCATCGGCGCATTCTATGGCCCACGGGAGAGTGGGGCAAATAACAATGCTGGGTGGTCGACGGAAAACATTCAGGGTGATGACCGGTCGGTCAATGGCCACAGCCCGCGCAGCGTCTCGCTCAAGCCGTCTGGGCCGGAAGTTTGCGCTGCGTGACCGTGCAGTTTTTATGACGTAGAGCAGTTTGGCCCAAGCGCTTGCTTGTGTATGCTCCGTCGACGTTTCGGGCTCACCATTATAAGAACACTGCCTATGACCCTCAGCACCGACCTGCTCGGCCCCTCGGTGGCGCCCGCACAGGTTCTTCGCAAACACTACGCCACCGAGATGGCGGTCGAGCGCACGCGCCTGCTGTACCAGGGCTCGCTGCTGCCGACCCTGTTGATGCTGGTCAATGGCCTGGTCTGCGCCTGGCTGCTCTGGAACCCCCAGCAATACCTGTTGGACAGCATCTGGTTGGTCTGGCTGTTGGCCCTGGTGGCGATGCGTGTGATCCAAGTGGCAGCGTTCGATTCGGCCATGCCCAGCCGCCAGGCCCAGCCGGTGTGGCGGCGCATGTTCATGCTCGGCTCGGCGGTCAGCGGCTTGACCCTGGCTATCGCCGCCATCGCCCTGGTGCCAGTGGACAGCTTTATGCAACAGGCCTGGGTGTTTGGCCTGATCGGTGCTGCGACGTTGTCGGCCAGCGTGGCCTACGCCGTGAGCCTGCCGGCATTTTTGTCGTTCGCCTTGCCGTGCCTGGTGCCGGCCATCCTTTATCTGTTCTGGAGCGGCGAACCACAGCAGCGTGGCTGGGGCGTACTCGGCCTGATCCTGCTGGCGTCCTTGAGCCTGGTGGCGTGGCAGGTCAACCGCCTGATCCAGCGCGGGCTGTTGCGCGGCTTCCAGAACCAGGCGCTGATCGAGCATCTGCAACAGGCGCAGCAGCGCAGCGAGCAACTCAATCAGGAGTTGGTGCGTGAAGTCGAACAGCGTCGTCAGGCCGAGCAAGAGCTGCGCAACGCCCAGATCGGCCTGCAGGACCGCGTCGCGCAGCGCAGCCAGGAGCTGGACGCGGCCAGCCTGGCCCTGAATAAAAGCGAAGCGCGCCTGGCCATGGCCCTGCAGGCCAGTGAGTTGGGACTGTGGGACTGGAACCTGCAAACCGACGAAGTCCACCACACCCAGCTCAAGGAGCTGTTCGGCCTGGAACCGGAGTACGTCACGGCGATGCTCAGCCATCTCAAGCCGCGCCTGCATCCCGAAGACCTGCCGCTGCTCAAGCGTGCCCTGGTGGAACACCTCAAGGGCCGCAGCGAGGACTACCAGGTGGAATACCGCGTGCGCCATGGCGATGGGCACTGGGTATGGATCGAAGACCGAGGCCGCGCCGTCGAGCGTACGGCCAGCGGCCGGGTCACGCGCATGCTCGGCACACGCCGCGACATCAGCGCCGGCAAAGCCCTGGAGGAACAGCAGCGTCTGGCGTCGACCGTATTTGAAGCGGCCAGCGAAGGCATTGTGATCCTCGATCCAGACTACAAACTGATCGCTGTGAACCAGGCCTTCAGTCGCGTCACAGGCTTTGAAATCGACGATATGCTCGGTCGCAACGTGGTTGAGCTGCCCAGCAGCCGTGACGCCCGTCGCCACTTCCCGGTGATCCGCCAGGCGTTGCTCAGCCATGGCACCTGGCAGGGCGAGTTGGTGGAGACGCGCAAGAATGGCGAGCTGTACCCGCAATGGCTGCAATTGAACGTGGTGCGCGATGTTCGAGGAAAAGTTAGCCATATCGTCGGCTTCTTCGCCGATCTCTCGGCGCGGCGTGAATCCGAAGAGCGCATGCGCTACCTTACCCATTACGACGAGCTGACCGGCCTGGCCAACCGCTCGCTGTTCCGCGAACGGCTGCGTGAGGCTCACCAGCGGGTTCGCCAGGGCGGGCGCAGCCTGGCACTGCTGCACATCAATCTGGACCGTTTCAAGCTGCTCAATGACAGCCTCGGTCATGAAGTCGCCGACCAATTGCTGCAGAAGATGGCGCGTCGCCTGATCAACGCCTTGCCCGAGGCCGACACCATTGCCCGGCTGTCCGGGGATGAGTTTGCCGTGTTGTTCGACGCCTACGGCAACCTGTCGAGCCTGGCGCGCGTCGCTACGCGTCTGCTGGCAAAGCTTCGGGTGCCGGTGACGGTGGAGGGGCATGAACTGGTGGTCAGTGCTTCGATGGGCGTCAGCCTGTTGCCGGACAACGCCAGGGAAATTTCTGCGCTGGTCAGCCAGTCGAACATGGCCATGCAGCATGCCAAGCACCTGGGCGGTAATAACTTCCAGTTCTATACCGACAGCCTGCAAGCCAGCACCCTGGAGCGCTTGCAGCTGGAAAACCACCTGCGCAAAGCCATCGACGACCGCCAGCTCTCAGTGTTCTACCAGCCGAAGCTGTGCCTGGCCAGCGGCAAACTGAATGCTGTCGAGGCGTTGATCCGCTGGGAGCATCCGCAGTGGGGCATGGTGCCCCCGGGCGATTTTATCGGCCTTGCCGAAGAAACTGGCCTGATCGTGCCGCTGGGCGAATTCGTGCTGCGCCAGGCCTGCTGGCAGGCGTGTGAATGGCAGCGTCAGGGGCTGGCGCCGATCCGTGTGTCGGTGAACCTCTCGGTGCATCAACTGCGCCAGGGCAAGCTGGTCAGCCTGGTGCGCCAGGTACTCGAAGAAACCGGCCTGGACCCGCAATACCTCGAGCTGGAGCTGACCGAAAGCCAATTGCTGGACAGCGTCGAACACATCATCGCCACCTTCCAGCAACTGCGCGATCTGGGCGTGAAGCTGGCGATCGACGATTTTGGCACCGGCTATTCGTCCCTCAGTTACCTCAAGCGCATTCCCGTGGACTACGTGAAGATCGACCAGACCTTCATCCGCGGGCTTGGCCAGGGGCGAGAGGACGCCGCCATCACCCGGGCAATCATCGCCATGGCCCACGGGCTGGCGCTCAAGGTGGTGGCCGAAGGCGTGGAAGACCAGCAGCAGTTGGATTTCCTGCGCGGCGAGCGTTGTGACGAGGTGCAGGGCTATTTGATCAGCCGGCCAATGGAGGCCGAAGGGCTGGCAGATTTGTTACGGAAAAATGCAGATTTTCCCCAGTGACACCGAGGCCGCTCCGGTGGCTACAACGGCGCCGCCCTTAGATTCAAAGGCGGGCAGGGCGATTTAGTGATGCGTCGGACGGGCAAAACGACAATTCTTGTAGTATAACTACAAGCTTGCTACATCCTTGGCCCTGCCCATAACAAGAGTCCTGCCCTTTGAACCTGTTGCAACATATCGCCCAGTCGCGCCACCTGTTACGCAAATCGGAACTCAAGGTTGCCGATCACGTGCTGCTTGACCCTGCGGCTGTGATGCACAGTTCCATGGCCGACCTGGCCCACAGCGTGGGCATCAGTGAGCCGACCATCGTGCGCTTCTGCCGCGCCATCGGTTGCTCCGGGTTCCAGGATTTGAAACTCAAGTTGGCCCAAAGCCTGGCCGCCGGTGCGAGCTTCGGGCAGTTTGCGATCCATGAAGACGATTCGGTCGCTGACTACAGCCTGAAAATCTTCGACACCACCCTGCACACCTTGATGGAAGTGCGCGAGAAGCTCGACCCGGTGGAATTGCAGAAGGCCGTGACGGCCATGTCCCAGGCCCAGCGCGTCGAGTTCTACGGTTTCGGTGCTTCTGGCGCGGTAGCGGCCGATGCCCAGCACAAATTCTTCCGCCTGTTGCTCACCGCAGCGGCCTACAGTGACCCGCACATGCAGGCCATGTCGGCGGTGACCTTGAAGCCCACTGACGTCGCCATTTGCATTTCCCAGTCGGGCCGCTCCAAAGATTTGCTGATCACCGCCAACCTGGTGCGTGAAAGCGGTGCTTCGCTGATCACCCTGTGCCCGAGCCAGACGCCGTTGGCGGAACTGTCCACGGTCAACCTGGCAATCGATGTCCATGAAGACACCGAGATCTACACACCGCTGACCTCGCGCATCGCCCACCTGGTGGTGATCGATGTACTGGCGATGGGCGTGGCCATGGCGCGCGGGCCGAGCCTGGTCAACCACCTCAAGAGCGTGAAGCGCAGCTTGCGCAGCCTGCGGCTGTCGCCCAAGTCCGTCAAAGCCCTCGACGACTAAGGGCTTTGCACAGAGCCCGCTCCCACATTTGAATCTCTGACCTATCTGGAATATTCATCGTCCTGTAACCCCCGCGCCGCCAAACCGTCATCGCCCAAGGCCATCCTGAGCTCCCCGTACTCGCATTGGGAGACTCCAAATGGCCCGGCACTACGAAGAAAGCAGCAGCTCCGTCAAAACCCGTCGTCAGCAGGAAGACCAGCGCCGCATGGCGTTCCGTCGCGCAATCGAAGACCGTTGTGAGGAGCGCCAACTGCTCCAGAGCATCACGGATTACCCGGAACTCCACTGGCAGGCACCCGCGGCAGCCCAGCGAAGCGCTCAGCCAGCGCGCTGATCTGCACCCGTTCGCTGCGGATAAAGCCCAGGAACGCATGGGCCACCGGTGACAGGCGCTTGGCCTTGGCCTGCACCAGGCACCAACTGCGGTACAGCGGCAGCTCTTCCACCGGCAGCTCCTTGAGCCCGCCGGTGGCCAGTTCCATATTGACCGCGTGGCGTGTCAGCAGGGCCACGCCCAGCCCGGCGCATACGCATTCACGCTGCGCTTCGGCCGAGGCCACTTCCACCGTCTGGGTGAAGTGCACGCGTTTCTCCTTGAAATACTCCTCGCAGGCCAGCCGCGTGCCAGAGCCCGGTTCGCGCAGCAACAGCGTGTAGGGCTCCAGGTCCTGCAGGCGCAGCGGGCCTTGCAGGCTCAAGGGGTGGTCGAGGGGTGCCACGGCAACGATCGGGTTGTTGAGGAACGGCAGGAATTCCAGGCCCATGTCCTGGGGCACCATGGACATGATTACCAAATCATCGCGGTTGTCCGACAGCCGACGGATCACCTGGGCGCGGTTCACCACCGTAAGGTGCAGCTGCACTTCCGGGTGCTGGCGTTTGAACGCGGCAAACAGGTGCGGCACGAAGTACTTGGCGCTGGATTCAATGGCCAATTTCAACTGGCCTTGCAGTGAGCCCTGCATGTCCGAGAGCTGCATATCGAGGTTTTCCAGGCGCCCGAAAATGTCGCGGCTGGCGCGCTGCAAGGCTTCGGCGGCTTCGGTCATGTAGAGCTTTTTACCGACATAATCGAAAAGCGGCTGGCCAATCAGCTCTTCCAGCTGGCGAATTTGTAGGCTAACTGCCGGCTGTGTGAGGGACATTTCCTCAGCGGCGCGGCTGTAGGAGCGCAAGTCGCACACTTCATTGAAGATCTGCAGTTGACGCAATGTCATACGCATCAATGACTTACGCATTATCTCAATCCTTTCGCCCAAGGCCGTCCGGCCAACTATAAGTCTTTACTTATGTATGACCCAATAATTATTGATTTTTGTTAATCCCTCTGCGGGCTTAGTGTGTGTCTCGCGACTGTCATGAAACATTTGGTCACGCGCCGACCCGGCTCCAGCGGGTCGAAGAACGCAGCAATCGGCTCAAGGGAATTTCCAAGTGATAAAAAAGATCCTGATCGCCAACCGTGGTGAAATTGCCGTACGAATCGTGCGTGCTTGCGCCGAGATGGGCATTCGCTCGGTCGCGGTCTACTCCGACGCCGACCGCCATGCGTTGCACGTCAAACGTGCCGACGAAGCCCACAGCATTGGTGCCGAGCCCCTGGCCGGCTACCTGAACCCGCGCAAGCTGGTGAACCTGGCCGTGGAAACCGGCTGCGATGCGCTGCACCCCGGCTACGGCTTCTTGTCGGAAAACGCCGAACTGGCAGACATCTGCGCCGAACGCGGGATCAAGTTCATTGGCCCGTCGGCTGAAGTCATTCGCCGCATGGGCGACAAGACCGAAGCGCGCCGCAGCATGATCAAGGCCGGTGTGCCGGTCACACCCGGCACTGAAGGCAACGTCGCGGATATCCACGAAGCCTTGACCGAAGGCGACCGCATCGGCTACCCGGTGATGCTCAAGGCCACCTCCGGCGGCGGCGGGCGCGGCATCCGTCGCTGCAACAGCCGTGAAGAACTCGAGCAAGCCTTCCCCCGCGTGATCTCCGAAGCCACCAAGGCCTTCGGTTCGGCGGAAGTGTTCCTGGAAAAGTGCATCGTCAACCCCAAGCACATCGAGGCGCAGATCCTGGGTGACAGCTTTGGCAATGTGGTGCACCTGTTCGAGCGTGACTGCTCGATCCAGCGGCGTAACCAGAAGCTCATCGAAATTGCCCCCAGCCCGCAACTGACGCCGGAACAGCGTGCCTATATCGGCGACCTGTCGGTGCGCGCGGCCAAGGCCGTGGGATACGAGAACGCTGGCACTGTGGAGTTCCTGCTCGCCGAGGGCGAGGTGTACTTCATGGAAATGAACACCCGGGTGCAGGTGGAACACACCATCACCGAAGAAATCACCGGGATCGACATCGTCCGCGAGCAGATCCGCATCGCCTCGGGCCTGCCGCTGTCGGTGAAACAGGAAGATATCCAGCACCGTGGCTTCGCGTTGCAGTTTCGCATCAACGCCGAAGACCCGAAGAACAACTTCCTGCCCAGCTTCGGCAAGATCACCCGTTATTACGCACCCGGCGGCCCCGGTGTGCGTACCGACACGGCGATCTACACCGGCTACACCATCCCGCCGTTCTACGACTCCATGTGCCTGAAACTGGTGGTGTGGGCATTGACTTGGGAAGAAGCCATGGACCGCGGCCTGCGTGCCCTGGACGACATGCGCCTGCAAGGCGTTAAGACCACTGCCGCCTACTACCAGGAAATCCTGCGCAATCCGGAATTCCGCAGCGGCCAATTTAATACAAGCTTTGTGGAAAGCCACCCTGAGCTGACCAACTACTCGATCAAGCGCAAACCCGAAGAGCTGGCCCTGGCCATCGCCGCCGCCATCGCCGCCCACGCAGGCCTATGAATGAAGCAGCTGCGAGCTTTTAGCCGCAAGCATCAAGTAAAAGCAGAGTGGCTTTTTCTTGCAGCTTGTAGCGTGAAACTTGCCGCTATGAGGAGATACCAATGACTAAGAAAATCTTCGTTACAGACACTGTCCTGCGCGACGCCCACCAATCGTTGCTGGCCACCCGCATGCGCACCGACGACATGCTGCCGATCTGCGACAAGCTCGACAAAGTCGGCTACTGGTCCCTGGAAGTCTGGGGCGGCGCGACCTTCGACGCGTGCGTGCGCTTCCTCAAGGAAGACCCGTGGGAGCGCCTGCGCAAACTGCGCGCCGCGTTGCCCAACACCCGCTTGCAGATGCTGCTGCGCGGCCAGAACTTGCTGGGCTATCGCCATTACAGTGACGACGTGGTCAAGGCGTTCGTGGCCAAGGCGGCTGTCAACGGTATCGACGTGTTCCGCATCTTCGACGCCATGAACGACGTGCGTAACCTGCGCGTGGCCATCGAAGCGGTGAAAGCCGCCGGCAAACATGCCCAGGGCACCATCGCCTACACCACCAGTCCGGTGCACACCGTCGAGGCCTTCGTCGCCCAGGCCAAGCAACTGGAAGCCATGGGGTGCGACTCGATCGCGATCAAGGACATGGCCGGCCTGCTCACGCCGTACGCCACCGGCGAACTGGTCAAGGCACTGAAAGCCGAACAGAACCTGCCGATCTTCATCCACTCCCACGACACGGCTGGCCTGGCCGCGATGTGCCAACTCAAGGCTATCGAAAATGGTGCCGACCATATCGATACTGCCATCTCCAGCTTCGCCTGGGGCACCAGCCACCCGGGTACCGAGTCGATGGTCGCCGCCCTCAAAGGCAGCGAGTTCGACACCGGCCTGAGCCTGGAGCTGCTGCAAGAGATCGGCCTGTACTTCTACGCCGTGCGCAAGAAGTACCACCAGTTCGAAAGCGAATTCACCGCCGTCGACACCCGTGTGCAAGTCAACCAGGTCCCGGGCGGGATGATTTCCAACCTGGCCAACCAGTTGAAAGAGCAGGGCGCGCTCAACCGCATGGGTGAAGTGCTGGCCGAGATCCCGCGTGTGCGTGAAGACCTCGGCTTCCCGCCGCTGGTGACACCGACGTCGCAAATCGTCGGCACCCAGGCGTTTTTCAACGTACTGGCCGGCGAGCGCTACAAGACCATCACCAACGAAGTGAAGCTCTACTTGCAAGGCGGCTACGGCAAGGCGCCGGGCACCGTGAACGAGAAACTGCGTCGCCAGGCCATTGGCAGCGAAGACGTGATCGATGTGCGTCCGGCCGACCTGCTCAAGCCGGAAATGACCAAGCTGCGCGGTGAGATCGGCGCGTTGGCGAAGTCCGAAGAAGACGTGCTGACCTACGCCATGTTCCCGGACATCGGGCGCAAGTTCCTCGAAGAACGCGATGCCGGCACCCTGGCGCCGGAAGTGCTGCTGCCTATCCCTGAAGCTGGCGGCGTAGCGCGTGCCGGTGGCGAAGGTGTGCCGACCGAGTTCGTCATTGACGTGCATGGTGAAAGCTACCGCGTCGACATCACCGGTGTCGGCGTGAAGGCCGAAGGCAAGCGCCACTTCTACCTGTCCATCGATGGCATGCCGGAAGAGGTGGTGTTCGAACCGCTCAACGAATTCGTCAGCAGCGGCGGCAGCAAACGCAAGCACGCCACCGAGCCTGGCCATGTCAGCACGGCGATGCCGGGCAATATCGTCGATGTGCTGGTCAAGGAAGGCGACGTGGTCAAGGCTGGCCAGGCCGTACTGATTACCGAAGCCATGAAGATGGAAACCGAAGTGCAGGCTGCCATTGCCGGCAAGGTGACCGCCGTTCACGTGGCCAAGGGCGACCGGGTAAACCCTGGCGAAATCCTGATTGAAATCGAAGGCTGATAGCAGCCTTCGAGACTAACGTTTAATCCTCGGGGGGGCGGGTGCCCCCCTTTTTTTTCGCCCGCAATTTGGTGGTCAGAAGCTCATTTTCCACTGCCCCGTCAGGCCTTGATTGTGGCTGTTTGTGCCGGCCTGGGCGCTGTAGGCCAGGCCAAGGGTGTGTTGTTTCGACACGGCGAGGTCCAGGCCGGCTTGCACGTCCAGGCTGTTGCGATCCAGCGCGGTGCCATTGACGGTGAAGCCTTCAATCAGTCCGGGCAGGGCGCGGTAGGACTGGCGCACCTGGCTGTCGACTTCACCGTAGAGGTGTTTCCAGCCGGTGCTGAGGTGGGGCGTGAGGCTGATCTGGTTATCGAATCGATACACCGTCGCCAGGCGAATGCCAAAGGTGCTGCTGAGGTTTTGCTGGGTGTGTGCGCCAACGTTCAATGCAGTCCGGCCACCCGTTTCCTTGAAACGGTCGCGGTGATAGCGCTGGAAGCCTAGGCCGACATAAGGCTCGACACTGAGATCCGCGCTGCCCAATTGATAGCCCAGCTCCGATAGCAGGGTTTGGCTCTGGGCGTTGTATTGGCCTTTGAGCTGTTCCTTGTAATCAAGCAGGCTCACGTCGCGTTTGTTCTGCCCGGCATGGTCGCTGTAGATCGCCCCCAGGCGCAGGGCCAGCGGACCGTCCTGGCGCACGGCGTACGCGCCCAGGTGCCAGCTGTCCACGTCGGCGGAGAAGCGTTGGGTATCGAAATGGCTGATGGTTTTTGCGCCCAGGACGCCAACGCGCCAGGCATGATCCAGTGCCCAGTCGGCGCCCAGCAGCAGTCCGTTGACGTCGTACTTCAAGCCGGCGCTGCCGCCTTGCTTATCGAGGCTGCCGTCGTTGCCCAGGCCTTGCACCCACAAGTTCCCATCGTCGTCCGCAGGTAGTGTGCGCAGGGCCGACAGCAGCTGGCTGCCAAGATGCTGGGTGGTGTTCTGCGTTGCCGTGGCGAGGTTGGCGTTCTGGCTGCCGGCCAATTGCTCGAGGCCTGCACCGATCCCGCCGGGTTGTTGGCCCAGCGCTGCAGCGAATTTTTCCAGGGCTTTGACTTGCTCGGCGGTCAGGCTGCCGGACTGCAATAACCGAATCAGCGCGGGGTCCAGCACCTTGGCCACTTGCAGGCCATTGTGCGAGGTGGCCCTGCGGGTGAGGTGGCCGTTGAGGGGCTGTGCTTGGGCTTCGGGCGGGTAAAACCAGGCATCGGGCGGCGCCTCGTAGGGCTGCGACGGGTACGGCGTGTATTCGATATCGCCTCGCGCATGCGCGGGCTGAAGGCTGGCGGCGCTGAGGGCAAGGGCGATGACAAGGGCGAATCTGCAAGGGGTAAAAGGCATGAAGTCCCAACCTCTGATGAGTGAGGCCGGGAATTTAGCGAGATGGCGGGGTGATAAATGTCAGGCTATCGAGCTCTGGTTTGCGGGAGTTGTCTCTAGTACGGCGCGATTAAAAGCACGTGATGACGGGTCAAAATTTTAAGCAAACCCTGCTGACTGAAAGCATTCAGGATGCCTTGGCGCGCGGCACGCTGTGATGTGGTCGTTCCCACAGGCGTGGGAACGACCTAAGACTCAGCCCCGGCACTGTGCCAGTGACTTCACCTGCCCGTCACCCCGTTGATTTCCTTCCGACAGCCACGCCTCAAACCCGGCGCCCACCTTCGGCCATTCCGAGTCGATGATCGAGTACCACGCGGTGTCGCGGTTCTTGCCCTTGACCACGGTGTGTTGGCGGAACACCCCTTCAAAACTGAAGCCCAACCGCTCTGCTGCGTACTTGGAGCGGCCATTGGCGTTGTTGCACTTCCATTCCAGGCGGCGGTTGCCTTGCTCGAACGCGTACTTGGCCAGCAAATACACGGCCTCGGTACTTTTCGGCGAGCGCTGCATCGGTGCGCCGAAGGTGACGTGGCCGATTTCAATGCGCCCCTGCTCGGGCACGATGGACATCAGGCTGAGGATGCCTTGTACCTGGCCGGTCGCACGGTCGATCACGCTGAAAAAATACGGGTCGCTGTGGGCAGCATGGTTGTTCAGCCAGTCATTGAAGGCACTGCGCTCGGGGAAAGGGCCGTAAGGCAGGTAGTCCCACAGCTTGGGGTCGGCACCGGGGCCTTGCAGTGCGTTGAACAGGTCGTCGCCATGGCGGGCCGGGTCGAGTTTTTCCAGGCGGATAAAACGCCCTTCGAGCAGTTGGACCGTGGGTGCCGGGACGCCTTTCCAATCGGCGAGAGAGGTAGTCATGCTGCGCTCCTTAAAGACCTTTGCGAAATTGAATGAAGCCAGGGCGTTCGGCGATGCGTTCGTAGAGTTGGATCGCGGTGGCATTGGTCTCATGGGTCAGCCAGTGGACCTTGCAGCAGCCGTCAGCCTTGGCAGTGGTGTAGACGAATTCGATCAGCTTGCGGCCGACGCCGGTGCCGCGTTGGGCCGGGACCACCAGCAGATCCTGCAGGTAGCAGGCGTTCTCGATGCTCCAGTTGGAGCGGTGGTAGATGAAGTTGACCATGCCCACTGCCTTGCCGTCCTGCCAGGCCAGGGCCGAGTGAGTAGGCTCGTTGCCATCGATCAGGCGTTGCCAGGTGCTCTGGCTAACGGCGTCCGGCAACTCGGTGTTGTAGAACGTCAAATACGCTTGCCACAGCGCCAGCCAGGCGGCGTGGTCGGCGGCGGTAACCGGGCGGATGTCGATCTGGCTCATTCTGAGGCTCCTTGAGGAATAAAGCGGGCGAGGGTCTGGTCGCGCACATCGACGCTGGCGGCCAGGCCTTCGCGCACGCCGGCGATATCCGCCGGGCTGCGGTTTTGGCTGAGTTTGCGTTTGCCGATCAGGCGGTCGATCGGCAGGGCAAAGCCGACGATGGCCTTGAGCATGCCGTCAATGTAGTCGGCTGGGGCATCACTGACTGTCCAGGGTTGGGCGCGACTGCCTTCGTGGCGATCGGTCAGGGCACTGACCACCGCAAGTAAACGCTCGGCATCGCTGAAGACATCGGCCTTGCCGTAGGCATGCACGGCGATGTAATTCCAGGTAGGGACGACTTTGCCGTGTTCGGCCTTCGCCGGGTAGAACGCCGGGCTGATGTAGGCTTCCGCACCGGCAAAGATCACTAATGCCTCGCTGCCATTGTGCAGGTCGCGCCACTGCGGATTGGCCTTCGCCAGGTGGCCGTAGAGCGTGCCGTTCGGGCCTTCATCGGGGTTGAGCAGCAGCGGCAAGTGGCTGGCTTGCAGGCCTTGCTCACCAAAGGTCACCACCTGGGCCAGGCGGGTGTGCTGGATCAGTTGCTGGAGTTCGGGCAAATCGTCGAGGGCGAAGGCGCGTGGTGTGTACATGGAAGTTTTCCTTGGCGAATGCTTGCATCCTAGGCAGGCTAATGGTTCGTTGTAAGAGCCATCTAGGGCCAATTTCATAGGTCCAATTCCGGAGCTTCTGCCATGTCACCCCTTGCGCCGCCGTTGTCGTTCAACCCTGCCGGGATCGAGCTGGATCGCCGCCAAGGGCTGACGCGCCAGCTGTATGACGCCTTGCGCCAGCGGGTGCTGGACGGCCGCCTGGTCAGCGGCACGCGATTGCCAGCCACGCGTGACTTGGCGGCAGCGTTGTCGATTTCCCGTAACAGCGTAGTGCGCGCCTACGATCAGCTGTATGCGGAGGGGTTTATTGAGGGCAGGGTGGGCGATGGGACCTACGTGGCACAATTGCCCAGCGCAAAAAAATTATCCACAAAACTGTCCACAGGGTTTTCAACAGGCTTATCCCCAGCCTTATCCACAATTGACGCGCAACAACGCGATTTTTCGCTCGGTAAAGTTATCCACAGCCCGGCGTTGGAACGGCTTGAGCACAACCATTTGCCCCTGCCGCCCACGGGGCCGCCGCGAGCGTTTCGGGTAGGGGTTCCGGCACTCGATCTATTCCCTTTCGACGTCTGGGCCAAGCTGAGTGCGGCTTTCTGGCGTAAGCCGGACCTTGGGCAACTGTGTTACGGCAACCCCGCAGGGGATGAGCGATTACGCGGATTGATCGCCGCGTATTTGCGCAGTTCCCGCGGTTTGCAGGGCACGGCTGAGCAAATTGTGATCACCAGTGGCGCGCAGCAGGCGATCAGCCTTTGTGCACAGTTGCTGGTGGTACCCGGCGACGGTGTGGCGGTTGAAAATCCCGGGTACCGCGCTGCCCGGCATGCGTTCGCCCTCGCCGGTGGACGCTTGCATGGCGTGGCAGTGGACGGCGAAGGCCTTGACTGTCACGCGTTGAACAGCCTCCACGGCTGCCGTCTGGCCTATGTCACGCCCTCCCATCAGTACCCGCTGGGTGTGGTCATGAGCCTGGCCCGTCGCCTGGAGCTGCTGGCCTGGGCCGAGCGCAGCGGCGGCTGGATCATCGAGGACGACTACGACGGCGAGTACCGTTACAGCGGTGCTCCGCTGGCCCCGCTGGCGGCCCTGGATCGCAGCGGACGGGTTCTTTATGTGGGCACCTTCGGCAAAGTCGCGTTCCCGGCGCTGCGCTTGGGCTACCTGGTGCTGCCGCCCACGCTGGTGGATGCTTTCGCCCGGCGGCGCGCGGTGGATGTGCGTCATTCGGAGGTCAGTACCCAGGCAGTGATGGCGGAGTTCATGGCGGCAGGGCACTTTCAGCGCCATGTGCGGCGTATGCGTCGGGCAGCGTTGGGTCGACTCGATGCGTTGCTGGCCGAATGGCCTGAAGGCATTGACGGGGTTGGCCAATTGCCCAGTGTGGCGGCAGGCCTGCACTTGACGGTGCCAGTGCAGAACGTTGCGCGTGAGCAGGCGTTGATCGCCCAGGCCGCTGTTGTCGGTGTCGAAATCAACGGCCTGAGCGACTACTGGCTGCCAGACGCCTGTACGCCGGTGGATCAGCGCGCCGGTCTGGTGCTGGGGTTCGCTGCCGTGCCCGAACTGCAGATCAGCTCGGCACTGATGCGCTTGCGCCAGGCGTGGACGTAGACGCCTCCGGCTCCGTGGGTTTACCCAAGAACAGTAACTGCGCCAGGTGTGGGCCGATTTCACTGCGGTACACCGCGATACCGGCCTGTTCCGAGGTGACGCCGCGCTCCACGAATGCGCCTCCCAGGCGGCGTTGTTCGGGCGTTTTCAAGTGCGCTGCGCTGTAAAGCTCATCGCCGCTCTTCGGGGCCTGGTAGTGAAAGTGGGCGTACCACAAAACCCGTTTAGTCTTTTTGTCACGTATTTCGTATTCCTGCAGGTAGTCCTTACGCGGGCCCTTGAGCCTGCGGCGGCTGCCGCTGATCGCTATGGTGACCTCCTTGGCCTGGTGCAGCAGTTGCACATGGGCCGCAGTGGGAGGTCGTGTCTTAAGCATGTCGAGCTTGATCCGCCGGCCTTCGTCGTAGAGTTTTTTAACGGCCACGCCGAGCTGCTGGCGTAGCGCTTCGGAAGTGGTGTTATCGGTTTGGTTGGTGGCATTGGCAGCGTGTTCGATGGTCGCACTTGCCTCCTCGAGTTTTTTCGCCTGGCGCTGGACTTTCTCTTCTATCTCCACCGGCAAGCGTTGCTTTTTGCGCGCCTGGACCTTGGTGCGTTCGATAAAACCATCCACGTCAGCGAGCAGTTCCCGACCGCTCTTCATGCTGGCGGAGAGACCCGGTGGCGGTTTACGGGACGCTTCCTGTCGTGGCGGTTCGCGCCTGAGCCAGACGCCCGGCGTTTTCTCGTGGAAGGTGGCGATGACCTTGTGGGTAAGCGGCTCCGTGACATCGACCAGGCCCGACTCATGGGGCCGGGGCTCTCCCACCACCATACCTTTGTAACGGGTCTTGATGATTTTGCGCCGGGGCGCCTGGCTGGAGCCTGATGCTTGAGGCTTGGGTTCCAGGGATTTCCGCTCGCGCAAGGCGCTCACCAATTGCCGCGTGGCGCGCTGGGCGAATTCATCGATCAGTTGGCGCACGTCTTCGAGGTGCTCGATCAAGACCTCCCTCGGGTATTCGTCGGGCAGGTCGAGAAGGTCCTGGTTGATCGTGGCAAATTGGTCCACCAGGCTGTCCAGTACCTCGACCCGTTCATTCAGAGGCGCTGTCTCTTGCAGTTGCTGGACCTCCTCCAGGCTTTGAACCGCCAGGTCGGCTGACTCGACGATACGGTTGAGCGCCTGGCGTGCACCGCTCCGGGCGGCGGCATTGCCTGTCTTCAGGGCACAATAGCGTGCCAGTGAAATCCGAAAGGCTTTCAGGTCATTGAGGCGGGTGCCGGGCATGTGCAGGCGAGTGTCTTCCACGAAGGCAAGGCCATTGGCGCCAAGCCCTTGCAGGTCTTTGAAGCGGGCGTGCATATACTCCAGTTGCTGCACCATTTGCACTGTCGTCGCGTCCACGCGTTGATGCAGGTCTATCGTCGGCGACTCGTCGTTCAGGTGCGGGCCAATGTCGTCGAGTTGCTGCTGGAAGTCGTCCCTGACCACGTCGATGGTGGCTCGTGTCAGCAGGACTTGATGCTTGAGGTAATGGATCATCCTTTCCGGGTAGTCGGGGACGGTATCGAGAATGTTCAGAGACTTGAGTTGGGCGATGGGGATCTCATACTCCTCCCGGCGCTTTTGCAGCTTATTGGTGTATTCAGCCCGCTTGGCCTCGGCCGATGCGGAGGGTGCCGCCAGACTGGCGTTGCGGGCAGCCATAAGCTCGGCCAGTTTCTGTTCTCTCTGATCGTCGAAGGCGTCCAGTTGCTCGCGCAGTTCATTGATCTTCGGCGGCCGCAGGCGCTGGCGTCCTTTGAGGCGGCTCCTGAACCCACCGCCCCGCAGACGCAGGCGTGTGTCGATGAACCACTGGCCCAGGCGGTTGTTGATCAACACCGGGCCCAGGCGCGTGGGTTGCTTTGGGTCAACAATGATCACGGCGTCATTTTCGTCGACCACCACTTCAAACCACTGCTGTGCGACCGGTGCGTACCAGTGCTCTTGCAAGGGGTACAGATGTTGATAGGCGCCCGCCTGGGCATGTTGCGCCCCCAGGCCCTCGGGCTTGGCCACGCTGAAGCTGTCCAGGGTCTTTTTCAGGCTTGGGGGGGGGCGGGTCAGGGTGCCCAGTGTATGCAGCGAGGGTTCGTGGCCGATGGGCAATTGTGCGATTTCGATGTCGGGTTTCTGGATGATCGTGGGCGCGCGCGCCGGCGTCGGTGGGGTTGTTTTCTCTTCGTCGACGGGCGGTTTGCGGGCGGGGCGCGCCACAGGCGGTTTATGCCTGTCGGCGACATGCAGGGCCAGGGCCATGCCCAGGTTGAGAATGATGTCGGTCACGGCTGACCATTTGGCCTCGACGTCGCCGCGTTCATTCGCCTCGATGGCTTGCTCCAGATCATCCACGAGTTGCCTGATCCAGGCGGCCGTGCCCACCGTCTTGCCCAGGAATGGCAATGCGGCATTGAAGACCAGCCATCCGGCTTGCTTGAAGCTTTCCCAGCGTCCTTCAGCGTTGGACACCGATTGCTGGTCGGCCAGCGTTACCAGTGCGTTGGCATTGGACTTGAACAGCGCGGCCATGTAGTCGCCGCCGACAGCCCCATCACCCAAGGCGATGGGCCCGCTCATGACCACGGCCGTCAACGGTTCGATCAACAGCTTGGACAAGACCCACGGCGAAGATAATGACCCGGGAAACACGAACTGCGCATAGCTGAAACGGCTGCTGTCGGGCAGCCAGGCCAACACGGCCTGGCGCAGCGAGGTGTCCTGTTTGATGGCGTAGAGCAGGTTGGTGTGCGAGGCAAATTGCAGTAACGGCATGTTGGACAGCGGACGGTACAGCAGGCACGGACCTGCCTGGGCGTCCTGAGGCCCGATCACGAACATGTTGGCGACAGTGTCCGCAGTTTGCGTCAACCGGCGCGAGGGAATGAAAGCCAGGGGGCGGATCACGATGGCCTGGCCGTCGACCCGTCGCTGGTCGGGGTCGGTTTTCATCAGGGCGCATACGTAGCGGTAACCCAGCTCATCCACCCCGAACTGGTTGAGGATTTTGTATTGCAAGGCCAGCAGCGGCAATTGCAGACGCAACTGGTTGGCATAGAGCGTTTGCCTGCGCAGGGACTCGGTCGGGTTATCGAGCAGCGTGCGCTTGATCAGAGCCGGATAGTGCTTGCCGACGTCCACTTGGGTAATCAGGCTTTCGAGGTAATCGGCAGTCATCCACTCTGGCACATCACCGCCGTTTTCGTAGTACACCGTCTTGTTGCCCAGGGGCAGGGCGATCAGGTTTTCCAGGGCCATGTCGACCAAGGCGAAGGTCTGGGTATCTACCAACCCTGGGGCGGTGAACAGCCCCAGCACCACTTGGCTGGTGATGGTGACGCGAATGTTTTGCACGTTCAGGTTGGTCGATCGCGGATGGTCTTTGAGCATTGCCTCTTGGAGGGCTTGCAGGGCGTAGTCGCGGATCGGGGCAATCCCGTCCAGGTAGGTCTTGTTGGCCTGGCTGTCATTGAGCATTGCCAGGTCAAGCAAGTAACGGCTGTACAGCGACCCATCGGTGAATGACGCGCTCTTCAGCCAGTCAGGCATCACATCACGGATCAATTGCAGTTTGGACTGGTTCGCTACCGATATTTGATTGAACTCCAGCGTCAAGTCTTGCTGCTCGGGATCGTCGGCTGAGGGCGGGGTCCGTTCGGAAAAATCAATCTCGGTGAGGGCGTCGATTTGCTGGCTGATCAACATACAGGCCTGGAACTCAAAAAAATCACCTTCCGGTTCGAACAACCGCCAGTGCAACGGATGTCCCTGGACGGTGACGGCATGACGGTTGAGGGTTTCTCCCAGGTTTTGAAGGCTGTCGAATCGCTTGTGTCCGGTGGCAATCGAGTAGGCGAGGATGATGGCTCGTTTCTCGTGGGTGCCAATCAACACCGAGTAGGAGGCATAGCCGAGATGTTTGATGCGGTTATCCCTGTTCACATCGACATCGATCAGATAGGTGCGCGTACGGTATTTGTCATTGGGTAGTCGCAGTGCGTAGTCGGGGTATTGGAACACCAGCCTGGCGATGGCCTGTTCGTGTTCGTCCCAATCGTTGCCCTGCAAGCCCCAGGCACCGCGCAATGTGTTGGCAAAGGTCTTCCAGCGTGGCCCTGTGGGGTCGGCGGTGTGGTTCCAGTAATCCAATTGTTGTTCCTGGAGCGCAATGAACAGCAGCGGTGCGAATTCGTTGATCATCCGGGCGATGTCGTCGATTCGTACCGGCAGATGAATATCCGGGCCACTGTTGGTGTTGCGGTAGGTCAAGTAATGCTCGCCATCGATATAGACCACGGGTGTGTCGGCGTTGGCTTGCAGGGCCAGGACGCTGCTGAGGTGTTCATAGCGAGGCGCGCCAGGGGTGACTTGCCCCTCCACGACCCGCCAGGAAGGCGACACGACGATCGCCAGGTCCGGGTCGATATCAAGCTGTGGGTAAAGCGCTTTCAAGGCCGGGCGCAAGGTCTTGGCGGCGACCTCGCGCATTGAGGGCCCCGTCGTCAGCTGAGTGACCAGGGCATTGGTGGTCTGCGCCGTTCGGGAGTCGGGTGAGGAAGAATCGGTCATTGGGCAATCCGTCAGGCAAGGGTCGCCGCGAGTTGGCAGCGTGATTGCCCCACAGTAGCCAGGTGTTCAGTGGTGACGGCGGTAGTTAGTTAGCGGCACCCATGGGGTGCCGCCAAAGGGTGTCAGGTGCCCGATTTGATCTTGGTCCACGCCCGCGTGCGGGCGCGTTCGGCGTCACGGCCCAGCGGCTTCAGGGTGTAGAGCGTGGCCATCGCCGCCTCGGTCGGGTACAGGTTGGGGTTGTTGCGGATCGACGGGTCAACCTGCTCGGTGGCGTCCTTGTTGGGGTTGGGGTAGCCGACAAAGTCGCTGATCGGCGCGATCACCTGGGGTTGCAGCAGGTAGTTGATGAAGGTGTAGGCGTCTTGCGGATTCTTGGCACCCTTGGGAATGGCGAGCATATCGAACCAGATCGGCGCGCCTTCTTTAGGCAGGCGCATGTCCACGGTCACGCCGTTCTTGGCCTCTTTGGCGCGGTTGGCGGCCTGGGAGAAGCTGCCGGAGTAACCGACGGCGACGCAAATGTCACCGTTGGCGATGTCAGCCATGTACTTGGAGGAGTGAAAGTAGGTGACGTAGGGGCGGATCTTCATCAGCAGCGCTTCGGCTTTGTCATAGTCCTTGGGGTTGCTGCTGTTGGGGTCCAGGCCCAGGTGTTGCAAGGCCAGCGGCAGGATCTCGGACGGCGAATCCAGCAGCGCGACGCCGCACTGCTTGAGCTTGCTGATGTTCTCTTGCTTGAAGATCAGGTCCCAGCTGTCTACCGGAGCATCGGCGCCCAACGCGGCCTTGACCTTGTCCGGGTTGAAGCCGATGAGGATGGTGCCGTACATGTAGGGCACCGCGAATTTGTTGCCGGGGTCGTTCGCTTCGATCAGCTTCATCAGCTTGGGATCGAGGTGCTTCCAGTTCGGCAACTGGCTGCGGTCCAGCGGCTGGAACACGCCGGCTTCGATCTGCTTGGCCAGGAACACATTGGACGGCACCACGACGTCATACCCGGAGTTACCGGTGAGCAGCTTGGCTTCCAGCGCCTCGTTGGTGTCGAAGATGTCGTACACCAGTTTGACCTGGGTGTTCTGCGCCTTGAAGTCTTCCAGTGCCTTGGGGGTGATGTAGTCGAACCAGTTATAGACCCGCAGGGTGTTCTCTTCGGCATGGGCAACACCGCTGATAACGGCAGCGCAGAGGACAAGTGACTTGAGCATATTCATTGGGCAGCCCCTTCAAAACCTTCAAGAACGTTGACGGCATTGATGCCGATTTCTTCCACGGCGTAGCCGCCTTCCATCACAAACAGCGTGGGTTTGCCCAGGCCCGCGATGCGCGTGCCCATTGCCAGGTAATCCGGGCTATCGAGCTTGAATTGCGAGATAGGGTCGTCCTTGAAGGTATCCACGCCCAGGGACACGACGATGATGTCGGCGCCATAGCGCTCGATCTCTGCGCAGGCTTCTTCAAGCGCTGCGCTCCAGCACTCCCAGCCGGAACCGGCCGGCAGTGGGTAGTTGAAGTTGAAACCTTCGCCCGAGCCTTCGCCCCGTTCGTCGGCATAGCCCAGGAAAAACGGAAACTCGGCTTCCGGATGGCCGTGGATCGAGGTGAACAGCACATCGCTGCGCGCGTAGAAGATCGACTGGGTCCCGTTGCCGTGGTGGTAGTCGACATCGAGGATCGCGACCTTTTTGTGGCCCTGGTCGAGGAAGGCCTGGGCGGCAATGGCGGCGTTGTTGAGGTAGCAATAACCGCCCATCAAGTCGCTGGCGGCGTGATGCCCCGGTGGCCGGCACAAGGCGAAAGCACTGTGGGCACCCTGTTGGATGGCGGCCTGGGCCGTGAGCGCGACTTGCGCTGCGCTGTAGGCGGCTTGCCAGGTGCCGGCGGTGATCGGCGCGCCACCGTCGAAGCTGTAGTAACCCAGCTGCCCATGCAGGCTGGCGGGCACTACGCGGCGCAAGGTGCGCGCCGGCCAGGTGTAGGGCAACAAGTCGCCGTCCTGGCCGAATTCGGTCCAGCGCGCCCAGGCGCCCTGGAAGAAGTCCAGGTAGTCGTGGCTGTGGATGCGCTGCAGCGGTGCCAGGCCGAAGTCCTGCGGCGGGTGAACAGGGCCCAGTTCGCGGTCCTTGACGCGTTGCAGCACGTGGTCGGCGCGCGAGGGCATTTCGAAGCAGGGCATCAGTTGCCCGTCCATCAGTTCACAACGGCCGTGATGCAGGTGGTGATCGTCCGAGTAAATCGTCAGCATGTTGTTGTTCTCCGCAGGCGGTATCGGTGCATGCAGTCTTGCTGGCGACGGGTGTTATGAGAACGGCAAGAGCGGCCAAAAGGGGATAAATATGGCCAGATTGTCTGTCCGTAATTCGCCCCATGGGAGCGCATGGTCTGCTCGCGAAGGCAGCGCGCGGTGCGAGTCAGGGGCGAAATTGACTCGGCGCCACACCGCTCCAGCGCACAAACGCATGCCTGAAACTCGCGGTCTCACTGAAACCCAACTGTTCGGCAATCCGGTGGATGGGCCACTGGTCCTGCGCCAGCCACTGCTTGGCGCGCTCGAAACGCAGTTCATCGAGCAGTTCCTGATAACTGCAGCCCAGGTCATGAAGGTGCCGGCGCAGGGTGCGCGGCGAACAGTTCATCTGCTGGGCCAGGCCCTCCAGCCCAGGTGCAGCGTGCAGTTGCGACGCGAGCAATTGACGGATTCGTCCCAGCCAGGCCTCGCGCCCGGTAAATTCGGTGTTCTGTTTACGGCAGCGCTCCGCCATGGCCTGGTGGGTCACGGTGTCGGCCAGGGGCAAGGGCTGGGCCAGCCAGCGTTTATCAAAGGCGAACGCGTTGGCGGTGGCCTGGAACTGCAACGGGCAGTCGAAAGACTCGGTGTAGCGCGCTTGATAATCCGGCGCATCGTACTCAAAGCGCGCGCCCAGCAAGGGCAGCGGGTGGCCGAGCAGGTCGTCGCAGATAACCTTCAGCGACCCCAGGCACAGCTCGACATTGAAGGCGGCCAGTGCCGGGTTCTCGCGGTAATCGCCAGCGGTGAACCAGATACGTTCGCCGTCCTCCTCCAGGCTCAGTTCGAAGAGTGTTCCCAACAGCGCCGGATAACGCAGCGCCAGGCGCAAAGCGTCACCGAAAGTGGCACTGGTGAGCAGGGCGTAGCCGAGCATGCCGTAGGACGAGACGTGCATGCGCCGTCCCACGATCAAGCCGATATCGCGCTGCAGGGCGACGGCATTGGCACACACCTGCATCTCCTGGTGCGTGGCGATGCGCGTGTCGGCGCGGTTCAAGTCCGCGGCACAGATACCGCTACCGGCCAACAGCGCATCAAAGGGCACGCCTTCGGCCTTGAACGTGCTGAGCACCAGGGAGACCGCATTGAGGGTGGTGAGGTGGGAGTGCAGCATGGGAACTTCCAGCCAGGGGAGGCTGGAAGGACAGCAAGTTATATGCCGGTCAGCGCAGTTCGCCGCACAGGTCCAGCTCTACCAGGCGGCGCACTTCGCTGGTGAGCAGCCCGGCGCCGAGCAGGGCCTGCAGCTTGCCGAACACTGCTTCGCGGGTCATGCCGCCACCGGACAGCACGCCAACGCCGCGCAGGCGGCTACCGGCCTCGTACACGTCGAGCTCCACGCCGCCTTCATGGCATTGGGTGATTGCCACCACGACCACGTCAAGATCTTGCGCACGCTTGAGGCTGGCGAGGAACGCCGGGTTGTCGCTCGGGCCGGTGCCGCTGCCAAAACATTCCAGCACCAGCGCCTGGATGCCGCTGTCGACCAGTGCATCCAGTTGCCCGGCGGCAATGCCCGGTACCAGCGGCAGCACGCCGACGTTGGCCAGTGCTTTGGGCTGGCGATAGTCCAGGGCGGCGGGAATTGCGTCGGCCTTGGCAACGCCACCATTGCGCTGCAAGGCGGCAAACGGATGGCGACCAAAACTACGGATCTTCGCGCAACGGGTCGGCGCCATCAGCGCACCGTGGAAGTACAACTGCACACCCGGCGCCAGGCCTTCACCCAGCGCGGCGAGGGCGCCGCTGACATTTTCCCAGGCATCGCTGTCCGGTACGCCGGCGGGCAACATCGAGCCGGTGAACAGTACCGGCGCCGGCAGGCCCAGCAATTGGAAGCTCATGGCCGCCGCGCTGTAGGCCAGGGTGTCGGTGCCGTGCAGGATCAGCACGGCGTCGCAGCCTTCCTCTACGGCGTCGACCACGGCGGTGCGCAGGCGCTGCCAGTAGGCGGGGGTCATGTTGGCGCTGTCGATCAGCGGCGACATTTCCTGGAAGCGCCAGGCGGGCACTGGCTGATTGGCCAGTTGCTCACGCATGCGGGCCTCGAAACCGGATGCAGGCGCCAGGCCATTGGCACTGGCCTGCATGCCGATGGTACCGCCGGTGTAGAGCACCATTACGTTGTTAGCGGGTTGCATAAGATCTCCTGAACGAAAAACGCCGCCGGGCCCAGAGCATGCCCAAGGCCGGGCGGCGTGTCATCTATCTAGGCGGGCTACGCTCAGCGTTGCGCTTGAGTGTTCAGCTCTGCCGATGCGTGAGCCGTTGGCTCAGGCTTCACCGGATTCGCTGGCCAGGCCTTGCGATCCAGGTCCAGGTCAGGGAATTGGCTGGAGTCGAACACCGGGGTCTTGATGCCCGCTGCACGCTGGTTGTCGTAGTCGTTCAGGATGCGCATGGCGATCTTGAACAGGAACGCCAGGGCGAACAGGTTGACGAACGCGAGCATCGTCATGGTGATGTCGGCGAAGGCGAACACGGTGCTCAGGTTCTCGATGGAACCCCAGAAAATCAGCACCAGCACCAGCGCACGGTAGCCCATCAAGACTTTACGGTTGTTACCCACCAGGAAGCGCAGGTTGCTCTCGCCCAGGTAGTAGTTGTACATGATCGAGGTGAACACGAACAACGCCAGGGCTACCGAGATGAACATGCGGCCCCAGTCGCCGACCACCGCCGCCAGGGAGTTCTGGGTCAGGGCAATGCCGTCGCCTTCGAAACCCGGGGTATAGAAGCCGGAAAGCAGGATCAGCAACGCGGTGCAGGTGCAGATCACGAAGGTGTCGAGGAACACGCTGAATGCCTGCACCACGCCTTGGGCGATCGGGTGTTCTACCGAAGCCACCGCCGCCACGTTGGGCGCACTGCCCAACCCGGCTTCGTTGGCGAACACGCCGCGCTTCACGCCCATGATGATTGCGCTGCCCACCAGGCCACCAAAGGCTTGGTCGAGGCCGAAGGCGCTCTTGACGATGGTCGCGAGCATGGCCGGCACGTGGTCGAATTGCAGCACGATCACGTACAGGGTCACGGCGATGTAGACCAGGGTCTTGACCGGCACCAGCAGGTCGGCGATCGACGCGATGCGCTTGATCCCGCCGATGAACACCAGGCCCAGCAATACCGCCAGGGCCAGCCCGGTGTAAGTGGTGTCCAGGCCAAAGGCGTTGTTCAGCGAGTGAGTCACGGCGTGGGCTTGCAGGCCGTTGAAGGCGAAGCCGAAGGTCACCAGCAGCAGGAACGCCATGACCATGCCCAGCCAGCGCTTCTGCAGGCCGTGCTGGATGTAGTAGGCCGGGCCGCCACGGTAGGTGCCTTCCGCATCAGTACGTTTGTACAACTGGCCGAGGGAGCATTCGATAAAGCTCGAAGACATACCCACCAGCGCGGTGACCCACATCCAGAACACGGCACCTGGGCCGCCCAGGGTCACGGCGATACCGACGCCGGCGATGTTACCGGCACCGACGCGGCCAGCCAGGCTGAGCATCAGCGCCTGGAACGAACTGAGCTGGCCGGAGCTGCTCTTCAGGCTGTCTTTAAACACCGAGAACATGTGGAAAAAGTGGCGCAACTGAACGAAACGCGAGCGAATCGTGAAATAACCGCCGAGCCCGACAATGAGCACGATCAGGACTTTCCCTGAGAGGAAGTCGTTGATGACTTCGAGCATGGAGTGTTCCTCGCTGATTTTTCTAATGGCAAACGCAGGACGGTCCGACACGTCGTATGGCACCAGGCAGTGCACGACGCTTCGACCCCAATCCTTTTGCGGGTGTTGTTATTCATGCGGTTTCGCGCTGTCCAGGACCTCGTTACCGACGATCTCTGACGCGAAGAGGGGCGGCACTATACCTAGGCGAGCATCATCCGTCTGCACGGTCTGATTAAAGGTTTCAGCCAGGCGGCGGCGGGCAAGGAGGGTTTGCAGGGCGATATTGGATTTTTTATGGGCGTCATTTCACAACCTTGAGGCAAAAAAAAGGGCCTGAAGAACGAGCCTTCAGGCCCTCAAAAGGTGAGAGGTGTCTAGTCCCTCAACCTGGTGAGCGGTGCAACAAACGCTTAGGCCTTCAACGGGACCAAACGTGGGGCAATCATGTTTTCGGGGCGCAGGATGTCGTCGAGCATGGCGTCGTCGAGCAAGCCTTCTTCGCGCACCAGTTCCAGCACGCCGCGGCCGCTTTCAAGAGCGATGCGCGCGATGCGGGTGGCGTTTTCATAGCCGATGTAAGGGTTCAGCGCGGTCACCAGGCCGATGGAATGCTCCACCAGTTCGCGGCAGCGCGCTTCGTTGGCGGTGATGCCGACGATGCAGTGCTCGCGCAGCATGTCCATGGCACGTTGCAGCAGGCGGATCGAGTCGAAGATCTTGAAAGCGATCAGCGGCTCCATCACGTTCAGCTGCAGCTGGCCGCCTTCGGCCGCCATGGTCAGCGCCAGGTCGTTACCGATCACCTGGAACGCAACCTGGTTCACGGCTTCCGGGATGACTGGGTTGACCTTGCCGGGCATGATCGAGCTGCCTGGCTGGCGGGCCGGCAGGTTGATCTCGTTGATGCCGGTGCGCGGGCCGCTGGACAGCAGGCGCAGGTCGTTGCAGATCTTCGACAGCTTCACCGCGGTGCGCTTGAGCATGCCGGAGAACAGCACGAAGGCGCCCATGTCGGAGGTGGCTTCGATCAGGTCGGCGGCTGGGACAACCGGCTGGCCGCTGATTACAGCCAGGCGCTGTACGGCCAGGGCCTGGTAGCGCGGGTCGGCGTTAATGCCGGTACCGATGGCGGTGCCGCCCAGGTTGACTTCGGTCAGCAGCTCTGGCGCCAGGGTTTTCAGGCGGGCCAGGTCTTCACCGAGGGTGGTGGCGAAGGCGCGGAATTCCTGGCCGAGGGTCATCGGCACGGCGTCTTGCAGTTGGGTGCGGCCCATTTTCAGCACGTGGCTGAACTCTTCGCCCTTGGCGGCGAACGCCTGGATCAGGCTGTCGAGGCTGGCCAGCAGCGCGTCATGGCCCAGCAGCAGACCCAGGCGGATCGCGGTGGGGTAGGCGTCGTTGGTCGACTGCGCCATGTTCACGTCGTTGTTAGGGTGCAGGTACTGGTATTCGCCCTTGTTGTGGCCCATGGCCTCCAACGCGATATTGGCGATGACTTCGTTGGCATTCATGTTGGTAGAAGTGCCAGCGCCGCCTTGAATCATGTCCACCACGAACTCTTCGTGGAAGTCGCCGCGGATCAGACGGGCACAGGCTTCGCTGATAGCCGCGTGCTTGGCTTCGCTGAGTTGACCCAGCTCGCGGTTGGCATCAGCCGCCGCTTGCTTGACCATTGCCAGGCCGACCACCAATTTGGGGTAATGCGAAATCGGAACGCCCGAGAGGCGGAAGTTATTCACCGCTCGCAGGGTCTGGATGCCGTAATACGCTTGGGCAGGTACTTCGAGTACGCCAAGCAGGTCTTTTTCTGTGCGGAAAGATGCAGCGGAGGACATGACGGAAATCATCTCGATATGGACCCGGAACTGGCCGGAACGCTGCGAATGCTAGGCTTGTAGAGCTTTTTGGGCCAATGCTGTTAAACACTGGCCTATGCACAAACGGCATAATGTCGGTGTGACCCGGTTATCATGGCGGGCGTGTGTGCCAAAATGGTGCGTACCCGTGGGAGGAAGTGATGAACCTTGAGAGCAAATGGCTGGAAGACTTCAGTGCCTTGGCGGCAACCCGCAGCTTTTCCCAGGCGGCAGAGCGGCGCTTTGTCACCCAGCCCGCGTTCAGCCGACGTATCCGCAGCCTGGAAGCCGCGCTGGGCCTGACCCTGGTCAACCGCTCGCGCACGCCGGTCGAGCTGACGGCGGCGGGGCAGTTGTTCCTGGTGACTGCGCGTACGGTCGTTGAGCAGTTGGGCGAAGTCCTGCGCCATTTGCATCACCTGGAAGGCGGGCAGGGCGAAGTCATGCAAGTGGCGGCCGCCCACTCGCTGGCCCTGGGCTTCTTCCCGCGCTGGATCGCACAACTGCGCAACGAAGGCCTGAACATCGCCACGCGGCTGGTGGCCACCAACGTCGGTGACGCCGTGCACGCGCTGCGCGAAGGCGGTTGTGACCTGATGTTGGCATTCTACGACCCGGACGCCGCGATGCAGATGGACGCCGAAATCTTCCCGTCGCTGCACCTCGGTAACACCGAAATGCTCCCGGTGTGCGCCGCCGATGCCGACGGCAAGCCGCTATTCGACCTGGAAGGCGAGGGCAGTGTGCCGCTGCTGGCCTATAGTGCTGGCGCGTTCCTCGGGCGTTCGGTGCACCTGCTGCTGCGCCAACGCGCACTGCGCTTTACCACCGTGTATGAGACGGCCATGGCGGACAGTCTCAAGAGCATGGCCCTTGAAGGCTTGGGGATTGCCTGGGTGCCGCAGTTGAGCGTGCGGGCGGAGTTGGCCCGTGGCGAACTGGTGGTGTGCGGCGGGCCGCAATGGCATGTGCCGCTGGAGATCCGCCTGTATCGCTGTGCACTGGTGCGCAAGGCGAATGTGCGGTTGTTGTGGCGCAAGTTGGAAGGTGGGGCAGCGCAGCATACCTGAGCCAACACAGATCAAATGTGGGAGCTGGCTTGCCTGCGATAGCGGTGTATCAGTCGACATTTCAGACACCGAGCCTCCGCCATCGCAGGCAAGCCAGCTCCCACAGGGTTTTGTGGTGTTTTCGCTGACCTGAAAGTCAATAAAACCGCTGGTTTGCGCCGCTAGACAGATGGTCATCCAAGGGGCTGTTTATCTTGATTATT
The DNA here is from genome assembly GCF_002563895.1 of Pseudomonas lurida. Lineage (NCBI taxonomy): Bacteria > Pseudomonadati > Pseudomonadota > Gammaproteobacteria > Pseudomonadales > Pseudomonadaceae > Pseudomonas > Pseudomonas lurida. The sequence continues at coordinate 6,185,702 of NZ_PDJB01000001.1, read as the reverse complement.
ACGGTATACTGCGCGGCCTTCGGCCGGTCCAACCGGCCTTAATTCGTACAACAAGCCACGCCGGATTTCCCGCGTGGCTTGTTGTTTTTTGACGCGCCTGTGGGCGCCCAGAGAGAAGAGGCACGACGATGAGTGCATTGGTTGGCGTGATCATGGGCTCCAAGTCCGATTGGTCCACCCTTAGCCACACCGCCGATATGCTGGAAAAACTCGGCATTCCCTACGAAGTGAAAGTGGTCTCCGCCCACCGCACTCCGGATTTGCTGTTCCAGTATGCCGATGAAGCAGAATCCCGTGGCATCGAGGTGATCATTGCCGGTGCAGGCGGTGCAGCGCACCTGCCAGGCATGTGTGCGGCCAAGACCCACCTGCCGGTGCTCGGTGTGCCAGTGCAGTCGGCAATGCTCTCGGGCGTGGATTCGCTGTTGTCCATCGTGCAGATGCCAGCCGGTATCCCGGTGGCAACCCTAGCGATCGGCAAGGCCGGCGCGATCAATGCCGCGTTGTTGTCCGCCAGCATCCTGGGCGCCAAGCATCCGCAGTTCCATGCGGTGCTGAAAAAATTCCGTGCTGAGCAGACAGACAGCGTGCTGGACAATCCAGACCCACGCATTGCCTGAGGTTGTTGACGATGAAAATCGGTGTAATCGGTGGCGGCCAATTGGGTCGCATGCTGGCCCTGGCGGGCACCCCGCTGGGGATGAACTTCGCTTTCCTGGACCCGGCGCCGGACGCCTGTGCGGCCGCCCTGGGTGAACATCTGCGCGCTGACTACAGCGATCCGGACCACCTGCGCCAGCTGGCCGATGAAGTCGACCTGGTGACCTTCGAGTTCGAAAGCGTCCCGGCCGAGACCGTGGCGTTCCTGTCGCAGTTCGTGCCGGTGTACCCGAGCGCCGAAGCCCTGCGCATTGCCCGCGACCGCTGGTTCGAGAAGAGCATGTTCAAGGACTTGGGCATCCCGACCCCGGCCTTCGCCGATATCCAGTCCCAGGCAGACTTGGACGCTGCCGTCGCCAGCATCGGCCTGCCGGCCGTGCTGAAAACCCGCACCCTGGGTTACGACGGCAAGGGCCAGAAAGTCCTGCGCACCGAAGCCGATGTGGTCGGCACCTTCGCCGAGCTGGGCAGTGTCGCTTGCCTGCTGGAAGGCTTCGTGCCGTTCACCGGCGAGGTCTCGCTGATTGCCGTGCGCGCCCGTGATGGTGAAACCCGCTTCTACCCGTTGGTGCACAACACTCACGACAGCGGCATCCTCAAGCTGTCCGTGGCCAGCACCGACCACCCGCTGCAAGCCCTGGCCGAAGACTATTCCAGCCGTGTGCTCAAGCAACTGGACTACGTCGGCGTGATGGCGTTCGAGTTCTTTGAAGTCGACGGTGGCCTCAAGGCCAACGAAATCGCCCCGCGCGTGCACAACTCCGGGCACTGGACCACCGAAGGCGCCGAGTGCAGCCAGTTCGAGAACCACCTGCGGGCGGTTGCGGGCTTGCCGCTGGGCTCCACCGCGAAGGTCGGTGAGAGCGCCATGCTCAATTTCATCGGTGTTGTACCGCCAGTGGAAAAGGTCATCGCCATCGACGATTGCCATCTGCATCACTACGGCAAGGCCTTCAAGGCCGGGCGCAAAGTCGGCCACGCCAACCTGCGTTGCAAGGATCGTGCGACCCTCGAGGCGCAGATCCTCAAGGTCGAGGCGCTGATCGCCGAGCAATAAGCCTCGGATCGGCGGGAACCATTGGTTGCCGCCGTCTCTCTGATTGCAGGATGGCAAAGCCTGACTAGGCTTTGCCATGACTCACATTCAATCAGAGGGAAATGCCATGGGTATCATCGGAACCATCTTTATCGGCTTGATCGTCGGTCTGCTCGCGCGTTTCCTCAAGCCCGGCGACGACAGCATGGGCTGGATCATGACCATCCTGCTGGGTATCGCAGGTTCCCTGGTGGCCACCTACGGTGGTCAGGCCTTGGGCATCTACCAGGCAGGTCAAGGCGCAGGTTTCCTCGGCGCGCTGATCGGCGCCATCGTGCTGTTGGTGATCTACGGTCTGCTGCGAAAAAAATGATTTAGCGTCACGGCCCTCTGCGCTGCGCAGGCGCAGGGGGCTAGAATGCCGACACTGTTAACCTTGTCGAGCCCCTCCATGCGCCGTCTTCTGTTTACGCTCTTATTGCTGGGCTCTGGCCTGGCCCATGCCGGCGAACTGCCGGAAACCGACTGGCTTGACCTGATGCCGTTGTCGGATCAAAAAGCCCTCGAAGCCATGCCCGAGATCGACCACAACTCCCCCGAAGCCCAAGGTACGTTCACCGACAAGGGTGGCCTGAAGCAGAGCAAGGGCTTGCCGGCGGTGATGTATTCGACCAAGACCGTGGCCGCCATGAATGGCAAGGACATCCGCATCGGCGGCTATCCGGTGCCGCTGGAAACCGACGGCAAGGGCCGCAGCACGTTGTTTTTCCTGGTGCCGTACCCAGGCGCCTGCATCCACGTGCCGCCTCCGCCGCCTAACCAGTTGGTACTGGTGCGCTATCCCAAGGGGCTGAAGCTGGATGACATCTACACACCGCTGTGGGTGACGGGCACGTTGAAGGTGGAGAAAGTGAATAATGATCTGGCGGACGCCGCTTATGCGCTGGATGCGGGGAAAGTGCGGGTGGTGAAGGAGTCAGATCTCTAAGGCCCAACACTTACCCATGTGGGCGCTGGCTTGCCTGCGACGCAGGCAAGCCAGGTCTCACATTTTGATCGGCGTTTCTACAAGGCGATACCGGTGATGCTCACGCCCAAGGTGTGACGTTCACCGGGCGCCAGGCTGACCACATCGTCCAGCACGTTCGCCGTTTCGATGCACAGCATGCCGGTCCAACCATCGTCAGCCATGTCGTCGAACGCCTTCGCGCGTTCAGTCCAGGGGTTCCAGATCACTGTCGACGTCGAGCCCTCGGCAGTGAGCTGGATGCGACGCTGCCAGTCGTTGTCGACGATAGCCAGTTGGGGCGGTGTGTCGAGGTAGATGCGATCGGTCTCGGCGGTGAAGTGCAGCAGGCCGGACTGATTCTTCACGGCCCAGCCGTCGGCGGTATCGATATACGCCAGCCCGTCCAGGCCCTCGACCTGCACCTTGCGCACATCGCTCACGGCAAAGTAGGTGTGCAGCGCCTGGCTGAGGGTCACGGTGTCAGTGCCACGGTTGTGGCTGGTCAGGTGGATATGCAACTGGTCGTCCAGCAACACGCTCAGCTTCAGGTCGACCTGATGGGGCCAGCCCGGAAAGCCGCCTGCCGGTACCGGCAGCACCAGGTCCACGCGCAACGCGTCGCCTTCACACTCGCTCGCGGCCAATTCCCACAGCGCGGTACGCACAAAACCGTGGGCGCCGGCTGGTTGCTCGCTCTGGCGCATCGCCTTCACGCTCTGCGGGTTGCGGTCGAATACGCCAAACCACGGCCAGCACACCGGTACGCCGGTACGAATGCCCTTGCCCTGTTTGAACACCGCTTGAGGGTTCGGCCAGATCAGCGGCTGCTCGCCGGCGCGCTGGTAACTGAAGATATGCGCGCCCTGTTGGGCCACCATCAGCTCGGCGCCGTTGTGGCGGATGCGCCAGCAATCCAGCTCGTCGATTTTCACGGTTTCAACGTGGGGCGTCGGCATAACAAAGCACTCTCAATGGCAGGCAATGGGGCAATTGACCGTTAAAACCCGGTGAGGTTTAACGCGCGCGCGACGGAACCGAACGCGTACGACCGCTGCCATCGATGGCGACGAACACGAATACCGCCTCGGTAACCTTGCGCCATTCGCTGGACAGCGGGTCATCGCTCCACACCTCGACCATCATCTGGATCGAGCTACGGCCGATCTCCAGGGCCTGGGTATAGAAGGACAGTTGCGCGCCCACGGCGACCGGCACCAGGAACGCCATGCGATCAATGGCGACAGTGGCCACTCGACCGCCTGCAACTTTACTGGCCATTGCGGTGCCAGCCAGGTCCATCTGCGCGACCAGCCAGCCGCCGAAGATGTCGCCGAAACCGTTGGTTTCACGCGGGAGTGCGGTGATTTGCAGGGCGAGATCGCCTTGCGGGATAGGATCTTCTTGTTCGAGTTCGATCATGCCGAGGGTGCCTCTGACCCGTAACGCTTCATGGGTATTTCAAGTGGATAGCCGTCTTCGAAAAAAACGTTTCAGCACCAACATACACCGCGTGATGCATTTCTCGTAAGGCGTACTAAAGGGAAACTCTGCCAAATCGGCTGGATGGCGCCCAACGACGTTTTGGCACAGCAGCCCCTCAAGACTGGGGGTCTTGCGCTCGCAGGGGCCGAGTATATCGAGACCCTGGCGCCACGACGACCTCTGGGCGCTCATTTGGTCGGCAATTAGCGGCTGTATCGCGGCTTTTTCCGGCAACTGTGCTTCTGGGCGCCGTTAAAGAGCAGGAATGGGGAATATTTCATCGCTTTGAACTGTTATTCGCTCAACGCTGTGCTTTTTCTAGCGATTTGCTATCTTGCCAAACCTGCCGCAAGTCCCGCTTGCCCTCCTGATTACTATAAGAGAAGCCTTGCCATGTCCTCCGTGCCCGCAAGCAGTGCGCAACCGTCGCGCCCGCTGACCCGCAACGACTACAAAACCCTGTCGCTGTCTGCCTTGGGCGGGGCGCTGGAGTTTTATGACTTCATCATTTTCGTGTTTTTCGCCACCGTGGTCGGAAAACTCTTCTTCCCCGTGGACATGCCCGAATGGCTGCGCATGATGCAGACCTTCGGCATCTTCGCCGCCGGTTACCTCGCCCGCCCCCTGGGCGGCATCATCATGGCGCACTTCGGTGACCTGCTGGGCCGCAAGAAGATGTTCACCCTCAGCATCTTCATGATGGCCGTGCCGACCCTGATCATGGGCCTGCTGCCGACCTACGCGCAGATCGGCCTGTGGGCGCCGGTCCTGTTGCTGCTGATGCGCATCATCCAGGGCGCGGCGATTGGCGGCGAAGTACCTGGCGCCTGGGTGTTCGTCTCCGAGCACGTACCGCCCCGCCATATCGGCTATGCCTGCGGCACCCTGACCAGCGGCCTGACCGCCGGGATCCTGCTGGGCTCGCTGGTGGCCACCGCGATCAATACGATTTACAGCCCGGAGCAGGTCTCGGATTACGCCTGGCGTATCCCGTTCCTGCTCGGTGGCGTGTTCGGCCTGCTGTCGGTCTACCTGCGCCGCTGGCTGCATGAAACGCCGATCTTCGCCGAGATGCAGCAACGCAAGACACTGGCCGCCGAGCTGCCGTTGCGCGCGGTATTGCGTGATCACCGGGGCGCCATCGTGCTGTCGATGCTGCTGACCTGGCTGCTGTCGGCGGGTATCGTCGTCGTCATCCTGATGACCCCGACTGTGCTGCAGACGGTTTATCACTTCAGCGCGACCGTCGCGCTGCAGGCCAACAGCCTGGCCATCGTCGCCTTGAGCCTGGGCTGCATTGCCTCGGGCGCCCTGGCGGACCGCTTCGGTGCCGGCCGCGTGCTGATCGTTGGTTGCACGCTGTTGCTGGCAACCTCCTGGACGCTGTATCACAGCCTGATCGCTCACCCGGACTGGCTGTTCCCGCTGTACACGTTGACCGGTCTGTTCGTCGGCACCATCGGCGTAGTGCCTTACGTCATGGTCAAGGCTTTCCCACCGGTGGTGCGTTTCAGCGGGTTGTCGTTCTCCTATAACGTGGCCTACGCCATATTCGGGGGACTGACGCCGTTGGCGGTGTCGCTGCTGATGAAGGAAAGCCCGATGGGGCCGTCTTACTACGTGGCTGCCCTGTGTGTGATGGGCCTGTTGGTGGGTGGCTATCTGTGGAAGCGCGGACGCTGAAACCCGCCCGATCCCCGGTGGCGATTGAGCTTGCTCGCGTTGGACTGCGTGGCAGTCCCTTTTTTGGGGCCGTTTCGCGGCCCGGCGCAAGCAAGCTACCTCGCCCCTTCTGTGTATTCACTGTTTCGCTCCTCATACGCCTTCGCTCCCAATAGTGGCCTTTCATCTAACTGTCACATTGCAGACATAGAGTGTTCACACGGCCTCCCGATACTTGGCCCCGATCCAACTATCCCTATCTGCTAGGAGCAAGGCATGAAACTGAAACGTTTGATGGCGGCAATGACTTTTGTCGCTGCTGGCGTTGCGACCGCCAACGCGGTGGCCGCTGGTGTTGACCCGGCAATTCCGGCTTACGTTAAGACCACTGGTGTGTCGGGCAACTTGTCCAGCGTCGGTTCCGATACCCTGGCTAACCTGATGACCCTGTGGGCTGAGGGTTACAAAAAGGAATACCCGAACGTCAACATCCAGATTCAAGCTGCCGGCTCCGCTACCGCGCCACCCGCGCTGACTGAAGGCACCTCCAACCTGGGCCCGATGAGCCGCAAGATGAAGGACACCGAACTGGCGGCCTTCGAGCAGAAGTACGGCTACAAGCCAACCGCTATCCCGGTCGCCGTGGATGCCCTGGCTGTGTTCGTGCACAAGGACAACCCGATCCAGCACCTGACCATGGAACAAGTCGACGCGATCTTCTCCTCGACACGTCTGTGCGGTGGCAAAGCTGACGTGAAAACCTGGGGTGACCTGGGTGTGACTGGCGACCTGGCCAACAAGCCGGTGCAACTGTTCGGTCGTAACTCGGTATCCGGCACTTACGGCTACTTCAAGGAAGAAGCCCTGTGCAAAGGCGATTACAAGCCAAACGTGAACGAACAACCTGGCTCGGCTTCGGTCGTGCAGTCGATCAGCTCCTCGCTGAACGGCATCGGTTACTCGGGCATCGGCTACAAGACCGCCAGCGTGAAGACAGTGGCCCTGGCCAAGAAAGGCAGCACTGACTTCATCGAAGACACCGAAGAAAACGCCCTGAACGGCAAGTACCCGCTGTCGCGCTTCCTCTACGTGTACGTCAACAAAGCCCCGAACAAGCCTCTGGCCCCGCTGGAAGCCGAGTTCGTGAAACTGGTTCTGTCCAAACAGGGCCAGGAAGTTGTGGTGAAAGACGGCTACATCCCCCTGCCAGCCAAAGTCGCCGCCAAGGCCCTGGCTGACCTGGGTCTGAAAGAAGGCAACTGATTGCCTCTGCGGGGCCGGCCTACCGGTCCCGCATCCGAATTTTCTAGTCCGCTGCCAGCTTTGCTTCGCGGCGGATTTGTTGCGTCACTGCACTGTCATCTTTCTGTCATACAGGATCGCTAGGGTGTGCGCATGAATGATCTGGCCAATTCCACCATGACGACGACTTCTCCCCCCAAGCGCATTGATTTCAATACGCCTGAGCTGCAACGCAAGCGCCGCATTCGCGCGCTCAAGGATCGCCTGACCCGTTGGTACGTGCTGGTCGGCGGTCTCGCCGTCCTTGGCGCCATCACCCTGATCTTCTTCTTCCTGGCTTATGTGGTCGCGCCGCTGTTCCAGGGCGCTTCATTGACCAAGGAAGACGCCCTGACCCCGGCCTGGATCCAGGACGCCGGCAAGCCGCTGATGATCTCCCTCGAAGAACAGAACCAAGTGGCCATGCGGGTTTCCGACAAGGGCCAGGCGCTGTTCTTTAACGTCGAGACCGGTGCTGAACTCAAGCGTGTAGACCTGCCACTGCCAGCGGGCACCCGCGTTGTCTCGATCGGTGAAGACCAGCCCGGTAGCCCGCTGGTGATCCTCGGTCTGTCCAATGGCCAGACCCTGGTATTCCGCCACACCTATAAGGTGTCCTACCCGGACGGCAAGAAAACCATTACTCCCGCGATCGAATACCCTTACGGCGAAACGCCGATCGTGCTGGACGACGCCGGTCGGCCACTGGAGCATGTGGCCCTCAACGCCACGGATTCTTCCCTGGTCATTGCAGGTTCCGCCGGTTCGTACTTGAACGTGCTGTCCCTGAGCCGCGAAGAAAACATGATGACCGGCGAAGTCACCAGCGAGCAGAAGCGTATCGAGCTGCCGCAGATGACCGAGCCAGTGAAGGCGATTTTCATCGACCCACGCCAGCAATGGTTGTATGTGATCAACGGCCGTGCCCTTGCCGATGTGTTCAGCCTGCGCGACAAGAGTCTCAATGGTCGCTACAAACTGCTGGAAGACGGCAATGCCGAGGTCACCGCCAGCACGCAGCTGGTGGGCGGTATCTCGCTGATCATCGGTAACTCCAAGGGCGGCCTGGCCCAATGGTTCATGGCCCGCGACCCGGATGGCGAGCAGCGCTTCAAGCAGATCCGCACCTTCCAGATGGGCACCACGCCTATCGTGGAGATCTCCGCCGAAGAGCGCCGCAAAGGCTTCACCGCCCTCGACGCTTCCGGCAAATTCGGCGTGTTCCACAGCACCGCCCACCGCACCCTGCTGGTGGACCCGGTGGTCGACGGCCAGGGCGTGTACGGCATGTCGCCACGGGCTAACCGTGTGATCGTCGAAGCCGGCGGCAAGCTGCAACCGTTGATGCTCGACAACCCGCACCCGGAAGTGTCCTGGAGTGCGTTGTGGAGCAAGGTCTGGTACGAAAACTACGACGAGCCCAAGTACGTCTGGCAATCGACCGCCGCCAATACCGACTTCGAACCCAAGATGAGCCTGGCCCCGCTGACCTTCGGCACCTTGAAGGCCGCGTTCTACGCCATGCTGCTGGCCGCGCCACTGGCCGTTGCCGCAGCGATCTACACCGCCTACTTCATGGCCCCGAGCCTGCGCCGCAAGGTCAAGCCGGTGATCGAATTGATGGAAGCCATGCCGACGGTGATCCTCGGCTTCTTCGCCGGCCTGTTCCTGGCGCCGTATGTGGAAGGGCATCTACCGGGCATTTTCAGTCTGTTGATGCTGTTGCCGATTGGTATCCTGGTGGCTGGCTTCATCTTCAGTCGCCTGCCTGAGTCCATCCGCCTGCGGGTTCCCGATGGCTGGGAAAGCGCGATCCTGATCCCGGTGATTCTGTTTGTGGGCTGGCTCTCGCTGTACATGAGCCCGTACCTGGAAACCTGGTTCTTCGGCGGCGATATGCGCATGTGGATCTCCCACGACCTGGGCATCACCTACGACCAGCGCAACGCCTTGGTCGTCGGCCTGGCCATGGGGTTCGCGGTGATCCCGAACATCTACTCCATCGCCGAAGACGCCGTGTTCAGCGTACCGCGCGGCCTGACCCTGGGCTCCCTGGCGCTGGGTGCCACGCCGTGGCAGACCATGACCCGCGTGGTCATTCTCACCGCCAGCCCGGGCATCTTCTCGGCGTTGATGATCGGCATGGGCCGTGCTGTCGGCGAGACCATGATCGTGTTGATGGCCACCGGTAATACCCCGGTGATGGAGATGAACCTGTTCGAAGGCCTGCGCACGCTCGCAGCCAACGTCGCGGTGGAAATGCCCGAGTCGGAAGTGGGCGGCAGTCACTACCGCGTGCTGTTCCTCTCGGCGCTGGTGCTGCTGTTGTTTACCTTCATCATGAACACCCTCGCCGAGCTGATCCGTCAGCGTCTGCGCAAGAAATACTCGTCGCTTTAAGAAAGGTAGAAGTCTGTGAAACAGAACTCCCTGAATGGATGGTTCAAGAGCGGCGCCCCTGGTGTCTGGATCAGCGGTGGCGCGGTGTCCATCGCGGTCATCATGACCATTGGCTTGCTGGCCGTGATTGCAGTGCGTGGCTTGGGCCACTTCTGGCCAGCTGACCTGATCCAGGCCAACTACAACGTACCGGGCCAGGAAAACCACATCGTCATCGGCGAAGTGGTGCAGAAAGAAGAAGTACCTCGCGAGCGCCTGAAAAGCGCTGGCCTGCCGGTGCCCGATGCGGGCCCGGAGTTCATGACCCGCGAGCTGATCAAGGTTGGCAACCGCGACTTGAACGGCAACGACTTCACCTGGATCGTCGGCGAGTGGCTCAAGGACCAGACCACGCCCGCGAACCTGATGACCATCGAGCGTCGTGAGTGGGGCAACTTCTACGGCACCCTGGTCAACGTCAAGCAGGATGGCAAGGTCATCGCTGAAGGCGACGCCGCGTGGCCGGAGCTGCAGGCACGCGTCGATCGCGTCAACAAGCTCGCCGCCCAGCTCAAGACCCTGGAAAAATCCGACATCGGCGCGATCAACGCCGGGCTGGAGCGCATCCGCCTGCACGGTCGCAAACTGGAGCTGGAAGGCAAGCTCGACGCCGCCGCCCAAGCCGACATGGACGCCGACCGCGCCGAGCTGAATGCCCGCTACCAGGACATCGAGGCGCGCCTGGCCGACCTGCATGCCCAGTTCAACCGCGACTCCCTGACCGCCCGTGACGGCAACGGCAAGGAAGTCGAAATCGGCATCGGCAAAGTGGTGCACGCCTACCAGCCGAACGCCATGGGCACGATGACCAAGGTCGGTTTCTACTTCAGCAAGGTCTGGGAATTCCTCAGTGATGACCCACGGGAAGCCAACACCGAAGGCGGGATCTTCCCGGCCATCTTCGGCACCGTGATGATGACCCTGATCATGGCGATGATCGTCACCCCGTTCGGCGTGCTGGCGGCGGTGTACCTGCGTGAATACGCCAAGCAGAACACCCTGACGCGGATCATCCGCATCGCCGTGAACAACCTGGCGGGCGTACCGGCCATCGTCTACGGCGTGTTCGGCCTGGGCTTCTTCGTCTATGTATTGGGTGGCTCGGTTGACCGCCTGTTCTTCGCCGAGGCCCTGCCGGCCCCGACCTTCGGTACTCCGGGCCTGCTGTGGGCCTCATTGACCCTGGCGCTGTTGGCGGTGCCGGTGGTGATCGTGGCCACGGAAGAAGGCCTGGCGCGGATTCCTCGGACCGTGCGTGAAGGCTCCCTGGCACTCGGCGCGACCAAGGCGGAAACGCTGTGGAAGATCGTGCTGCCGATGGCCAGCCCGGCGATGATGACCGGCATGATCCTCGCCGTAGCCCGCGCGGCCGGTGAAGTGGCGCCACTGATGCTGGTAGGCGTGGTGAAACTGGCACCGTCGCTGCCGCTGGACGGCAACTACCCGTACCTGCACCTGGACCAGAAAATCATGCACCTGGGCTTCCATATCTATGACGTCGGCTTCCAAAGCCCCAACGTCGAAGCCGCACGGCCGCTGGTGTATGCCACCGCCTTGTTGCTGGTGCTGGTGATCGCCACGCTCAACTTGTCGGCGGTGTGGATTCGTAACCACCTGCGCGAAAAATACAAAGCGTTGGACAGCTAAGCGGGCCGCGCCAGACACAGCATTTGAGTAGGCCGCCACAGGCGGTTCAACACAACGAATTGGTAGCACAGGGAGCATCCCATGCAACACGACACTCATTCCCACGGCATCAACATGTCTGCCCTGGGTCGCGACAAGCAGAGCCTGAGCCTGGCCCAGGAAACGGTGGCCATCGAAGTGCCTGGCCTGAGCCTGTACTACGGTGAAAAGCAGGCGCTGTTCGACGTCAGCATGAACATCCCCAAGCAGCGCGTGACCGCCTTTATCGGCCCGTCGGGCTGCGGCAAGTCCACGCTGCTGCGTACCTTCAACCGCATGAACGACCTGGTGGACGGCTGCCGCGTAGACGGTGCCATCAACCTCTACGGCACCAACATCTACCGCAAGGGCGAAGACGTGGCCGAGCTGCGTCGTCGAGTGGGCATGGTGTTCCAGAAGCCCAACCCGTTCCCCAAGACCATCTACGAAAACGTGGTCTACGGTCTGCGCATCCAGGGTATCAACAAGAAGCGCATCCTCGACGAAGCCGTCGAGTGGGCCCTCAAGGGGGCGGCGCTGTGGGATGAAGTCAAGGACCGCCTGCACGAATCGGCCCTCGGCCTGTCCGGTGGCCAGCAGCAACGTCTGGTGATCGCACGGACCATCGCCGTGGAGCCGGAAGTGCTGCTGCTCGATGAACCCTGCTCGGCACTCGACCCGATCTCGACGCTGAAAGTCGAAGAGCTGATCTACGAGCTCAAGTCCAAGTTCACCATCGTCATCGTGACCCACAACATGCAGCAGGCGGCGCGGGTTTCCGACTACACCGCGTTCATGTACATGGGCAAGCTGGTGGAATTCGGCGACACCGATACCCTGTTTACCAACCCGGCGAAGAAGCAGACCGAAGACTACATTACGGGCCGGTACGGCTAGCCCCTGCTGCAAGCCGCGCGTTTCCAGCGGCAAGTAAAAGCAGTTTGATCAACGACACACATCAGCTTGCAGCTTGTAGCTTGCGGCTTACAGCTTTTGCGGAGCAAAACCATGATTTCGAAGGAAGGCTTAACCCATCACATCTCCGCGCAGTTCAACGCCGAGCTGGAGGAAGTGCGCAGCCACCTCCTGGCAATGGGCGGGCTGGTGGAGAAGCAAGTCAACGACGCCGTCACCGCGCTGATCGAGGCTGACTCGGGCCTGGCCCAGCAAGTGCGCGAGATCGACGACCAGATCAACCAGATGGAACGCAACATCGACGAAGAATGCCTGCGCATTCTTGCCCGTCGCCAGCCGGCAGCGTCCGACCTGCGTCTGATCATCAGCATTTCCAAGTCGGTGATCGACCTGGAGCGCATCGGCGACGAAGCGACCAAAATCGCCCGTCGCGCCATCCAGTTGTGCGAAGAAGGCGAAGCGCCGCGTGGCTACGTGGAAGTGCGCCACATTGGCGACCAGGTGCGCAACATGGTGCGCGACGCTCTCGACGCATTTGCGCGCTTCGACGCTGAACTTGCGCTGTCGGTGGCCCAGTACGACAAGATCATCGACCGCGAATACAAAACCGCGCTGCGTGAGCTTGCGACCTACATGATGGAAGACCCACGCTCTATCTCGCGGGTCTTGAGCATTATCTGGGTACTGCGTTCGCTGGAGCGCATCGGCGACCACGCGCGCAATATCTCGGAACTGGTGATTTACCTGGTGCGCGGGACCGACGTACGGCACATGGGCCTCAAGCGCATGAAGGCCGAAGTTGAAGGTTCGGCCGATCTAATCCCTAATGTTCCGGGCGAAACGGACGATAAGTAAGGTTGCCCGAGAAATTAACGCCCGGCCTTTGGCCGGGCGTTTTTGTTTGTGGTTGCTGAATTTATTACATGCCGGGCGAAAGAAAGTCCCGCCGTGACTACAGAGTTTTGGCAAAATGCCATCAGTCAGGCGTTCTGCGTGCCGCGGTTTTTATAGGATATAGGGTCGATGAGTAAAGTCAGTGTGTTGGTGGTGGATGACGCCTCGTTTATCCGCGACTTGGTGAAGAAGTGCCTGCGCAACTACTTCCCAGGCATCAAGATCGAAGATGCGGTGAACGGCAAAAAGGCCCAGGCCATCCTGATGCGCGAGACGTTCGACCTGGTGCTGTGCGACTGGGAAATGCCGGAGATGTCCGGGCTGGAACTGTTGACCTGGTGTCGCGAACAGGCGCATCTCAAAGCCATGCCATTCGTGATGGTGACCAGCCGTGGCGACAAGGAGAACGTGGTCCAGGCGATCCAGGCCGGTGTTTCCGGCTACGTCAGCAAGCCGTTCACCAACGAGCAGTTGCTGAACAAGGTCAAGCAGGCCCTGCACAAGATCGGCCGCCTCGACGCCCTCATCGCCAGCGCGCCAACCAAGATGAACTCGGCTTTTGGCAACGACTCCCTCAGTGCCCTGACCGGCGGCAAGCCCGAAGCCGTGCGTGCAGCGCCGGTTGCCGCCGCACCAGCGCCTAGCAAAGGCTTGCTCAACAGCCCACCGGTGCAAGCTCCCGCTACGGCCGCGCCGGCCGGCGGTCGTGGCCAGGGCCAACTGCGCCTGTCCAGCGGTACCCAGCAGTGTGTGATCAAGGCGCTGAGCATCAAGGAAGCGCTGTTGGTGGTGCGTCGCGGCGAAGTCCTGCCTCAGGTACTGGAAAGCGCCGTGCTCGACCTGGAGCAAGGTGACAACGCCGAAGTGGCACGTCTCAACGGCTACCTGCACGCCATCGTCGCCTTCGAACCCAAGCCTGACAGCGATTGGTTGCAGCTGACCTTCCGGTTTATCGACCAGGACGCGCAGAAGCTCGATTACATCTCCCGCCTGATCGCACGGGGTACGGCGCAGAAGCATTTTGTACCGGGTGCTTGATCTGTAGGGCGAAATCTATCCAGCGTGGGAGCGGCATCCACCGTTGTCATGATCCCTTGCTAGCCTGCCGTTCAATGATCCCGGCAGGCTAACGCCATGACCCTCTACGCAGTGACGCCGATCTCGGATGAGTTCAACCCGCCGGTCGGCGCATTGCCCAATGTTGCATTGGGCAATTGACGATCAATCCAGCAGCAGGACCTTGGCCAATACGATCTTCGGCCCTTTCATCTTCTTGATGATGATCCGCAAACCTTCGACTTCCAGCACTTCTTCCTCTTCCGGCACGCGCTTGAGGGTGTCGTAGATCAGGCCTGCCAGGGTTTCGGCTTCGATGTGGTCCAGGTCCACGCCCAGCAGGCGCTCCACCTTGAACAGCGGGGTGTCGCCACGCACCAGCAGCTTGCCTGGCTGATAGGCCAGGATGCCGCGTTCGGCCTTGCGGTGTTCGTCCTGGATATCACCCACCAGCACTTCCAGCACGTCTTCCATGGTGAGGTAGCCGATGATCTTGCCGTCGGCTTCCTCCACCAGGGCGAAATGCGCGCCGCCCTTGCGGAACTGCTCCAGCAATTGCGACAGCGGCATGTGCCGCGATACACGCTCCAGCGGGCGAGTCAGCTCAGCCAGGTTGAACGACTCGGGAATGTGGTCCAGGGCTGCCAGTTCCAGTAGCAGGTCCTTGATGTGCAACAGGCCCACGAACTCATTGCGCACCGCGTCATACACCGGGTAGCGGCTGAATTTGTGACGACGGAACAGCGCGAGGATTTCCTTGAGCGGGGCATTGAAGTCCAGGGTGACCAGGTCTTCCCGGGAGTTGGCCCAGTCCACTACTTCCAGCTCGCCCATTTCCACGGCGGAAGCCAGTACACGCATGCCTTGGTCGCTGGGGTCCTGGCCACGGCTGGAGTGCAGGATCAGCTTGAGTTCTTCGCGGCTGTAATGATGCTCATGGTGCGGGCCAGGCTCGCCTTGCCCGGCGATGCGCAGGATGGCGTTGGCGCTGGCGTTGAGCAGGTAGATCGCCGGGTACATGGCCCAGTAGAACAGGTACAGCGGGACCGCCGTCCACAGCGACAGCAGCTCGGGCTTGCGAATCGCCCATGACTTGGGCGCCAGCTCACCGACCACGATGTGCAGGTAGGAAATCACGAAAAAGGCGGCAAAGAACGACACGCCCTTGATCACTTCCGGCGACTCGACACCCACGGCGCCCAGCAGCGGCTCGAGGATATGCGCAAAGGCCGGCTCACCGACCCAGCCCAGGCCCAGGGAGGCGAGGGTGATGCCCAGCTGGCAGGCCGACAGGTAGGCGTCGAGCTGGCTGTGCACGGTGCGCAGGATCTGCCCGCGCCAGCCGTTCTTGTGGGCGATGGCCTCGACACGGGTGGCGCGCAGTTTGACCATGGCAAATTCCGCCGCAACGAAGAAACCGTTGAGCAGTACCAGGATCAGTGCAAAAAGAATCATGCCGAAGTCGGCGAAGAGTGTCGCGAAGGTGATACCAGGGGAAGGGTCCATGATGGGGTTTTGCAGGTTCCGTATGTTCAATAAGAGGTGGCAGGTAGGCCTGAAAAGCAGGCGCAAGTCGGCCAATGTAGCGGCTGATCGGGCGCTTGCCTAGTGCCCACTGCCGGGCGGGACTTGAAGAAGCGTGTCGCTGAACCTGTGTGGGAGCTGGCTTGCCTGCGATAGCGGAGTGTCAGGCGGCATTTCTATTGGCTGTGCCGACGCTATCGCAGGCAAGCCAGCTCCCACGGTAGATCGTTGTCATTTGAGCTTATTCATCATTGCCAACCCCCCGCGAACGGGTCACCTGAGTCGGCGGAAAATGGCAGGTGAACGTACTGCCATGGCCCAGCACGCTGCTGATTTCCAGGCGCGCACGGTGGCGCAGCAGCACGTGCTTGACGATCGCCAGGCCGAGTCCGGTGCCGCCGGTGTTGGAGTTGCGGCTGGAGTCGACGCGGTAGAACCGCTCGGTCAGGCGCGGCAGGTGCTTGGCGTCGATGCCGATGCCGGAGTCCTGCACGCTCAAGTGTGCGCCCTGTGCGTCGGCCCACCAGCGAATGCGGATATTGCCTTTGTCCTGGGTGTACTTCACGGCGTTGAACACCAGGTTGGAAAACGCACTGCGCAACTCACCTTCGCTGCCTTTGAGCAGGACAGTCGGGTCGGCTTCCAGGGTGATCTGCTGCTCGCGTTGGCCGGAAAGGGCCAGGGCGTCGTTCTTGATGGTCTGCAACAGGCCCTGCACCGCCACTGGGTGGTTGTCCGAGGGGTAGTCGGTTGCCTCCAGCTTGGCCAGCAACAGCAGGTCGTTGAGCAGTGTCTGCATGCGTGAACCTTGCTGCTGCATTTGCTGCAGGGCACGGCTCCAGCGCGGGTTGATCTCGTCGACATTGTCCAGCAGCGTCTCCAGGTAGCCGCAGATCACCGTCAGCGGTGTGCGCAACTCATGGGAGACGTTGGCGACGAAGTCTTTGCGCATCTGTTCCAGCTGGTGGATGCGGGTGACGTCGCGTACCAGCATCAGGTGTTCGTTGTTGCCGTAGCGTGTCAGGTACAGCTGGATGCGTACGCGGTCATTGGTGGGCGAGGGGATTTCCAGGGCTTCTTCGTAGCTCTCCTGCTCGAAGTACTCTTTGAAGCGCGGGTGGCGCACCAGGTTGGTCACCGGCTGGCCGCTGTCCTGGGGTGTCTTGAGGCCCAGGAGGGTCTCGGCGGCGCGGTTCCACCATTCCAGGTTGCCGTCGCTGTCGAGCATGATCACCGCATCCTTCAGCGCGGCGGTAGACTCCTGCACCCGGTCGATAACGGCTTGCAGGCGCCCGCGCACCCGCTGGTCGCGGCGCTGCAGGTGGTAGATGCTGTCGAACACCTCGCCCCACAGGCCATAGCCGTCGGGAGGTGCTTCGTCGGGTTTGTGCTGGCGTAGCCATTCATGCAGGCGCAGCAGTTGCTTGAGGGTCCAGCCCAGGTACAAGGCAATGCCGGCTGCCAGGCTCCAGCCGTAATAACCACTGACCAGGCCCACCAACAGGCAGCCGGTGATCAGCAAAAGCATGTGGCGGATCAGGGTGCCATGCCAGTTTTGGTTCAAGGTGCGTCCTTCGGAGCAGTTTCAAGTTTCAAGCTGCAAGCTCCAAGCTAATGCAGTCCCGCTTTGAACTTGCGGCCTGTGGCTAATTGCTTGTAGCTCAACCTTTGGTTGAAAACCTATAGCCGGTGCCGCGCACGGTTTGTACCAGATTCTCATAGGCATCGCCCAAGGCTTTGCGCAGGCGGCGGATATGCACGTCCACGGTGCGCTCTTCCACGTACACGTTGCCGCCCCACACCTGGTCCAGCAGTTGGCCACGGGTGTAGGCGCGTTCCTGGTGGGTCATGAAGAATTGCAGCAGGCGGTATTCAGTCGGGCCCATCTCGGCCGGCTTGCCGTCAATGGTCACGCGGTGGCTGATCGGGTCCAGCAGCAGGCCGCCGACTTCGATCGGCGCTTCGCCATCGGTCGGGCCAGCACGGCGCAGCACGGCCTTCAGGCGCGCGACCAGCTCGCGTGGGGAAAACGGCTTGGTGATGTAGTCATCGGCACCGACTTCCAGGCCCTGGATCTTGTTGTCCTCTTCGCCCTTGGCGGTGAGCATGATGATCGGGATGTCCCCCGTCAGCTCGTCACGCTTGAGGCGGCGGGCCAGTTCGATGCCGGAGGTGCCGGGCAGCATCCAGTCCAGCAGGATCAGGTCTGGCTTGCGGTCGACGATAATGGCATGGGCCTGCTGGGAGTTCTCCGCCTCCAGGCAGTCGTAGCCGGCCATTTCCAACGCAACGGCGATCATCTCGCGGATGGGCGCTTCGTCGTCAACAATCAGAATGCTCCTGCCAACCATGCTCAAAAATCCTCTTGTCATTTAACTGTCTTGCGCCGCATTAGATAACGGAATTATTGCAGTCGTGTGACAGTAATTTAGTCGCTTGGGCAATTCGTGCCTCTCTGGACTACGCTTTGGGTCCGAATCCTGACAACCGAAAAAGGAAGGTTCCGATGACTTACAGCACGATTTCCTGGAAAGCCCTGCTGGTAACGGCGGCGTTGACGCTGCCGACCCTGGCATTTGCGGCGGAGCCAGCGATGACTAAAGACGGGATGCTGGTCGACCACAAGGGCATGACCCTCTACACCTTCGATAAGGATGCTGACGGCAAGTCAGTGTGCAAGGACCAGTGCGCGACCAATTGGCCGCCGTTGAAGGCGGAGTCCACCGACAAGTCGATGGGCAAGTGGACAGTCATCACCCGCGACGACCAGACCAGCCAGTGGGCCTATGACGGTAAACCTGTCTACACCTACAAGGATGACAAGAAGACCGGTGATATGACGGGTGATGGCAAGGGTGGGGCGTGGCACGTCATCAAGCCCTGATCCTGCGGCGCCGCTGACGCCTTCGCGGGCAACCCCGCTCTCACAGGGGAAGGCATTCCAAATGTGGGAGCGGCGGTGCGACGATTCGACTTGCCCGCGAAGACGTCAGCCCAGCTGTCACAAAAAATTCAGCGAAACGCGTAGTCCGCCACAATCCCGACAAATATCGCCAACCCTGCCCAGTGGTTGTGCAGGAATGCCTTGAAGCACTTCAGGCGGTTCTTGTCCCGGGTGTACCAGAACTCCCAGGCGAAACAGCCCGCCGCCGCCAACAACCCCAGGTGAAACCAGCCCCCCAGCTCGAACCGTGCGCCCGCCAGCAATAGGCACGCCAGTGAAAGGCCCTGCAGGGTCAGGATGATCACGCGGTCGGCTTCACCGAACAGAATGGCGGTGGATTTCACGCCGATTTTCAAGTCATCATCACGGTCGGTCATGGCGTAATAAGTGTCGTAGCCCACGGTCCACAGCAGGTTGGCGATATACAACAGCCACGCAGCGGCGGGCAGGTTGCCGGTTTCGGCGGTGAACGCCATCGGCATGCCCCACGAAAACGCAGCCCCTAACACCACCTGCGGGTAATAGGTGTAGCGCTTCATGAACGGGTAGCTCGCCGCCAGGGCCAGGCCACCGAGGGACAGCAGGATGGTGGTGGCGTTCGTCAGCAATACCAGCAGGAAACTGATGCCCATCAGCACCGCAAAAAACACCAGGGCTTCTTTCGAACTGATCTTGCCGCTCACCAGTGGGCGCTGTTCGGTGCGTTTTACATGGCCGTCGACCTTGCGGTCGGCCCAGTCATTGATCACGCAGCCGCCGGCGCGGGTCAGTACCACACCCAGTACGAAAATCACGATATTGACCAAGGACGGCGAGCCTTTGCCGGCGATCCACAGCGCCCATAGCGTTGGCCACAGCAGCAGGTAGATGCCGATGGGTTTGTCCATGCGCGTCAACTGAATGAAATCCCAGGCCCTGGGGTTCAGGTGGTTGAGGGACTTGAGCAGACGTTGATACATCAGCAGTTCTCCGGATGGGCGTGCAGCGCGTGCCAGAAGCCAGGCAAAAAGATCTCCGCGACCAGCACGCTCAAAGGGCCGCGATCGAAGCGTGAGCGGCGTGCCCACAACCCGTCGACCTGATCGGCGGTGGGCAACCAGGTTCGTGGGTAATGGCACACTTCGATCGCCTGGCGGGTGAACGCCCTGTCGCAGAACAACAGTTCGCCCAGCGAGCGGCTGCCCAATTCATCCATGTGCAAGCCGTCCCCCTGCAAGGCACTGCGCGCCGCCACACTGCGCGCGAACACCCACGGTTGGCCATGCCCACGCAGATACACCTCGCGCACCCAACCGATACTGGCCGGTGCCAGCGCCAGGGCGGCGCATTCATCATCGCGCAGCGGCTGCCAGCCCTCGAACAGTGGCGTGACGCTGAAACCATCGTTGGACAGCCACGTCAGTCGCCGCGTCAGCGAGTCTTCGTTGAACAGCCAATTGAGGATCAAGGGTGCGGGCGCAGGGCTCAGAAGGCTCTGGATCAGCCATTGGCAAGCATCGGGAGGGACGATTGAGTGCGGCACGGTGAGTCAGTATTGGCAGCAAAAGAGGCGGCGAGCTTACCATGGCGTCCCGGGGTTTTGCCGGACTGAACCGGCTGTTTGCGTCGATCGTGCTTGCATCTGCCGGCCCCGATCAGTACAAAACGCCCTGAGCCGCACGGCAACGCGGGTCTATCGACCGTCGGCCAAGATGCCTGGACCCTGAGGAAGCAAGTGATGAAGAAGTGGCAATGTGTAGTCTGTGGCCTGATCTATGACGAGAAAGACGGCTGGCCGGATGACGGAATTCTGCCTGGCACCCGTTGGGAAGACGTCCCCGAAGACTGGCTGTGCCCAGACTGCGGCGTGGGCAAAATGGATTTCGAAATGATCGAAATCGGCTAATTTTCGGTTTTCAGATAAGTACTAGAAGGAGAAAGGAATGAGCGCACCTGTCGTGATCATCGGCACAGGATTGGCCGGTTACAACGTGGCCCGGGAGTTTCGCAAGCTCGACAGCGAGACCCCATTGCTGCTGATCACCGCGGATGACGGGCGCTCCTACTCCAAGCCCATGCTCTCCACCGGCTTTGGCAAGAACAAGGAAGCCGATGGCTTGAGCATGGCTGAACCTGGCGCCATGGCCGAGCAACTCAAGGCCGAAGTGCGCACCCATACCCGCGTCAGCGGTATCGACCCTGGTCACAAGCGCCTGTGGATCGGCGAGGAAGCGGTGGCCTACCGCGACCTGATCCTGGCCTGGGGCGCAGAAACCGTGCGTGTGCCGGTTGAAGGCGATGCGGCTGAGCTGATTTTCCCGATCAACGACCTCGAAGACTACGCACGCTTTCGTGCCGCCGCCGCCGGCAAACGCCGCGTGCTGCTGCTTGGCGCCGGCCTGATCGGCTGTGAATTCGCCAACGACCTGATCCTCGGCGGTTATGAAATCGACCTGGTGGCGCCGTGCGAGCAAGTCATGCCGACCCTGCTGCACCCGGCGGCGGCCGCAGCGGTACAGGCCGGCTTGGAAGGGCTGGGCGCGCGTTTCCACCTGGGCCCGGTGCTCAACCGCCTGCAACGCAGCGCTGACGGCCTCGAAGCGCACCTGTCGGACGGTGAAGTGGTGCACTGCGACCTGGTGGTCTCGGCCATCGGCCTGCGCCCGCGTGTCGACCTGGCCGCCGCCGCCGGTCTGCAGACCAACCGTGGGATCATGGTGGACCGCCACCTCAAGACCTCCCACGCCAATATCTACGCCCTGGGCGACTGCGCCGAGGTCGATGGCCTCAACCTGCTGTACGTCATGCCGCTGATGAGCTGCGCCCGTGCCCTGGCCCAGACCCTGGCCGGCAACGCCACAGCTGTCAGCTATGGCCCGATGCCGGTCACCGTGAAAACCCCGGTCTGCCCGCTGGTGGTTTCGCCACCGCCACGGGGCACCGAAGGCGTGTGGAGCGTCGAAGGCGAGGGCGCCGACATCAAGGCCCTGTGCCGCGACGCCAGTGGCCGCCTGCTGGGTTATGCGCTGACCGGCACTGCGGTGATGGACAAACTGGCCCTCAATAAAGAACTTCCGCCGTTACTGGCGTAAATACAGGTCGTTCTGTCGGAATAAGCACGTTTTTCCCCCTAGAAAGGTCGCCGCGAGACTGGCGGAGCGTGCGAGGGCATGCCATCCTCACTCCCGTCTGCCGCAGAGTAGAGCCTGCGGCGCTTTGGGCGTTGCTCCAACGATGAGCAGCACGGACATAACAACAAAAAACCGTCAAAGAGGCTTCACTTATGCGTAAACCAGAACTCGCAGCCGCCATCGCTGAAAAAGCGGATCTCACCAAAGAACAGGCTAACCGCGTCCTTAACGCCGTTCTCGAAGAAATCACCGGCGCCCTGCACCGCAAGGACAGCGTCACCCTGGTGGGCTTCGGCACCTTCCTGCAACGCCACCGTGGCGCCCGTACCGGCAAAAACCCGCAAACCGGTGAGCCTGTGAAGATCAAGGCGAGCAACACCGTTGCGTTCAAGCCGGGCAAGTCGCTTAAAGACACCGTTAACGCGTAAGCAGTGCCGTCTCGACAGGGGGCGGGGAGGTAGGAAAATGGGCACGCCGACTGGGTCGGGTGCCCTTTTTTTGTGGCCGCTTATTAAGTGCTTTAACGAATGCCTTCGACGAGTTCCTGGTCTTTTGCACCACCGTATGGATCGTCAGTAGATACAATCCAGCTCGAGGCGATTACGGCAATCCCTCATCAAGTATGCCCAGGTATCCAGAAAAGATTGCTACCTCTGGAGTTAATGATTTTTTCGACCAGCTCAGTAAATGATTTTGCAACCAAGGTGCTCTCGTCAGCAGTAGGATAGCTGTCCCAGAATGAGTCGTAGCAGTACCCAAATTTCGGGCCTGGAGTCAGATCTATAGAGATTACTTGGTCTTCGCATTTAACTAGTGCATACCAGTTAGCTGAGTCTGGGTCGTCCAAGTCTTCGTTCATAACGACAAAGTCGGAACGTTCAAGCTCTGGCGCCAGAATTGTGAAGCTGTACTGTGCCCTTGGATAGAAAACAGCGCTGCTGTAATGCTTATAAAAATCGGCCAAGTCATCGGGGACGAGATTGCTCGGCAACCCAGTAGAAGGCGTTGTCGTGCAGTCAGAATTCTCTATCAAATCAACGATTTTAATCAGGCTCATCTTCCGCATCCCTTACGCAGGTTGGTTTTCATTGCTTTGTTGTACAAACCGCGTGAAGACTTCGGGAAACCTTTCGATAAAGGGGACGGATGTATTTTATTTTTTTACTTACTTGGCTAGGCGATCCTTAAATGAATCTGTCTCCTTTTTCTTCACCAATCACCTCGCCACTCCTCTGCGTACTCTGAAGTTGGGTCTAGGCCCACGATCTCCCCTATAGCATAAATATGCTCAAGCACAGATTCGCGCTCAACAGTTTCTATTTCGTCCTCGAAGTTGTTGATGTTGAGTATGCACTGTTTGAAGTTTTCCAGAATAACTAGTTGAGTTTCTTTTTCGGGAAGAAGCATTAGGTTATCGATAAGCCTGTCGTAAAGGATCTTTACCTTGGCAGCAAATTTTTCTTCGCTGCCCAGGTTAAGGTGATATGTTTTAAAGTTTTGTAGTTCTTTATTTTTCATATGTTTTTTGCAGAGGGCAATGAGATGCCTTTGAATAAAAATTCCTTTGACTTATCCCAGTTTATTCCGTTATCGAAATAATTTATCAAGCGTTCTCGCAATTTTTCCGGATCACCGACCATGCCGGAAAGCTCATATTTGTATATTGTTTCTAAGTCATCGCTGAGCGTTAGATTATTCCTCAGAACCTTAGCCTCCAACTCCTCAAGAGAGTCGGGTAGTTCGATCAAGTCGGCTCCATAGTTACCGCCAATGATGGCTCTCAGCATTTTTTTTTCCGGAGGGCGTTTATCAATGGTTATCTCATCCGGTGACGGTGTGCTGACAGCTAAACTTTTCAATGCCTTGGTCGAGGTGAAGATAAAGAATAAGGTATTGGCTTTTCCAAGATCCATACCTTTCCATTCATCTTGAGCACATGTTAGATCAAAGAATTGAAGATAGTAGTCTGCACGCATCTGGACAAGAGTGTACAAGTCTTCTTTCAGTTTCAAACTGAACACCTTGCCCTCTTCCCAAGTGATTTTTTTCAACATCTTCCAGGACCTTTAGGTTTGCTAGTGGGCTTTTGAGGCTTAACACCTCTATGTTTATCAGCGGCAGCTAAGTAAATATCCCGCCTTTTGTTTTTCGGACCTACGGGCCTTTGCTTATTGGCGACAGGTCCTTCTTTCAATTTGTCCTCATAAATCCTTTGTTCTAAACCACGTGCAATATCTTTACCTTCTTGTCCGTTTCCTTTGAATACGGCACGCGGTGCTACGTCGAAAATGTCCTTGTTAGGATAACGATAGTTCAACACATCCTGGGCAGAGTGCCCCAGTCCAGGTTTGCTGGCGTAACCCACATAAGGTTTACCGTCTTTTACGCCGACGTAGGTGATGTGGGTCGCTTTCGCTGGGTCACCTGCCCACCCCCCACGGGTCAATCCAGCCAATGGGGTTTGGCGCGTACTGGTACAGATTGAGTCCACCCATCAACCCAATCGGATCCGGCGTCGTAAACCGCCCCACATCCGGATCATAAAACCGAAATGTGTTGTAGTGCAGCCCAACCTCCCGATCCAGATACTGCCCCTGGAACCGCAAATTCTGCTCTTCGATAAAGTACGCCTCACGCACTTCTTCGGCCGCATTCCCCCACACCTGATACCGCGCCTGCCACACCGTTTTCCCATCAGCTTCGGTCAGTTGCTCAGGCAATCCGTCCAGGTCGTCGTGGTAGTAGCGCACGCTCTGGTGTGGACCTGTTCGAACGTAGGCTTGAGTGCCGAGCACCGTCACTTTGGGGCTGTTAACTCACCGGGGCCTTTAAATTGCTAATTGGAGTCTGAATCAAGGTTTCACTGATTACGCTAAAGGATATATCCGAAGGCTGATAATGGGCCCTGCCCGGTGTGCTCAAGTAAACTGAACGAAAAAATAGCCCCCTAGATCGCCTTCGTTCATCTTTTTTGCTCGATTATCGGCGAAAATATAGCCGATGCCGCCGCCGAATATTCCTTCGTGACGAGGGCTTATTTTTGCGATGTCGGAGTCGGTTAGCTGAGCCAAGAAATAATAGCGAGGGCTTTCATACAGGGGGTCTTGCAACCAAGCGGGGCGCCCTAAAATCTTGCTGATACCTACGCCACAGTCCAAATCTTCTAGCTCTTCTTTCATTTGCTCAGAGGTCAATGGCTGTTGAGCAATGTACATTCGAGGAATCAGATCCACCAGCGTAGCGGGGGTGAGCTCAGAAGACGCGAGCGTGTGAAGCAGAACGCAACTTTTGCCAAGTTGAAGTTTCTCCATCTCGCCTTGTTGATGAACGGCTAAGTTGCGTATCGATGCGCGCGTATAGGATTCATCATTTCGATCAACGCTGAGGAACACCGTTAAGGCCATCCCCGACGGGATGAATGGGACGGTCAGGAACGTCGAAGTTATCGTCATAACTGGTAGCATCAGTTGACCGGTTTGCGGATCTTTAGGCCATAAATCAAGGTCTGTCAGCCATGCTCCTCCGCCTATTTGTCCATAGTTATGATCTTGCCCTGACAGAATGATTTGATTGATGCCCATAACGCTTGATCCTTTAGAAACAACCTTTTCGTTTGGCGAATGAAGCGGCAGAGCGCCTCGCCGTTCTGGCCTGTTGTTGCGTGATGATGCCGGTTTTGACCAGCGAGTTATGTATGGCTTGGGACATGAGGCGAATTTCCAGCTTCCCGCGCTTGAGCATTTGATTGGGCCCCATCCCGCGAGCACGCCGCAAGCGATTTTCCTCGGCATGTACCATGTCGTGATGCTCGGGAGAAAGGGCAATGGACGGGTTGCCTTTGTAACGCCGACCTTTGGCAATACCTTTTTCTTCCAGAAATTTATTGCGGACAATCTCGTGTGCTTCCAGCCCATCATTCTTGTGGGCTTTTGCACCGTAACCTGCCACTTCACCTTCTTTGAGCAGGCCAAGCGGATCGATCCACCCGGACGTGTTGGGTGCATATTGGTAAAGGTTATAGCCACCCGCCAACCCAATCGGATCCGGCGTCGTAAACCTCCCCACATCCGGATCATAAAACCGAAATGTGTTGTAGTGCAGCCCAATCTCCCGATCCAGATACTGCCCCTGGAACCGCAAATTCTGCTCTTCGATAAAGTACGCCTCACGCACTTCTTCGGCCGCATTCCCCCACACCTGATACCGCGCCTGCCACACCGTTTTCCCATCAGCTTCGGTCAGTTGCTCAGGCAATCCGTTCAGGTCGTTGTGGTAATAGCGCACACTTTGATGCTCGCCCGTGCCGTCCACTCGAGCCAGCGGTGCATAGCCATCTTCTTCATAGATATAGAGGCTGGTTTGGCTGTGCCGATGTTCCTGCAACAGGCGCAACCCCTCCCAATCAAAGCGGGTTTCGCCCAACGGGTAGCCGTTGCTGTCATGTTCGGTTTTAGCGATGCGCCGGCCGAGCGGGTCATAGGTCATGTTCACGACCGTTTCGCGACCATCCTTCTGGCTACGGACTTCGATCAGGCGATGCTCAGCGTCATAGGCGAAATACTGTACGCCACGCGCTGCACTGCGCTTTTCGATCATGCGACCGAAACCGTCGTAGCGGTAACGTTTGTCCTGATAGGTCAACAGCTTGTTATGCACCACCAGGCCCGCATTGGCCTGTGGGCCGTCCAGCAGGTTGGCGGCGGCATCGTAGGCGAAGGTTTCGCGCTGACCTTGAATGTCGTCCTGGCTGGCGATGATGCGCCCGGTCGCGTCGTAATGGAGCAGTTGGTGCTGATCCCGACGGTTATCGCGGTCACGCTCCAGGCGGCCGATCAGGTTATCGGCCGGGTCATAGTCGAAGTGTTTTTGCTGGGCGGCCGGCAGTTGCGTGGGCTGGCCATTGGGGCGGCGTATCCTTGAGCGCAGGCGGCCGCTGCGGTCATATTCGCTGCGTGTGGTGATCTGGCCTTGGGTACGCAGAACTTCACGGTGCAGGCGGTCGCGTTCGAAGTCGCAGATGACGCGGCCGTCGAGGTTGATCTGGTGCAGGTGGCCGCTGCCGTAGTAAAGGCGGTTGAGCCAGCGTCCGTCGGGCAACTGCGTCTGGATCAGGTTGCCGAGTTCATCGTAGTGGTAGTTCAGGCTGCCGGCGGCGCTTTGTTCGATGAGCAACTGGCCGCGCGCGTCGTAGGCGAAGGCCAGTGCCTGGGTGGTTTCGTCATTGCCGATGAAGGTGACAGCGGTGAGTTGGTCCAACGGGTCGTAGGCGTATTCGGTGCGACCATCATCGGTTTGTTTCAGCAGCAAGCGGCCCACTGCATCTCGTTCGAGTCGATGCACAATTGAAGGCTCAGGTGTCTGCCCGTTGGGCACGTACTCAACGGCGGCTACGTTATCCAGAAGGTCATAGGCATAACGTCGGGCGCTGCCGTCGAGGTCTTGTTGCTCCACGAGACGGTCGCACGGGTCCCAGGTAAAGCGGTAACTCTCACCATTTTCATTGGTCAAGGTTTGGAGGTGCCCGTAGGCGTCGTAGCGGAACTCAATCTGCCGGCCGTGGGCATCTATTCGTTGGCGCACTTGCCCGCGACGGCCGTATTGGTAGCGAGTGGTGTGGCCCGCAGCGTCGGTATAGCCGATCAACAGACCGCTGGTGTCGCGCAGGTACTGTTCGATGCGGCCGTCCGGCATTTCGGTTTGCAGCAGGCGGCCTTGGCTGTCGTGTTGATAACGCTGCCGTTCACCCAAGGCGTCGATGACTACCTGCAAGTGGCCCTGGCGGTCGTACTCGAACGCTGTGGGATACCCTGAACAATCGATATGCTGGATTAACTGCCCGGTTTCATTCCAGCGCAGGGTTTTGCTTTTACCCGTTGCATCGACGATCTCTATCACTTGGCCAAAGGTGTCATAACGATAACGTGTGGCATGCCCCAAGGGGTCGATTTCGCTGACGCAATTGCCCCGCTGGTCGTACTGATATTGCCACGCGTGGCCTGCCGCATCGGTCTCCACCAGCGGCAGCGACCAATGCTCCAGCCACAACGTCGACTCGATACGCCCCAACGGATCCTGAGTGCTGCACAGGTTGCCGGACTCGTCGTAGCCGAACTGCCATTTGCCGCCTTGTGGGTCAGTCGCGCTGAGCAACTGACGATCCTCATTCCATTCGAATTGCCAAGTCTTTCCCAGGTTGTCGGTGTACTCAGTGATCTGGTACTGCGAGTTCCAGCGGCGTGTGCTGAGACGCTGCAAGCCATCCGTAATGCGCGTCATGCCGGCCGGCAGGTCATAGTCGAACAGGTATTCGTCACCCTCATCGGTCCAGTGCCGCACCACGCGCCATTCGCTGCCGTCCACGCAGTCCCATTGGTAGTAACAACGCAGCCCGGTGGGCAGTTGATGCTCGACCATGCGCTGGCCGTTGTCATAGGCGAAGCGGCGTTGCACGTTTGCGTCGGTATCGCGAACTTCGGCCAGGTCGCCGCGAGAATCGTAGCTGTAACTGACAAGGGTTTCCCGGCGGTGATCGGGGTATAGCCGTTCGACTTGCTCCACTCGCGCCGGCCATTGCTGGCTGTAAACAAGTTCGACACGCACATGGTCGAACGTATCTCGTAAGTGGCTCAGCCGACCCTGAATGTCATAGTCGAGGAAGATTCGGTTGTCGTTGCGATCCCCCAATTGGCTAAGGCGCAGGCGTGAGGCGGTGCCTGGTGTTGGTTCGAATAGCCGATAGAGCCCATCAACGCTTTCAATCAGTAGTTGGCCATTGGTATTGCGCCGTACGCTCAAGCCTTCTCCTGCGCTGAATACGGCACCGCCCAGCGGGATGACGCCCATGTCGACCTGTCGTGCTTGCTCATCGGTATAGACCAGCCGTTCCCCACCTTCGGGGTGTGCGCCAATCTCGACAAACACTTCGTAGATCACGCTCCAGCTAGCGCCGAACAGGCCATTTCGACGTTCGTCTCGGCTGCTGTAGTAGCGCTGCCATTCGATAGGGAGAAGGCCGGGCAGGACGAAGTCCAGGTCGTCCTCGCCATCAAGTATTTTCGCGCCCGTCGAGCTATGCACCGGGTTGGGCGAGCCGACTACGGCAGAGGAAATGGCGTTGGTAACCTGGCTGGTGCCCCACGACACCAGTCCGCCCACCACCATGCACGGCAGCTTGCTGAAGAACTTCGAACCACCGCCGCGCAGCATCAACAGCGCGGTTACCGCCAGCCCGACACCCGGCGTCTTGCCGCTGCGAATCTCGCGGACCACTACCGGACTACCGCCAATGCGCACGTTGCTGGAGATCATCCCTGACTCGACAATCGAGGCGTCGCAGGTGCTGCGGTCACCGCTACGGGCGGCCGGCTGACCGTTGATAGTGACCTTGCTGGAGCCTTCGGCAATAAACTGCGGCGGCATCGGCGGATGCTTGGTGCAGATCACGATATCCAGCGGTTTGGGTACTGCGCCTGGCGCAGGAACCGCTACTGTGGGACGCCACATCTGCGAGAAAAAACCCTTGGCCATGTCCAGGTAGCTGGCTTCTTCGGGACTGCCACCTTCGGCGGGTTGCGAGCTGACCGGACCGATAGCACCTGCGGCACGTGCAGAGGGTATGCCGTTGGTGAAGGTGTTGTGTGAGCCGGTGGCGATCGTCGCCATCACCACCGGCGGAAACAAAGCGTTGCCTATCCAGTCGCAAACCTTTGTCAGCCCCTTGTCCGCCCCCGTCTTGCTCATGCCGATACCGACGATGATTCCCACCACCGCGCCGAGCACAAAACAGCCCAGGCCGCCGGTAACGACGGTAATACCGGTCGCGGCCACGATCGCAGCAGTGGCTACCGCTGTAATAGCGATGTTGGCGGCGATTTCCAGCACGCCGCCCAGGATGTCGGCCATAACCGAGGTGTGTAGCAGGCCGTCGCCGAGGCGTGCCGCCCAAAGTGCGTCAGACATGGAGGAAGGGCTTCAAGGCTTCGGATTCAGCAGCAGGGTGTTTTTGATCGTTGCCCAGTGGACATTTTCTGCATCGCCCAGGGGCTGGGCTTTGACATAGCTCAGGGCAAGCATCTGCTGGGTGCCCGGTACAACCAGCGCCAACTGGTATTGATAGATACGCTCGGCGCCCTTGCTGAACTGGTTATGTACTTCGATGGCATCGACATCCTGCGCCGCGCCCACGCGAACTACCTGCGCCGGTTGGTAGCGCAAGTCTTGCACCTGTTTCTCGAGTTTGGCCAGTTGGCCGTCGAAGTTGCTTTGCAGTGTTTCACCATCGCCGAGCAGGCTACGGCTGACGATCAAGGATGTGCCTAGCGCGGCGAACTTCAGGATATTGATGGACGCATCCTGCACGTCATCGCTGGGCAGTGTGAATTGCAGTTCATTGAGTCGATAGGTCATGAAACTCGGATCTCGTTATTGGCCGGAAGGCGGCTTGGGAAACATGGAATTGACGGCAGCGTCGATTTCGCCTTTGACCCCTTGGCCCATGGGCGTAGTGCCGCCCTTACCGCCAATGTTCAGGTGCAAGTTGCCCCCGGTGTTGATCTCGGAGCTGCCTTCGGAGTACACGTTAATCTGCACGCCGGTGAGGTTGATCTGCCCGCTGGCGTTGAGCTCCAGCACGCTCTTGCCACAGACCAGACGCAGGTTTTCACCCACTTCAATCAGGTAGCTCTTACTGATGGCATCGGTCTTGCTGAACCCCACCATGAGCATGTCGTCATGCTTGACCGCACGCACGCGGTCGTTGCCGACCGTTACTACCTCGTCATGCCCAATGCTCTTATTCCGGTCATGCCCCACAGAGTGGCTTTCGTCGACTTCGACGACAATGTCCTGATTCCGCTCGGCGTGGATATACAACTGCTCCAACCCCTTCTTGTCCTCCATGCGGATTTCATTGAAGTTGGCGGGTGTGCCGCCCTTGCTCGAGCGGCTTTTCATGCCGCTCTGGGTGGCGTTTTCCGGCAGGTCGTAAGGCACGGTCTGCTCGGCGTTGTACACGCGGCCGGTGATGATCGGCCGGTCGGGGTCGCCCTCGAGGAAGCTCACAATCACTTCCTGGCCGATTCGTGGGATCTGCATCGAGCCCCAGTTCTTGCCGGCCCAGGATTGCGACACGCGAATCCAGCACGAGCTGTTTTCGTTGGATTGGTCGTGGCGGTCCCAATAGAAGTGCACCTTCACGCGGCCGTACTGGTCGGTCCAGATTTCCTCGCCCTTGGGGCCGACCACCAGCGCGGTCTGCGGGCCTTTGACGATAGGGCGGTGGGTGTTGGCCAGCGGGCGGAAGCTCTGCTGGGCGTCGATGCAGGTGAGGCTGCTCTCGAACTGTGCCGAGCCCGAGCCGCCGCCGCTTTCCAGGCTTTCCTGGACGATGTAGTAGCGGCAGCCGACGATCAGGTATTCGCGGTTCTGGTCCTGGCGGCTGAAGCCGGTGAGGCTGAACAAATGCCCCGAACCCAGGCCCCGTGCATTGCCGCTGAACTCGATCTGTTCGTGCAGGGTTTGCAGGGCTTCGATGCGGGTGCGGGCGTAGTGTTCGCCGTCTTCGCTTTGCACGTAGGTGCCGGGGTAGTCGTACAGCGGGTAGTCACCGGCAGTGTGCGGGCGCGGCATGGCCGAGCGCACGTCGATGCTGGCGCTGGGGCGCTGGAAGTCGTAGTCGTTGAGCTCCAGCGAGCCGGGCTGCACCTCCTGCACCAGGTGCCAGTTGTGCATGTGGTCGCGTTCGCGCTGCTGCTCGTCCTTGGGGTAGTAGGGGATCGACGCGTAGCCCGGCACCGTGGTGTGGGCGCCGTAGGCGTCGGCCAGCACCAGCACATGGCGGTCCTGCTCGTGGCGGAAGAAGTAGTAGATGCCTTCCTGCTCCATCAGGCGGCTGACGAAGTCGAAGCTGGTCTCGCGGTACTGCACGCAGTATTCCCACTCGCGGTACGGCCGGCTCAGGGCGTCTTCGAAGTCGGAAAAACCCAGGTCACGGAACACCTGCTTGATGATCTGCGGGATGCTCAGGTTCTGGAAAATCCGGCAATCGGAGGTGCGGCTGAGCAGCCATAACCAAGGCCGCAGCGTGACTTGGTAACTGGCGAACTGACCTTGGTCGATGTTCTGGCTGCACCGCGCGACGATGCCGTGGAAGTGCCGCTCGCCGCCGTCCGCCAGTTGCAGGCCCACGCTCATGGGCTTGCCGAGCAACTGGTTGAGGTCGATGTTGGCGTCCAGGGACGTCAGTTGTAGCTCGTAGTTGAACAGCCGCCCCAGCTCTTCGCCACCGCCCATTTCATTGAGCAGCAACACATCCGGCCCCAGGGGGCTGGTGATCTTGGCCAGGCGTGAGGCTTGGTTGAATAGCATCGCTTAACCCGTAAATTGCTTAATAACTGTAGGAACCGGCTCCAAATGTGGGAGCGGGCTTGCTCGCGAATGCGGTGAATCAGCCACCGGATGCGTCAACTGACACACCGCCTTCGCGAGCAAGCCCGCTCCCACAGTTTTAATCGCATTCCGTCAGGTCAATCGTTGAACTGGTAGTGCAATTCGTTATCCCGGCTGCTGATGCGCACACCCGCCAGCGCCTTGCCTTCGAGCATGCGCGTGAGGAATTCACGGCTCATGTCCGGCAGCAGACTGTTGGTGAGGATGGTGTCGATCATGCGCCCACCGCTCTCGGTTTCGGTGCAGCGCGAGACGATCAGGTCGACCACCGCGTCGTCGTAGTCGAAGGCGACCTTGTGCGTACTCTCCACGCGCTTCTTGATGCGGTTGAGTTGCAGGCGGGTGATCGCCTTGAGCATCTCGTCGCTCAATGGGTAGTAAGGAATGGTCACCAGGCGACCGAGCAGCGCCGGCGGGAAAATCTCCAACAGCGGCTGGCGTAGGGCCTTGGCGATGTCTTCCGGCTCCGGCACGTTCGCCGGGTCTTTGCAGACCTGGGAAATCAACTCGGTGCCGGCGTTGGTCGTCAGCAGGATCAGGGTGTTCTTGAAGTCGATCACCCGACCCTCGCCGTCTTCCATCACGCCCTTGTCGAACACCTGGAAGAAGATCTCGTGCACGTCCGAGTGGGCCTTTTCCACCTCGTCCAGCAGCACCACGCTATAGGGCTTGCGCCGCACCGCTTCGGTCAATACACCGCCTTCGCCGTAGCCGATATAGCCCGGCGGTGCGCCCTTGAGGGTCGATACCGTGTGGGCTTCCTGGAATTCGCTCATGTTGATGGTGATGACATTCTGCTCGCCGCCGTACATGGCTTCGGCCAGTGCCAGGGCGGTTTCGGTCTTGCCCACGCCCGAGGTGCCGGCCAGCATGAACACACCAATGGGCTTGCTCGGGTTGTCGAGGCCGGCGCGAGACGTCTGGATGCGCTTGGCGATCATCTGCAGGGCGTGGTCCTGGCCGATGATGCGTTTCTTCAGGTGTTGGTCGAGGTTGAGCACGGTTTCCAGCTCGTTGCGGGCCATGCGGCCCACCGGGATGCCGGTCCAGTCGGCGACCACCGAGGCCACGGCCTGGTAGTCCACGGTTGGCAGGATCAGTGGGGTTTCGCCTTGCAGGGTGGTGAGACGCTGTTGCAGGTCGACCAGTTGTGCACGCAGTTCATCGCTGTCGTTGTGACCGGAAGCGCTGTCCACCACACCGGCTTTTTCGCGCAGCGTTGCGCGGGTGGCGAGCAGTTCATCCACCAGTGCTTTCTCTTCGGCCCAACGGCTTTCCAGAGTCGCCAGGCGCTCGCGCTCGGCCGTCAGCAAGGCTTCGCTGTTGCTCTGGCGAGCACCAATCGCAATGCCGATGGCATGCTCGCGCGCGATGATTTGCAGCTCGGTTTCCAGGGCCTCGATGCGGCGGCGGCTGTCGTCCACTTCGGCCGGCACTGCGTGCAAGCTGATGGCGACGCGGGCGCAGGCGGTGTCCAGCAGGCTCACGGACTTGTCCGGCAACTGGCGCGCCGGAATGTAGCGGTGAGACAGCTTCACCGACGCTTCCAGGGCCTCGTCGAGGATCTGCACCTGATGGTGTTTTTCCATGGTCGACGCCACGCCGCGCATCATCAGCAGCGCCTTGTCTTCCGATGGCTCGGCAACCTGCACCACTTGGAAGCGGCGGGTCAGGGCCGGGTCTTTCTCGATGTGTTTCTTGTACTCGGCCCAGGTGGTCGCGGCCACAGTGCGCAAAGTGCCGCGTGCCAGCGCAGGCTTGAGCAGGTTGGCCGCGTCGCCCGTGCCGGCAGCGCCACCGGCACCCACCAGGGTGTGGGCTTCGTCGATAAACAGGATGATCGGCTTGGCCGAGGCCTGTACATCTTCGATAACCTGGCGCAGGCGCTGTTCGAACTCGCCTTTCATGCTCGCGCCGGCTTGCAGCAGGCCTACGTCGAGGCTGCGCAGTTCCACGTCCTTGAGTGCCGGAGGCACGTCACCGGCGACGATGCGCAGGGCGAAGCCTTCGACCACGGCGGTCTTGCCCACGCCGGCTTCACCGGTGAGGATCGGGTTGTTCTGGCGACGACGCATGAGGATGTCGACCAGTTGGCGGATCTCTTCATCGCGGCCAACAATCGGGTCGAGTTTGCCGCTACGGGCCTGTTCGGTCAGGTCCACCGTAAAGCGCTTGAGCGCTTCCTGCTTGCCCATCGCGCTCGGCGCCATCGCGCCGCTGGCCTCACCTGGCACGGCGCCGGCATTGAAACCGTCGCTGGCGCTCAAGGCATTTTCCGGCGAGTCGCCGACGTATTCATCGAAACGCTCGCTCAGGGCTTCGGCCTTGATCTTGTCGAACTCGGAAGACAGGCCCAGCAACGCATGGCGCAGGCTTGGGGTCTTGAGAATGCCGAGTACCAGATAACCGGTGCGCACCTGGCTTTCGCCGAACATCAGGCTGCCGTAGACCCAGCCGCGCTCTACCGCTTCTTCCACATGGGACGACAGGTCAGTGATCGACGTCGAACCGCGCGGCAGGCGGTCCAGGGCTTCGGTCAGGTCACGGGCCAGGCGCGCCGGTTCGACGTTGAACTGACGGATGATGCGGTGCAGGTCCGAGTCCTGCAGTTGCAGCAAC
Source organism: Pseudomonas lurida (assembly GCF_002563895.1). Taxonomy (NCBI): domain Bacteria; kingdom Pseudomonadati; phylum Pseudomonadota; class Gammaproteobacteria; order Pseudomonadales; family Pseudomonadaceae; genus Pseudomonas; species Pseudomonas lurida. Next base: position 6,150,960 of record NZ_PDJB01000001.1, on the reverse strand, counting down.
TGGTGAAACCAGTGGGCCAGTTCCACATACGGGTTGCCCCGCAGTTTGCAGAACACGGTGGCGGCTTCGATGGCCTTGTAGGCCACGCTGTTGAGTTTGCCGAACAGTGCGGCGCGACTGATTTCACCCATGCTCTGGATTCCTTGAGGTGGTGGCGTGGTCGGCGTAGTGCCGGGCCAGGATTAGGTCGTTGGCGTCATGCTCGGGCTTGCCGAGCCAGGTATTGAAGCCCAGGCGGAACTGGCCGTTGAGTTGCAGCGCTGGCACTTCGGGTTGTTGCAGAATCAGGTTCAGGTCCCAGTCCAGTTCATGGCCCAGGTACTCGGCCACCCACGCCACCAGCTCGTTGAAAGCCTGGCGGCCGGGCAGCATGCCCATGTAGTCATCCAGCTTGAGGGGGCCCAGGCGGATACGGAATTTGTGCTGGCGGTCCCACACGAAGCTGCCCAGGCAAACGTCCACGCCCAGGCGGTTGGCGCTCACGCCCACGCGGCTGCGTTCAGGCAGTTCCAACCACTGGCCGACGTACTCTTCGATCTCTACCGGCAGGCCGAAGTACTCGCCGAGAATGGCTTTCAAACCGTCCGGGTAGCGGGTTTGCGCCGAGAGGTGGCCGCTGTAATGCAGCTTCGCGGTATCCGGGATGAGCCCCTGGTTCAGCAGGCTCGGCATGCCACGGCCACTCAGGGCGGCGAGGCGTGCAGACCAGTAGTCATCGTCCGGGCGGTCGTGGCTGACCGTCGGCCGCGCTTCGGCCCAGGCCCGGTAAAACAGGCTCAGCAGACGGTGGTGGAACACGTCCAGGAATTGTTTGCTGGTGCTGTCGGCATTGTTGCGCTGACGTTCGCGTACATACTCGGTGATATGCAGCGGCAGCGGGCCATTGGGGCCGCCGAGGCCAAAGAAGAACTGCTCAAGCCGCGCCGGCTTGCCGTCGCCACCGGGATCGACCGATGCCAGCGTGGCCGGGGCGAACGTGCAATCCGCCTGTTGCCCCAGGCGCAACGGGTCATCGGCCAGGCGCAGGGAATGGCCCAGGCGCGGCAGCTCAGGCGATTCGCACTCGATACGCCGCAACGCCTGGAAGAAATCGTATTCCCAGGGCTCCTGATGCATCGCATCCAGGGTACTCACAGGGTCGGACGACGTCCGGGCTTGGCTTTCCATCGCATGATCTCGCCGCGTTCGGTGGTACGGATCACCGTCTCGGTAAAACTGTTGATCGACACGTAGCGTGCCAGGAAGCGTTCCAGCACTGCACCGAGCAGGAACACGCCGGTGCCGCGAAACGCGTTTTCATCGAATTCCAGGGTGATCTCCAGGCCGCGCCCAAACACGATCGGGCCGGGCATCGGCAGCCGGCGGGTCACCGATTTGCTGCTGACGTCGCGCAGCCCTTCGATCTGCAATTGCAGGGCGGCGTCGTTGCTGTCGCCATACAGGCGCAGCAGTTCGCGCAAGGCTGCCGCGCCCTGGCCCTGTTCGCTCAGGGACAGATAGTTGAGCGACAACTGGCTGATCAGGCGCCAGGCCTTGGCGTCATGGGCGTGGCTGGCGCGCGGTCGGCTCGGGCCGGCCACGCAGCGCACGGCCAATACCGGGGCGCTGTCGGCCAGGGTGAAGTCAGTCTTGCCGTTGCCCACGCTCATGAACAACGGCAGGTCACGGTTGGTGCACAGCGCGGTCACGCCGAGCTGGCGCAGATCATGACGGTAAGGCGCTTGCCCGCTGTCCACCAGGCTGACAAAGGTTTCACTGCCCACGTACGTGGAACGCGGGCCGTTGCGGCGTTGGTCGCTGGACAGCACGCGCGGCTCGCGGCGCACGGTGTAATAGGCCTGGTCGCGGCCATAGCGCGACGGGTCGCGCACCGCATAGAACGGCAAGAACGGCTGTTCCGGCCCGGTGCCATGGCCGGTGATGCCACTCAACGAATGAATCTCGAAATCCATCGGCCGCGTACGGTCGGCGATCACATGGTGTTCGTTCACCCGGTCGGACAGGTGGATACGGTCTACGCGCTTGGGAAACAGGTTGATCGCCGGGGTGCAGAACGGCAGGAACTGCGCCGCGCCGACGCTGCCTTCCAGGCTCGGCTCGTGGCGGTCGAACAGCACGATCAGCTCCAGTTCCTGGCCGTCGCAACGCTTGACCGCGCGGCTGAGCTCGGCGAACTCGACGAACAGGAAACGGTGGGGCAGGGCGAAGTATTCCTGCAGCAGGCGATAGCCCTGGAACGCACGCGCCACCACGGGCATGGCCGCGTCGGCGTCATCAAAACCCCGAGAGCGCAGGGCATCTTGCGGCAGGCGCTCTACCCAGTCTCCGCCAGGCTTGCGTGCAAACACCGCACAGGCGTTGCCCAGCAGTTGCTCGTAAAGGCGGAACGGTTGCTCGTCGGCACCGCTGAGGTACAGCGGCAGGTTATCCAGGTCGAGGCTGTTGAAGGGCAATTCGGCGCCGGTGCGCAAGGTGAGGCGCAGGCCGGCCTTGGCTTTCGGCTCACTGGCCGCCAACCGGCCCAACACGGCGGCGGGGTTGCCGAAGTACTCGGCATTGCTGACCTGCAGCGGCCACAACGTCACCGGGTGCGCGGTGCGGTATTCGCAGCAGGTCTGGGTCTCACGGCCCAGGGCGGCACGCAATACGGTGTCGCGGGGCAACGGGAAACCGCTGGTCAGCGAGCCTTCGTCGGGGTCGGTCTGCAATTGCACCACGGTCATCGACGGCGTCGGCGCCAGGTAGTGCGGGTAGGCGATTTCCAGCAGGTTATGGGTGAAGGTCGGGTATTCGGCGTCGAGTTTGAGCTGCACGCGGGCGGTGAGGTACGCGAAACCCTCGAGCAGGCGCTCAACGTACGGGTCGGCGCAGTCCATGCCGGACAGGGTCAGCCGACTGGCGATCTTCGGGTATTCCTTGGCGAACTCCGCGGCGCTTTCGCGCACATGGTGCAGTTCCTGGTTGTACAGCTCCAGCAGGCGCGGGTTCATGGGCGCCTCCGCTGGTCGGCGTTGACCACACGCACATGCCCGGATTCCAGGTCGAGGTCGGTTTGCAGCAAAAGGCGCAACGGCACCGGCTGTGCCCACAGGTCGCCTTCGATTTCGAAACTCAGGGCGTTGTGATTCATCTCGCCATGGCCGACACGCGCCTTGACCCGCAGCGTATGGCGCAGGATGCGTGGCTCAAAGGTGGCGATGGCCTGGTAGATCAGGGCTTCCAGGGCCTTGATGTCGACACTGGAAACGCTGTTGCCCGCCAGCGCCGGCAGGCCGTAATTGACCACCGAGGTGCCGGCCTGGGTGTGCAGCGTGGCATCGGCATCAAGCAACGACGTGGTGTTGAGCAGCCACGCCAGGTCGCGCAGTACCGAGGCTTTCAATTGGGTCAGGGACAGCACGCGTTTGTCGGCGCTTTCCTTGGGGTTGGTCGGGTCGTCGTCAGTCAGCCGGTCCAGCAGGGACGGTTGCAGACGGTCGCGGGAAGCGATTTCAGTTACCACCAAAGCAGCTCCACGGACGGGTTGTGAGGGGGACGGTTGGTGAGCGGGGAGGCCTGGGGCCGTGGCGCGCAGCCACGGCCACCAGAGCTATCAGCGCTTGGTGTTGGAGCGGATGTTCCAGCCGAACTTGATCGCGCCGCCGTCTTTGGTGCCGTCGGCTTTCTGCGGCTGGTAGTCGACCATCACTTGGGCAAAGTTCAGGGTGACGTTCTCGGTCAGTCGGTCATCGGTACCCGAACCGCCCGTGCTCAGCGAGGTGACCAGCACTTCTTCCAGGTTGATCACCATGTACTCGACCTGGCTTTCGCCGCCGGCCTTGCGCACGGTCAGCTTGACCTTGTCGATGTGCTTGCCGCTGGCGCAGTGCATCATCAGGTTCGGCGAGGCCTTGTCGACGTACTTGGTCAGCGACAGGTCCTGGATATTCACCTTGCCCGCGCCACCACCACCACCCACGTGCATGTTGCCGGACTGGGCCATGCCCCAGCTCCAGTTCAGCACGTCGATTTCGTCCTTGTGGGCCTTGTCCATGGACTCGCCCTTGATGTCGCCGATCTTGATGAAAATATCAACAGCCATGTTTTCTCCCTGTGTGGTCTCAGCCACGATATTTGTTTAAGCCCAATGGGCAATGCTTTTCTGTGGGAACTGGCTTGCCTGCGATTGCATCACCGCGGCCTGGCTGGCAGACCGCGGTGATGCAATCGCGGGCAAGCCCGGCTCCCACAAAAGAGCCGGCTCATGCGGGGTTTACGCGCTTTTCGCCGAAGGCAGCTTCGATACCAGGCGCAGCGACACGGTCAGCCCTTCGAGCTGGTAGTGCGGGCGCAGGTAGAACTTGGAGTTGTAGTAGCCTGGGTTGCCTTCCACTTCTTCCACGATCACTTCGGCGGCAGCCAACGGGTGCTGGGCCTTGGTGGTTTCGGTGGAGTGCGCAGGGTCACCGTCCACGTAGTTGAGGATCCAGTCCTGCAACCAGCGCTGCATCTCGTCCTTCTCTTTGAAGGAACCGATCTTGTCGCGAACGATGCACTTCAAGTAGTGGGCGAAACGGCAGGTGGCGAACAGGTACGGCAGGCGTGCGGCCAGGTTGGCGTTGGCGGTGGCGTCCGGGTCATCGTATTCGGCCGGTTTCTGCAGCGACTGCGCACCGATGAATGCGGCGAAGTCGGTGTTTTTCTTGTGCAGCAGCGGCATGAAACCGTTCTTCGCCAGTTCCGCTTCGCGGCGGTCGCTGATGGCGATTTCGGTCGGGCACTTCATGTCCACGCCACCGTCGTCGGTCGGGAACGTGTGGGCCGGCAGGTTTTCCACTTCGCCGCCGGACTCGATGCCACGGATGCGCGAGCACCAGCCATAGTGCTTGAACGACCGGTTGATGTTCACGGCCATCGCGTACGCGGCGTTGGCCCAGGTGTACTTGGAGCTGTCGGCACCGTCGGTGTTTTCTTCGAAGGCGAACGCTTCCACCGGGTCAGTCTTGGCGCCGTACGGCAGGCGTGCCAGGAAGCGCGGCATGGTCAGGCCGATGTAGCGTGAGTCTTCCGATTCACGCAGCGAACGCCAGCCTGCGTATTCCGGGGTGGTGAAGATCTTGGTCAGGTCGCGTGGGTTCGACAGTTCCTGCCACGAGCCCATGCCCATCACGGTCGGCGACGCTGCGGCGATGAACGGGGAGTGCATGGCGGCGCAGACTTTCGACAGCTCGCCGAGCAGTTCCACGTCGGGTGGCGACTGGTCGAAGTAGTAGTCGCCCACCAGGCAGCCGTAGGGCTCGCCACCGAACTGGCCGTATTCTTCTTCGTACATCTTCTTGAAGATCGGGCTCTGGTCCCATGCGGTGCCCTTGAATTTCTTCAGGGTCTTGTGCAGGTCCGGCTTGGAGATGTTGAGCACGCGGATCTTGAGCTGCTCATCGCTCTCGGTGTTGTTGACCAGGTAGTGCAGGCCACGCCAGGCGCTTTCCAGTTGCTGGAAATCCTGGTGGTGGATGATCTGGTTGACCTGGGCGGTCAGCTTGGCGTCGATGGCGGCAATGATCGATTCGATCGACTTGATCGCGTCATTGGACACCAGGTCGGTTTGCGCCAGCGCCTGTTCGGCCAGGGTGCGCACGGCAGTTTCCACGGCTTCGCGGGCACGCTCGGTCTTGGGCTTGAATTCTTGCAGCAGCAGGTTCGCGAACTCGCTGGCTTCTTCGGTGGCACCCAGGATCTGGGAGCCTTCGCGGGCGGTATTGTCAGTCATGATTACTGGTCCCCTGCAGGCTTGGGCGCGCTGGCAAGTGCCTGGAGCAGTGCCGGGTCCTTGATCGCCTTCATGATGATTTCTTCAGCGCCAGTCTTGCCGTCCATGTAGGTCAGCAGGTTGGCCAGCTGGGTGCGGGCTTCGAGCAGTTGGTTCAGCGAGTCGACTTTGCGGGCCACGGCGGCCGGGCTGAAGTCGTCCATGCTTTCGAAGGTGATGTCCAGGCTCAGGTTGCCTTCGCCGGTCAGCTCGTTAGGGACGTGGAACGCTACGCGCGGCTGCATGGCCTTGAGGCGCGAGTCGAAGTTATCGACGTCCACTTCAAGGAATTTGCGGTCGGCCACCGGCGCCAAAGGCTCGGCAGGCTTGCCGGCGAGGTCGGCCATCACGCCCATCACGAAGGGCAGCTGGACCTTTTTCTCGGCGCCGTAGAGCTCGACGTCGTACTCGATCTGCACTCGAGGCGCGCGGTTGCGCGCGATGAATTTCTGAGAACTTTGCTTCGCCACGTTGCTGCTCCTGGTCGCTTGAGCGACGGTGTTGTTACTGCGCAGTCGAGCGGCTTACTCGCCGTCCGGGCCACGCAGGTTTTCAAATTGGGACATGCCGTCGGGAATCAGATTGCGCACGATGGCCGCGAAGTCGGCGTGCACCAGATTCTTCGCCCGGTTCAACAGCACCGGCAGCGGGCTCGAAGGCTCGTGCCGGGTGTAGTACGCAAGGATCTTGTCGAGGCTGCGCAGCACATCGTCGCGGCTGGCGATATCGCCAACGGGGCGCGGTGCTGCGGGGGCGGCGGCGACGTCGACCGAGGGGGCATTGTCGTCACTGACGGCCTCGGGTTCGCTGCTGCCGGCGGTGCCTGGCACCGCTTGATTGAGTATCTGCAACGCCTGCTTGAGCGGTTGCTTCAGGGCACTGAGGTCCACGCCCTGGGCGGAACCGACCTGGTCGTTGACCTGTTGTTCGATGGCTTCGCACGCCGCACGCGCTGCAATCAGGGCGTCGCGGGTAGCCTGCAGTTGCTCGGGGTCGCTGTCGAGGAACGCGGCGTTGAGCTGCTGGGCGCCGAGCTGTTCATCGGGAAAGCTCAACAGGCCACTGGCGTTGAGCGCCGCGCGCAGGGTCACGGGGCCGAAGGTGCGTGAGCGTGTGAGGACACTTTCGCGCAGCAGGCGAATATTGGTGTCGCAGGTCAAGCCGGTGAGGGCGTTGATGCGCACGGTGGGATCGTTATCGTCGTCGGCGTCCAGGCGCGGATGCAGGTCGGCCCAGTAGTCGCGCAGCAAGGCATCGATCAGCGTCAGCGCTTGCGCCAGGCCGGCCACACCCTGGAGGGCGAGGGCGCTTTGCAACAGGAAATGGGTGATACGCAGGTCTTTGCTGCGTGCGAGCAAGTCGAGGCTTTGCTGCTGGATGCTGCGCCATTCCGGCGGTTCAGCGGGCAGGATCGAGTCGCCCATGCTGCGCTCGGGTTGGCCCTTGGCATCACGCTCCAACTGCAGAAATTGCGCGTCATATTCCATGTCTTCGCCACAGGGCGAAGTCGCGGAAACGGCGGTGAGCAGCAACGGCACATCCACTGAATTTGATCTCCCTATCAGCCCGTTAGATGGCGGGCAATTCATGCATTAGTTGCGCGAGGAACTTTGCATGTTTTCTTGGTCATATAAGCGAGGCGCCATTAATGTGCCATCACTGGTATTCAAGAAGTTGTGCATTTTTGGTGTAGTACTTAGGCCTTGTCAAGGTAAGCTATTCGCCCTCTGTGACAGATGTGCGGTGCTTAACAACCTGCGCGACTGGTGAGTCGAACGACGCACCGGGACAGGATTTTTGTCATAGAGCCCAGTTAAGATCAGCGATCATGCTGGCATTGGCAGGTTTTAGACGGTCGATTGTTCGACCGATGGCGATATCCCGGGAGGCGCTGTCCCTGGAATCGACCGTGCGCGAAGTATCAGCAAGGAGGCAAGATGTCGCTGTGTTTGACTATCACTAGTTATCACAAGATTACCCCTGGGCAGTGCTCCGAAAAGTCCATGAACCAGGGCGTGATGGCTATCGGCCGCAGCTCGGATAATGACTGGGTTTTGCCTGACCCAGAGCGCCTGGTCTCCTCGCAACATTGCGTTATTCAATACAAAGAGGGTCGTTATTATTTAACCGACAACAGCACAAACGGTGTGGAGTTGGTTAAAGCCGGTATTCGCATGCGCCGGGGTAACAGTGAGCCACTGCAAGATGGTGAGCTGATCCGTATCGGCGATTACGAGATCCAGGCGCGCATCGACTTCAACGTGCAGGTCGCCGACAGCCAGCCGTTTGCCGGCGATTCACCGAACAGCTTTGAAGCGTTGATGGGTGCCGTGGTGAACAAGCCCGCGCCAGCCCAGGCGCCAGTGATCGCGCCGCAGTTCCAGGGAGCCTCCGCGATGGATACGCTACCGGACCTGTTTGATTTTCTCAGCCCCACCGCCGTGCCGCCGCCGACCGCGCCGGACCACGTGCCTTCCGAGCAACACGACTTCCGCCCGCCGACGCCGGTCGTCGTGCCCGTGGCCGAGACGCCCGTGGTCTCGGGCTCGGTGATTCCCGAAGACTGGGACCTGTTTGGCGACACGCCAGCGCCCGTTGCCAGTGCGCCGCCGCCCCCACCACAGATCATCCAGCCGCCACCTGTGGTCGAGCCTGCGCTCCCCGTTGCAGATAGCCAACAACCCGATCTTCTGCAAGCCTTCCTGCGCGGCGCGGGCCTTGATCAATTGCGCCTGGACAAGGCCCAGGCGCAGGCCCAGATGGAAAACATCGGCCGTAGCTACCGCCTGATGGTCGAGGGCCTGATCGACGTGTTGCGTGCCCGTGCCAGCCTCAAGGGCGAGTTTCGCATGCAGCAGACGATGATCCAGCCGGCGGAAAACAATCCGTTGAAATTTGCCCCGAATGCCGACGAAGCGTTGCTGCTTTTGCTTCGCCACGGCAACCAGGCGTTTATGGCACCGGACCTCGCCGTACGCGACAGTTTCAATGATCTGCGCGCCCACCAACTGGCGGTGATGGCCGGCGTGGAAGCCGCGATCAAGCACCTGCTCAGCCGCTTCGAGCCGGCGCAACTGGAAGAGCGCATGGGCAAGCCTGGGGGGCTGTCGAGCCTGTTCAATGGCTCCCGGCAGGCCCAGTACTGGCAGCAGTTTACCGAGCTCTACAGCAATATTTCCCGCGAGGCCCAGGAAGACTTCCAGGACCTGTTCGGCCGCGAATTCAGCCGAGCCTACGAAGAACACAGCGCACGACAGCGTCGATAAAGCCGCACCGCAACACATGGATTAACGGATAGCTAAGTACGTCATTGAGGACGCAGGATGATTCCCAGGTTTTTACTCGCAGTCGCCACTTTGCTGCTGCTGACGGCGTGTGCCAAAGACGCCGCCAACCCCGAAACCGCCGCCGAGGCAGACGCGAATACTGCCGCCGTCGAGCTGCACTTTCATGCGATCAGCGGGCTTAACCCCGGCGCCAACGGCCAGGCTGCCCCGGTGCGGGTGCGCATCTTCGAACTGAAGAACGCCGCCACCTTCGCCCGCTCCGATTACTTCGCCCTCGCTGACCGGGCGCAATCGACCCTGGGCCTGGACCTGCTGGACCAGGACGAGGTGATGGTGCAACCCGGCGAGCAGCTGAGCCTCCAGCGCGATCTCGACCCTTCCACGCGCCAGATTGGCTTGCTAGTGGGCTATCGCGAGTTGGACCGCGCGCAATGGCGCACGGTGATCAACGTGCCCGCGCGCCAATACACCGAATACCAGATCAGCCTCGATGTGCGTGCCGTGCGCGCCGACGTCGTGGCCACCCCATCCAGCCCTGCCCAATAAGAAGCAATCGGAGCCCCCATGTCCTGGAACAATCGCGTGGTCTGGTCGGAAGGCATGTTCATCGGAACGCAGCACTTCCAGCAGCATGACCGTTACCTGGAGAACCTGATCGACGCCCGCAGCCGCCCGTTGTCGGCGGGTGCCTGGGGGTTTTCCGAGCTGCTGATCGACCAGGGCCTGCTGGCCCAGGGCAAGCTGGCGATCGTGTCGGCGCGCGGTCTGTTGCCCGACGGTACGCCGTTCAACATTCCCCAGGACGACCTGGCGCCAAGCCCGCTGAACATCGACGACAACCTGCGCGACGGCCTGGTGTACCTGGCGCTGCCGCTCAAGCGTGCCGGCGCCCGCGACACGGTGGATGAAGGCGAGGCCCTGGAAGCCGCGCGTTATGTGAGCCAGGTGCGGGAAGTGCGTGATGACAACGCACCGTTCGAAAACCGCGCCCCGGTAGCCGTGGGCTCCCGAGCCTTGCGCCTGCTGACCGCCCAGGATGGCATCAGCGATTACGCTGCCATCGGCCTGGTGCGCATCAAGGAAAAGCGCGCCGACCGTGCGCTGGTGCTCGACGACACCTATATCCCGCCGGTCCTGGACGTCGCCGCGAGCAAGCCGCTGAGCGCCTTTCGCAGCGAACTGCTTGGCCTGCTGCATCAGCGCGGCGAAGCCCTGGCGGGGCGTGTGGTCGCGTCGGGCGCCGGTGGCGCGTCGGAGATTGCCGACTTCATGCTGCTGCAACTGGTCAACCGTGCCCAACCGCTGATCCAGCATCTGAGCCAGTTGAGCCCTTTGCACCCGGAGCGCTTCTTCAGTGAATTGGTGAGTCTGGCCGGTGAGTTCTCGACCTTCTCGACCTCGGGCCGTCGCCCTCAGGAATACCCGCAGTACCAGCACGACGACCTGGCACTGAGCTTTGCCCCGGTGATGGCCGCACTGCGTGAAGCGCTGTCGATGCTGATCGACAGCAAGGCCACGCCGATCCCGATTGTCGAGAAAGCCTACGGCGTGCACGTGGCGATGCTGGCCGACAAGACCCTGCTCGACAACGCCAGTTTCATCCTGGTAGTGCGCGCCGATGTCCCCGGCGAAACCCTGCGCGCGCGCTTCGGCCAGCAGAGCAAAGTCGGCTCGGTGGAGCACATCCGCGACCTGGTCAACCTGCAACTGCCGGGCATCAGTCTGTTGCCTCTGCCGGTGGCGCCACGCCAACTGCCGTACCACGCAGGCTCGACCTACTACGAGTTGGATCGCGGCAGCGAGCACTGGCAGCAGTTGGGCAACTCCGGTGGCTTCGCCTTCCATATCGCCGGGCAGTTCCCGGGCTTGAACCTGGCCTTCTGGGCGATCCGAGGATAATCCGCGATGCATCCCAATGACGATGACCGCACCCAGTTCATGCCGCGTCCGGGTGGCCGGGCGCCGGAACCTGCGCGTGCCGAACCTTCGCCTCTGGCCATGCCGGCGGCGCCGATGCTCACCGGCAAGAGCCAGGGCCTCAACCCGCTGGAAAGCGCTGCCGGGCCGTTGCTGGCGCTGCTGACACGCCTGCGCAACACCATTGCCCACCCGGCACCGGCCAGCCTGCGCGCGCAGTTGTTGGCTTACCTGCGCCAGTTTGAAGAGCGCGCCGAAGCGGCCGGCATTGCGCGCAACGAAGTGCTGCTGGCGCGTTACGCGCTGTGCACTGCGCTGGATGAAGCGGTATTGAGCACGCCCTGGGGCAGCACCAGTGACTGGGGCAAGCAGAGCCTGCTGATCACCGTGCACAACGAAGCCTGGGGCGGTGAAAAGGTCTTCCAGTTGCTCGACCACTGCCTGCAAAGCCCTCGGGAACGCCTGTACCTGCTGGAGCTGTTGTACCTGTGCATGTGCCTGGGTTTCGAAGGCCGCTACCGTGTGATGAACGACGGTCGCAGCCAGTTGGAAGCCCTGCGTGAACGCACCGCCGCGGCCATTCGCAGTGCCCGTGGCGAACACGAGCGTGAACTGTCGCCGCACTGGCGCGGCGTGACCGTGGCCCGCGATCGCCTGGCGCAATTCATGCCGCCGTGGATCGCCGTGGCCATTGGCGTCGCGCTGCTGCTGGCGTTGCTGTTTGGCTTGCGCCTCAAGTTGGCGTCGGATGCCGAGCCGGTGTTCAAGAATATCCATGCCCTGGGCGAGATCCCGGTGCAGGCCATCGACCGTCCGGTGGCGCAGCCCAAAGTCATTGAGCGCCCGCGCCTGGCGGGCTTCCTGGTGGAAGACATCAAGGCCGGGCGTGTCGCCGTGGAAGATGCGGTCGACCGTTCGGTGGTCACCATCCGTGGCGATGAACTGTTTGCGTCTGCCAGCTCCAGCATCGTCGATGACTACCAGCCACTGATGCTGCGCATCGCCGACGCCATCCGCAAGGTCAAGGGCCAGGTGCGCGTGACCGGGCACAGCGACAACCGCCCAATTGCCACGCTGCGTTTCCCGTCCAACTGGGCGCTGTCCGAAGCGCGGGCCAAGTCGGTGCTGGAGATCCTCGCGGCCAAGACTGGCCAGGCGGACCGCTTCAGCGCCGAGGGGCGAAGCGACACCGAGCCGGTGGCGACCAATGCCACCGCCGAAGGCCGTGCCCGCAATCGTCGGGTTGAAATCACCGTATTGGCGGAGGGCGTCGAGTGAAGGCGTTTTTCAGTTTCATGATTCGCTGGGTGATTCCCGTGCTGGGCCTGATCGCCCTGAGCCTGATCATCTGGTTTGTCGGGCCGTTGCTCGATGTGCTGGTGCCGGAAGGCCGGCGTTGGGCGCTGATCATCCTGGTGTTCGCGGTGTGGCTCGCCTACCGCGTGTTCCGCATCGTCCAGGCCCGTCGCCAGGCCGCCGAAGTGATGCGCAGCCTGGCCGCCGAAACCCCGGCCGACCCCAACAGCGTCGCTACCGCCGAAGAACTCACCACCCTGCGCCAGCGCATGGACGAGGCCCTGGCACTGCTGAAAAAGGCCAAGCTGGGTGGCGATGAACGCCGCAACCTCTACGAGCTGCCGTGGTACGTGATCATTGGCCCACCGGGTTCGGGCAAGACCACTGCGCTGGTCAACTCCGGGCTGCATTTCCCGCTGGCCGCGCAGTTGGGCGCCGGAGCCGTGCGTGGTGTCGGCGGTACGCGCAACTGCGACTGGTGGTTTACCGACCAAGCGGTGTTGCTCGACACCGCCGGCCGCTACACCACCCAGGACAGCAACTCCACGGTGGATAAAGCCGCGTGGCTGGGCTTCCTCGACCTGCTGAAAAAGCAGCGCTCGCGCCGCCCGATCGATGGCGCTTTCATCGCCATCAGCCTGTCGGACCTGTTGTTGGGCACCGACGCCGAACGCGCCGCCCATGCCGCTGCCATCCGCCTGCGCATCCAGGAGCTGTACACCCAATTGGGCGTGCGCTTCCCGATCTACCTGATGCTGACCAAGCTCGACCTGGTGCCGGGCTTCATGGAGTTCTTCGACAACCTCAGCAAGGAAGAGCGCGCCCAAGTGTGGGGCATGACCTTTGCCCTGGACGACGGCAAAAACAGCGACAGCCCGCTGGCGCACCTGCAAAGTGAGTTCGCCGGCCTGGAGCAGCGCCTCAACGAACGCCTGGTCGAGCGCCTGCAACAGGAGCGCGACCCGGCGCGGCGCGACCTGATCTACGGCTTCCCGCAGCAGTTCGGCGCGTTGAAAGATTGCCTGCAAAGCTTCCTCGAAGGCGTGTTCAAGCCCAATGCCTTTGAAGAGCGCGTATTGCTGCGGGGTGTGTACTTCACCAGTGGCACCCAGGAAGGCAGCCCGATCGACCGTCTGATCGGCGCGATGGCCCAGAGCATGAACCTGGACCGCCAGCACCTGGCGCGCCAGAGCGGTACAGGGCGCAGTTACTTCATCGAAAAACTCTTCACTGCGGTGGCCTTTGCCGAGCGCGGCCTGGTGGGGGTGAACCCGAAGGTCGAGCGTCGACGCAAGTGGATTGCACGCGGTGTGCTGGCTGCCACCGTGGCGTTGGTCGTGGTGGTCAGTGGCTTGTGGTGGGTGAGTTACCGTGCCAACCAGGCGTATATCGCCCAGGTTGACCAGAAAGTCGCTCCACTGGGCCAGACTGTGCAGAACCTGAGCCCGGCACAGCGCGAAGTCCTCGCCGTCCTGCCATTGCTCAACGCCGTGAAGAACCTGGCGGGCGACTCGCCGAGCTGGTCCGAGGGGCTGGGGCTGTACCAGGGCGATATGCTCGAAGCCGAGTCTGCCAGTGTCTACCGCAAGCTGTTGATCGCGGTGTTCGCGCCACGCCTGGTGACGCGCATCGAAGAGCAGCTGCACGGCGGCGGCAATTCCGATTTCCTCTACGAAGGCCTCAAGGCTTACTTGATGCTCGCCGACACCGAGCATTACGACCCGGATTTCATCAAGGCCTGGATCGCCCTCGACTGGGACCGCAACCTGCCACGCGACCTGCCGGCCGATCAGCGCCAGGCACTGGCCGGGCACTTGCAGTCGCTGTTCGAACGCCATCCACCGAGTGCACGTCTGGACGCACGCTTGATCGATGACCTACGTCGCCAGTTGCAACAACTGCCAGTGGCCCAGCGGGTGTATGACCGGGTCAAGCGCCAGAAACTGCCCGAAGGCATCCCGGACTTTCGCATCAACGAAGCTGCCGGCCGTGACGCGGCGCTGGTGTTCAGCCGCAAAAGCGGCAAGCCGTTGGGCGAGCCGCTGAGCGGGTTTTTCACCGCCAACGGCTATCGCCAGGCGTTCCTGGCGAGCAGCCTGAACCAGACCGGTACCCTGGCTGAAGAGCAATGGGTGCTGGGCCAAGCGCAGGCCGACCAGCAGAACGTGGTGAGCCTGGCCGCGGATGTGCGGCGCCTGTATTTCCAGGACTACCAGCGCCAGTGGGATGCGTTGCTGGCGGACATCGACTTTGTCCCGATCACCAGCGTGGCCCAGGCGGCCGACGTGCTGCGGGTGATCTCCGGCCCGACCTCACCGCTGAAAAAACTGCTGGTGGCCGTGGCCAGGGAAACCGATCTGCAAGCCGAGGAACGCCAACTGGCGGCCAAGGGCGTGCCGGTGGAAGGGGGTGTCGACAAGCTCAAGGAGCGCCTGGGCAGCCTGCTCGGCCAGGAGCAACCGACTGCGAATGCGCCTGCGGCGGCGGATGATCCGGTGACCGCGCACTTTGCCGAACTCAACGGCATCGTCAGCAAGAACGAAGGCGAGCCGGCGGCCATCGATGGCCTGCTTACCGACATGAATGCGCTGTATGTGCAGGTCAGTGCCATGGTCGGTGCCAGCGGCGACGCCTTGCTCGGCGAGGCGAAGAACCAGGCGGCGGCTGCGGCCACGCGGGTTAGCCTGAATGCCGAGCGCCAGCCTGCGCTGGTACAGGGCATGGTCAAGTCGGTGGTCAATTCCACCACCAACAGCATGATGGGCGGTGTACGTAACCAGTTGAACGCGGCCTGGGTCAGCGAAGTGGTCAACGTGTATCGCCAGTCCCTGGCCGGCCGTTACCCGATGTCGCCGGGCAGTGCGCGGGATGCCACCCTGGACGACTTCGGTCAGTTCTTCGGCGTGGGCGGGGTGATGGACAATTACTTCCGCAAGTACCTGCAACCTTACGTGGACACTTCCGCGCAGACTTGGCGCTGGCAGCCGGGTGCGGCACAGAAACTCGGGATTGCACCGGGTGTGCTGCAGACCTTCCAGCGTGCCGCGTCGATCCGCGATGCGTTCTTCCGCGCCGGAGGCACTCAACCCGTCGTGCGTTTCGAACTCAAGCCGGTGTCGATGGACCCGACCATCACCCAATTCCTGCTTGACCTCGACGGCCAGCAATTGAGCTACGACCACGGCCCGAGCCGCCCGGTGGCGATGCAATGGCCGAACCCCGGCAGCATCGGCGTGGTGCGTATCTCCATCATGCCGCCGTCGGCCAGTGGCCGTTCGGGCGTGACCCTGGACGGGCCGTGGGCCTGGTTCCGCTTGCTGGAACAGTCGGACCTTACCGCCGGTAATTCGCCGGACCGTTTCAACCTGCGCCTGCGCGTCGATGGCGCGAGCATCGCCTACGAGCTGCGCGCCAACAGTGCCTTCAACCCGTTCAAGAGCCGCGTGCTCAGCGGCTTCAGCCTGCCGGAGCGGCTATGACGTCGCTGGGTTTCTACGGCAAGTTGGCCAGCCGGGGCGATTTTGTCAGTCGCGCCTTGCCCCAGAGTTTCATTGGCCCATGGGACAGCTGGCTGGCGGCGGGTTTGCTTGCCAGCCAGAACAGTCTCGGTAGTGACTGGCTCAACACCTACCTGGTCAGCCCGCTCTGGCGCTTTGTGCTGGCGCCGGGCGTGTGCGGGCCGGATGCGGCGGCGGGTGTGGTGATGCCGAGCATCGACCGGGTGGGGCGCTATTTCCCCTTGGCGGTAGTGGCGTTGCTCGACCACGACACCAATCCTGCCTCGCTGGTGGGCGGGCCGGACACCTGGTTCGAGCAGGTCGAAACGCTGTTGCTCAGCACCCTGGATACCGGCGCCACCTTCGAACACTTCAATGAAGGCCTCGATAGCCTGGGTCTCCCGGCAAGTGAACCGCGCGCGGTGGATAGCCGTTTTGCCGGTTTGCAGCGGGTGGCCGCCACCCTGCCGCACCAGCGCATGACCGCGCTCGCCGAACAGGCCTGCGACGGTGCGAGCCTGTGGTGGGGCCGGGGTTCGCAGGCGATTTCCCCTGGTTTGTTGCGGTGTCAGGGCCTGCCTGCCACCGGCGATTTTGCGCAGTTTTTGCTCGGACAAGAAGGTGTGGTGTAGATGGGGTCGACGTATAAATCCGCGAGCAAGAGCCATGTGGGCATGGTGCGCCAGGTCAACGAAGACGCCTGCCTCGACCTGCCGGAAAACCGCCTGTGGGTAGTGGCCGATGGCATGGGCGGGCATGCGGCGGGGGACTATGTGAGCAGCCTGATCGTCGACAGCCTGCGCAGCGTGCCGGTGGGGCGCTCGCTGGATGAATACACGGCGGCGCTGCGCAACGACCTGCTTCGCATCAACACGGCCGTACGTGAAGAAACCGCCAACCGTGGTGTGACCATGATGGGCAGCACCGTGGTGCTGTTGGCTGCCCGTGGCTTGCGCGGTGTGTGCCTGTGGGCCGGTGACAGTCGCTTGTATCGCCTGCGCGACGGCCTGCTCGAAGGCATTTCCCGCGACCACAGCTACGTCCAGGACCTGCAAGACAGCGGCCTGCTCAGCGAAGCCGACGCCCGTACACACCCGCGCGCCAATATCGTCACCCGCGCCATTGGTGTGGAAGCCCACTTGGACCTGGCGGTGGTCGACCTGTTGATCGCCCCCGGTGACAGCTACCTGCTGTGCAGTGACGGCCTGAACAAGACTGTCGAAGACCATGAGATCCGCGAAGTCCTCAGTCACGACGCTCCGGATGAAATCGTGCGCAGCCTGGTGCACCTGGGGCTCAACCGAGGCGCGCCGGATAACATCACCGCCATTGTCGTGAAGGTATCGCCATGAACATCGTCATCCCGGGTTATGACATCGAAGGCGAGATCGGCGAAGGCGCCATGGCCAGCGTGTACCTGGCGACCCAGCGCTCGCTGGAGCGCAAGGTGGCGTTGAAGGTGATGGCGGCGGCGCTGGCGGCAGACCCGAGTTTTTGCGAACGCTTCCTGCGCGAGGGCAAGACCCTGGCGCGCTTGTCACACCCGCACACGGTGACCATCCATGACATCGGCAACGTCGGTGAGCTGTACTACATGGCCATGGAATACCTGCCCAACGGTACGCTCAAGGAGCGCATCGCTGCTGGCATGACCCCGGAGCAGGGCGTGACGCTGATCCGCCAGATCGCCTCGGCGCTGGGTTATGCCCACGCTCAAGGCCTGGTGCACCGCGATGTCAAACCGGCGAACATTCTGTTCCGCGCCGATGGCACGGCGGTGCTGTCCGACTTCGGGATCGCCAAGTCGCTGGATGATCGGACCCAGTTCACCCAGGCCGGGTTCGCCGTGGGCACGCCGAGCTACATGAGCCCCGAACAGGCGCGGGGCCAGGAGATCGATGGCCGCGCCGACCTGTATGCATTGGGTGTGGTGTTGTATGAAATCCTGGTCGGCAAGCTGCCCTATAACGGCACCGATGCGCTGTCCACGGCGCTGGCCCACCTGACCGAGCCGTTACCGGAACTGCCGGTGCACCACGGCCGTTACCAGGAGGTGCTGCGCAAGCTGTTGGCCAAGGACCCCGCGGAGCGTTTCCCGGATGCGGCGGCCTTGTTGCGGGCGCTGGATAACCTGCCGGCAGAGTCGCCGGAGGCCACCCTGGTACGACCGCTGCCCATCCCACTGAGCTTCGATCTGGCGGGCATGACCCCGGTCACGATCGATATTCCGACCGATAAACCGCAGCCCCAACCCGTCGTGCGCCAGCCAGTGGTGACACCGACGCAACACCATGCCGTGTCCGAGCAGCGTCGTGGTCCGGTGCTGGCGCTGGCCGCCGTGGCGGTGGCGGTTGCCTTGGCCATCGGCGGGGCCAGTTACTGGTGGTTGAGCGGTAGCGATGAGCCCGTTGCCAAGCCGCCCGCTGCGGTGCTGCCGCCAGTCACGCCACCCCCTGCGGTAGCCGAGGTCGATGGCGGCCAGCGTCCGTTGCTGATGGCGGGCAAGAAGACCCTGTTCCAACGCGTGCTCAGCAAGCCGGGCGCCAGGCTTTCAGCTGACGCAGGCAGTGCGCCGGGCAAAGCCCTGCCAGCGTTTTCCGTGCTTTACGTTTACCAGCGCAAGGACATCGACGGCAGCCCGTGGGTGCGCGTCGGTGCCGCCACCGATGGCCGCAGTGACGGTTGGTTGCCGGCGTCGCAAGTCAGCGACTGGAAACAGAGCCTGGTGTTGAAGTTCACCGAACGCTCGGGCCGGGCGCCGGTGATGTTCCTGCGCCAATCCGCAGAAGTCGAGAAACTGCTGGCCGATCCTTCAGCAGCCAAAGGCGTGCTGGCCAAGGCGCAGAAAAACAGCGAAGACAACAGCCAGATCCTGGCCCTGGAACCGAGCGCCAGCGCGGTGCCGCAGAACCAGTTCTACCTGTTGCCGATCTTCGACGCCAAAGAGAGCTTCGACGAAAACGGCCAGCCGGTGCAGTTGCTCAACGTGGCTTCCATCGACCCCGGCAGCAGCGCAGCCTCCAAGCCCTCGACCCCGGTGATCAATGCCAACGCCGACGCCTTCCGCACGGCGGTGGTGTTGGTGGTGGACACCACCGTGTCGATGCAGCCCTATATCGACCAGGTTCGCGACGTCGTGCACGAGCTGCAGACCCGGATTGCCGAGCGCGGTGAGCTGGACAGTGTCAGCTTCGGGATGGTTGGGTTTCGCAGCAGCATCAAGAAAACCCCAGGCCTGGAATACGTGGCCAAGACCTTGATCAGCCTCGAGCAGGGGCGCGACCCGCAGCGTTTTCTCGACATGGCGCGCCAGGTCAAGGCGTCCACGGTGTCCAGCCATTCCTTCAACGAAGACGCGTTCGCCGGCGTGATGCAGGCGGTGGATGGCATGGATTGGTCCGGCTACGGTGGGCGCATCATCCTGTTGGTCACCGACGCCGGTGCGCTGCGCAAGAACGACCCGTTTGCCGCTACCCAGATGAACGAAGCCGAAGTGCGCCAAGCTGCGCTGGGCAAGCAGATCAAGATCTACGCCCTGCACCTGCGCACCGACGCCGGCAAGAAAACCCATGCCGGTGCCGAGAGCCAGTACCGCATCCTCACCGCTGACGCCAACCCGCAGATTGGCGACCTCTACACGCCGGTGCCCGGTGGCGATGTGCGCAAGCTGGGTGAGCGTGTGGATGAGATCGGCACGGTGTTCGCCAACCTCGTGCACCAGGTGCGCAGCAACACGCCGCAGCCGGTGCCATTGCTCAACAGCGCACCGAGCCTGGCGGACAAGTCCGCAGCGGTGGGTTATGCCATGCACATGGATTTCCTCGGTCGCAAAGCCGCCAGCCAGGCGCCGCAACTGGTCAGCGCCTGGACCGCCGACCGCGACCTGACCAACCCGGCACTGCCGGCGTTCCAGGTGTGCGTGATGCTGACCAAGTTGCAGCTCAACGATCTGCAGCAGTCGCTGAAGTTGATCGTCGACGCGGCGCGCAAGACCCAGACCTCGCCCAAGGACTTCTTCCAGGAGATCGCCAGCGCCTCGGCCTACATGAGCCGTGATCCGCAAGCCCTGCGCAAGGGCGGCAACCTGGCCGACGGCGGCATCCTCGGCGAATACCTGGAAGGCCTGCCGTATCGCAGCAAGTCGCTGAACATGACCCAGGACTTGTGGTTGTCGTTGAGCGTGGCCGAGCAGGAAGACTTTATCGACGAGCTGGATTCGAAGATCCGTCTCTACGAAACCTTCCACAATGACGTGGCCAACTGGGTCCGTTTCGGCGACGCCGAGCCGGGCGATGCGTTGTACCGCGTGCCGTTGTCGACGTTGCCGTGATGCTGAACCTGAGCGCGGTGCACAAGAGCCGGGGTGTCGGTAGCCAGCGCTATAGCCTGGTGATTCCGGCGCTGACGCTGCGTGAGGGTGAGCAATTGGCGATTGTCGGGCCCAGCGGTTGCGGCAAGAGCACCTTGCTGGACCTGCTGGCGCTGGTATTGGCGCCGGACCAGGTCGGGCAGTTCGAATTCCATCGGCACGACATCGCCGGGCTATGGCGCGGCGATCAGCAATCCACGCTGGCCGCGCTGCGTAGCCAGTATCTGGGGTATGTGCTGCAAACTGGCGGCCTGCTGGGTTTTCTCGATGTGCGCGCGAATATCGCCTTGTCCCGGCAACTGCTGGGCTTGAAGGACGACGGCAGCGTGGCGCGCCTGGCCGAGCAGTTGGAGATCAGCGACCAGTTGGCCAAGAAGCCGGCGGCGCTCTCGGTGGGCCAGCGCCAGCGGGTCAGCTGTGCCCGCGCGCTGGCCCATGCACCGCACCTGGTGCTGGCGGACGAGCCGACGGCGTCCCTCGACCCTTTGAATGCCGAGCGCGTGATGCAGGCGCTGCTGACCCAGGCTCGCGAACATCGTGCGGTCTGCGTGATTGCCACCCATGACGAGCCCCTGGCACGGGCCAGTGGCTTGCAGGTGCGGCGCATCAGTTGCCGTCGCGACACCGACGGCGGTGTCACTGCCACCCTTGGGGAGGCGTGCTGATGCGCATCGGTCTGGTGGCGTCGCTGGCCTGGCAGGACTATCGAAACGATGCCTGGCTGTCCGCCTGTTCGGTGCTCGCGCTGGTGGCGGTGATCGCGCCGTTGCTGGTGTTATTCGGCCTGAAATTTGGACTGGTTAGCAGTTTGACCGAACGTTTGGAGACCGACCCTGCCACCCGTGAAATTATTCCGCTGGGCGGTGGTCGATTCAGCAGCGCCTTTATCGAGCAGCTCGGCCAGCGCAGCGACGTAGCGTTTGCGCTGCCGCGTACACGGCAGATTGCGGCGACGGCGCAGGTGGGCTCGCTGGCCCTGGAGATGCTACCGACCGCCTCGGGTGATCCGTTGCTGGCCGGTCTGCCGGTGCCACAGGGCCTGGACCAGATCGTGCTGAGCCACACCGCCGCCGAGAAGCTCGCGGCGCGGCCAGGGGATTGGCTGGACGTCCGTTTTGCACGGCAAGTGGCGGGACGCGTGGAAGCCCAGCGCACGCGCGTGCGGGTGCTGGCGGTACTGCCGCTGGAAGCCTTTGCCCGTGACGGTCTGTTCGCCGATCTGACATTGCTGGAAGCGGCGGAAGACTATCGCGACGGCCTGGCGGTGCCGGCGTTGGGGTGGAACGGTGAGGCGGTGGGGGTGAGTGAGCAACGGGTCTACCCGGCGTTCCGCTTGTATGCCCGCAACCTTGTCGATGTGGAGCCGCTGCGGGTGTACTTCGCGGGGCAGAACCTGTTGGTGTCGACCCAGGCACAGACCATCGCGCAGGTGCAGTCGTTGAGCCGCAACCTGTCGATCGTGTTCTGGGTGATCTGCGGGTTGGCGTTGGCAGGGGCGTTTGCGGCGATCTTTGCCGGTGCCCTGGCCGCCGTCGCCCGCAAGCGGCGGGAATTGTCGGTGCTGCGCCTGCTGGGGTTTTCCACGGGCGGGCTGCTGTTGTTCGTGGTGGTGCAGGCGCTGTACAGCGCAGGTTTGGCTGGCGTGCTCAGTGCCGGGCTGTATGGCCTGGCCGAGGCAGCGTTGAATAAGCTGTTTGTGCAGGTGCCGGGCGAACACGCCAGTCACCTGCTGGCACGTCATTACGGCCTGGCCCTGGTTGCAGTCCTCGGCGTCAGCGCCGTGGCGGCGGCCTGCGGTGGTTGGCGAGTGGCGCGGATCCAGGCTTCTGAAGGAATCAGAGATGTATAAGTTACTGGGCGCCTGCGTGGCGCTGACCCTGGCCTCGATGGTCTGGGCCGATGAGGCGAGTGACAAGCTCGACAACCCCAAGCCGTTGGAAGGCGACGTCAGCCTGCCACTGCCGTGCGAAGGCAACATGGTGTTCCGCTACGCCTATGTGCTGGCCCAGGGCACCCTGGATGACCGCGAGATCAGCCTCGGCTACCCCTTCGCCGAAGGCGAGGCGGGTTATCAGCAGTCGTTTATTTCCGGCTACCGCCGCGACTTCATCAACGGCCAGTTCACCCTCAAGGACCTGCCCAAAGATTGGAACAAAGTCATCGCGCCCTTGATGCCGAAGACCGACGCCAAGACCCCGCTCAAGCCCATGCTGTACTTCATCGGCAAGTACGAAGTGACCGCTCGCCAATACGCCCAGGTGATGTCCCAGGCGCAGTCGCTGGCCAGTGGCGAACCCGCACCGGCGTGCGATGCACCGACCGGCATGGCCGGACGCTTGCCCAAGGTGAAGCTGTCGCGCTTCGAAGCCGAGCGCTTCTCGGCGGTGTACAGCGCCTGGCTGATGAAATACCACCGTGAGCGGCTACCGGTCAGTGGTCGCGGTTCTTCAGCGGATGATGGTGGTCTCGGTTTTGTGCGCCTGCCCACCGAAGTGGAGTGGGAATTCGCCGCCCGCGGCGGTCATGCGGTCAGCCGCCAGGACTTGGAAGGGCGCCTGTTCCCCCGCCGCGTCGAAGGCAGTGACAGCGACGGCCCGCTCGGCGATTACGCGGTGTTCAACCAGGTGGCCGGCGGCACCGGCCAAGCCGCGCGCCTGATGCCCATCGGCACCAAATTCCCCAACCCGATCGGCCTGTTCGATGTGATCGGCAACGCGGCGGAAATGGTCCAGGAATCTTTCCAGCTGGTGCACGCCGGGCGTCGCCAGGGCACCTATGGCGGGTTTGTGGTCAAGGGCGGCAACTACCTCGAAGGCGAGGGCACGCTGTTCACCGGCATGCGCCGTGAATATCCGCTGTTCGCCGCCGATGGCACCGAGCAAAGCAACGAGACCACCGGTTTTCGCGTGGCGATCGGCGCG
Organism: Pseudomonas lurida; assembly: GCF_002563895.1. NCBI lineage: Bacteria > Pseudomonadati > Pseudomonadota > Gammaproteobacteria > Pseudomonadales > Pseudomonadaceae > Pseudomonas > Pseudomonas lurida. The sequence goes on along the minus strand of NZ_PDJB01000001.1, from coordinate 6,127,885 downwards.
CTGTCGGCGCCGCGTTCGCGCTACAAGGAGCTGTTCGCTCAGTGGCAGAAAGAGGGCCGACTGGCGTCACTGACCGATGCCATCGACGACGCCCAGGACCCGACCAAACGCCTGGACAGCATCATCGCCGCCAGCGTCGACCCCAAGCTGCAAGCCGAGCTTGGGCTGGTCAACGAGGAGCTCAAGCGCAACGTCTCGCTGATCGCCCAGCAACGTGAAGAAGCCGCGGGCAACCTGATTCAGTCGGCCGCGCTGGTAGCCGAGACCATCGCCAACTACAACATTCGCCTGGCCAACCTGCAGAAGAGCCGCCAGCAGGCCCTGGACAACAAGGACCAGGCCAGCGCGCAGCTGTTTGAAATGGCCATCACCAATGGCCGCAGCGCGCTGGATGGCGCGGTGGCGATCTATATCGACAACCTGGCCACCGGCACGCGCTACACGGATGCGGTGATACAGGCGCAGTTTCAGCGGATCAAGGAAGAGTTGGATCGCAAGCCGGTGCTCGGCAAGAGCCTGGTGACGCGCGCAACACTGTTCGTTCGCCATGTCGGTAACTACCGCAAGCAACAGCGGGCCGACCCGGCAACGATCTTGAAGGAATTGCTCGCAGCGAGCGGTCAGCGATGAGCGCTGGCTGTAGGGCGAGCTTGGAAGGGACTCAGGCGGCGGTGGGCCGTGCTGGGCAAGTCAAACTTAAAAGAGAACACACCTATGCTTTTTTCCCGTAAGGCGGTTTCCAAGCGTCACTTGCTGCTGATCGCGGCTGGTTTCAGCACTGTGTTGACCGGTTGCGCCACGTCGCCGTCCTCCAAGGTCGCGTCGAGCACCAAGGTCGAGTACTACCCGAACTGCTACGAGCCAGTGCAGCACTTGCGTGCGACCGATTCGGACATGACCAAGTCGGTGGTGACCGGTGCGGCCATCGGCGCGGCCGGTGGCGCACTGCTGGGCGCGCTGACCGGCGACTCCGACAAGCGTGGCCGCAACGCCGCCATCGGTGCAGCCGGCGGGGCCCTGGCTGGCGGTGCGGCGGGTTACTACACCGAGCGTCAGAAGCAGATCAGCGATGACAACCAGCGCATTGCGTCTTACTCCACCGACTTCAACAAAAGCGCGTCCGACATCGACCGCAGCACCGCATACGCCAAAGCGTCGCAGCAGTGCTACCAGAGCGCGTTCACCAAGCTCGTGGCCGATCGCAAGGCCAAGACCGTCAATGACACCGAAGGCCGCAAGCGCCTGGCGGAAATCGTTGCGGGCCTGAAGGAGTCCAATGACCTGATCGTCGCGGTCAACGGCAAAGCCAGCGAAGACCTGAACAACTACACCCAGGCCTACGAGAAAGACCTGCAGCAAGTGGGTGTGCAGCGTAACGACGTTGTCACCGTCGCCACTGCCGACACCACACCGGTCACGCCGCCGGCCAAAGGCAAGAAAGTCGTCAAACCGGCGAAAAAGAAAGTGCTGCCGGCGGTGCCACAAGAAGCGGTGACCACCGAGAAGAGCATCCAGACCGTGCAGGCCAAGCAAGCTGAAAGCAAGCAGGTCGCCAGCGCCGGCAAGGCGCAGCTCGAAGGCAGCTGCCGCGATCCGAACCTGGCCGACTGGGCACCGGTACCTTGCCCAAACGTTTAAGTAACATGCTGCTATAAGCGTCAAACGCCAGCCGATCTTCCGCTAATGCGCTAGATCGGTGGCGTTCCTTTAACAAATCGTTAAACTGCTGCGGCCACTCAATAATTACACCGAGGCCGTGTGCATGAAATTTCGTCTTCTCCTGTGGGTGCTGGGCCTGATGATGGGCAAAGCCAGCCGCACCAATCCCGCCTTCCAGCAGCAACTGGGTGACAAAGACCTGGCCTTCCAGCTGCAGACCCTCGACGGCAAGGTTGCCCGTCACTTCATCGTCAAGGACCAGCGCATCACCAGCCGCTCGGGCGTGCACCCGGCGCCGGCGTTTGCCATTGCGTTCAAGGACGCCGCCTACGGCTTCGCCACGATGCAGGCAAAGAACAAGCAACTGGCGTTCATGACGGGGATTCAGGACAAGTCGATTCAGATCAAGGGCAACCCGGCGCTGGTAATCTGGTTCCAGGGGTTGACCAAGTATTTGAAGCCGAAGAAAAAGAAGTAGGGTTTTCAGCTGGACCGAGTTGGATTCATCGCAGCCAAGCCAGCGCCCATATTTGACGGTGTTCACACATCAAAATGTGGGCGCTGGCTTGCCTGCGATAGCGGTATCAGGTGACACCCTCAGCCCTGGCTGAACTGGGACGCCAGTTCGCGCAACAGCACTTCAGCATCCAACACTTTACCCACCACTTCCTCGGCCTTGTCACGGCTCAAGCCCAGGCGCTCAAGCAGCGCATCCGGAATCGCCTCATCCGGCCCGGAGCCGATACCGCGGCTGCGCAAAAGACGTACGGCCAGGCACACCAGGTTCGGGTACTCGGCGTACTGGCCGTCGTAGGTCGGATCGTGCTGGAAGCGCAGGGCGGTGGACAGTTCGTCCGGCATGTCCCAGTAGCGCATCAGCCAGGCACCGATCTGCTCGCGGCTGATGCCCAGCAAGTGTTGCTCGACATAGCTGTGGCACAGGTGCGGGTTGACCTCCAGGTGACGGCAGATCAGTGAGAAGTGCGGCGGGAACACGTGGGCCAGCAGCAGGTAACCGAAGTTGTGCAGCAGGCCGGCAAGGTACGTCAGCCCGGCTTCCGGGCGCTGGGCACGCGGCATGGCGCGGGTCAGGCCTTCGATCACGGCGGCGGTGTAGATCGACTGGTGCCAGTACGGCGTGGACTGGTGCGGATGGTCCTTGGGCAGGCTGAGGGTCTTGCCCAGGGCCAGGCCCAGCGCCAGGTTGATCACCAGGTCAAAGCCCAGCACACGCACGATGGCGTCTTCAACGGAGCGGATCTTGCCCGGCGACGCGTAGTACGGCGAGGCGGCCCAGCTCACCACTTGCGCGGCCAGCGCCGGGTCGGTTTCCACCACGCCGGTGATGTCGTCAATGGTGGCATTGGGGTCGACGCGCAGCTTGATGATCTTCTGCGCGGTATCGGCCAACGGCGGGATCTCGATGGTCGCTTCCAGGCGCTGCTGGATGCGGCGGGCAGTGAACGCCTGCATCGCCTGGGTGATTTCCTCGCGGTCATCATTGGGGCGGTCGAGGTTGGGGCGGATATTGCTCAGCGGCTCGCCAAAGTGGCCGGCGCTGGCCTTGGTGAGCAAGGTCCTGAAGGCGTCGGTGGCGATTTCCAGCAGCAGCCCGGCTTCACCCGAATGTACCAGCAGACTCGGCTCATCAAGCAGGCTGCCTTCATACAGGCATGGCGAGCTGGTCAGGGGCGGCAGGCCTGGCAACAGGCTCAGGTCATGTTTGCCGAGCATGCGCTCGACGCGATCCGGCGACACGGCGGTGAGGCGGCGACCGGTGAGTTCGGCGAGGCGGTTGAGGTCGAGCAACTGGCTTTGCGGGAACAGCACCATCAGTGCGCCCACCGCATCTTCCAGCAACACCGCCTGGACCTTTTGCGCAGGATTCAGGCCCGGTAGATCGGCGACTTCCGCGTAGGGGATGGCGAGTTTTGCGAGCAGAGCCCGAATGACCGGCGGGGCGGTCAGTGGGGCTGTGGCGAGGGCAACTTCTGACATGGCCTGATCCAATTTCTTACATTCAACGAAGTATAACCAGCTTGATACATATGTTGGTCGACTAACTGCGGTTTGTGACGCGGTTGGCTGTGGGGGCGTGCTTTCGGGCGCCATGGCCGGCAAGCCGGCGCCTGCGGGGGGAGCGTCAGACTTGGCCGTATTGCTGGCCGTGGCGCAACCAACGGTTCAGCAACGGGCTGACATGATCCGGCCAGCGCTCCAGCAGCGCTTGCGCCGCATCGCGCACAGCCGGGAGCAGATCGGCGTCGCGCATGAGGTCGGCGACCTTGAACTGCAGCAAGCCGGTCTGGCGGGTGCCGAGCATTTCGCCGGGACCACGCAGCTCGAGGTCTTTTTCGGCGATGACAAAACCGTCATTGGTTTCGCGCATGATGCCCAGTCGCTGGCGACCGATCTGTGACAGCGGCGGGTGGTACAGCAGCACGCAATGGCTGGCGGCGCTGCCCCGGCCGACACGCCCACGCAGCTGGTGCAGCTGCGCCAGGCCCAGTCGTTCGGGGTTTTCGATGATCATCAGGCTGGCATTGGGTACGTCCACGCCCACTTCAATCACCGTGGTGGCCACCAGCAGTTGCAGGTTGCCGGCCTTGAATTCGGCCATCACCGCAGCCTTTTCAGCGGGTTTCATGCGCCCGTGGATGAGCCCGACCTTGAGTTCACCGAGGGCGCTGGTCAGGTCCTCAAAGGTGGTTTCGGCGGCCTGGCACGTCAGCTCTTCGGACTCTTCGATCAGGGTGCATACCCAGTAGGCCTGGCGACCTTCGGCACAGGCGCCGCGTACGCGCTCGATCACTTCGACACGCCGGGTATCGGTGACCAGCACGGTGTTGACCGGTGTACGGCCGGGTGGCAGTTCGTCAAGGATCGAGGTATCGAGGTCGGCGTAGGCGCTCATGGCCAGGGTGCGGGGGATCGGGGTGGCGGTCATGATCAACTGGTGTGGGTTCATGCGTCCGCCCACGCCTTTCTGGCGCAGGGCTAGGCGCTGTTGCACGCCGAAGCGGTGCTGTTCGTCGATGATCACCAGGGCCAGGTTCTTGAACTGCACTTCGTCCTGGAACAGCGCGTGAGTGCCCACCACCATCGGTGCGCCACCGGCGATTTGTTCAAGTGCTGCCGCGCGGTTCTTGCCCTTGAGCTTGCCGGCCAGCCACGCCACTTCCAGGCCCAGCGGTTCAAGCCAGCGCTTGAAGGTGATGAAGTGCTGCTCGGCAAGGATTTCGGTAGGCGCCATCAGCGCTACCTGGTAACCGGCTTCCAGCGCTTGCAGGGCGGCGAGGGCGGCGACCACGGTCTTGCCCGCGCCGACGTCGCCCTGGATCAGCCGCAGCATGGGCTCCTGCTGGCTGAGGTCGTAGGCGATTTCATTACCGACGCGTTGCTGGGCACCGGTTGGCGCGAAGCCGAGGTTGGCCAGGTATTGCGCAGGCAAGCGTGTGGCCTTGGGCATCGCCGGCGCACGCAGGGAGCGCATGCTCTCGCGCAGGCGTTGCTGGGACAGTTGGTGGGTCAGCAGTTCTTCAAAGGCCAGGCGGTGCTGGGCCCAGTGATGACCGAGGGCCAGTTCGTCGACATCGGCGTCGGCGGGTGGGTGATGCAGGTAGCGAATCGCATCGTCCAGCGGCGCCAGTTGATAGTCGCGGGCCAGCTCCACGGGCAGCCAGTCGGGCAGGCTTGTCGGGCCGAGCAGGGTCAGTGTCTGCATGCACAGTTGGCGCAGGCGTTGCTGGGTCAGGCCTTCGGTGAGCGGGTAGATCGGCGTGAGCGTGGTGGCTACCGGCGGAGGTTCATCGCCAGTGATGGCGCGGTATTCCGGGTGATAGATCTCCAGGCCTGAGGCGCCGGGGCGGGCTTCGCCGTAGCAGCGCACGCGGGTGCCGCGCTTGAGGCCTTCCTTCTGCGCATTGCTGAAATGGTAGAAGCGCAGGCTCAGGCCACCGGTGCCGTCCTGCAGGCGCACCACCAGGCTGCGGCGCTTGCCCATCACTACGTCTGCGCCGCTGACGGTGCCTTCGACTACCGCGTCCTGCCCAGGGCGCAACTGGCCGATGGGCACTACGCGGGTACGGTCCTGATAACGCAGGGGCAGGTGGAACAACACGTCCTGGAGGTTCTCCAGGCCGACCTTGGCCAGCTTCTCGGCCATGGCTTCACCGACACCCTTGAGTGCCGTCACCGACACCTGCGACAGCTCAGTCATACCCTTGCTTAGCTCGCAGCAGGCGGCTTGGCCACCGAACACAGGCGGATCGAGTCAGCAAGGATCTCAATGGCCTTGGGCCGCGGAAAGCTGGCGCGCCAGGCAATCGCCACGGTGCGGAAGGGCACCGGCGGCGTGAGTGGGCGCACTTCAATGACGCCTGGGGCGTAGTGATGGCTGTCCACCGCCGACAGTGGCAGGATCGAAATGCCCAGGCCGGATGCGACCATGTGGCGAATGGTTTCCAGGGAGCTGGACTCCACGGTAGTGTGCTTGGCGCCGTCGTTGCCCTTGGTCAGGGTTGGGCAGGCTTCGAGCACCTGGTCGCGGAAGCAGTGACCCTCGCCGAGCAGCAGCAGGCTCTTGTCGTTGAGCAGGCCGGCATCGATGGTGTCTTTCTGCGTCCACGGGTGGGAGGCCGGCATCAGCACGTAGAACGGCTCGTCGTAGAGCGGCAGGGTCAGCACGTCGGCTTCATTGAACGGCAGGGCGATGATGATCGCGTCCAACTCGCCGTTGCGCAGCTTGTCGCGCAGCACGTGGGTGAAGTTTTCTTCGATATACAGCGGCATCTGCGGCGCGACGCGGTGCAGTTGCGGGATCAAGTGCGGGAACAGGTACGGGCCGACGGTGTAGATGGCGCCGACTTTGAGCGGTGCGGTCAGTTGGTTCTTGCCGGCCTGGGCCAATTCGCGAATGCTCTGCGCTTGCTCGAGCACCTTCTGGGCCTGGGCAACAATGCCTTCGCCCACCGGGGTGAGGCGCACGGCGCTCTTGCTGCGCTCGAAAATCAGCACACCGAGTTCGTCTTCAAGCTTTTTCACGCCCACCGACAGCGTCGGCTGGCTGACGTGGCAACGCTCGGCCGCGTGGCCGAAGTGCTGCTCTTGGGCGAGGGTAACGATGTAGCGTAATTCTGTAAGAGTCATAGCGGGCGTCCATGAGGTTGCAGGCCAAGCATACCGGCTGCAATCGATAGACGCACGTTATCAGAACTTTGGTGGGGATTGAGCGGGGAATATCGGTGATTTTGCTGATGCGATGAAACCAATCTGGGCTTGCCCGCGATGCAGGCACCTCGGTCTATCAATTGGACCGAGGTGATGCTATCGCAGGCAAGCCAGCTCCCATACAAGCTGGCGCCTGCAACCCTTAGCGGCGGCGTTTCTCGATGTTGTACACGAAGGGTGCAACGATCTCGATGCTACCGCCCTTGAGCATGTCCGCTGGAGGCTTGGGCAGTGGCTGGGCACGACGGATCATGTCCAGTGTGGCGCGGTCCAGGTCGGCGTTGCCGGAGCGGCCCACCAATTCATAGGACAGCACGTTACCGTCGGCATCTACCACGAACTTCAGGCGGTTCAGGCCTTCCTTGCCACGGGCCTGGGCACCTGGCGGGTACTTCTTGTACTTCTGCAAGTGGGCCAGCAGGGTGCCTTCCCAGGACGCTTTGGCAGCGATCTGTTGCGGCGACGGGCCAGGTACGGGCTGGGCCGATTTTTCAGCGGGCGCCTGGGTCGGCGGAGCGTCGCTCGGCGGGTCCTCGGAGGGTTTCTCCTTGGGCGGCTCGATCTTCTTCTCCACCGGCTTGGGCGGCTGCGGTTTGGGCTTGGGCTTAACCGGCTTGGGCACCTGGATCGTTGGCTTGGGCGCCTCGGCCAGTTTCGGCAGGGGCAGCTCTTCCACCGGTGCAGGCGGTTGCGGCGGCGTTACCACCTTGGGCGGTGCCGGCGGTGGTGGCGCTGGCATCGGCGCCAGGTCGATGACCATGGCAGCCGGTGGCAACTGCACCGTGCGCGGCGCTGACCAATGAAGCGCGATAGCGATCGCGACGGCATGCACGCCCAGTACGACGGCGAGGCTGGTGCCATAACGCGTCAGTTTGTGGCGCGTCGTGATCATTTCTTGGCTGCCGTCTCAAGTCCGACCAGGCCTACCTTGAGGTAGCCGGCTGCCCGCAGGGCATCCATCACGCTCATCAGGTCGCCGTAGTCCACGCCCTTGTCAGCCTGGAAGAAGATCGTCGTGTCTTTCTTGCCTTGGGTCTTGGCGTCGAGCACCGGCCCCAGGGTTTCAGTCTTGACTTCCTCTTCGCCCAGGAACAGGCGTTGGTCCGCCTTGACGCTGAGGAAGATCGGTTTCTCTGGTCGCGGCGCCGGCTTGGCGCTGGACGCGGGCAGGTCAACCTTGATGTCCACGGTCGCCAGCGGTGCCGCCACCATGAAGATGATCAGCAGCACCAGCATCACGTCGATAAATGGCGTGACGTTGATTTCGTGGTTCTCGACGAGTTCGTCGTCGCCTTGATTCAAATGCAGGCCCATGGCCGATTACCCCACTTTCACCATGTGCGGTTGCGAGCTGCGCTCGGTAGGCAGGTGATCGAGGTCGCGGCTGACCAGCAGCAGGACTTCTGCCGATGCGTCCGATACCTGGGCCTTGTAGCCGGCAATCGAACGGGCGAAGACGTTGTAGATCACCACCGCAGGAATCGCGGCAACCAGGCCCAGGGCAGTCGCCAGCAGGGCTTCGGCGATGCCAGGGGCAACGACGGCGAGGTTGGTGGTCTGGGTTTTGGCGATGCCGATGAAGCTGTTCATGATGCCCCACACGGTGCCGAACAGGCCGACGAAAGGTGCGGTGGAACCAATGGTCGCCAGCACGCCGGTGCCGCTGCTCATGTTACGGCCGCAGGCCGCCACCAGGCGCTCCAGGCGGAACGCAACACGTTCCTTGATACCTTCTTTTTCGCGAGCGTTGGCCGACAGGCGCATTTCTTCGAGCGCGTCGTGCACCAGGGTGTTGGCCAGGGTGCCTTTCTTGGTCGCGCTTTCGCTGGCTTCCTTGAGGGTGGTGGCCTTCTTCAGGTGGACGATTTCATTGCGCAGGCGACGTTTGGCGCCCAACAGCTCGAAGCCTTTGGCGATCCAGATGGTCCAGGTGATGATCGAGGCGATGGCCAGGCCGATCATGACCGCCTTCACCACGACGTCAGCGTTCTGGTACATGCCCCATGGCGACAGGTCGTGGGCCATGCCCAGGGTGTTGTCGCCTTCCAGCACCACACCTGTGTCGTCGGCGGCAGCAGGGTCAGCGGCCTGGGCCGGGTCGGTGGCAGCGGGCGCAGGGGCAGGGGCTGCCGGCGCCGTGGCGTTTTGCTCGGCTGCAGCCGGTGTAGCGGGAGCGGAGGCATCCGCGAAGGCGGCGGTCGGTGCCAGCAGTACGCTGAACAGCAACGCAGCAATCGCGCGCCAGGCGCGGGATGGGCTGTGAAGCTTGGTTGGCGAAGCGGGGGTTGTATTACGTGTCATGCTGGCCGGACCTGAGTAAAAAAAATGAGTGATCGTCCTTCCAGACCCGAGGTCGAGGACAAATGGGCGGTTATTATTGCAAGTAATTCTTGTTAACAAAAGTAATACAGTTACTTTATTTGCCCTTTTTCTAGCCGGCGGTCACCTGCGAAGGCTAACCTAGACCTTTCAGTACGGAGTTTTGCGATGTCAGCGCCTTCTGTTGTAATTGCCGGTTGTGGCGATGTGGGTAGTCGGCTGGCTAGCCAGTTGCTCGCCTCGGAATGGGAGGTTCATGGCCTGCGCCGCCATATTTCGCGGCTGCCCGACGGCGTGATCGGCATCGCCGGCGACTTGTTCAAGAAGGATTGCCCTGAGACCTGGCCGATTGGCGGGGTGGATTACCTGGTGTACTGCGCCGCCGCGACGGATCACGACGAAGCCGGTTACCGCGCCGCTTACGTGCAAGGGCTCAAACATGTGTTGGAGTGGCTGGGTGACTACGGCCAGGAGCCCAAGCACCTGCTGTTTGTATCCAGCAGCAGCGTCTACGGACAGCAGAATGGCGAGTGGGTCGACGAAACGTCGGAGACTAAAGCAAAAGGTTACTCAGGGCAGGTGATGCTGGAGGCTGAGCAAGTGGCGCTCGACAGCGGCATCCCGGCCAGCATTGTGCGCCTGACCGGCATTTACGGCCCAGGTCGCGAGTGGCTGCTGACCCAGGTTCGACAAGGCTATCGCGTAGCAATCGACCCACCTTTATATGGCAACCGCATTCACGCAGATGACGCGGCGGGTTTGCTGGCCTTTTTGTTGCGGCATGTAGAAAAGGGCGGTTCGTTGGACAAGGTCTACATCGGCGTCGACGATGCGCCCGCGCCACTGGCCGAAGTGGTGGACTGGTTGCGCGAGTACCTGGGTGTGACTGAATGGGCCGATGACGCCAGTGTGCGGCGCGCCGGTAGCAAGCAATGCAGCAATGCGCGTATCAAGGCGCTGGGTTGGGTGCCGACGTACCCGACTTACCGGGAAGGCTACGCGGCGATCCTCAAAGGCTGAAATGCGCTGAAAAATGTGGGAGCGGGCGTGCTCGCGAAGGCGCAGTGTCAGTCACTGAATGTGTGCCTGATGCACCGCTTTCGCGAGCAAGCCCGCTCCCACATTTGGGTCTGTGTTCGGCTACTTATTGCTTTTCAAGCAGCCACTGGCGTGGGCCTGGCGTAAACGAAGGTACTTCGTCTGCCTGCGCAGTGTTGATCGCCTGGAAGATCTCCAGTTGTTTGCCCTTGCGGATAAAGATCCACGGGTTGCCCTGGCCATTCAACTGCAGCCAGATGCTGTCGTAGCCGCCGCTCATGGACGCGCAATCACCTGCCAGGCATAGCGAGTACTGATCGACATTCGGCAGGCCGGCGACCTTGCCGTTGGCCTGGAACTGTACGATGGCGCCGCTACCGAAGCCGTCCGCGATCTTCCAGTCACCGCCCATGTAGGCCGCGTACAGCGCACGTTCGAAGTTGGCGCCGATGGGCGCCCCGTCTGGCGCGGGTTCTTTGGCGCGGGCAAACAGCTGTTCAGGCTCGTTGTCGTTGGCCACTTGCAGCAGTTGTTTGCCTTTGCGCTTGAGTTCGGTGGCGGAGCTGCCGTAGAAATCCACGCTCCAGGCGCCGGATTTTTCACCCAGCAACTTACCTTCAGCTACTTCAAAACCGTTGTAGTAGCGGGCCTGCGAGCCCTTGGTATTGACCTCCCATTCGAGGTTCGGGCCAAAGCTCTGCAGGGCTTCACGCAAAGGCCCGCCCTTGGCTGCCGCATCGATGGCCACCTGATTGATCCAGGTGCCGCTCACATCCAGGTCGGCAGGGTTGCTGGCACAGCCGCCGAGCATCAGGGCGAGCATTGATGAGGCTACAAGCGCTTTGCGCATCATGAAATCCTTTCGAAACGAAGTCGGCGCAGCCTGTGGGGGCTGCGCCGGGTGTTTTACTCGATGACCAGAATCGCGTCCATCTCAACCTGCGCACCCTTTGGCAGGGCAGCAACGCCGATGGCGGCACGGGCTGGATACGGCTGTTCGAAGTACTTGCCCATGATCTCGTTGACCTTGGCAAAGTGGCTCAGGTCGGTGAGGAAGATGTTCAGCTTGACGATGTCCTTGAACGAGCCGCCGGCTGCTTCGGCAACCGACTTGAGGTTTTCGAAGACCTGTACGGTCTGTGCTTCAAAGCCTTCCACCAGTTCCATGGTCTTTGGGTCCAGCGGGATCTGGCCGGACATGTAGACGGTGTTGCCCGCCTTGATCGCCTGGGAGTAGGTGCCGATGGCAGCAGGGGCTTTGTCGCTGGTGATAACAGTCTTGGTCATGAATGACTCCTTGTAATGAGTGGGTTATGCACGCATGCGGGTGATGCGGATGACCCCGGTCAAGGCGCGCAGTTTCTTGATCACGCGGGCCAGGTGCACGCGGTCGTGCACGCTGACCACCAGTTGGACCACGCTGATGCGACCATCGCGCTCGTCCATGCTGATTTTCTCGATATTGCCGTCGGCCGCGTTGACGCTGCTGGCCAGCAGGGCGATCAGGCCGCGCTGGTGCTCCAGCTCCACCCGCAGCTCGACGTTGAACTCGCCGGTGACATCCTTGGCCCATGAGAGCTGGATGCATTTTTCCGGGTTGTGGCGGATTTCGGTGATGTTGCGGCAATTGTCCAGGTGCACGACCATGCCTTTGCCCGCCGACAAGTGGCCGACAATCGGGTCGCCCGGGATCGGCGTGCAGCACTTGGCGTAGCTGAGTACCAGGCCCTCGGTGCCGCGAATCGCCAGCGGGCCCTCGGGGCTTGGCAGCTGTTCGCCTTCACCGAGCAGGCGGCGGGCGACCACATAGGCCATGCGGTTGCCCAGGCCGATATCTTCCAGCAGGTCCTCGATGGTTTCCTGGCGATACTCGTGGAGCATCGCTTGCACGCGCTCTGCAGGAATCTTGTCCAGCGCGCTGTCGAAACCGTTGAGCACCTTGTTAAGCAGGCGTTCGCCCAGGCTGATCGACTCGGAGCGGCGTTGCAGCTTGAGGGCGTGACGGATGTGCGTGCGCGCTTTGCCGGTGACCACGAAGTTGAGCCATGCCGGATTCGGGCGCGCGCCCGGTGCGCTGACGATCTCGACCGTGGAGCCGCTTTGCAGCGGTTCGGACAGCGGCGCGAGACGACGATTGATCCGGCAGGCGATGCAGCTGTTGCCCACGTCGGTGTGCACGGCGTAGGCAAAGTCGACCGCCGTGGAGCCTTTGGGCAGCTCCATGATCCGCCCTTTGGGCGTGAACACGTAGACCTCGTCCGGGAACAGGTCGATCTTCACACTTTCGATGAATTCGAGGGAGTTGCCCGCCCGTTGCTGCATTTCCAGCACGCCCTTGACCCACTGGCGGGCGCGGGCATGGGTGCCTTTGGGTTGCTCGTCGCCGCTGGATTTGTACAGCCAATGGGCGGCAATGCCGTTATTGGCCATCTCTTCCATTTCGCGGGTGCGGATCTGGATCTCGATCGGCACCCCGTGCATGCCGAACAGAGTGGTATGCAGCGACTGGTAGCCGTTGGCCTTGGGAATCGCGATGTAGTCCTTGAAGCGGCCCGGCAGCGGCTTGTACAAATTATGTACAGCGCCGAGCACGCGGTAGCAGGTGTCGACCTTGTCGACGATGATCCGGAACGCGTACACGTCCATGATCTCGTTGAAGGCCCGGCGCTTGCCACGCATCTTCTTGTAGATGCCGTAGATGTGCTTCTGCCGGCCACTGACCTCGCCCTCGATCTCGTCGATCGCCAGGCAATGGCTCAGGGATTCTTCGATCTTGTTGACGATTTCCTTGCGGTTGCCACGAGCGCGCTTGACCGCCTGGTAGATGCGCGCCGAGCGCATCGGGTGCATGGCCTTGAAGCCGAGGTCTTCGAATTCGATGCGAATGGCGTGCATGCCCAGGCGATTGGCGATGGGCGCGTAGATTTCCAGGGTTTCCTTGGCGATGCGCCGGCGTTTTTCGCCGGACAGCACTTCCAGCGTGCGCATGTTGTGCAGCCGGTCGGCCAGCTTGACCAGGATCACGCGGATGTCGCGTGCCATGGCCATGGCCATTTTCTGGAAGTTTTCCGCCTGGGCTTCGGCCTTGGTCTCGAAGTTCATCTGGGTCAGTTTGCTGACCCCGTCGACCAGTTCGGCCACGGTTTCGCCAAATTGTGCGCTGAGCGCTTCCTTGGCGATGCCGGTGTCTTCGATCACGTCATGCAGCATCGCGGCCATCAGGCTCTGATGGTCCATGTGCATGTCGGCAAGAATATTTGCCACCGCAAGAGGATGGGTGACATACGCCTCGCCGCTGCGGCGGCGTTGGCCGTCGTGGGCTTGTTCGGCGTAGAAATACGCTCGGCGGACCAGGTTGACCTGGTCTGGGCCGAGGTAGGTCGATAAGCGATCGGCGAGGGCGTCTATGCTCGGCAAAGTGTTAACTCCTGCCGAAGGCTGTGACCCCGCGCCGTGCTACGTCGACCAGGCATAGGCTTAGACGGCCTCGTTGGACTCGTCCTCGAACGCTGCAAACAGCGGTTCGTCTTCAACGATTTCGGCGTTGGCGATGAACTCGTAGCTCATCAGGCCTTCAGCGATTTCACGCAGGGCTACAACGGTAGGCTTGTCGTTTTCCCACTGGACCAGGGGCTCTTTGCCGCCAGTGGCCAGTTGACGGGCACGCTTGGTAGAGAGCATGACCAGCTCAAAGCGGTTATCCACGTGTTCTAGGCAGTCTTCAACGGTTACGCGGGCCATGGTATTCCTCGGAGCGAATGCAAGATGCGCGCTGCCCGGTTGGGCGAGCGGACTAAACAGTTTAAAAAATCACCAGCGTTTAGGGAAGCGCTGATTTTTCGCAGGCCCTCGCAAAACCGCTACAAGTGCCAATGTAAAGCCCTTGCAGCGGTTTTGGGAAGAGCCAATCAACCGAGCAGTTCAGCGAGTAATTTGCCGAAACGCTGCTGCTGGCGCTTTTGCTGGAGCTGGTTGGCGCGAAAAATCGCCTTCAAATCGTCCAGTGCGTGGGCAAAATCGTCATTAATGATCAGGTAGTCGTAGTCGACGTAGTGGCTCATTTCGCTGACGGCTTCACGCATGCGGCCTTCAATGATCTCGTCGCTGTCCTGGCCACGGTTGGTCAGGCGCTGGTGCAACGCTTCCAGGGACGGCGGCAAAATAAAGATCGAACGTGCCTTGGGCATCAACTGGCGCACTTGTTCGGCGCCCTGCCAGTCAATTTCCAGGATCAGGTCGTGGCCTTCGTCCAGGGTCTGCTGCAAGTGACTCTGCGAAGTGCCATAGAGGTTGCCGAACACTTCGGCGCGTTCCAGGAAATCGCCGTGTTCGATCATCTTGACGAACTCGGTGCGCTCGACGAAGTGATAGTGCACGCCGTTCACCTCACCCGGGCGCATGGCGCGGGTGGTGTGCGAGACCGAGATGCGGATCTGCTCGTCAGCGTCGGTCAGGGCCTTGACCAGGCTGCTCTTGCCCGCGCCCGAAGGGGCGGAAATGATGTAAAGGGTGCCGGTGCTGTGGGTCATGGAGGTTGCCTTACTCAATATTCTGTACTTGTTCGCGCATCTGCTCGATCAACACTTTGAGGTTGACCGCAGCGTTGGTGCTGCGCGGATCGAACGCCTTGGAGCCCAGTGTATTGGCTTCGCGGTTGAGTTCCTGCATCAGGAAGTCCAGGCGCCGACCGGCGGCACCACCGGAATTGAGTACGCGGCGCACTTCAAGTATGTGGGTGCTCAGGCGGTCGAGTTCTTCGGCGACATCGCTCTTCTGTGCCAGCAGGACCATTTCCTGCTCCAGGCGCACCGGATCGAGGTCGGCCTTCATGTCTGTGAAGCGGTCGAGTACCTTCTGGCGCTGGGTGGCGAGCATCTGCGGCACCAGCTCGCGCAGGGTCACGACGTCCTCTTCGATCGAGGTCAGGCGCTCGTTGATCAAGCGCGCCAATTCCGCGCCTTCGCGCTCGCGGCCGGCCTTGAGCTCCTTCAGGCCCTGATTGAACAAGGCCAGGGCTTGGGCGTTGAGCGCCTGCGGGTCGGTGGCGTCGGCCACTAGCACGCCGGGCCAGGCCAGCACTTCCAAGGGGTTGAGCGCGGCCGGCTGCTTGATCAGGCTGGCGATGGTTTCGGCGGCGGCCACCAGTTGCGCGGCACGGTCGCGATCGACCTGCAGCGGCTTGCCGGTGGTTTCTTCGGTAAAGCGCAGGGTGCATTCCAGCTTGCCACGGGAAATGCCCTGGCGCAGCGCTTCACGGACGGCGCCTTCGAGGTCGCGGAACGACTCCGGCAGGCGCAGGTGCGGCTCCAGGTAACGGCTGTTGACCGAGCGCAGTTCCCAGCTCAGGGTGCCTTGTGCGCCGGCTTTTTCGACGCGGGCGAAGGCGGTCATGCTGTGCACCATGGAGGTACCTCGCGTTGCAGTCCCGCAAACACGGGCTGATGGTTAAGAAGGCGCAGGATTGTAGCGCAGTGGGACAAGCGCGCCCAAACCCGAGCATTCGTAACTGGATTTTTTAGCAGTGCCCCGAATCGGCTCACGGCTCTATAATGCTCGGCAGTTTTTCGTCCTCAGTACAGGTGTCTCCCTATGAAACGTCCAAGTGGTCGCGCTGCCGATCAGCTCCGCTCGATCCGCATCACCCGCAACTACACCAAACACGCCGAGGGGTCTGTACTGGTCGAGTTTGGCGATACCAAGGTCATCTGCACCGTCAGCGTTGAAAACGGCGTGCCGCGCTTCCTTAAAGGCCAGGGCCAGGGCTGGCTGACGGCCGAGTACGGCATGCTGCCGCGCGCGACCGGCGAGCGTAACCAGCGTGAAGCCAGCCGTGGCAAGCAAGGCGGCCGTACCCTGGAAATCCAGCGACTGATCGGTCGTTCGCTGCGCGCAGCCCTGGACATGTCCAAGCTGGGCGACGTGACGCTGTACGTCGACTGCGACGTGATCCAGGCCGATGGCGGCACCCGTACCGCGTCTATCACCGGCGCCATGGTTGCCCTGGTAGATGCACTGAAAGTGATCAAGAAGCGTGGCGGCCTGAAAGCAGGCGATCCGCTCAAGCAGATGATCGCCGCTGTGTCGGTAGGCATGTATCAGGGCGAGCCAGTGCTGGACCTGGACTACCTGGAGGACTCGGCTGCCGAGACCGACCTGAACGTGGTCATGACCAGCACCGGTGGTTTCATCGAAGTGCAGGGCACTGCCGAAGGCGCGCCCTTCCAGCCGGCCGACCTGAACGCCATGCTCGCCCTGGCCCAGAAAGGCATGACCGAAATCTTCGAGCTGCAGAACGCCGCCCTGGCGGACTGAGCCCGTCTCAAGGAGAAACGCCATGAATGACAACAACCAGATGCCGGTGCCTACGCCTTCCTACGAAGTGCGCCAGGGGGCAATGTTGTGCCATCTCGCGGCGTTTCTGGGTTTCGTGTTCCCCTTCGGCAGCGTCGTGGGGCCACTGATCCTGTGGCAGATGAAGAAAGAAGTGGACCCGTTCGTTGATGATCAGGGCAAGGAAGCCCTGAACTTCCAGATCACCGTGGCCATCGCCTGGATCGCTTGCATTGTGCTGGCCTTCGCAGTGATTGGCTTTTTCCTGATGTTCGCCCTGGCGATCGCCACGGTGGTGCTGACCATCATTGGCAGCATCAAGGCCAACAAGGGCATCGCGTATCGCTACCCCTTGACCTGGCGCGTGATCAAATAACGAGCAGGCACAAAAAAACCGACAGCGATGTCGGTTTTTTTGTGCCTGGAAAAAGACCTCAGATGGTCAGTGTCCAGTCGTAGTCCACGATCAGCGGCGCATGCTGCGAGAAGCGTGGCTGGCGTGGCAGGCGTGCGCTGCGAACGAACCGGCGCAGGCCTGGGGTCAGCAACTGGTAGTCGAAGCGCCAGCCCAGGTTGAGCATCTCAGCCTGTTCGTTATCTGGCCACCAGCTGTACTGGTCACCTTCGCGACTGACTTCGCGCAGGGCATCCACATAGCCCATGTTGCCGACAATCTCGTCCATCCAGGCGCGTTCAGGCGCCAGGAAGCCCGGGGATTGCTGGCTGTCGCGCCAGTTCTTGATATCCAGCTTCTGTTGCGCCACGTACAGCGAGCCACAATAAATGTACTCGCGACGTTTGCGTCGCTGTTTATCCAGGTAACGGGCGAAATCGTCCATTAGCTTGAACTTCTGGTTCAAGTCTTCATCGCCGTTCTGCCCCGAAGGAAGCAGCAAGGTCGCGATGCTGACCTTGTCGAAATCGGCTTGCAGGTAGCGCCCGTAGCGGTCGGCTGTCTCGAAGCCGAGGCCGCTGATGACCGCCTTGGGTTGCAACCGCGAATACAAAGCCACGCCACCTTGGGTGGGCACTTCGGCATCGCAGGCATAAAGGAAGTAGCCATCCAGTTGGAAGGCTGGGTCGTCCAGTTCAAAGGCGGAGGCGCGGGTATCCTGCAGGCAGATGACGTCGGCATTCTGGGCTTGCAGCCAACTGAGCAAACCACGCTCGACTGCAGCCTGAATACCATTAACGTTCACACTGATGATCCGCATAAATGGCCCCAAAAATCGCGTGCGTGTATGATACACGCCGTCTACCTAATTAGCTAAATCCGTGGTATCTGAGGCTTTTTTCATGCAGGCGTATCAACGCGATTTCATTCGTTTTGCCATCGATCGCGGCGTTTTGCGCTTCGGTGAGTTCACCCTGAAGTCCGGGCGCACCAGTCCGTACTTCTTCAATGCCGGCTTGTTCAACTCCGGTTCGGCCCTGGCTCAGCTGGGTCGTTTCTATGCGGCCGCCATCGTTGAAAGCGGTATTCCGTTCGACGTCCTGTTCGGCCCGGCGTACAAGGGCATCCCCCTGGCCGCCGCTACCGCTGTGGCCCTGGCTGAACATCACGGGCAGGACCTGCCATGGTGCTTCAACCGCAAGGAAGCCAAGGCCCACGGCGAAGGTGGCAGCCTGGTGGGGGCGCCGCTCAAGGGCGATGTGCTGATCATCGACGACGTGATCACCGCCGGTACGGCCATCCGCGAAGTGATGCAGATCATCGCGTCGCAGGAAGGCGCCAAGGCCGCCGGCGTGCTGATCGCGCTGAACCGCCAGGAGCGCGGCAACGGTGAATTGTCAGCCATCCAGGAAGTTGAGCGCGATTTTGGCATTCCTGTGGTGAGCATCGTGTCGCTGAACCAGGTGCTGCAGTTCCTGGAAGATGACCCGCAGCTCAAGCAACACCTGCCGGCGGTGCGTGCATACCGCGAGCAGTTCGGCGTCTGACCCACCGTCCTGCAGTAGCGAGTGCATAAAAAAGGCCCCGCTCAATCCTGTTGAGCGGGGCCTTTTTGTTTTCAGCGTTTAAGGACGCTTGCGGTTACTGATCAGCGTGCCCATGCCGGTGTCGGTGAAGATCTCCAGCAGCACCGCATTCGGTACCCGGCCATCGATGATCAGCGAGCTGCCCACACCGCCTTGTACCGCTTCCAGTGCGCAACGGATCTTCGGCAGCATGCCGCCGTAGATGGTGCCGTCGGCGATCAGTTCGTCGACCTGCTGGGTCGTCAGGCCGGTCAACACCTTGCCTTCCTTGTCCATCAAGCCGGCGATGTTGGTCAGCAGCATCAGCTTTTCAGCTTTCAATGCTTCCGCCACCTTGCCGGCCACCAGGTCGGCGTTGATGTTGTAGGACTCGCCATTGGCGCCTACGCCGATCGGCGCGATCACCGGAATGAAGTCGCCCTTGACCAGCAGGTTCAGCAGGTCGGTGTTGATGCCGATCACTTCGCCTACTTGGCCGATGTCGATGATTTCCGGCTGGGTCATTTCCGGGGTCTGACGGGTTACGGTCAGTTTTTTCGCGCGGATCAGCTCCGCGTCCTTGCCGGTCAGGCCAATGGCGCTGCCGCCGTGGCGGTTGATCAGGTTGACGATGTCCTTGTTGACCTGGCCACCCAGGACCATTTCCACCACGTCCATGGTCTGCGCGTCAGTGACGCGCATGCCATCGATGAAGTGACTCTCGATCGACAAGCGCTTGAGCAGGTCGCCGATTTGCGGGCCGCCACCGTGGACCACCACCGGGTTGATCCCCACCGCTTTCATCAACACGATGTCGCGGGCAAAGCCGGTTTTCAGCTCGTCGCTTTCCATGGCATTGCCGCCGTACTTGATCACCAGCGTCTTGCCGACGTAGCGTCGGATGTAAGGCAACGCTTCGGAAAGGACCTTGGCAGTGTTGGCAGCGGCTTCGCGTTCGAGGGTCATTCAGGGCTCCGGTAAAAAATCAGAACGGTAATTGGAGATCAGGGGCAACACGTTTCAACTGGGCGTGGAACACGTCCTTGATGCGCTGCAACTCAGCCTCGGTATCCGCCTCGAAACGCAGGACCAGCACCGGTGTGGTGTTGGACGCGCGAACCAGGCCCCAGCCTTTGGCGTAATCGACTCGCACACCATCAATGGTAGTCAGGTTGGCGCCTTCACCCCATTGCGCATCGTGCAGTGCGTCAATGATGCTGAATTTGCTCTCCTCGGTCACATGGATATTGATCTCTGGCGTAGAAATATCGTTCGGGAAGGTCTGGAACAGCTCTTCGGCGGTGGATTTTTCCTTGCTGAGGATCTCCAGCAGGCGCGCCGCGCTGTAAATGCCGTCGTCAAAGCCGAACCAGCGCTCCTTGAAGAACACGTGGCCGCTCATTTCGCCGGCCAACAGCGCGCCGGTTTCCTTCATCTTCTTTTTGATCAACGAGTGACCCGTCTTCCACATTAGCGGGCGACCGCCATATTCCTTGATCAGCGGGGTAAGGCGGCGGGTGCACTTCACGTCGAAGATGATCTCGGCGTTGGGGTTGCGCGCCACCACGTCACGGGCAAACAGCATCAGCAGGCGATCCGGGAACACGATTTCGCCGGTTTCCGTCACCACACCCACACGGTCGCCGTCGCCGTCAAAGGCCAGGCCGACGTCCGCCCCGGTTTCCTTGACCTTGGCGATCAGGTCTACCAGGTTTTCCGGCTTGCCCGGGTCCGGGTGGTGGTTGGGGAAGTGGCCGTCGACCTCGCAGAACAAAGGAATCACTTCGCAGTTCAGGGCTTCCAGCAACTGCGGGGCGATCACGCCGGCGGCGCCGTTGCCGCAGTCCACCACCACTTTCAAGCGGCGCGCGAGTTTGACGTCACGGGTGATTTCGTCAGAGTAGCGCTGCAGGATGTCAACTTTGGTGATGGTGCCCTTACCGCTGGTCAGGTTGTTGGTTTTCAGGCGGTTGTGCAGGGCCTGGATCTGTTCGTTGGCCAGCGTGTCGCCCGCGATGACGATCTTGAAACCGTTGTAGTCCGACGGGTTATGGCTGCCGGTCAGCATCACCCCGGACTTGCCTGCCAGTACGTTGGCTGCGTAGTACAGCGCAGGCGTCGGCACCAGGCCGACGTCACTCACATGGCAACCGCTGTCGGCCAGGCCCTGGATCAGTTGTTCCACCAGCTCCGGGCCGGACAGTCGCCCGTCACGGCCGACCGAAACGTTGGGTTCATCCTGAGCCAGGCTCTGGGAGCCGATGGCGCGGCCAATCCAGTAGGCGGTTTCGGCCGTGAGGGTCTTGGGCACCACGCCACGAATGTCATAGGCGCGAAAGATGCTGTCGGGGAATGTCGGGGCTACTCGGGCTGCGGTACTCATCGCGGGGGGAAACTCCATCTGAAGGGGGCAAGGCTGGCCTTAATGTGGCTGACCGGCAGGCTCAAACTGAAGGGTATGACGGTGTTTTCGGCAGAGAGTTCGTGGTGCAAAAATGCCATCGGAGCGCTGGCCCCTTCTTTCTTTCTGCGTAACGCTTTGATTTCTATGGGGAAATCTCGCTGATAAAATCCGCGCATTCTTCGTCCTGAAAAGCCTTGCGGTGGCGTCGGGCCGGGCAGGGTGCCCGGCCAGTTTCAGCTTAGTCAGTGGCTGCCGGAATGCCCAAACCCGCCTGCGCCACGTTGTGTTTCGTCAAATTCCTCCACCAACTCAAAGTGTGCCTGCACCACCGGCACCAGCACCAGTTGGGCAATGCGCTCGCCGACGGCGATGTTGAAGGCGGTCTGGCCACGGTTCCAGCAAGACACCATCAGCTCACCCTGATAGTCCGAGTCGATCAGGCCTACCAGGTTACCCAGCACGATGCCGTGTTTGTGACCCAGGCCGGAGCGCGGCAGGATCAGTGCCGCCAGGCCTGGGTCACCGACGTAGATCGACAGGCCGGTTGGAATCAGGATGGTCTGGCCTGGCTCAAGGACGGTGTCTTCCTTGAGCATGGCGCGCAGGTCAAGGCCGGCGGAGCCCGGGGTGGCGTAGGCTGGCAGCGGGAATTCGGTGCCGATGCGTGGGTCGAGGATCTTGGCTTGCAAAGCGTGCATGGAAATTAAACCTGGTTCAGCCGTTGGGCGATAAAAGAGATCAGTTGGCGGGCAATCTTGCCCTTGCTGGTCTGGGCGAAAACGGTGGCGTGCAGCTCGCGATCGATCACGCTGATCGCATTTTCCTCACTGTTGAAGCCGATGCTCGGGTTGGCGACATCATTGGCAACGATCAGGTCGAGGTTTTTGTCTTTCAATTTGCGTGCGGCGTAGTCCAGCAGGTGCTCGGTCTCGGCGGCGAAGCCGACACTGAACGGACGGTCCGCACGGGTGGCGATGGTCGCCAGGATGTCCGGGTTGCGCACCATTTGCAGGAGCAGGCCGTCACCGCTTGTAGGGTCTTTCTTGAGTTTTTGCGGGGCGACGACTTCCGGGCGGTAGTCCGCAACTGCAGCCGAGGCGATGAACAGGTCGCACGGAATGGCGGCTTCACAGGCCGCCAACATGTCGCGGGCGCTGACTACGTCGATTCGCGTGACCCGATCAGGCGTCGGCAAATGCACCGGGCCGGTGATCAAGGTCACACGTGCGCCTGCCTCGACCGCCGCTTCGGCCAGGGCAAAGCCCATTTTTCCTGAGCTATGGTTGGTGATGTAGCGCACCGGGTCGATGTTTTCCTGAGTCGGGCCGGCCGTGATCAGCACGTGCTTGCCGGTCAGGGCCAGGTGCTGGAAACACTCGGCGGCGCACAGCGCCAAGTCGGTGGCTTCGAGCATGCGGCCCATGCCGACGTCGCCGCAGGCCTGGCTGCCGGACGCCGGGCCGAACACCTTGAGGCCTCGGCTTTGCAGGAGTTGGGTGTTGGCTTGGGTGGCCGGGTCGCGCCACATGGCCTGGTTCATGGCCGGGGCGATGGCGACGGTGGCGTCGGTGGCCAGTACCAGGGTGGTCAGCAGGTCATCGGCGATGCCCTGGGCCAGGCGGGCGATCAGGTCGGCGGTGGCCGGGGCGATCAGCACCAGGTCGGCCCACTTGGCCAGCTCGATATGGCCCATGGCGGCTTCGGCCGCAGGGTCCAGCAGATCGAGGTGAACCGGGTGCCCGGACAAGGCCTGCATGGTCAGTGGAGTAATGAACTCACTGCCGCCGCGCGTCATGACCACGCGCACTTCGGCGCCTTGGTCCAGAAGCCTGCGGACCAGCTCTGCGCTCTTGTAGGCGGCAATGCCGCCGCCAACGCCGAGAACGATGCGTTTCCGATACAGACGCTGCATTGGTTTGCCTTTCCAGTTCAGTGATGCCAGTTCAGTGACGCCTGCGATGCCCCCTCCCCAGGGGAAATCGCATGCAAAAAAGAGGGCCTACGATAACACAGCGTCCGCGAGGCAGCAGCGGTGCACATGGCGCATATGGAAGGGAGGTGAGATGAGTATTCGCGATTGGCCGGCGACAGAGCGGCCGCGGGAGAAACTTTTGGAATGGGGCGCGGCGAGTCTGTCGGATGCCGAGCTGCTGGCGATCTTCCTGCGTACTGGGGTTTCCGGCAGGAGCGCGGTGGACCTGGCGCGCCATCTGTTGGCGCAATTCGGCGGCTTGCGCCCGCTGCTGGAGGCCAGTCAGGCGCTGTTCAACCAGCAACTGGGGTTGGGGCCGGCAAAGTTTGCGCAGTTGCAGGCTGTGCTGGAAATGGCCAAGCGGCACATGGCCGAGCGCCTGCGACATGACTCGGTGCTGGAGAGTCCGATGGCCGTGCGCGACTATCTGAAGGCCATGCTGCGCCATGAGCCCCATGAGATCTTCGGCTGCCTGTTTCTTGATTCAAGGCATAGGGTGCTGGGTTTCGAGGCGTTGTCACAAGGCACCATTGATGCCGCGATGGTTTACCCCCGGCAAGTGGTCAAGCGCGCGTTGGCCTACAACGCGGCGGCGCTGATCCTGTGTCATAACCATCCTTCCGGCAGCCTTGAGCCGAGCGCAGCTGATCGAAAGTTGACCAAGTTGCTGCAGAAAGCCCTGGAGGTGGTGGATGTGCGGGTGCTGGATCACATCATCGTCGGGGACGGCGACCCGTTGTCGATGGCGGAGTACGGTTGGATGTAGGAGAGGCAGCTGCAAGCCTGAAGACGGGCTTGCAGCTTGCAGCTTAGGGCTTGATGCTGACTTTCGAGAAATCCTGGCGCCCGAACGGGCTTACCTGGTAGCCCTCGACGTTCTTGCGGGCCAGGGCAAACGCCGTTGGGTGCGCAAGCGGCAGCCACAGCGCCTGCTGCTGGATCTGCGCCTGGGCCTGCTGGTACAGCTTGCTGCGCACGCCTTGCTCGCTGGTGGTCTTGCCGGCGCTGATCAGCTTGTCCAGCGCAGGGTCGCAGTAGCGGGCGAAGTTGGTGCCGGACTTCACCGCCGCGCAGGAGAACTGCGGGGTCAGGAAGTTATCCGGGTCGCCATTGTCGCCGGCCCAGCCCATGAACAGCAGGTCGTGTTCACCGGCTTTGGCGCGGCGAATCAGCTCGCCCCATTCGATCACGCGGATCTCGGCCTGGATGCCGACCTTGGCCAGGTCAGCCTGCAGCAGCTGTGCGCCGAGGTTCGGGTTGGGGTTTAGCAGGCTGCCGGTAGGGCGGGTCCAAATGGTGGTCTTGAAACCGTCCTTGAGGCCGGCACGGTCCAGCAGCGCCTTGGCCTTGGCGAGGTCCTGTGGATAACCAGGCAGGTCCTTGGCATAGCTCCAGGTGTTGGGCGGGTAAGGGCCATTGGCGGCTTCGGCGGTGCCTTCAAACACGGCCTTGAGATAGCTGCCCTTGTCGAACGCCAGGTTGATCGCCTGGCGTACTTCCGGCTTGTCCAGGGGCGGGTGCTGGCTATTGATGGCGACGAAGGCGGTCATGAACGCCGCGGTTTTTTCCACCTTGAGCGCCGGGTCTTTTTCGGCCTCGCCCACGTCCAGCGGCTTGGGCGACAGGGCGATCTGGCATTCGTCGCGGTGCAACTTCTGCAGGCGCACGTTGGCGTCCGGGGTAATGGCGAAGATCAGGTTATCCACCGCCGGTTTGCCGGCGAAGTAGTCTGGGTTGGCCTTGTAGCGCACCACGGCATCTTTCTGGAAACGGCTGAAGATGAACGGCCCGGTGCCGATCGGCTGGCTGTTGAGCTTCTCTGGCGTGCCGGCCTTGAGCAGTTTGTCGGCATATTCCGCCGGGTAGATAGAGGCAAAGCCCATGCTCAGCGCGGCGAGGAATGTGGAGTCGGCATGGTCCAGGGTGAAGCGCACGGTCAGTGGGTCAAGTGCGTCGATTTTCTTCACCAACGTCGGCAGCTGCAGCGACTGGGCGTGGGGGAAGCCGCTCTGGGCGATCTTGTGCCATGGGTTAGCCGGGTCGAGCATGCGCTCGAAGCTGAAGCGCACGTCTTCGGCGGTCAGCGTGCGGCTTGGGGTGAAGTACTCGGTGCGATGGAATTTCACCTGCGGGTGTAGCTTGAAGGTATAGGTCAGGCCATCCGGCGAGACTTCCCAACTGTCCGCCAGGCTTGGCACCAGCTTACCGTTGGCTGCGTCGTAGTCCACCAGGCGGTTCATCAGCACGTCGGCCGAGGCGTTGGTGGTGGTCAGCGAGTTGTATTGCACCACATCGAACCCCTCGGGGCTGGCCTCGGTGCACACGCTCAAGGTGCTGGCGGCTGAGGCCAGCGGGGCGATAAATAGAGGGGCTAGCAATAGCGGTAGGGCAGCGAGGCGCATGTTCGGTTTCCTTTGCAGATCGAAGGCCCATCTGCGAGTGCAGTCTGGAAAAGTCCTACCGTAGTGGTCTGATAGGTAAATGACTAGCCCATTTTTGCCTGTGCTTTTGCTGCAAATGCTGTTTTGATGGCACCTCAGCGCGTTTCGTCGTGCACTTCACCGTGCTTGCGTGCGCTGTAAATCATTCTGTGCGACGAGCGGTCGGCTGTGACAGCGGCCCCTCCTGGCAACGGTTCAGGCGTCTGCCGCCAAGATTTACGCCAGTAAAAACACACGGGCTGTTGTTGCACTGGGGTCTTTCTGGTATAAAGCAGCGCTCTTTTCTAGGGGCCCGGTTCCTTCGCTTGTAGGTGTAGCCGGTAAGACCCTAAAGAAACGCGGCGCCTGGCGCCAAATGACTGAGAGATTAAGCGGCCAACCCATGCCGGGTTGGGCATGTGGTTTTAGAGGGCTGAGGCATGTCGAGAGTCTGTCAAGTTACCGGTAAGGGTCCGGTGACTGGGAATAACATTTCCCACGCAAATAACAAAACCCGTCGTCGTTTCCTGCCGAACCTGCAGCATCACCGCTTCTGGGTTGAAGAAGAGAAACGTTTCGTCCGTCTGCGCGTATCTGCCAAAGGCATGCGCATCATCGACAAGCGTGGCATCACTGTCGTGCTGGCTGAATTGCGCCGCGCTGGCACAATCTAAGGAGCTATATCATGCGTGAATTGATTCGAATGATCTCTAGCGCCGGTACTGGTCACTTCTACACTACCGACAAGAACAAGCGTACTACCCCGGACAAGCTCGAAAAGAAAATGTTCGACCCGCGCGTTCGCAAGCACGTGATCTACAAAGAAGGCAAAATCAAGTAATTGATTTTCTTCCTTGTGAAAAAAAGCCCGTATCTCACGATCCGGGCTTTTTTTTGCCTGCGATTTGCTGATCAGGCTTTTTGTTCGAACACCACGTAGATCTTGCGGCAAGGCTCCAGCACTTCCCAAGTGCCGCTGAACCCGGCCGGGATCACGAAGCGGTCACCCGCGCGCAAGGTCTTGGCGTTGCCATCGTCATCACGCAGTACGGATACGCCCTGCACAATCTCGCAGTACTCATGCTCGGTGTAATTGACCTTCCATTGCCCGACTTCACCTTCCCACACCCCTGCACTCATCTGGCCGCACGGGCTGTTGTAATGGTTGTAGAGGGTTTGCTCGGGATCGCCCTTGAGGATTTTCTCGGCGGCCGGACGGTAGCGGTCTGGGGCCGTGCTGGCTTGGCTGAAGTCGACGATGTCCTGGATGCTCATGTGCGTGTCCCGTCTGGCCTGCGGTTGGAGAGTCCAAAGTCTATGTTTATTAAAATGAACATCGCAAGGGCGTTTGCTGGCGTTATGTCAAATATATTGAAACATCCCCAGCCGCTGGTTTAGGGTGGCAGCTGCCTTGAGCCGAACAGCTGGCTGGCCGGGCAAGCATTCTTTGAGGTTGCCGGGGCACATCGCCTGGCCCTTGTATTCAATAAGAGGAGGACACTCGCATGACCACCCTGACCCGTGCCGACTGGG
This sequence comes from Pseudomonas lurida, assembly GCF_002563895.1. Classification (NCBI taxonomy): domain Bacteria; kingdom Pseudomonadati; phylum Pseudomonadota; class Gammaproteobacteria; order Pseudomonadales; family Pseudomonadaceae; genus Pseudomonas; species Pseudomonas lurida. The sequence continues at coordinate 6,101,022 of NZ_PDJB01000001.1, read as the reverse complement.
AGCAACGCGCCAAGGATCTTAAGATCGAAGGCCGCGCCTACATCAATGGCGAATACACCGCCGCTGTTTCCGGTGACACCTTCGAATGCATCAGCCCGGTCGATGGTCGCCTCCTGGCCACTGTTGCCAGCTGTGATGTCGCCGATGCCCAGCGCGCCGTGGAAAACGCTCGCGCCACGTTCAATTCCGGTGTGTGGTCGCGCCTGGCGCCGGCCAAGCGCAAATCCGCCATGATCCGTTTCGCCGCGTTGCTCAAGGCCAATGCCGAAGAGCTGGCGCTGCTCGAGACCCTGGACATGGGCAAGCCGATCAGCGACTCCCTGAACATCGACGTACCCGGCGCGGCGAATGCCCTGAGCTGGAGCGGCGAAGCCATCGACAAAATCTACGACGAAGTCGCCGCAACCCCACACGACCAACTGGGCCTGGTGACCCGTGAGCCGGTTGGCGTTGTCGGCGCCATCGTGCCGTGGAACTTCCCACTGATGATGGCCTGCTGGAAGCTCGGCCCGGCGCTGTCCACCGGTAACTCCGTGATCCTCAAGCCGTCCGAGAAGTCCCCGCTGACGGCCATCCGCATCGCAGCCCTGGCCGTTGAAGCCGGTATTCCAAAAGGCGTGTTCAACGTGCTGCCGGGCTACGGCCACACCGTCGGCAACGCGCTGGCGCTGCACATGGACGTCGATACCTTGGTGTTCACCGGTTCCACCAAGATCGCCAAGCAACTGTTGATCCGCTCCGGCGAATCGAACATGAAGCGTGTATGGCTGGAAGCGGGCGGTAAGAGCCCGAACATCGTGTTTGCCGATGCGCCGGACCTGCAAGCCGCGGCCGAATCCGCAGCCGGTGCCATTGCCTTTAACCAGGGCGAAGTCTGCACCGCAGGTTCGCGCCTGCTGGTGGAACGCTCTATCAAGGACACATTCCTGCCGCTGGTGATCGAGGCCCTCAAGGGCTGGAAACCAGGCAACCCGCTTGACCCGGCCACCAACGTGGGTGCGCTGGTGGACACCCAGCAGATGAACACCGTGCTTTCGTACATCGAAGCTGGCCATGCCGATGGCGCCAAGCTGGTGGCGGGTGGCAAGCGCACCCTGGAAGAAACGGGCGGCACCTACGTCGAGCCGACGATTTTCGACGGTGTGACCAACGCGATGAAGATCGCCCAGGAAGAGATCTTTGGTCCAGTCCTGTCGGTAATCACCTTCGACAGCGCCGAGGAAGCGGTCACCATCGCCAACGACACTCAATACGGCCTGGCCGCGGCGGTGTGGACGGCGGATATCTCGAAGGCGCACCTGACCGCCAAGGCCCTGCGCGCCGGTAGCGTGTGGGTCAACCAGTATGACGGCGGCGACATGACTGCGCCGTTTGGTGGTTTCAAGCAGTCGGGTAACGGTCGCGACAAGTCGCTGCATGCGTTCGATAAGTACACCGAGCTGAAGGCGACCTGGATCAAGCTCTAAGCAACACCGCTGGTCCCTGTAGGAGCGAGCTTGTGTGGGAGCTGGCTGGCCTGCGATAGCATCACCGAGGTGTGCCTGACACGCTGAGGTGCCTGCATCGCCGGCAAGCCCGCTCCTACCGTTCGTTTTGCAACCCGGAAAAATTATCCACAGGAGCGTGGACATGCGTTGGGCGACTTATTTCGCCGTCCTGGCTTCAGTGCTCAGCGTCGGTCTGGCCCTGGGCGTCAGCATGCCGCTGGTGTCCCTGCGTCTCGAAAGCTGGGGTTACGGCAGTTTCGCCATCGGCGTAATGGCGGCGATGCCGGCCTTTGGTGTACTGCTCGGTGCGAAGATTTCCAGTCGCCTGGCTTCATGGCTCGGCACGGCCAACCTCATGCGCCTGTGCCTGTGGGCGGGCGCGGTGTCCATCGGCTTGCTGGCGGTCCTGCCCAATTACCCGGTGTGGTTGGTGCTGCGGCTGATGATCGGGGTGATCCTCACCATTGTGTTTATCCTCGGCGAAAGCTGGATCAACCAGTTGGTCGTGGAGCAGTGGCGCGGTCGGCTGGTGGCGCTGTACGGCTGCAGTTATGCCTTGAGCCAGCTGTCGGGCCCATTGCTGTTGGGCTTGATCGGCACCGACCATGACTACGGCTTCTGGGTGGGCGTGGGCCTGTTGGTGATGGCGCCGCTGCTGTTGCTGGGCCGTTCCGGCGCGCCTACCGCCGAGTCCTTCAGCGTGACGTTCGCGCAACTGTGGCGCTTCTGCCTGAGCCTGCCCGCGATTGCCTGGGCGGTGGCGTTGTTTGCCGCATTCGAGGCGATGATCCTGACGCTGCTGCCGGTGTACTGCCTGCAACAGGGTTTCACCGCCGAGATTGCCTTGGCCATGGTCAGCACGGTCGTGGTCGGTGATGCGCTGCTACAACTGCCCATCGGTGCGCTGGCCGACTACCTGCCGCGGCGCACGTTATTCCTGAGTTGTGCTGTGTTGTTGCTGGCATCGAGCCTGGCGATCCCGCTGCTGATGCACACGCTGTTGATCTGGCCGGTATGGGTCGTGTTCGGCGCGAGTGCCGGTGGCTTATTTACCCTGTCGTTGATCCTGATCGGCGAGCGTTACCGCGACGATGCGCTGGTTCGCGCCAACGCCCACGTGGCGCAGTTGTGGGGTATCGGTTGCCTGATCGGCCCGCTGGTGGCCGGCGCCGGCAGCCAGTGGATCAGCGGGCATGCACTGCCGTTGCTGATGGCTGCCGGTGCCCTGGGCCTGGTGCTGTTGTTGCTGCGCCAGGGGGCGTTTGGCGCAGCACAGCCGGCCTGACCCGCACATGCATTTCACTGTGGGAGCCAGCTCCCACGGTTGACCTGTGTGGTTTTCAGAGCATGCGTTCCAGGCCGACGGAGGTGGCGAACCAGGCATTGAACCGTCGCCACCAACTGCCCGGCTCGCGGGTCAGGGTGTGCAACTGGCCGTTATCTTCGGTCACCCACACGATTTGGCCGTCCTGCAGTTTCGCCTCATAGCTCAGGGCCGGCGCCATGCCTTGCAGGGCCAGGTTGCGCACGTGCTCCGCCAGCTCCGGGCTGTCGACCAGCACACCGACTTCGGTGTTCCACAGCACCGAGCGTGGGTCGAAGTTGAACGAGCCGATAAACGACTTTTCCCGGTCAAAGATCATTGCCTTGCTATGCAAGCTGGAGTCCGAGCCGCGGAAGGTGCCGCGCCGGAACAGGTGTGGCCCTCTGCCTGCGCTGGGGTCGCCTGGTTGGCGGCGCAATTCGTAGAGCTTGACCCCGTGTTCCAGCAGCGCCTTGCGGTAGGGTGCATAACCCCCGTGCACGGCAGGGACGTCAGTGGCTTCGAGGGAGTTGGTCAGCAGGCTCACCGCCACACCGGCATCGGCGCGCCCGGTCAGGTACACCAGCCCCGGTTGCCCTGGCACGAAGTAGGCCGAGATCATCATCAGCTCATGGGTGACGCCCTCCAGCTCCGGCGCCAGTTGGGTCGTGAGCAGCAGCCGAGGGTCGGGGTCGGACTTGGCCAGTACCTTGCTCGGCGCATCCCACAGCGCTTGGTTCCAGGCCCAGATCAGCTCGCGGCGCCAGGTGTCCATGCGTGGTTGGGTCTGGTAGGTGCGCAAGCGGTTGTAAAGCGCGTGATTCTGCTGGCGCGATTCGGCCAGCGACGCTTCCAGGCGCATGCGCGCAGTGGCCAGGTCGCCTTTGGATGGCATATCGGAGACGAAGTCATCGATGGGCTTGCTCAGTGCGCTGTTCCAGTACTGGTCGAAACTGTGTCCCAGTTGCTCGGCCACCGGCCCCACGCTGAGCATGTCGATATCGGTGAAGTTCAGGTTGGGCTCGGCATCGAAATACTCGTCCCCCAGGTTGCGCCCGCCGACGATGGCCACGCTGTTGTCCGCCAGCCACAGCTTGTTGTGCATGCGCCGATGTTGCAGCGACAGGTTGAACAGTCGCCCCATGGCGCGCGTCACGCCTGTGCTGCGCCCCAGGTGCAAGGGGTTGAACAGGCGTATCTCGATCTTGGGGTGGGCGGCAAGGGTAGCGATGATCTGGTCGAGGCCGTCGCTGGTGGTGTCGTCCAGCAGGATGCGTACCCGCACGCCACGGTCGGCAGCCTTGAGCAGTTCGTCCACCAGCATGCGGGTGCTGATGCCGTCGTGCACGATGTAGTACTGCAGGTCGAGGCTGGTCTGGGCGTTGCGGATCAATTCGGCGCGGGCCATGAATGCTTCGCTGCTGTTGGGCAGCAGGCGGAAACCCGAACGCCCCTGGTACGGCGCGGCCTGGGCCTGGATCGAACGACCGAACGACGACTGTGCGGCGGGGAGGGCGTCACTGGGGATGCGCGGTGCGTTGACAGTGGCACAGCCACCCAGGGCCAGGGCTCCCAACAGGAAAAACGGTAATAGCCGTTGAGTCATCAAGGGAGTGGCTTCCAGATGGGGGCGTTTGTCGGCATATGACGGCAATTTCCCGCGAAAGGTCAGTCGGCCGCCTCAGCGAGCATCTTGTTCGCCGCTGCGCCGACCTTGCGCACGGCTTCTTCAATCTGCGCGGTTGGCTTGGCAGCGTAGTTCATGCGCAGGCAGTTCCGGTACTTGCCCGAGGCTGAAAAGATGCTGCCTACCGCCACCTGTACACCTTGCTCTATCAACACGCGGTTGAGCTTGAGCGTATCAAAGCCTTCGGGCAGCTCGATCCACAGCATGAAACTGCCCTGGGGCCGGCTGGCGCGGGTGCCTGCCGGGAAGTAGCGGCTGACCCAGTCCAGCATCAAGTCGCGATTGCGCTGGTATTGCGTGCGCATCCGTCGCAAGTGGGGTTCGAAGTGACCGCCTTTGAGGAACTCGGCAATCGCGATCTGCGGCTGCGTGGCGGTAGAGCCGGTGCTGATGTATTTCATATGCAGCACCCGTTCCAGATAGCGACCAGGCGCAACCCAGCCGATGCGCAATCCGGGGGCCAGGGTTTTCGAGAACGAGCTGCACAGCAATACTCGGCCATCTTCGTCGAAGGACTTGATGGTGCGCGGGCGCGGGTAGCTGTAGGCCAGTTCGCCATACACGTCGTCTTCGATGATTGCCACGTCAAAGCGCTGGGCCAGGGTCAGCAGCGCTCGTTTGCGGGCCTCCGGCATGATGTAGCCCAGGGGGTTGTTGCAGTTGGGTGTCAGCTGGATGACCTTGATCGGCCACTGTTCCAAGGCCAGTTCCAGGGCTTCGAGACTGATGCCGGTGATCGGGTCGGTAGGGATTTCCAGGGCTTTCATGCCCAAGCCCTTGAGGGTCTGCATGGCGCCGTGAAAGCTTGGCGAATCCACCGCGACGATATCTCCCGGCTCACAAATGGCATGGATGCTGGCGGACAGCGCCTCATGACAGCCGGTAGTGATCACGATGTCCTCGGCTGTCAGCTGGCAGCCGGAATCCAATGACAGGCGCGCGATCTGCTCGCGCAATTCCATACAGCCGAGAATATTGTCGTAATACAGGCCGGGCAGGTCTTGACGGCGGCTCACGCGGGCGAGGCTACGCAGCAACGGCTTTATCGTGGGCGACAATACATCCGGCATACCGCGGCCCATCTGTATGACATCTTTGCGCGGCACTGCGCGTATCAACTCCAGCACCTGGTCCCACTGGGAAATTTCCACCGGTCGTTGGGCCGGGCGGCCGACTTCGGGCAGGGCCGGCAGCTCACGGCCGACCGGGACGAAGTAGCCGGATTTCGGCTTGGGCATCGCCAGGCCGTTGTCTTCCAGCAAGCGATAGGCCTGCTGCACAGTGCTCAGGCTGACCCCATGTTCCACGCTCAACGCCCGTACAGAGGGCAAACGATCGCCGGGGCGATAGAAGCCCTGTTCGATACGCGTGCCCAGCAACTCGGCGAGATTCACATAAAGGGTCATGGCGGTCGCTCCCAGGGGACCAGTACAGATAAGGAGAAAATACAGGATTCAGCCCTTCAGTGGCAGTATCTGTATGGATTTAATAAAGGTCGGTTGAATCTGTAATGGTTTTGGCCGCACGCCCATGCTTGGCACTCAAGGCAACCATGCCAATGAGGGGCAGCAAAATGAACGGTATGAGCGATGTGCGGCTGACGTTACACAGTCAGGAATTGGAGGCTGAGCAAGTGCGGGCGACGGCGCCACGCGACATCAGCCGCTGGAGCCTGTTCTGGCGGCGGCTTCACACGCGCAAGGCGTTATTGCAGCTGACCCGCGAGCAACTGCGTGATGTTGGGCTGACCGCTGAACAGGCGCGCCAGGAAGGTCTGAAGCCGTTCTGGCGCGATTGATCAGACCAGCTCTTTGAGTCGGTGCCAGAGCATCCCCAATGCCAACAGCGGTGAGCGCAGATGCTTGCCGCCTGGGAACGTGATATGCGGCACCCGGGCGAACAGGTCGAAACGCCCCTGTTGCTGGCCACTGATGGCTTCGGCCAGCAGCTTGCCCGCCAGGTGCGTGGCATTGAGACCATGGCCGGCGTAGGCCTGGGCGTAATACACGTTGGGTTGGTCGGCCAGGCGACCGATCTGCGGCAAGCGATTGGCACCGATGCCGATCATGCCGCCCCATTGGTAGTCGATGTTCACATCCGCCAGTTGCGGGAATACCTGCAACATTTTCGGACGCATATAGGCGCCGATGTCCTTGGGGTCGCGACCCGAATAATGGCAGGCACCGCCGAACAGCAGGCGCCGGTCGGCGGAAAGCCGGAAGTAGTCCACTGTGACACGCTGGTCGCATACTGCCATGTTTTGCGGCAGCAGGTTGGCGGCCTGGGCTTCGCTCAAGGGCTCGGTGGCGATGATGTAGCTGCCGGCGGGCAGCACTTTGCCGCCCAGGTGCGGGTTGAGGCCATTGAGGTAGGCATTGCAGGCCAGTACCAGGGTCTTGGCGCGTACGTTGCCCTTGGCGGTGTGCACGTTGACTTCGGGGCCGTAGTCGATGCGCGTGACTTCAGAGTGCTCGAACAGTTTCACGCCCAATTGCTGCGCGGCGGTGGCTTCGCCGAGGGCCAGGTTGAGCGGGTGCAGGTGGCCGGAGCCCATGTCGATCATGCCGCCCACGTAGCGCGAGGAGCCGATCACGCTGCCCATTTCGCTGGCCTGCAGCAGACGCACTTCATGGCGGTAACCGAGGCTGCGCAGTTCTTCGGCGTCTTCGGCCAGGCCTTGCAGGTCGCGCGGTTTGTTGGCGAGGTCGCAATAACCCCAGGTCAGGTCGCAGGGGATCTGGAAGCGTTCGACGCGCTCACGCACAATCTCCACGGCTTCCAGGCCCATCAGTTTCATCTGGCGTACACCCTCGGTGCCGATCACATTGGCAAACTGGTCCAGGCCATGGCCGACGCCGCGAATCAACTGGCCGCCGTTACGCCCGCTGGCGCCCCAGGCGATCTTGCGCGCTTCCAGCAGCACCACGCTGAATCCGCGTTCGGCCAGCTCCAATGCCGTGTTCAGCCCGGAAAAACCGCCTCCCACCACGCACACATCCGCCGTCATTTCGCCCGTCAACATCGGGTAATCGGGTTGGGGTACGCTGCTGGCGGCGTAGTAGGACGTGGTGTGCCGGGCGCTGGCGGTCATGGGGAGCATCCCTGTTTGGAAAATTTGACGCAGGATACAGCGGTCGGACGAAGCTGTCTGCGCAGGGCGTTTTGCGGCAGAATCCACGCCTATTCGCCGTTCGGTATGTGTTTCGATGAGTTGCAACAGTCAGAAGATCAGCGCACTGCGCAGGCAGATTCCATCGTTCGAGTGCGTCCCTGGATGCCACGATTGCTGTGGTCCGGTGACCACCTCGCCCGAAGAAATGTCGCGCCTGCCGCGCAAGACCGCTGCCGAGCAAGATGCGGCCATGGATGAGCTGAACTGCGTGCACCTGGGGCCGAAGGGTTGCACGGTGTATGACGAACGTCCGCTGATCTGCAGGCTGTTCGGCACCACCAAGACCCTGCCGTGCCCCAATGGGCGCAGGCCTGTCGAGCTGATTCACCCACGGGTGGAAAAACAGATCCACGAATACATGGCAAGCACCCGGCAGGTGCTGGTCTAGCGAGCGTACGCGGTCAACAATGTGGGGCTGGCCTGCCTGCAATTGTGGCGTGCCAGTCGAAACAGAGGCTGGCTGATGTAACACCATCGCAGGCAAGCCAGCTCCCACAGTTGACCGTGTTGCGTTAGTCAATCCGGGATCGGCAGGTTCAGGCTCTCCTTCACCTCTTCCATCACGATATAACTCTTCGACTCGCGCACATGGGGCAGCTTGAGCAGGATATCGCCAAGCAATTTGCGGTACGACGCCATCTCGGAAATCCGCGCCTTCACCAAGTAGTCGAAATCACCCGACACCAAGTGGCACTCCAGCACATGGGGCAGTTTCAGCACCGCGCGGCGGAATTCCTCGAACGTGTCGCCGGATTTGTAATCGAGGCTGATCTCGACAAATACCAGCAAACTGCCCTTCAAATGCTGGGGATTGAGGCGTGCGTTATAGCCCATGATGATCCCTTCGCGCTCCAGCCGGCGGACCCGCTCGGTGCACGGCGTTGTCGACAGCCCAACCTTCTCTCCCAACTCCGTGAACGAAATGCGCCCATCGGTTTGCAGGATTCGCAGGATGTTGCGGTCGATCTTGTCCAGCTCCCGCTTGGTCTGGGTGTTGGTACGCATAGGGGATACGCCTCTGTGAAAAGGTTTTTTGCCGAGAATTGTCGCCAAATATAGGCAGTTATATAGTGAAATGCACTGGCAATTGTTTTTTACACTGCGCTCATCATTGCTCGAACAACACACGTCAGCGGCCATGCCCGCGATGAGGATATAAAAATGCGCGTTCTGGTCTTGGGTAGCGGCGTCATTGGTGTGACCAGTGCCTACTATTTGGCTCGGGCCGGCTTTGAAGTCGTCGTGGTCGACCGTCAGCCTGCTGCCGCCATGGAGACCAGTTTCGCCAACGCCGGCCAGGTGTCCCCGGGCTATGCCTCGCCCTGGGCGGCGCCGGGCGTGCCGCTCAAGGCCATCAAGTGGCTGCTGCAACGTCATGCGCCGCTGGCGATCAAGGCCACCGCCGATATCGATCAGTACCTGTGGATGGCGCAGATGCTGCGCAACTGCACCGCCAGCCGCTATGCAGTGAACAAGGAGCGCATGGTGCGCCTGTCCGAGTACAGCCGCGACTGCCTCGACGAACTGCGCGCCGAGACCGGCATTGCCTACGAAGGCCGCAGCCTCGGTACGACGCAACTGTTCCGCACCCAGGCACAGCTTGATGGCGCTGCCAAGGACATCGCCGTGTTGAAGGAGTCTGGCGTGCCGTTCGAGCTGCTCGACCGCGCCGGTATTGCCCGGGTTGAGCCGGCCCTGGCCAGCGTCACCGATATCCTTGCCGGTGCCCTGCGCCTGCCTAACGACCAGACCGGTGACTGCCAGATGTTCACCACTCGCCTGGCCGACATGTGCAAGCAGTTGGGCGTGGAGTTCCGCTTCGAACAAGACATCCAGCGCCTCGACTACGCCGGTGACCGCATCAACGGCGTGTGGATCGATGGCAAGCTGGAAACCGCCGACCGCTACGTGCTGGCCCTGGGCAGCTACTCGCCGAAGTTGCTCAAGCCGCTGGGGATCAAGGCACCGGTGTACCCGCTCAAGGGTTACTCGCTGACCGTGCCGATCACCAACCCGGCGATGGCGCCGACTTCGACCATTCTCGACGAAACCTACAAGGTCGCGATCACGCGTTTCGACAACCGCATCCGCGTTGGCGGTATGGCTGAAATAGCCGGTTTTGACCTGTCGCTGAACCCGCGCCGACGCGAAACCCTGGAGATGATCGTCAACGACCTTTATCCTCAGGGCGGCGATCTGACCGAAGCCAGTTTCTGGACCGGCCTGCGTCCGACCACACCCGACGGCACGCCGATTGTCGGTGCCACCCCGTTCAAGAACCTGTTCCTGAATACGGGCCACGGCACCCTTGGTTGGACCATGGCCTGTGGCTCCGGGCGTTTGCTCGCCGACCTGATGGCGAAGAAAACCCCGCAGATCAGTGCTGAGGGCCTCGATATTTCCCGTTATGGCAACCACCAGGAGTCCGCAAAACATGTCAATCCAGCGCCAGCTCACCAATGAGCGCATGAGCCAGATTGTTGTCCACAGCGGTACCGTGTACCTGGCCGGGCAAGTCGGCGACGACATGAACGCCGGGATTGAGCAGCAAACCCGTGAAACCCTGGCCAATATCGAGCGCTTGCTGGACCTGGCCGGCACCGACAAGACCAAACTGCTGTCGGTGACGATCTACCTGAAAGACATCGACGCGGATTTCGCCGGCATGAACGCGGTGTGGGACAAGTGGCTGCCCAAGGGCGTTGCTCCGGCCCGTGCCACGGTTGAAGCCAAGCTGTGCGAACCGCAGATCCTGGTAGAGCTGTCCGTCGTGGCGGCACTGCCTTAAACAACGATCCCTCTCCCGGTACCGAAGCTGTCGGTCGGTACCGGTTTTTTCTTCACTTGCCGCCTAGAAGCCTGCCGCCATGCGTCCTGCCCGTGCCCTGATCGACCTCCAAGCCCTGCGCCATAACTATCAATTGGCCCGTGAAGTCACGGGGGCCAAGGCCCTCGCCGTGGTCAAGGCCGATGCCTATGGCCATGGCGCCGTGCGTGTGGCCCAGGCGCTGGAAGCCGAGGCGGACGGGTTTGCCGTGGCCTGCATCGAAGAAGCCCTGGAACTGCGTGCCGCCGGGATTCGCGCGCCGGTGCTGCTGCTGGAAGGCTTTTTCGAGGCCGACGAGCTGCCGCTGATCATCGAGCATGATTTCTGGTGCGTGGTGCATTCGCTGTGGCAACTGGAGGCTATCGAGCAGGCCGCCTTGAACACGCCGCTGACCATCTGGCTCAAGCTTGACTCGGGCATGCACCGTGTTGGCCTGCATCCCAAGGATTATCAGGAGGCCTATCAGCGCCTGCTGGCCAGCGGCAAAGTGGCCAAGATCGTGCTGATGAGCCACTTTGCGCGCGCCGATGAACTTGACTGCGTGCGCAGTAATGAACAGGTGGCGGTGTTCGACGCCGCGCGCCAGGGCTTGTCGGCCGAGGTCAGCCTGCGCAACTCACCGTCGGTGATGGGCTGGCCGGAGGTGTCCAGCGATTGGGTGCGCCCCGGCATCATGCTCTACGGCGCTACGCCCTTTGGCGAAGACCAGGCCGTGGCCTCGCGTTTGCAGCCGGTGATGACCCTGGAGTCCAAGGTTATCTGCGTACGTGAACTGCCAGCCGGTGAGCCGGTGGGCTATGGGGCCAAGTTCATCACGCCAAAACCCATGCGGATCGGCGTAGTCGCCATGGGTTATGCCGATGGTTACCCGCGCCACGCACCGACGGGCACACCGGTGCTGGTCGCCGGGCAACGCAGCCAATTGCTGGGTCGCGTGTCCATGGACATGCTGTGCATCGACCTGACGGACGTGCCTCAGGCCGGTCTCGGTTCCACGGTGGAGCTGTGGGGCAAGAACATCCTCGCGAGTGACGTCGCGGTGGCTGCCGAGACCATTCCCTATCAGTTGTTCTGCAACCTGCGCCGCGTGCCAAGGCTCTATTCCGGGGCTTGACCGGCAGGTACGAACGCAAGCGCCCGGGATTTAGGCCCAAGTGTTGTAAATACTGAACGCTGTCGCCATGATAACGCTCAATTACAACAAAGCCTGAATCCTAGGAGGCTCCTGCATTGGACGTCGGCGAACGACTGCAATCCATCCGTAAACTGAAGGGTCTTTCCCAGCGCGAGCTCGCCAAGCGCGCGGGTGTCACCAACAGCACCATTTCGATGATCGAAAAAAACAGTGTCAGCCCCTCGATCAGCTCCTTGCGCAAGGTGCTGGGCGGCATCCCCATGTCGATGGTCGAGTTCTTTTCCGAGGAAATCCTCCAGGAAATACCGACGCAGATCGTCTATAAAGCCAATGAGCTCATCGACATCTCTGACGGCGCCGTCACCATGAAACTGGTAGGCCGCGCACACCCCAGCCGGGCGATTGCGTTCCTCAACGAAATCTACCCACCGGGCGCCGACACGGGCGAAGAAATGCTCACCCACGAAGGCGAGGAAACCGGGATTCTGGTGGAGGGTCGCCTGGAGTTGGTGGTCGGTCTTGAAACTTTTGTGCTCGAAGCTGGCGATAGCTACTACTTTGAAAGCACCAAGCCCCACCGTTTTCGCAACCCGTTCGACGTGCCGGCGCGACTAATCAGCGCAGCCACACCCGCGAACTTTTAACAGAAGAGGCGTCCTGCCAGCGTTGCAGAGACACCCGCAGCAGTATCCGTGAGGCCGAATCTCCCTTTATTTAATAGGGTTGTTTCGGCCGGGCGGGCTAACCGTTATACTTTCGCCGCCTGCGAAACCGTGGCCGCAGGCGTGAATAGCCACCATTGAGGGTGAACGCGTGAACCTAATTATGAAAATGCTGGCTGCACCAGCAACCGTACTGGCCCTATGGGCTGTCAGCGCTCAAGCTGCGACCAATGATGAGATTGCCAAGCGCCTGGAGCCTGTCGGACAGGTTTGCGTCCAGGGCCAGGAATGCAAAGGCATGGAAGTGGCGGTAGCCGCAGGCGGCGGCGCTGCGAAGACGCCGGATGAGATCATCGCCAAGCACTGCAACGCTTGCCATGGCACCGGCCTGCTGGGCGCGCCGAAAATCGGCGACACCGCCGCCTGGAAAGAGCGTGCTGACCACCAGGGCGGCCTCGATGGCATCCTGGCCAAGGCGATTACGGGTATCAATGCCATGCCGCCAAAAGGCACTTGCTCTGACTGCTCGGACGATGACCTGAAAGGGGCCATCAAGAAGATGTCCGGCCTCTAATCAGCCGATCTTCGCCAAAAATGCCGCTTACGAGCGGCTTTTTTGTGCCCGCTATTTACGCCTCAAGGCTATTCTTTGCAGCAAAGACCCGGCAAGCTCGGTCCAACCCCTAATCATGGAATGTTCAGGAGGGTCGGATGGTGCAGTTGTGTTCAATCGAGCAAGCAGTTGACGATGTACTGGAGCGGTTGCCGGCGCATATCCACATGGGCATGCCACTTGGCCTGGGCAAGCCGAACCTGTTCGCTAACGCGCTGTATCGGCGGATCGCCAAGATGCCCGAGCGGGCGCTGACGATCTATACCGCGTTGAGCCTGGGCCGCCCGAAGATGGGCGATGGCTTGCAGAAGCGCTTTCTCGAACCGTTTATCGAGCGAGTGTTTGGCGATTACCCCGAGCTGGACTTCCTCGCCGACCTGCACAAGGACAGCCTGCCGAAAAACATCCACGTGCAGCAGTTCTTCATGCAGCCCGGCAGCCTGCTCCACAGCGAGTCGGCCCAGCAGGACTACGTCAGCAGCAACTACAGCCACGCCGCCCGCGACATCAACGCCGCAGGCCTGAACCTGGTGGCGCAATTGGTCGCCAGCAGCTCCGAACATCCTGATCGGCTGAGCTTGAGTTGCAACCCGGACATTACCCTCGACCTGCTGCCTATGATCGCCAAGCGCCGTGAGGCCGGTGAAACCGTACTGGTCGTGGGCCAGGTTCACAGCGATTTGCCCTACATGCCCGGCGACGCCGAACTGGGCATGGATGCCTTCGATTACCTGATCGATGAAAAAGACAGCACCACGCTGTTCTCAACGCCGAATATGCCGGTGGGTTTCCAGGACCACTTTATCGGCCTGCATGCCAGTACCCTGGTACGCGATGGCGGCACCTTGCAGATCGGCATCGGCTCGATGGGCGATGCACTGACGGCCGCACTGCTGGCGCGCCAGGCGGATAACGAAGCGTACCGACTGTTGCTGACAGACCTCGATGTGTATCAATGGGCGCCCTTGATCAGCCGAGAAGGCGGTGTCGATCCTTTCGCCCGTGGCCTCTACGGTTGCAGCGAAATGTTCGTCAACGGCCTGCTGGTGCTGGCGGACGCGGGGATTATCCGCCGCAAGGTCTACCCGGATGTGGCGACGCAGGAGCGGGCTAACGCCGGCACGCTCGACGATGCTGCGCAGCCCGACGGCATCTCGATCCACGGCGGGTTCTTCCTGGGCCCGAGAAGTTTTTACCAGCGCCTGCAGGAAATGACCCACGCCAAGCGCCTCGAATTCAATATGACCCGCATCAGCTACATCAACGAGCTGTACGGCCAGGAAGCACTCAAGCGCCTGCAGCGCCTGGATGCGCGGTTCATCAACAGCGCGATCATGGTGACCTTGCTGGGGGCGGGCGTGGCGGACCAGCTTGAAGGCGGGGGGGTGCTCAGCGGCGTGGGCGGGCAATACAATTTCGTTGCCCAAGGCCATGCCCTGGAAGGTGCGCGCTCGATCCTGATCTTGCGCAGCTGGCGCGAATCGGCGGGCGAGGTCAGTTCCAACATCGTGTGGGAATACGGCCACTGCACGATTCCTCGGCACCTGCGGGATATTGTCATCACCGAGTACGGCATTGCCGACTTGCGTGGGCAGACCGATGCCAAGGTGATCGAAGCGTTGCTCAATGTCACCGACTCACGCTTCCAGGATGACTTGATCGAGCAGGCGCAAAAGGCGGGCAAGTTGCCCAAGGATTTCAGGCTCGATCCGCGCTTTGCCGACAACACGCCGGAGCGGCTGCAGGCTATTCAAGCGCGCCATCGCCGGCTGTTCCCGGAATATCCGCTGGGCAGCGACTTCACGGATGAGGAGCGGGACTTGCTGCGGGCGCTGAACTGGCTCAAGAGTAAATTCAAGCTCACGGAGATTCTGGAGTTGGGCAAGGCGGCGCTGGATGCGCCGGAGCCGCAGGCGTATACCCAGCATCTTGAGCGGATGCGGTTGGATAACCCGCAGGGTTTGAAAGAAGACCTCTATCAGCGCCTGCTGCTCGCCGGCCTCCAGGCCACCGCGCCCTAAAAACACCCCAAAACCAATGTGGGAGCGGGCTTGCCTGCGATGAGGGCCTGACCGGCGACATCTCTGTCGCCTGACACTCCGCTGTCGCAGGCAAGCTCGCTCCCACCTGTTGGATAGTGCCCGCCCCAAACAATCAGGGTGTTATCGATTACTCGATGAACGTGACCACACCACCGGCGAGGGATTTGACCCGCGCCAGGGATTCCACGCGGTATCCCTGTGCGTCCAGCTCGGCACGCCCGCCCTGGAACGACTTCTCGATGACGATCCCCAAGCCTGCCACGGTTGCGCCGGCCTGCTTGATGATCGAGATCAGCGCCTGGGACGCCTTGCCATTGGCCAGGAAGTCATCGATCACCAGCACGCGGTCGCTGCTGGTCAGGTGACGTGGGGAGATCGCGACAGTGCTTTCGACCTTCTTGGTGAAGGAATACACCGTTGCCGACAGCAGGTTTTCCGTCAAGGTCAGGGATTGCTGCTTGCGTGCGAAGATCACCGGTACGCCCAGGTTCAAGCCGGTCATGATCGCAGGGGCGATGCCCGAGGCCTCGATGGTGACGATCTTGGTGATGCCCGAGTCCTTGAACAATGCGGCGAATTCGTCGCCGATCAGCTTCATCAGTGCCGGGTCGATCTGGTGGTTCAGAAAGGCGTCGACCTTGAGTACCTGGTCGGAAAGCACGATGCCTTCTTCGCGAATTTTCTTATGCAGTGCTTCCACGGAAAGCTTCCTCTAATGGCGCGGTGCGCGCCGAAAGTAGATTAAAAAGTAGTCGATTCTAGCGCTTTAACATCGCGCGTATATCCGCCAAGGCGGTGTTGCCGCGAACGGCCTTCACCTCGGTCGGGGTGTCGTCATTGCCTTCCCAGGCCAGGTCGTCCGGCGGCAGTTCATCCAGGAACCGGCTGGGGGCACAATCGATGATTTCGCCGTATTGCTTGCGCTTGGCGGCGAAGGTGAAGGCCAGGGTCTGGCGCGCGCGGGTAATGCCCACGTAGGCCAGGCGGCGTTCCTCTTCGATGGTGTCGGCTTCAATGCTGGAGCGGTGCGGGAGGATTTCCTCTTCCATACCCATGATGAACACGTAGGGGAATTCCAGGCCCTTGGAGGCATGCAAGGTCATCATCTGCACACCCTCGGCGCCGTCTTCTTCTTCCTGCTGGCGCTCGAGCATGTCGCGCAGCACCAGCTTGCCGATGGCATCTTCGACGGTCATCTCGCCGTCTTCGTCTTTTTCCAGGGTGTTCTTCAGCGCTTCGATCAGGAACCAGACGTTGCTCATGCGGTAGTCCGCAGCCTTGTCGCTGGAGCTGTTGGTACGCAGCCAGTTTTCGTAGTCGATGTCCATGACCATGCTGCGCAGCGCGCTGATGGGGTCTTCGCCGGCGCACTGCTCGCGCACCTTGTCCATGAAGCGCTTGAAGCGCGACAGGCGATCGGTGAAGCGCGAGTCCAGGTGTTCGCCCAGGCCGATTTCATCGGTGGCGGCGTACATCGAGATCTTGCGTTCCGTGGCGTAGTTGCCGAGCTTTTCCAACGTGGTGGAGCCGATTTCGCGGCGCGGTACGTTGATCACGCGCAGGAAGGCGTTGTCGTCGTCCGGGTTCACGATCAGCCGGAAATACGCCATCAGGTCCTTGACTTCCTGGCGCCCGAAAAAGCTGTTGCCGCCCGACAGGCGATACGGCACCTGGTGATGTTGCAATTTCAGCTCGATCAGCTTGGCCTGGTAGTTGCCACGGTACAGGATCGCAAAGTCGCTGTAGGGCCGGTCGGTGCGCAAGTGCAGGCTGAGGATTTCCACGGCCACGCGTTCGGCTTCGGCGTCTTCGTTGCGGCAGCGGATCACGCGGATCTCATCGCCATGGCCCATCTCGCTCCACAGTTGTTTTTCAAACTCGTGGGGGTTGTTCGAGATCAGTACGTTGGCGCACCGCAGGATGCGGCTGGTGGAGCGGTAGTTCTGCTCCAGCATCACCACTTTCAGGGACGGGTAGTCGTCCTTGAGCAGCATCAGGTTTTCCGGACGGGCGCCACGCCAGGCATAGATCGACTGGTCGTCGTCGCCTACCACGGTGAACTGGTTACGCTTGCCGATCAGCATTTTCACCAGCAGGTATTGGCTGGCGTTGGTGTCCTGGTATTCGTCCACCAGCAGGTAGCGCACCTTGTTCTGCCATTTTTCGAGGATGTCGGCGTGTTCCTCGAACAGCTTCACCGGCAGCAGGATCAGGTCGTCGAAGTCCACCGCGTTGAACGCCTTGAGCGTGCGCTGATAGTGGGTGTAGACGATGGCGGCGGTCTGTTCCTTGGGGTTGCGTGCGTTTTCCAGGGCTTGGGCGGGCAGGATCAGGTCGTTTTTCCAGGCGCCGATCATGTTCTTGATCTCATCCACGCCGTCGTCGCCTGCGTATTCCTTTTGCATGATGTCGGTCATCAGCGACTTCACGTCGGCCTCGTCGAAGATCGAGAAGCCCGGCTTGTAGCCCAGCCGCACATGTTCCTTGCGGATGATGTTCAGCCCCAGGTTGTGGAAGGTGCACACCGTGAGGCCACGGCCTTCGCCACCCTTGAGCAGGGTACCGACGCGCTCTTTCATTTCCCGCGCCGCCTTGTTGGTAAACGTCATGGCGACAATGTACTGGGCGCGAATGCCGCAATGCTGGATCAGGTGTGCGATCTTGCGGGTGATCACACTGGTCTTGCCGGAGCCTGCACCGGCGAGCACCAATAGAGGGCCGCCGACGTAGTTCACGGCTTCTTGCTGCCGGGGATTGAGTCGGGACATACGGAATTCAGGGAGTCGTTATTCAAAAGGGCGGGCATTTTAACAGGCTGGCAGGATTCTGCCCTGTCAGAACGACAGTGTGACGTACCACTCGATCTAAATTTGCCGGTTTTGATACTTTGCCGCAGGATGTCGGGGTTGTTTGAGACTAATGTTTACAGTTCGCGTGTTTGATAACCCCTATCATTGGTGATTATCAGGGCGCACGTCATAATGCCCGCCGCCACGAATTTTTGCAGAGTCTAGGGAGCTAGCTTGTCTACGCCTGTCGAACCCTTGCGTTTGCTGCTGCTGGCCGATGAGCCCGCGTGGGCAGCGTTATTGCGCGAGTGCCTGGCGCCGATGGGCGATGGGGCTGTGCTGATCAGTGCGCCAAACTGGGATTCCGTGAGCCGTCTGTTCGATGACGACCACAGCGCGGTGCTGTTGACCACGCCCAGCCTGCAGCCCGGGCCTGGCCGTTGCAGCCTGCCCTGTGTGTTGCTGCTGGAGCAGGAACCCCTGGTTTCGCCCCTTGGCGTCAGCGACTGGCTGGTGCGTGATGTATTGGACGCCGATACATTACGCCGCTGCCTGCGGCATGTCCGCGAGCGTGGCGTGCTGGAAAACACCCTGCAACGCTTGGCCGAACAGGACCCGCTCACCGGTATCGCCAACCGCCAGGGCTTCCAGACCCTGCTGACCGCACGCCTGGCCGAGAATGAAGGCCGTGGCCTGGCCCTCGGTCACCTGGACCTCGATAACTTCCGTCACGCCAACGATGCCCTCGGCCATCAGGCTGGCGATCGGTTGATCCTGCAAGTGGTGTCGCGGCTCAAGAGCCAGCTCGAGGTCGGCGACCAACTGGCGCGCCTGGGCAGCGACGAATTCGCCCTGCTGATCGACACCCGCCGGGCGCCCCAGCGCGCCGAGTGGATGGCCGAGCGCATCACCGAAGTCATGGCCGAACCCTACTGGGTGGATGGCGAAAGCCTGCTGATCGGTTGCAGCCTGGGAGTGGCGCATGCCCGCGCCCGCGCCGGGGCCGACCCGCTGATGTGGCACGCCCATATCGCCATGCAGCAGGCCAAGAGCACCCAGGGCTGCACCTTTCATATCTTCAACGAACGTATCAATCGCAACGCGCGCAGCCTGGCCGACCTGGAAAGCGAGCTGCGCCGCGCCTTGCGGCGTGATGAGCTGGAGTTGCACTACCAGCCGCGCCTGGACCTGGACGACGGGCATATCGTCGGCCTGGAGGCCCTGGTGCGCTGGCGTCATGGCGAGCGTGGCCTGTTGCCGCCGAGTGAATTCGTGCCCCTGGCCGAGCAGAGTGGCCTGATCGTGCCGTTGGGCTACTGGGTGATCTCCCGGGCCCTGCGTGACATGCAGGACCTGCGTGAACGCGGCCTGCCGCCGCTGCACATGGCCGTCAACCTGTCGTTCCGTCAGTTCCAGGACAGCCAGTTGCTCTCGACCCTCAGCCGGCTGATTGCCGAGCGTGGGGTGGAAGCGCAATGGTTGGAGTTCGAACTCACCGAAACGGCCGTGATGCGTCGCAGTGACCTGGTCAAGCAAACCATGGACGCCCTCGGTCGCCTGGGTGTGCGGTTCTCCCTGGATGACTTCGGTACAGGCTTCTCTTCGTTCGTGCACCTCAACAGCCTGCCGATTGCCTTGTTGAAGATCGACAAGAGCTTTGTCGGCGGCATGGAAGAGCGCGAAGAGAACCGCAAGCTGGTGCATGCCATGATCAACCTGGCGCACAACCTCAACCTGGAGGTGGTCGCCGAAGGTGTGGAAACACCGGAGCAACTGGCGCTGTTGCGCTTGTTTGGCTGCGACCAGGCCCAGGGCTATCTGATCAGCAAGCCGTTGCCGTTACCGGAGCTTGTGGAGTACCTGACTTTCGGTAAAGGCCAGCAGGCCTTGCTGGGTTGAGTTGCGAACCCAATCAGCGGTGGGCGCTGGCTTGCCTGCTCCCACACCGACCGCTGACATCCTTCAGTCCGGCTGGGCCGCGTGCAACGTGCTGTAGGTTTCAGGCTCTCGCCGAATCATCCGCTTCATCTTCGCCTCAAACGCCCAGGTCAGGCTGACCGCCGCGCACGCCAGGCCCAGCGCCAGCCCCCACCACACGCCAGTCGGTCCCCAGCCCAGGGTGAAGGCCATCAGCCAGGCCGACGGTGCGCCGATCAACCAGTAGCAGCCCGCGCCGATCAGAAAGGTGGTCTTGGCGTCTTTGAGCCCACGAATGCAGCCCATGGCGATGGTTTGCACGCCGTCGAACAGCTCGAACCACGCGGCGACGGCCAGCAGGCTGACGGCCAGGACGATCACATCGTGGAACGCCGGGTCGTTGTGGTCGATGAGCAGTCCGATCAGCGGATCGGAAAACAGCCACAGCATCGCGGCAAATCCCAACATCACCGCCGCGCCGAATCCTATGCCGACGCGCCCGGCCAGGCGTGCCTGCAGCAGTCGCCCGGCGCCGTAATGCTGGCCGATGCGCATGGTCACCGCATAGGACATCCCCGCGGGCACCATGAACGCCACCGAGACGATCTGCAGTGCGACCTGATGCGCCGCCAACTGTGTGCTGCCCATGGTGCCCATGCACAGCGCCGCAAAGGCAAACAACCCGACTTCCACCGCATAGGTGCCACCAATCGGCAGGCCCAGGCGCCACAACTCGCGCAGATACTGGGTATTGAGCCGCAGCAGGCCGGTGCTCAGCGGGTAGGCAGCATAGGTACGGTTGCGGTGGATATACCACATCAGCGCCAACGCCATGCCGTTGGCGACGACGGCCGTGACCAGGCCGATGCCCATCAGGCCCAGTTTCGGCAGGCCGAACATGCCTTCGATCAATGCATGGTTGAGCAGGTAATTAGCCACTGCACCGCCGAGGCTGATCACCATCACCGGCTTGGCCTGGCCAATCGCGCTGGTGAAGCCGCGAAGGGCCATGAAGCTCAGGAAGCCAGGCAGTGCGAACGGCAGGATCGTCAGGAATTGCCCGGCCGAGTGCACATTGGTTTCGGTCTGGCCGAACATCAGCAGCAGCGGCTTGAGGTTCCACAGCAGCAAGCCTGCCGCCAAGGCCATCAGCCAAGCCAGCCACAGCCCGGCCTGGGTCAGGCGGGTGGCGCCTTCGATATCGCCCGCGCCGTGACGGATGGCCACAAGGGTGCCCACGGCAGCAATTACGCCAATGCAGAAAATCGACACGAACGAATAGCTCGCCGCGCCCAAGCCACCACCGGCCAAGGCTTCGGGGCTAAGGCGGGCCATCATCAGGGTGTCGGTCAGCACCATCAGCATGTGCGCCAACTGTGAGGCAATCAACGGCCCCGACAGCCGCAGAATGGCCCAGAGTTCGGTACGTGCCGGATGCTGCATGATCATCACACTCGAAAAGTCAGAAGGTTGCGCAAGGGTTGATTCTCAGCGCTCCCAGCCCAATGCACAAAGGGATAAAAGCGATTGCTCGCATGAGTAAAACTCATGCTGAATGAATCTGGTACGTTACCGCATTGCCTGTAGGAGTCTTCCCAGATGTCGCGTCGTCTTCCTCCGCTGTATGCCCTCCGTGCGTTTGAGGCGGCATCCCGGCACAACTCCTTCACCCGCGCGGCGGAGGAGTTGTCCATTACTCAAAGTGCGGTGAGCCGACATATCCGCACATTGGAGGAGCATTTCGCCTGTCGCCTGTTCCAGCGCAGCGGCCGCACCCTGCAGCTCACCGAAGCTGCACGCCTGCTGTTGCCCGGTGTGCGCGAAGGTTTCGCCGCCCTGGAGCGGGCCTGCCATACCCTGAATGCCGAAGATGACATCCTGCGCATGAAGGCGCCGTCGACACTGACCATGCGTTGGCTGCTGGCGCGGCTCAGTCGTTTTCGGGCGTTACAGCCGGGCAATGAAGTGCAACTGACCAGCGCCTGGATGAACGTGGACGAGGTGGACTTCAACCAGGAGCCGTTCGACTGTGCGGTGCTGCTGAGTTTTGGGCACTTTCCGGCGGACTGGGAGGCCAGTTATCTATTCCCGGAATTTCTGATTCCGGTTGGCGCCCCCAACCTGTTGGCGGATGGGCCCTGGGATGCCACACGCCTGGCCACCGCCGAATTGCTGCACCCCACGCCCGACCGCCGCGATTGGCGCAATTGGCTGGATCGCATGGGGCTGTCTACCCAGGTGTCGCTCAAGGGCGGGCAGGTATTCGACACCCTCGAATTGGGCATGATCGCCGCCGCGCGGGGCTATGGCGTGTCCATGGGCGACTTGCTGATGGTGGCCGAAGACGTCGCCCAGGGACGGCTGAGCCTGCCTTGGCCAACCGCCGTAGCCAGTGGCGAAAATTACTACTTGGTGTGGCCAAAAACCCGTCCTGGCGGCGAGCGTTTGCGGCGTTTGGCGGAGTTTCTGCAGGCGGAAGTCAAGGCCATGGAATTGCCCCGTGTCGAACGCCTTGATTGAGCGACGGCAAACGGGTCATGCAATCGTTTGCGTGATACCCCTGTGATTCGCTCAAGTATTGCCTCGTCCAGCCGAAGTAGGAGTGTTGGAACCATCGTGCACCAACGTTTCCCACTAGATAATTTGCCGAGCAGCGCTATGAGATCAGGATGATCCTGGCCTCGGCCAGGAGCCTTCATGTCTCAACCTCGCGCCCGGATAGCCTCACAACTAGGCCTCGCACTAGCGGTGATTCTGGCTGTCGTCATCAGCGGCAGTACCGTGTTTGCCTTGCGTTCGCTCGACTCCGCCAACCTCGACACCCGAGAGGAACACCTGGCCAGCGAGGCGCGTTTGCTCGCCGACCAGCTCAACACCTTCCACGGCACCTTGCGCGAAAGTACCCAGCGTTTGAGCGGGTTGTTTGAAAAGCGCTTCGGCGCCGGCTTGAGCATGCGTGCTGACCAGCCTGTGACCGTGGCCGGTGTGCAGACACCCAGCCTGTTCCTGGGCAGCGACGTGTTGAACAACGATTTCAGTGAGGTCGATGAGTTCAAGGACACCTCCGGCGGCGTGGCCACGGTGTTCGTGCGCAGCGGTGAAGACTTCATCCGCATCAGTACATCGCTGACCAAGCAGGACGGCAACCGCGCCATCGGTACCGCCCTGGATCACCAGCATCCGGCGTATCAACGCCTGCTCGCCGGACAGAGTTACGTCGGCCGTGCGGTGCTGTTCGAACGGTCCTACATGACCCAGTACACCCCGGTGCGTGATGCGGCCGGCAAAGTGATTGCGGTGCTGTTTGTCGGCTTCGACTACACCGATGCCCAGAACGCCCAGTTCGAAAACCTCAAGCGCTTCCGTATCGGCAAGACCGGTTCCCTGGCCTTGCTGGATGAGCAGAAACGCTGGCTGGTGCCGCCGGCCGGTGTACAAGCGCTGGATCAGGCGATTGCGGTGATGCTCGACCTGACGAAAACCCCGGGTAAGGGCCGCTTCTGGAGTGACAAGAACGAAGACTTCTACAGCGTCTCGGTGCCTTTTGAAGGCGGACCGTGGTCCGTCGTGGCCAGCCTGCCGAAGGCGGAAATCCGCGAAGTCACCTGGGCCGTGGGTATTCGCCTGGTAATTGGCAGTGTGCTGGCGATGCTGTTCGCGGTGGGCGCGGCGGTGTGGCTACTGCGCAGCAAGTTGCAGCCCCTGAGTGACCTGGTGCGTCAGGCCGAAGCCCTGGGCGCCGGCGACTTGAGCGCACGCCTGAATGTGTCCAGCCATGACGAAATCGGCCAGTTGGCGCGCAGCTTCAACCAGATGGGTGAAGCGCTGTCGACCATGGTCTCGCATATCCGTAGCGCCGCCGAAGAGGTCAACAGCCGCGCCCAGGCGTTGTCTGGTTTGTCCGGTGGGGCCTATGAAGGCATGGAGCAGCAGTCCGGCGAGATTACCAGCATGGCTGGCGCGGTCGAAGAGTTCAGCGCCACCTCGCTGAACATCGCCGACAACATGGGCAACACCGAACGCCTGGCCCAGGAAAACGCCCAGCAAACCCGCATCGGGCGTACCTCCATGCAAGAAGCGTCGTCCTCCCTGGAACACATTGCCACGGCGCTGAACAGCACCGCCACGGTGATCAACACCCTTGGCCAACGCTCCCAGGAAATCGGCGGGATCGTCGGCGTGATCACGTCGATCGCCGAACAGACCAACCTGCTGGCGCTCAATGCCGCCATTGAAGCGGCACGGGCCGGTGAGCAGGGCCGTGGTTTCGCCGTGGTTGCCGACGAAGTGCGCAACCTGGCATCGCGCACTCGCCAGGCCACCGACGAAATCTCCGGGATGATCCAGAGTATCCAACAGGAAACCGGCAACGCCATCAGCACCATGGAGCACGGTAACGTGTTGATGCAGGAAGGTCTGTCGCGCAACGCCGATGTGGCCTCTGCCCTGGCACGTATCGATGAGCAAAGCCGCTCGGCCGGCCAGCAATTTGCTGCGATCACCACGGCCACCCAGGAGCAGAGCAGCACCGCAACCTTGCTCAGCAGCAACCTGCAAAGCATCGCGCTGGCCAACAGCGAGCAGCGTGAGGTGGTGTCGAACCTGGCGATCACTGCCAAGGAACTGGAAACGCTGGCAGCGAGCTTGCGCCATGAAGTTGACCGCTTTCGTTGAAGCCTGATCTGGTCGTCACCACAGGCTAGAGTGGGAGCGGGCTTGCTCGCGAATACGGAGTGTCAGTCAGCACCGGCTTGGCTGCCCCGTCGAATTCGCGAGCAAGCCAGCTCCCACATTTGGTTATGCGCCTGGCTTAAGTGATCGCTGCCGGCCTATATTGCAGGGCCTCCTTCAGATGATCGCGCGTGATGTCGTCCATAAGCTCCAAGTCCGCCAAGGTGCGTGCCACTTTGAGCAGGCGATGGGCCGCGCGCAAAGACAGCGTCAGGCGCTCGCAGGCAGTCTCCAGCCAGCCTTCATCGACCTTCGCCAGCTTGCAATGCTTGCGTAGCCCAGGCAGATCGAGAAAGGCATTTGCACAGCCCTGACGCCGCAGCTGGCGCTCCCGCGCCTCGGCAACGTCAGCCGAAGCCTTTGCAGTGTTGTCGCCAGCCTGTTGGGCCGGATTCAGCGCAGTGGTTTCCCGAGCGACGGTCAGGTGCAGGTCGATCCGGTCCATCAGCGGCCCGGACAGCTTGTTGCGATAGCGTTGAATTTGCTCCGGCGTACAGCGACAACGCCCACTCGGTTCACCCATATAGCCACAGGGGCAGGGGTTCATCGCGGCCACCAGTTGAAAGCGTGCCGGGAAACTCACCCGGTCACGGGCGCGGGAAATCACGATTTGCCCAGACTCCAAGGGTTCTCGCAGTACCTCCAAGACCTTGCGGTCAAACTCCGGTAATTCATCCAGGAACAGCACCCCATGGTGCGCCAGGGTGATTTCGCCCGGTTGCGGCTTCGACCCTCCGCCTACCAGCGCCGGCCCCGATGCCGAATGGTGCGGCTGGCGAAACGGTCGATGGGGCCAGTGGCTCAAGGGCGCCAGGCTCACCACGGATTGAATCGCCGCGACTTCAAGGGCTTCCTGCTCGCTTAGCGGCGGCAACAAGCCGGGCAGGCGACTGGCGAGTAACGTCTTGCCGGTGCCGGGCGGGCCACTGAGCAGCAGGTTATGCGCACCGGCCGCCGCGATCAGTAGCGCACGCTTGGCCGTCAGTTGGCCCTGGACTTCACTCAGGTCCGGGTACGGTTTGTTCAAGTACAGCAAGCCGTCGGATTTGTAAGGCTCAATTGGCACCTGACCATTGAGGTGCGCCACCACCTGCAGCAAGTGATCCACCGCGATCACCTTCAGCCCCGACGCCAGGCACGCCTCCTCGGCATTCGCCCGCGGCACGATGACGGTGCGCCCGGCCTTGCGCGCCGCCAGTGCCGCCGGCAGCACGCCCTTGACCGCACGGACTTCGCCGGACAATGCCAGCTCCCCAAGGCACTCCACGTCATCGAGCATCAGCGCCGGTACCTGCGCACTGGCGGCCAGGATTCCCAGGGCAATCGCCAGGTCAAAACGCCCGCCGTCCTTGGGCAGGTCGGCGGGCGCAAGGTTGAGGGTGATGCGGCGGGCGGGGTATTGCAGGGCGCAGTTCAGAATGGCGCTGCGCACGCGGTCCTTGCTTTCCTTGACCGCTGTTTCTGGCAACCCCACCAGCGTCAGGGACGGCAGACCATTGGCCATGTGCACTTCAACAGTGACAGCGGGGGCTTCGACGCCGATCTGGGCGCGGCTGTGGACGATGGCGAGGGACATGCTCGTTCCTTGAAAAATGGACGCCGCTTCCTGCGGTTTTTTAAAGGTAGTCGAGGGATTGCAGGCGCAACGGTTCAGACTTTTACAGGACGTATCAACGTGCAAAGGCGTCGGGGTACTTATCCAGGTAGGCACCGTTGAGTTGCGTGTCGGGTGCACGCATGAATGCGCGGAAGTCCGGGATCAGGAACACCAGCAACGACAACCCCAGCACCATTGCACCCAGGGACGTCATGGTGAGTGCGACGCCGAGCTGTGTAATCAGCCCACTCATGGCGAAACTGCCGAGCGGGCTGGCGGCGGCCGACAGGAATGACACGGTGGCGAAGATTCGATTGCGATGCTGCTTGGGGGTGGCAAGCAACCTGACGGCAGAGGTCGGAATGTTGATCAGCATCAGGCCTACCCCACCGCAGAAAAACGCCAGCGGTACGGCAACCATTGATGAGAGCGTGCCGGCCAGCCACATATTGCCCCCCAACAGTGCAAAGCCCGCCGCGACACAGAAGTCGCGGGGCACGCGTTCGGTCAGCCAGCCGGTGATTTTGTAGCTGCCTGCCAGGATGCCCAGGCCGAAACAGGCGTCCAGCAGGCCGAGGTAGGTGACCGGGTAGTGGATGATCGTTTTGACGTAGAGGGGCAGCAGGATGGTAAAGAACGGAAACAGGGCAAAGTTGACGAGCATCGCCACGAGGGCAAGGTAGAACTCGACCTTGACGCCGTAAACGGCCTTGAATCCCGAGTACATCATGCGCAAGCCGGTGGCTGACGGAGCATGTTCACCTGGGGCGCTGGCACCGAGGTGAAGTGGAATCGATGCAATCAACATTGCTGCGCCAAGCATCGCGAAGAAGTCGATGGTCAACGCCAGCGTGGTGCCGAAGCTGAAAATCAAGGCGCTGGCCAGGATCGGTCCGAGCAAATTGGATATGGACGAGAGCATGCTTTTGGTGCGAACGGCCAGTGAGACCTGATCGTCGCGTGCAAACAACGGAATAATCGAGGATTGCAGCGGGTCGCGTACGCCCGCGACGGCACTGCTGAGCAGCATCAGGGCGCCAACGCTCCATGGGTTGAACAGTTGCGTAGCGGACAGGACAACCATCAACAGCGTGGTCACCAGACTGGTGAGGGAGGCCACCCTGAGGATCAGAACCTTGTTGTACTTGTCACCCAGCCAGCCTAGCAGGGGGCGGGCCAGCACCTGCGCCGCGATGGCGCAGGCGATCATGTTGGCGAAGGCGAGCGCAGAACCGGTTTGCTGCAAGGTCCACCAGGCTACGGCCAGCTGGTTGCAGCGGCCACCGAGCACCACCAGCAAAAAGCTGAACTGTATTTTCAGCAGGCGCCGGTCAAGGTCCGGCAAGTACCCCACGGACCGCTTGATGTCGGTTATTCGGTCGGCGGGTTCAACCGCGCTTCGAGCTCAGCGACTTTTGCTTCGAGGCTTTCCAGCCGTGCACGTGTGCGGGCCAGCACGACCATCTGGCTGTCGAATTCTTCCCGGCTTACCAGGTCGAGCTTGCTGAAACCACTTTGCAGCAATGCCTTGAATTGGCTTTCGATTTCATTGCGGGGCAGGGGCGCGTCACCGCTGAACAGGCGTGAGGCATGGCCGCTCAGGGCGTCGAGGAGGTCTTTGGGCGCAAGCATGGGGAATATTCCGGAAAACTGTTGGCCGGCAGTGTATCACGCAGCGTCTATAGTCCTTTTCATGTCCTTGTGCGCACGGTTTTCGCGCAGCGGGTCGGGCGGGCGCGCACTGTTTTTGTGCGCATTGATGCCACCTGAAAGCCCCGTAGGTGGGGATAAGTGGGCAAAGGACTGATTTCAGTGATTTTTACGGAGCTGGCAAGGTTTCTGCTTAGACGATCATGACCCATGCACTGATGCAGTCGCTGTGACGAATGCAGTGCGCCGACGGATCAGGGGTACAGGTTTCGTCACCAGTGGTTCGCTGGCGTCGCAAAGGCAAATGCCGAGGCGACGACGCGTTACAAAGCCAGGCACTGCGCTTAGACTTGAGACGGGTTTGTTTTCCTGGGGCAAGTCCACCAATTCGGGAGAGAGTTTTCATGAAGCTAGTCACTGCCATCATCAAGCCGTTCAAGTTGGACGATGTACGCGAGTCGTTGTCCGAGATCGGCGTGCAGGGCATTACCGTTACTGAGGTCAAAGGCTTCGGTCGGCAGAAGGGTCACACCGAGCTGTATCGTGGCGCGGAATACGTGGTCGATTTCCTGCCGAAGGTGAAGATTGATGTCGCCATTGACGACAAGGATCTTGACCGGGTTATCGAGGCGATAACCAAGGCCGCCAACACCGGCAAGATCGGTGACGGCAAGATCTTCGTGGTCAATCTGGAACAGGCTATTCGCATCCGTACCGGCGAAACCGATACCGACGCAATCTAAGCCGCCAAACCCCAACGCCCCAGGAGAAAACAATATGACTCTGCGTAAATTCGCAGGGCTCGGAGCCCTGTTGTCCATCGTAATGCCAAGCCTGGCCATGGCGGCAGACGAAGTGGCTGCTCCAGTCCTCAATTCCGGCGACACCGCATGGATGCTCACATCCACTGCGTTGGTGCTGTTCATGACCATTCCAGGCCTGGCGCTGTTCTACGGCGGCATGGTGCGCTCCAAAAACATTCTTTCCGTGATGATGCAGTGCTTCGCCATTACTGGCCTGATCAGCGTGTTGTGGGTCATCTATGGCTACAGCATCGCGTTCGATACGACCGGGATGGAGCAGGGTGTCGTCAACTTCAACTCCTTCTTCGGCGGCATGGGCAAGGCGTTCCTGGCGGGCGTTACCCCGGCCAGCATCACCGGGCCGGCAGCGTTGTTCCCGGAAGCGGTGTTCATCACCTTCCAGATGACCTTCGCCATCATCACCCCGGCGCTGATCGTCGGTGCCTTCGCTGAGCGTATGAAGTTCTCTGCGATGCTGATCTTCATGGCCATCTGGTTCACCTTGGTCTATGCGCCGATCGCGCACATGGTCTGGAGCGGCAACGGTGGCCTGCTGTGGGACTGGGGCGTGCTGGACTTCGCTGGCGGCACCGTGGTGCACATCAACGCCGGTGTGGCTGGCCTGGTGGCGTGCATCGTGCTCGGCAAGCGCAAAGGCTTCCCGACTACCCCGATGGCACCGCACAACCTGGGTTACACCCTGATCGGCGCCGCCATGCTGTGGGTGGGTTGGTTCGGCTTCAACGCCGGTTCCGCTGCTGCGGCCAACGGCACTGCCGGCATGGCGATGCTGGTCACTCAGATCGCTACCGCTGCGGCGGCGCTGGGCTGGATGTTCGCCGAGTGGATCACCCATGGTAAGCCAAGCGCACTGGGCATCGCCTCGGGTGTGGTAGCCGGCCTGGTAGCCATCACCCCAGCCGCTGGCACCGTGGGCCCAATGGGCGCCCTGGTGATCGGCCTGGTTGCCGGTGTGATCTGCTTCTTCTGCGCCACCAGCCTCAAGCGCAAGCTGGGCTACGACGACTCCCTGGACGCGTTCGGCGTGCACGGTATCGGCGGTATTGTCGGTGCGATCCTCACCGGTGTGTTCGCAGCCCCTGCACTGGGCGGCTTCGGCACCGTGACTGACGTGGCGGCACAAGTCTGGATCCAGGCCAAGGGCGTCGGCTTTACTGTGATCTACACGGCTATCGTGACCTTCATCATCCTCAAGGTGCTGGATGCGGTCATGGGCCTGCGGGTGACCGAAGAAGAAGAGGCCGTCGGCCTCGACCTGGCGCAACACAACGAGCGCGGCTACAACTTGTAAGTACGCGAAAAAAAGATGCCCGGCTTGCCGGGCATTTTTTTGCCTGGCGTTTGTCAGTCATAACAAGCTGTGTCGGTTTTTGCGCTCAGTTTGTAATGGGACGCACCTGGCACTTTTCCGCCTGCCAATGTCTTACAGGCATGTAGGCGTATTCGGCACTTTGTTTTTTCCCAGAGCGCGCTAGAATGCGCGCCGATGGGCGGAGAACTCTATGTGGCAACAGACCCTGATTACCCTGCGGGCCAAGCCCCGGGGCTTTCACCTGGTGACCGAGGAGTTGCTGGCCGGCTTGCCTGAATTGAAGGCCTGTCGCGTGGGCCTGTTGCATTTGTGGCTGCAGCACACCTCGGCCTCGTTGACCGTCAACGAGAATGCCGACCCGGCGGTTCGCCGTGACTTCGAGCGTTATTTCAACTCGCTGGTGCCGCAAGGCCGCGCAGGGTTCGAACATAACGACGAAGGTCCGGATGACCTGCCGGCGCACTTCAAGGCCAGTCTCCTGGGCTGCCAGCTGAGTTTGCCGGTGAAGGCCGGCCGCTTGGCGATGGGGACCTGGCAAGGTGTTTATCTGGGCGAGCACCGTGATCATGGCGGTGCTCGTAAAGTCCTCGCCACCTTGCACGGTGATGGGGCATAAGCCACTGGTTATCCAGTGGATGTTGATTTTTTTCCGGCAACCGTCGACAGAGGGTGAAGCTGGGCTATAACTAATCTGCTTTTCGCAAGTCATGAGGTAGAACATGAGCGACGATGATCTGGAAAACGACGAACTGGAAGTAGGTGACGAAGACGACACCGAAGAAGGTCTTGAAGCGGCGGCGGAAGACGTTGCTGACGACGACGGTGGCGATGATGCACCGGTTCCGGCTGCCAAGGGCAAAGCCAAGGCGGCTGTGTCGGTAGATGAATTGCCGAGCGTTGAGGCCAAGAACAAAGAGCGTGATGCCCTGGCCCGTGCGATGGAAGAGTTCCTCGCTAAAGGCGGCAAAGTGCAGGAAGTCGAGGCTAATGTGGTCGCAGACCCACCGAAGAAGCCGGACAACAAGTACGGCAGCCGACCTATCTGAGGTCAGTCACCTGCTTGTAGGAAAAGCCCGCCGTCGCTGCGGGCTTTTTCATGCCTGAAACAAATTCTCAAGCTTCACCCCATATCAACGTGGGAGCGGGCTTGATCCCACTTATTTTGATCTTCGGCGTCACTGCCAGCTCTGCAGCAAGGGCGGCAACTCGTTCAGGCTACGGATCTCTGCATCCGGGCGTTTGTGCCCTTCCCACACCTTGCCCGTCGGGTTGAACCACACTGCCCGCAGCCCCGCCTGCTGCGCCCCGGCGATGTCATCCCCGGGATGATCGCCAATATGCACCGCCGCACTGGCATCCACGCCACCACGCTGCAACGCCTCCTGAAACAACCGCGCATCCGGCTTGGCGATGCCGATATCTTCAGCGCGCAAGGCAAAGTGAAAGTAATCCGCCAGGCCTACGCGCTGCACATCGGCATTGCCGTTGGTGATCACCCCCAGCAAAAAGTGCTGGCGCAGGGCTCGCAGCATCGGCTCGGCTTCCGGGAATATCGTGAGCTGGTGACGTGCATGGATGAACGCCTCGAAACACACATCCGCCATTTGCGTGGCTTGCGGCTGTGGGTAACCGGCTTCTTCAAACGCCTGCATCAACACCCGGTGGCGCAGGATGCTGATGCGGTGTTTGAGCTCGGGATGCCGTTGCAGCACTTGCTGACGCAGGCTGGCGAAATGCTCCAAGGGCAGATCGCCTACCTTGGTTGCATGGGTGGCCAGCCATTCGCGCATCGACGCTTCGGCGTTGATGATGACGGGTACGTTGTCCCAGAGCGTGTCGTCCAGGTCGAAGGTGATCAGCTTGATACTCATGAGTCGCCGCCCTTGATGCGTTTGGCCCGTGGATGGGCGCTGTCGTACACCGTTGCCAGGTGTTGGAAGTCCAGGTGGGTGTAGATCTGTGTGGTCTTGATGTCGGAGTGGCCGAGCAGCTCTTGAACCGCGCGCAGGTCCTGGGACGACTCCAGCATATGGCTGGCAAAAGAGTGCCGCAGCATGTGGGGATGCAGGTTCTGCCCCAGCTCGCGCTCGCCGGCGGCTTTCACCCGCACCTGAATCGCCCGGGGCCCCAGGCGTCGGCCTTGCTGGCTGACAAACACCGCGTCATCGGCCGGGTTGGTCAGCAGGCGCAGCGGTAGCCATAACTGCAGGGCTTCGCGCGCTTTGCGGCCCACCGGCAGGACGCGGGTCTTGCTGCCCTTGCCGAGTACCTGCACCAGGCCGTCCGCCAGGTCCAGTTGATCGAGGTTCAGGCCGGTCAGCTCCGACAAACGCAACCCTGATGAGTAGAACAGCTCCAGGATCGCCTGGTCGCGATGGGCCAGGAAGTCGTCCTCGACGGCGCCATCCAGCAATTGCAAGGCACGGTCGGTGTCCAGGGTCTTGGGCAGGCGTCGCTCACCCTTGGGCGGCGACAGGCCGTTGGCCGGGTCGTGATCGCACAGGCCTTCACGGTTCAGGTAGTGATAGAGCCCGCGAACCGCCGAGAGCAGGCGCGACAGGCTGCGCGAGGATTGCCCTGCCTGGTGCAGCCGTGCGATCAGGCTGCGCAGGCTCTGGATATCCAGGGCCTTCCAGCTGCTGATCCGTTGTTTCTCGCAATACGCCAGGACCTTGTTCAGGTCCCGCCGGTAGGCTTCCAGCGTGTGGGGCGACACCTGGCGCTCGTTGCGCAGGTGAGCGCAGTAAGCGTCCAGTTGCCGTTCCATGGCTAGCGCACCGCGCGCAGGGCGGTGGTGAAGCGCGGCAGGACGCGGCCCAGCACTTCGGCGATGTAGGTCAAGAACAGGGTGCCGACTGAACTCTTGTAGTGCTGAGGATCGCGGCTGGCGATCGCCAACACGCCGTGCAGGCCTTGATGGCTGAGGGCGACCACGGCGGTGGAGCCGATCTGTTTGCGCTGCTCGGCACCAAACAGGAAGTCCAGCTCATGCTCACGCAACGTGCCGCTGATGGTCTTGCCTTCGGACAGCAGCCCGCCGATGGCGGTTTGGGCGTCGCTACCACTGACCCAGCGGCCCACCGGCATCGGGTTGTCACTGAACAGGATCAGGCTCACGAACGGCACCTGGAAGTCCTGGCGCAGGCTGTCTTCCACGGCGATCACCGTTTCTTCCAGGCTGGTCGCGTCCATCAGGGTCAGGATCAGGCGGCGGGTCTTGTCGAACAGGCGATCATTGTCGCGGGCGACGTCCATCAGGTGCGAAAGCTTGTGGCGCATTTCGATATTGCGCTCGCGCAGGATTTTCATCTGCCGCTCCACCAGCGATACGGTATCACCCCGCTGGTGGGGAATACGCAGGGCTGGCAGCAACTCTTCGTGCTCGACGAAGAAGTCCGGGTTAGCCTCAAGGTACGCCGCGACGGTAGCGGCCTCCAGGCTGTCGCTCGGGGTTGCTTGTGCGGGTACTTGAGGCTTATCGGTCATTGGCTTGACTCACTCATAGACGGACCTGTCCTTCGTATACGCGCGAGGCCGGCCCGGTCATCATCACCGGGTGGCCAGGGCCTGCCCACTCGATGGACAAGCGTCCGCCGGGCAGGTCGATCAGCAGTGGCGAATCCATCCACCCCTGGCTGATCGCGGCCACGGCCGCGGCGCAAGCACCGGTGCCGCAGGCCTGGGTTTCGCCGGCGCCGCGTTCCCACACACGCAATTGCGCGCGGGAACGGTCGATCACCTGCAGGAAGCCCACGTTGACCCGTGCCGGAAAGCGCGGGTGGTGTTCGATCTTTGGCCCCAATTCATGCACGGGCGCGTTGTTGATGTCGTTGACCCGCAGCACCGCATGGGGGTTGCCCATGGACACGGCTGCGATGTCGACGGTCTTGCCGTCAACCTCCAGCGCATAGCTGGCGGCCTGCTCGGAGGCCTGGAACGGAATGTCCGCAGGCACCAGGCGTGGCTCGCCCATGTTGACCCTGATCTGGCCGTCGCTGCGGATATCGAGCTCGATGACGCCGCTTTTGGTCTCGACGCGAATCTGCCGCTTGGCGGTCAGGCGCTTGTCCAGCACAAAGCGTGCGAAGCAGCGCGCGCCGTTGCCGCACTGTTCCACTTCGGACCCGTCGGAGTTGAAGATCCGGTAACGGAAATCCACCTCTGGGTTGCTCGGCGCCTCGACGATCAGCAATTGGTCGAAACCAATGCCGGTGTGACGGTCGCCCCACTGTTTAGCGTGTTTGGGCAGGATATGCGCGTGCTGGCTGACCAGGTCGAGGACCATGAAATCGTTGCCCAGCCCGTGCATCTTGGTAAAACGCAGCAGCATGGCTTACTCCGGCAGCAGGCTTTCGCCGGCATACAACTCGGCTACCGTCTCGCGGCGACGCACTTCAAACGCTTGATCACCGTCCACCAGCACCTCGGCGGTACGCCCGCGGGTGTTGTAGTTGGAACTCATGACAAACCCGTAGGCACCGGCCGAATGCACGGCCAGCAGATCGCCTTCTTCCAGTGCCAACTGACGATCCTTGGCCAGGAAGTCGCCGGTCTCGCAGATCGGGCCAACGATGTCATAGGCGCGGGCTTCGCTGTCGCGAGGTGTCACGGCGGTGACATTCATCCAGGCCTGGTACAGCGCCGGGCGGATCAGGTCGTTCATCGCCGCGTCGACGATGGCGAAATCCTTGTGCTCGGTGTGCTTGAGGTACTCGACCTGGGTCAGCAGCACGCCCGCGTTGGCGACGATATAACGGCCCGGCTCGAACATCAGCGTCAGGTCGCGGCCTTC
Organism: Pseudomonas lurida; assembly: GCF_002563895.1. Lineage (NCBI taxonomy): Bacteria > Pseudomonadati > Pseudomonadota > Gammaproteobacteria > Pseudomonadales > Pseudomonadaceae > Pseudomonas > Pseudomonas lurida. The sequence goes on along the minus strand of NZ_PDJB01000001.1, from coordinate 6,066,482 downwards.
GATGCGCTCGCGCACGGCTTGGATGTAGTCCGCAATCAGCGGCGGCTCTTCATCGCGGTAACGTACGCCCACGCCGCCGCCCAGATCGATGTGGTGCAGGTAGATGCCGCATTCGCCGAGGCGATCGATCAGCGCCAACAGGCGATCGAGCGCATCCAGGAACGGTGGCAGGCTGGTCAGTTGCGAGCCGATATGGCAGTCGACGCCCAGCACTTCCAGGTTCGGCAGTTGTGCTGCGCGGATGTACACATCTTCGGCGTCGGCGATGGCGATGCCGAACTTGTTCTCTTTGAGACCGGTGGAAATGTACGGGTGGGTACCGGCGTCGACGTCCGGGTTGACGCGCAGGGAGATCGGCGCGCGAACGCCCATCTCGGCGGCCACGACTTGCAGGCGCTCGAGTTCGTCGGTGGATTCGATGTTGAAGCAATGCACGCCGACTTCCAGGGCGCGGCGCATGTCTTCGCGGGTCTTGCCCACGCCGGAGAAGACGATCTTGTCAGCCTTGCCGCCGGCAGCCAGTACACGTTCCAGCTCGCCACGGGAGACGATGTCAAAACCAGCGCCCAGGCGCGCCAGGACATTCAGTACACCCAGGTTGGAGTTGGCCTTGACCGCGTAACACACCAGGTGCGGCACGCCATCGAGCGCGTCGGTGAACGAGCGATACTGGGCTTCGATATGCGCACGGGAATACACATAGGTCGGGGTGCCAAAGCGCTCGGCAATCGCGGACAACGCCACGCCTTCCGCGAACAGCTCGCCGTCCCGGTAGTTAAAAGCGTCCATGGAGTTCCCTTATTCGTAGGTGTCGTGCTTATGCGCTTTGGCTGGTTTTTGCGACGATTGAGCCTGTTCATTCGGGTCTTTGCTGTCATCGGGCAGGTACAGCGGGCCTTTTTGACCACAGGCACTAACGAGGCAAGCGACCGCGACGAGCGCAGCAAGGGAAGAGATCAGGCGCTTCATGGCGAAATCCTTGAATATGCATTAATTGCGCCCGAGTATACCGACCACCCGCCAGCTTGCCTATGCGCTGGAATACCCGTCCGGCGGGGGTTTGCCGAGACAGTTGGGAAGCGGACTACGCTGGTTGAGGATATTTCACGCCGTCAATCGTGTTGAAATCGGTATCCTTTGCAATCGGCGGGGCTCGCCCGTATCGTGCGGCGCTTGAGCAAAACCAGACACTTTTGAGGTTGCCACAATGAGTTTGACCGAAGCCCGTTTTCACGACCTGGTGGATTCGACCCAGCAGGCGCTGGAAGATATTTTCGACGACAGCGGCCTGGACGTGGACCTGGAAAACTCGGCCGGCGTGCTGACCGTCAAGTTCGAGAACGGCACCCAACTGATCTTCAGTCGCCAGGAGCCGTTGCGTCAGTTGTGGCTGGCTGCACGTTCGGGCGGTATCCACTTCGACTACGACGAAGAAAGCGGCAAGTGGCAATGCGACAAAAGCGAAGAGCTGCTGGGTGAAATACTGGCGCGCCTGGTCCTGGAACAAGCCGGCGTCGAGCTGGACTTCGACGAGATTTGACCGTGACCCAGCCTGTCGCCGTACGTCCGCCGAAACCGCTGTTCAGTAATGTCAGCCCGGCGGTGCCGTCACCTTGTATCAGTTTGTGTCGCCTGGACGAGCAGAAGGTCTGCCTCGGGTGCTTTCGCCACGTGGAAGATATCCGTGAATGGCGCTCCGCCGACGATGCCCGGCGCCGAGTGATCTGTGCCGAGGCCGAGCAGCGTCGGGCCAACGCCTGAGGCCGTCTTGTTTATTTGTGACGCTGTGGTAGTGTCCGGGTACGCCTCAACTCATCGAGGCCCGTGAGAACCCCGCCTTTTCCTGGCGGGGTTTTGCTTTTTTGTGCAGAAAAAAGGAGTCTGCCTGAATCATGACCACCGCACCGTCCATCATCCTCACCCGTCTTGACGTGCAGCGTCTGGAGCAACTGATCGACCGCCTGGGCGACGAATCTCCCGGCGTCGAAGCGTTGCAAGCCGAACTCGACCGCGCCGAAGACGTGGTTGGTCACGATGAAGTGCCTGCGGGTGTCGTGACCATGAACTCCAGCGTGCATTGCCGTGAGCAAGGCAGCGGCAAGGACTACCACCTGACCCTGGTCTATCCGAAAGACGCGAACGCCGACGAAGGCAAGATCTCGATCCTGGCGCCGGTAGGCAGCGCCCTGCTGGGCCTGCAAGTGGGCCAGCATATCGACTGGCCGGCACCCGGCGGCAAGACCCTCAAGCTGGAGTTGCTCAGCGTGGAAGGCCAGCCCAAGGACGGCGGTGCCTTCCCTCTTTAAATCTGGCTCAGTGCCTCGTTAAGCGACAGCTCAAGTTCGGCCTTGTAACGCAGGTACAGGTTGCTTGGGCTTTGCACATCGCCGAGCAGGCCGGAGAGGTCGAGGTCGGTGATGTAGCAGCGGTAACGTTCGACTTCCCGGCGTTGCCCGACGATTTCCTGGGCGACCACTGCAAACAGCTGGTCGCCAAACTCAAGCTCGGAAAACTCCCGCTGATTGCAATACAGGGTGATCCCCACCTGGCCCGGCGCTGCCTTGCCGATAATTGCCTGCACGTCATAAAACGGTTTGTTCGCCGGGTTCAACGGCGCAGGCCGCGGCTCGATGCCGCGCGCGCGACCACTGCCCGACGGCAATAGCTGGTAATACAGGATCTGCACTGCGCCCAGCGGCTCTTGCGGGTCCAGCGGCGACAGCGCGTCCCGGCGATAAATGATCGACTGCAAGAAGCGCTGCAAGGGCGCCAGCAGGCTCTGTTCATCATGGAACGGCAAGCGCTGCTGCCAGAGCGCGTTGAATTCATCCAGCACATACAGCTCGGCGAACCCTTCGTTGACCCGGTAGAACACCTGCACGCAGTCGGCCAGGCCCATCGGCAGCAGCAGTGCCAAGTCATGGTCCTCCAGGGCCATGGCGTCCAGGTGCAACGGGCTGTAGCTGGCCAGTTCTTCGCTGAGGTAGGCGATCAGCGCATCCTGGGTCGCCAGTGACACATGGGTGGCCTGGCCTGGCATCAGTTCCATGACGTGATAGTGCTGCTGCACCTGGAGCAAATAACGGTGGTTGCCCTGACCCAGCAGCAGGCTCTGCGCGGTGTCGAAGATTTCTTCCACACGCTGGGCAATGAATTGCGCACGGTTGTGACAGAAGCAGCGCACGCGCAGGCGTGGCAGGTGGTCTGGCGGCAACTGGTTGAGGTAGTCGCGCAAGCAGTCGAGCAGGGCGTGGGGGCCGTCGTAGCGGCTGACCATCACCTCGTTCCAGCTATTGAGCGTGACCTGGTCCAGGGTCAGCACCAGGTTGTCGCGCACACCGGCGTAACTCAGGGAGTCGGTGCGCTCGGTGGTCATCAGGATATTCAGGTCGCGGTGGTGCTTGAGGGGGTCGACGCCGACGTTGATCAGCAGCAACACCTCCTCGGGCACCGCCGAGCGCAGCAGGCGGATTTCATCAACGCTGGCCAGGGGCAGGGCGATGGTTTGTTGCAGGCTGCCCAGCAGGTTGAACAGCTCGAACTCAGTCATGTCGCTGGTGCCGGGGTGCAAGGCCAGGCGCGTGCTGCTGTCGATCACGCCGTTGCGATGGCACCAGGTGAGCATTTCCAGCAGATCGCGGCTGCGCTTGATCGGCGCGAAGTGCTCCCATTCCAGGGCCGTGAGGTTGCCGTTGTACAGCCCCCAGTGGTGCTGGCCCGGCTCCTTGCGGTTAGGCGATTGCACCAGGGTCAGGGTGTCTTCGGCCAGGTCCGGGGCAATGCCCGGGTTGATGAACTCGACTTTGCCGGCCTTGCGTTCGAACGCGGCGTACAGGCGTCGACCCAGCACATTGAGGTCGCGCTTGTTGATCAGGCTGACGGTCTGTTCGGTCCGTGCGAACTGGGTCAGGAAGCGATAACTGTAATTGAGCTCGCTGACCAGTGCCCGGCGCTCGGAGGCCACCTGGCGCACCTTCCATTGGCTACGGCTGTCCAGCAGCGCCAATTGGCGCTGGTCCCAGCCCCATTCGTGGGCCAGGCGCTCCAGTAGCAGCCTTTGCCAGCTGGTGGTGCGCTGGCCGGCACTGAGCTTGCGATTGACCTTCAGGTACAGCGCGCGCCGCACCAGTTCCAGGCGCTCGGGCTCGTTGCGGGCCTTGAGGTATTCCTCGATGCGGCGGTACACCACGATGTAAGGGTCCAGCTCGTCCAGGTCCATCTGGTTGGCGAATACCGCACGCTTGAAGCGCAGGCTCAGGCACTGCACGTTCGGGTGTTCGCTGGCGTAGACCTCGGTCAGCAGCAGCTTGAGCACCGATTTGTAGGGCGACTCGATGCCCTTGAACAGTTGCCACAGCCCGGCGCCGATGAATTCGCCCGGGGGGATGCGCGCCAAGTGGCCAAGGTCCAGGGTTTCATCGGCGCGGATAAAGCGCTTGGAAATCAGCGTGTGGGTGAATTCGGCATAGCGGGTCTCTTCATACACCGGCACCAGCCACCAGATCGGCGTACGCCCGGCCAGCCAGATGGCGGTGCGGTAGAACTCATCCAGCAGCAGGTAATGCTGGGTGGTGCCGCAATCATCGGAACTCAGTTGCGTGTCGCGCTCACCGAGCACAAAGCGTGTCGGTTCGATCAGGAAGAAGTGCGCCTCGGCGCCCATGGTCAGGGCCCAGGCTTCCAACAGCTGGCATTTCTTGCGCAGTTCGGCCAGCTCACTTTCAGTCAGGTCCGCGGCGTGGCAGACCCACACGTCCATATCGCTCTGATCGGCTTGGGCCAGGGTGCCGAGGCTGCCCATCAGGTACAGGCCGTGGATAGGCCGCGGCGGGTTGCCGTGGCGCGGCTTGTAGGAGAACGAGCGGGTCAGGCGCTGGGCTTCTGCCAGGGCCTGCGGGTCGGGCTCGAAATTCGACAGGCCTGCTGGTGTACTGCCCGATACATAGCCGGGCAGCAGCGGGTGGTTGACGTGGAAGAACAGCGGTAACAGGTTCAGCACGCTTTGCTGGCGCGGCGTCAGCCCCTCGACGGCCCGGGCCATACGGCCTTCGTTGAGGGCCATGAAACGCGCGCGCAATTGGGCCAGCACCTTGCGGTCGATGCCTTCGTCCAGGTCGGGGCGGATTTCATGGGTGCGGGTCATGTCGAGGTCGGTGGCTCGCAGGGCCCGACGTGGGCGGCCGTGTAGGAGTTTACAGCCAGTAGCGTAGGAGGTTTAGAGGGAAATGGATTTTGACGTCAGAATTTTCGCACATCCACAGCAACGCCCTCGGAATCCGCAAGGGGCGGACTCCATGGGCGGTATCAGGTGTCAGGCGGCTTCTTTGGTACTGGCAGTGGTCAGGATGGTCAGTAGGGTTTGGGCTTGCTCGGCAGCGTCCCGGCCAAGGCTGGTCAGGTAGCCCCCGTCCGGCTGGTCGATAAGCCCTTTCGCATGGAGGCGCTTGGCAGCGGCGATGGCAGTGGGCGCGGCGGTCTGGTGGACTTTCAGACCTTCCTGGGAGCTGCCCAGGTTGAAGAGTGCAAGGATTTCCAGTTCGGCAACCAACTCAGGGGTATACGACATAAGGACTCCAGACTTTCTAAGAATTTATTAGAGGCTAGCAGGCCATAAGGTGAACGCACTTTGCCGAACTGTCCAGCGTGTTACTGCACCCTGGGATTATTGCTTTTGCGCAGGCAGTTCCGGCAGGGCGCGCAGTGCAGTTTCATACCATTCGGTATTGAAGGCGCGGTCCTCTTCCAGCAATGCGTCGATTTCGACGGCGAGCACGTGGGCCATCATTTGCAAGATGTCTTCACGCTCGTAACCGACCAGTGTCAGCTTGTTGAAGGTCGCTTTGGCCGCTGGCGGGTTTTCGCTTTCGATCTGATTCTCGATTGCTTCGATCAGGGTGGTTTCGGTGAATTCTTCTTCGTCGTTGTCGATATCGGTCGGCTCGCTCATGGCAGGCTCCTTAAGGAAAGGGCGCCAGTCTACCCCCATTCAAGCGGGTGATGCTGCTGGTCAAGGCTAGCGCCGGGATCTATAACACTTGCAGCCAACCCCATTCCCGGCCTGGAGGCACAGTCATGCTCAAGCTCTACGGATTCTCAGTCAGTAACTACTACAACATGGTCAAGCTGGCGCTGCTGGAGAAAGGGCTGCCGTTCGAAGAGGTGCCCTTTTATGCCGGGCAAACCCCTGAAGCCCTGGCCGTGAGCCCGCGAGGCAAGGTGCCGGTGCTGGGCGTAAAGCAGGGTTTCATCAACGAAACCAGCGTGATCCTCGAATACATCGAGCATACCCAGGAGGGGCCGGCGCTGCTGCCGGCCGAGCCGTTCCAGCGCGCGCAGGTGCTGGCGCTGTGCCGGGAGATCGAGCTGTACATCGAATTGCCTGCCCGCGCATGTTTTGCCGAGGCGTTCTTTGGCATGCCGGTACCGGAAGCGATCAAGGAGAAATCCAAGGCCGAGTTGCTGTTGGGGTTCAGTTCGTTGGGCAGGCACGGGAAGTTCGCGCCGTTCGTGGCGGGGGAGAGCTTCACGATTGCCGATCTGTATTTCATGTACAGCGTGAACCTCGCCTGTGCGGTGGGCGAGAAGCTGTTTGGCCTGGATCTGCTGGCTGAGATGCCGGTGGCCAAGGCATTGCTGGAAAAGTTGCACGCCATGCCCAACGCTCAGAAAGTGGCGGCAGACAGGGAGGCGGCGATGCCGGCGTTCATGGCCATGATTGCGGCGAAGAAATAGTCACGACGGCCGCTGCTCGTAATAGGGGAGCGAGCTTGCTCGCGAAAGCGGTGGATCAGTCAACGCATTGGTGACTGAAATACGGCGTTCGCGAGCAAGCCCGCTCCCCCAGGTTTGACCGCGCTGCAGCTGAGCGCTGGGTCTAGCGGCTGGCGAGCAGTGCCTGGCCGCGTGCCACGGCAGCCTTCACCTGCGCCGGCGCAGTACCGCCCACGTGGTTACGCGCATTCACCGAGCCTTCCAGGGTCAGTACGGCAAACACATCCTGATCGATCTGATCGCTGAACTGACGCAGTTCTTCCAGGCTCATTTCCGCCAGGTCCTTGCCGGTGTCCACGCCATACTTCACCGCGTGGCCGACGATTTCGTGGCAGTCGCGAAACGGCAGGCCACGGCGTACCAGGTAGTCGGCCAGGTCCGTCGCGGTGGAGAACCCGCGCAGCGCCGCTTCACGCATGATCGCGTGCTTGGGCTTGATCGCCGGGATCATGTCGGCAAACGCGCGCAGCGAGTCGCGCAGGGTGTCGGCGGCGTCGAACAACGGCTCCTTATCTTCCTGGTTGTCCTTGTTGTAGGCCAGGGGTTGGCCTTTCATCAGGGTCAGCAGGCTCATCAGGGCGCCGAACACGCGGCCGCTCTTGCCACGTACCAACTCGGGCACGTCGGGGTTTTTCTTTTGCGGCATGATCGAGCTACCGGTGCAGAAGCGATCCGGCAGGTCGATGAACTGGAACTGCGCGCTGGTCCACAGCACCAGCTCTTCGGAGAAACGCGACAGGTGCATCATCGCGATGCTGGCAGCGGCGCAGAATTCGATGGCGAAGTCACGGTCCGACACACCATCCAGCGAGTTGCCGCCGACGGCATCGAAGCCCAGTAGTTGCGCGGTGTACTCGCGGTCGATCGGGTAAGTGGTACCGGCGAGCGCGGCGCTGCCCAATGGCATGCGGTTGGCGCGCTTGCGGCAATCCACCAGCCGCTCGTAGTCGCGGCTGAGCATTTCGAACCAGGCCAGCAGGTGGTGGCCGAAGGTCACCGGTTGCGCGGTCTGCAGGTGAGTGAAGCCCGGCATGATGGTGTCCGACTCACGCTCGGCCTGTTCCAGCAGGCCTTTCTGCAGGCGGGTGATTTCCGACAGGATCAGGTCGATCTCGTCACGCAGCCACAAGCGGATATCGGTGGCCACCTGGTCGTTGCGGCTGCGGCCGGTGTGCAGCTTCTTGCCGGTCACACCGATGCGGTCGGTGAGGCGGGCTTCGATGTTCATGTGCACGTCTTCCAGGTCGACACGCCAGTCGAACGTGCCGGCTTCGATCTCGCCACGGATGGTGGTCAGGCCGTCGATGATGCTGTCGCGCTCGGCATCGGTCAGCACGCCGACCTTGGCCAGCATCGTCGCGTGGGCGATGGAGCCCATGATGTCGTGGCGGTACAGGCGCTGGTCGAAGGTGACGGAGGCGGTGAAGCGGGCGACGAAGGCGTCGACGGGTTCACTGAAGCGGCCGCCCCAGGACTGGTTGGTCTTGTCGGTGCTCATGGATTCGCTCGTGATCTGCTTGATAAAAAGGCATGGAAGTGTGCCGGCGATGATAACAGGGTTGCCCGTGGAGGCGGTGCTGCGGGTCGTCGGCATTTTTATTTGTGCAAAGGATGGCTAAGTGCCTTGCCGCCGGCCGCGTCCGGTACGAGACTGGTGCAGGGCTTATTGAAACGATATTTGACGATTGAGCAATGCCGTCTCAGTGAGCGTCTACAGTTGGACTGATAGTGTGTGAATGCACCAAAGTCGGGTGATGCGGTCAGAGCCCAGACTATCCATTAAAAAAGGGGGGTATTCGGATTGTGTATCAGCAAACCCTACGACGATGCCCGAAGGCAGCAGGTCTTGGGCGCTATTGAACAGGTCCGGGTAAATATGGGTGCCACTCTCAGGGCACTTTTTGCCGCTCGCGCTAGTCTTAGCGTGGATCGCTGTGACGCAAGTCACCGCACCTGTCTACGCTATCCTTGTGCGAGACTCACGCAGGAATCCAGCGCAATATGAATGTCCTGATCGTTGATGACGAACCCCAAGCCCGCGAGCGACTGAGCCGTTTGGTCAGTGAACTCGAGGGTTATGCAGTACTAGAGCCGAGCGCCACCACGGGCGAAGAGGCGTTGACGCTGATCGACAGCCTCAAGCCGGATGTGGTGTTGCTCGATATCCGTATGCCGGGCCTCGATGGCCTGCAAGTTGCTGCCCGACTGAGCGAGCGCGAGTCACCACCCGCCGTGGTGTTTTGCGCAGCCGGTGAAGAGTTTTCCGCGGAGACGCTGGAGGCCAGCGGTGTCAGCTTCCTCACCAAGCCGGTGGCTGGCGATGCAGTGCTCAAGGCCCTGAAAAAGGCCGAGCGCCCAACCCGCGTCCAGCTTGCCGCGCTGACTCAGCCTGCGGCTCAAAGTGGTAACGGGCCACGCAGCCATATCAGCGCCCGTACACGCAAAGGCATCGAGCTTATCCCGCTGGGCGAAGTGGTCTATTTCATTGCCGATCACAAGTATGTGACCTTGCGTCACCAGGGCGGCGAAGTGCTGCTCGATGAGCCGCTGAAGGCGCTTGAGGATGAGTTCGGCGACCGCTTCGTGCGCATCCACCGCAACGCGCTGGTGGCCCGCGAGCGAATCGAACGCCTGCAACGCACGCCCCTTGGGCACTTTCAGCTCTTCCTGAAAGGCCTTAACGGTGACGCGTTGATCGTCAGCCGACGGCATGTCGCCGGTGTGCGCAAGATGATGCAGCAGCTTTAGCCCAAGGGCTTTGGCGAGGCCTGTGTTCCTTATCCCGGTGCGACGTGGCCAGGGAGGCCCCGCACTTGCTGATTCAAATCAAAGCGTATTTGCCTGAGCTGTTATTATCTGCCGTATCTATTCAGTACGGATTGATCCATGTCCTCTCGCGAAATCCGCATCGCCACCCGTAAAAGCGCCCTGGCCTTGTGGCAGGCCGAATACGTCAAAGCACGCCTGGAGCAGGCTCACCCGGGGCTCAAGGTGTCCCTGGTGCCCATGGTCAGTCGCGGCGACAAACTGCTCGACTCGCCACTGTCGAAGATCGGCGGCAAGGGTTTGTTCGTCAAGGAACTGGAAACCGCGCTGCTGGAAAACGAAGCCGACATCGCCGTGCATTCGATGAAAGATGTGCCCATGGACTTCCCGGAAGGCCTGGGCCTTTTTTGTATCTGTGAGCGCGAAGACCCGCGTGATGCCTTCGTTTCCAATACGTATGCATCGTTGGATGAGCTGCCCCTGGGCAGCATCGTCGGTACGTCCAGCCTGCGCCGCCAGGCACAGCTGCTGACCCGGCGTCCGGACTTGCAGATCCGTTTCCTGCGCGGCAACGTCAACACCCGTTTGGCGAAGCTGGATGCGGGTGAATATGACGCGATCATCCTTGCGGCGGCCGGCCTGATCCGCTTGGGCTTCGAACACCGTATCACCTCGGCAATCAGCGTCGAGGACAGCCTGCCCGCAGGTGGGCAGGGTGCCGTTGGTATCGAATGCCGTACCGCCGACAGTGAAATCCATGCCCTGCTCAAACCCCTGGACCATCAGGACACCGAAGTGCGCGTCACCGCCGAGCGTGCGCTGAACAAACACCTCAACGGTGGCTGCCAGGTGCCGATTGCCTGCTACGCGGTGCTCGAAGGTGACAACCTGTGGTTGCGCGGCTTGGTTGGAGACCCGGAAGGCGGCACCCTGTTGACCGCTGAGGTGCGTGGTCCCCAGGGCAACGCTACCGCCCTGGGTATCCAGGTGGCTGAAGCGCTGCTGGAGAAGGGCGCCGGTGCCATTCTGCAAAAGGTCTACGGCGAGGCCGGTCCGCAGTGACCGAATGGCGCCTGCTGCTGACGCGGCCTGCCGAGGAGTCGATGGCCCTGGCGGCCACGTTGTCCGACGCGGGTATTTTCAGCAGCAGCTTGCCGTTGCTCGACATCGAGCCGCTCCCCGTTACACCCGAACAGCAGGCTGTCTTCCATGACCTGGGCCGCTACTGCGCGGTGATCGTCGTCAGTAAGCCAGCCGCACGCCTGGCCGTGCGGCAGCTGGAGCGAGCAGTGAAGCCACTGCCGTGGTTCAGTGTCGGCGCAGCCACCGCACAGGTACTGGCTGATCACGGCCTCGACGTTCACTACCCCTCGACTGGCGATGACAGCGAGGCCTTGCTTCAATTGCCTGCGTTGCGCGAGGCTATCGCTCGCCCCAATGCCCAGGTATTGATCCTGCGCGGCGAGGGCGGTCGCGAACTGCTGGCGGAGCGCTTGCGTGAGCAAGGTGCTAGTGTCGACTATCTGGAGTTGTATCGCCGTTTCCTGCCGGACTACGACGCCGGGATATTGATGCAACGCATCCAGTTGGAACGCTTGAACGGCCTGGTGGTCAGCAGTGGGCAGGGTTTTTTACACCTGCAGGCCCTGGCCGGAGCCGATTGGCCACAGGTGGCTCAGCTGCCGTTGTTCGTGCCGAGCCCGCGAGTCCAGGAAATGGCGCGGGCCGCTGGCGCAGAAAAAGTTGTGGATTGTCGCGGTGCGAGTGCCGCGGCTTTGTTAGTGGCGATACGGAGCTATACCGTTCCCACTCTCTGAAACGCAAAGGACGGATACGTGAGCGAAACAGCCTTGCCTAAAGATGAAACCCAACCCGCACTTGAGGCGCCGGTTGAGTCACCGGTCATCGCGCCGCGCCGTGGCAATGGCCTGGCAATCGTCGCCCTGCTGCTCGGCGCCGCGGGTGTTGCCGCCGGCGGCTGGGGGATCTGGCAGGTCCGCGCCCTGCAAGCCAGCAGCCAACAGCAGTTGGGCCAGGTGCAGACCCTCGATGACCAGTCCCAGTGCCTCAAGCAAAGCCAGCAACAGCTGGCCGCGCGCCTGGCGCAATTGCCGGGTGCGGATGAGCTGGAGGAGCGCCGTCGCTTGGTGGCCCAGTTGCAAGGTGACCAGCAACAGCTGAGCCAGCGCCTGGAAACCGTACTGGGGGCCAGCCGCAAGGATTGGCGCCTGGCCGAGGCCGAACATTTGATTCGCTTGGCGAGCCTGCGCTTGTCTGCCCTGCAGGATATCAACAGCGCCCAGGCGCTGGTCCAGGGGGCCGACGAAATTCTTCGTGAGCAAAGCGATCCAGGTGCCTATGCCGCCCGCGAGCAATTGGCCAAGAGCCTTGCCGCGCTGCGCAGCACCGAGCAGCCGGACCGCACCGGGCTGTATCTGCAATTGGCGGCCTTGCGTGACCAGGTCGTGCAGTTGGCGGCCATTGCCCCTGAGTATCAGCTGACGGAACCTGCTTCCGAGGGGCGCCCGAACACTGATACGGACAGCCGCTGGAAACAGTGGTGGGAGCAGATTTCCCGTTACTTTCGCATCGACTTCAACCCCGATGACAACATCCGTCCGCTGCTCGCCGGCCAGGGTCTGAACCAGGTACGCCTGGCCCTTAGCCTGGCCCTGGAGCAAGCACAATGGGCGGCGCTCAACGGCGAGTCGGCCGTCTACAGCCGCTCCCTGGGCGAGGCCCGCAGCGTGTTGCAGGACAACTTCAACCAGGACAATCCGCAGAGCAAGGCGATGCTGGCGCGTATCGCCGAGCTTGAGCCCAAGGCGGTTTCGGTGAAGACGCCGGACCTGGCGGCGAGCCTGGCTGCGGTGCAGGCGTACCTTGAGCGTCGTCATCTGTCTGCCGACGAAGCCAAGGCGGCGGCGACGCCGGCGAAGCAGGAGTAGAGCCGATGAAGCGTTTCTATGTGATCCTGGTGCTGGCAATTGCAATCGCGCTGGCACTGGCTGTGGGCATTTCGAAACACACCGGCTACGTGCTGATTACCTACCCGCATGTACTGCATTACGAGTCGAGCCTGTGGGCGACTGTGGTGGCGGTGTTTGTCCTCGGTTTGGCGATCTACCTGATCCGGGTGCTGTTGAGCCTGGTCACCACTTCCGGTGGCGTGGTCAACCCGTGGTCGCGGCGTAACCGCAGCCGCCGCGTGCAGATCGCCATCGAGCAAGGCCAGATGGACCTCGCCGAAGGCCGCTGGGCCAGCGCTGAGCGCCACCTGCACCGTGCTGCCGAAGCCGAGCGCCATCCATTGCTGTACTACCTCGGCGCGGCCCGTGCAGCGAATGAGCAGGGACGTTACGAAGAGTCCGACGGCTTGCTGGAACGCGCCCTGGAGCGCCAGCCCCAGGCCGAGCTGGCGGTTGCCTTGAGCCATGCGCAACTGCAGCTGGACCGCGGCGACAGCGAGGGCGCACTGATCACCTTGCAGGCGATGCATGAGCGTCATCCTCATAACGCGCAGGTCCTGCGTCAATTGCAGCGCCTGCATCAGCAGCGAGGCGATTGGTCATCGGTGATCCGCCTGCTGCCGGAACTGCGCAAAGACAAAGTGCTGCCTGCCAGCGAGTTGGCCGAGCTTGAGCGCCGTGCCTGGGGTGAGAACCTGAGCCTTGCAGCCCAACGTGAAGAACAGGGCGAAGCCGGCTTGCAATCCCTTGAGCGGGCCTGGCAGCAACTGACTTCCGCCCAGCGCCAGGAGCCACAACTGGTTCTGGCCTATGCAGAGCAACTGCGCCAGCTGGGCGCCGACGCCAAGGCGGAAGAAGTGTTGCGTGTCGCGATCAAGCGCAGCTACGACAGCCACCTGATCCGGCTATATGGCCTGTTGCGTGGTAGCGATCCAGCCCGGCAATTGAAGTTTGCCGAGGGCTGGCTCAAGGACCACCCGGGCGATGCCAGCCTGCTGTTGACGCTGGGACGCCTGTGCTTGCAAAACAGCCTGTGGGGCAAGGCGCGGGATTACCTGGAAAGCAGTCTGCAGGTGCAACGCAATCCTGAAGCCTGCGCCGAGCTGGCGCGTTTGCTGGCCCAACTGGGTGACACTGAGCGCAGTAACCAGCTGTTCCAGGAGGGGCTTGGGTTGCTGGATAACCGTTTGCTGGCATCACCCCTGCCTGTCCCGGCACGCGCCTGATGTAGGAAAGTGCAGGAGGGTTGGCTCGGATATGTCTGGTAGCCAACCCTTCAAAAACTCGAAAAGAGTGGCGCTAGAGCGCTTGTGGGCAAAGTCCGACGCTCGATTGCCCTAAGTCTTCCATCTTCTGGTGGGAAGTCCTTACCCTCTCGCGGAATCGTCTGCTCTGGCATGTATTGAAAGCGGTCAGGCCTTTCCTCTACCGTAGCGACCTATCTTTCGCGATGCGGATAAAGCATGTCTTTGGCCCCTTCACGCTCATTGTTTTTCCTTGCGTTCCTGGCAGGTGCGCTGACATTGGGCGCGTCTTTTTACCTTGAGTTCGGCGTCTCACTGCGCCCTTGCTTCCTGTGCCAGATGCAGCGGGCGTTCCTGGCCGCTGTCACCTTGATCAACCTCGTCGCCGCCCTCCATAACCCCAGGCGTTCCGTCATCTACGTTTACGGGCTGGCAAGCATGGGCTTCGCGCTGCTCGGCGCCATGACTGCCGTGCGCCAGGTATTGCTACAAAACGCCGCACCGGACCAGGCAGCCGACTGCTGGCCCAGCCTTCACTACATGATCGAAAACCTGTCGTTTTGGCAGGCCCTGCAATTGACCGTCAAAGGTACCGTCGACTGCGTGGAGATCACTTGGACGCTGTTTGACCTAAGCCTTCCAGAGTGGAGCCTGTTGTTCTTCGTCGGGATGCTGATCCTGAACATCCTGCAGTTTTCACGGTTGTTCTTGAGCCCGCGTTTGCGCCTGGCGAGGAACTGAAGGCCAGTCTCAGTTTGTAGGACGGGATTAAACACTTGTATGAACTTTCTCTCCTGCGTACCTTGAAGCCATAGTCATGCGGGCATAATCTGGCCCGCACGTGTTATCGAAACCGTTTGTCAGACGCGGCCTTGTCCGGCTGCTGCTTTATCCTTGAAGTGTTGCGCGGGCACCAGGCGGCAGCGCCCCTACTAGGGAAGAGAGATCATCATGCTGGAAAGTTGTCAGAATGCTCAGGAACGCTGGGGTGGGGTGCACAAGCTGATCGACAGCTGGTTGAAGGCACGTCACGAACTGGTTCGGGCCTTTGATGCTCTCGGCGCCAAGCCCGAGGCACTGGCTGAGAATCGTGAACCGTTGCAGGATTTTTGCGGTGTGTTAGTGGACTATGTGTCAGCCGGCCATTTCGGCGTCTACGAGCAACTGACCAAGGAGGCGGAAGCCTTCGACGATCAGCGTGGCCTGGACTTGGCTGAGACCCTCTATCCGCGCATCGACGTCATCACCGAGAAGCTGCTGGCGTTCACGGACCTGTGTGATGCCGGAAACTGTGTTGCAGAAAAATTCAAGGAATTGGGTGCGTTGCTGCATGAGCGATTCGAGTTGGAAGATTGCCTGATCGAAGTGCTGCACAACGCCCACAAGGAAGAGTCTGCTACCCAGGCTTGAACCTCGACAGCGGTATAAAAAAACGGTGCGCATGACGCACCGTTTTTTATTGGCTCAGCGTCGTGTCGCGAGCAGCTCGATCTCGAACACCAGAGGCGTATAGGGCGGGATCAGTTCACCGGCACCGTCCGCGCCATAGGCCTGGGCCGATGGAATCACCAGGCGCCATTTCGCCCCTACGGGCATCTGTTGCAACGCACTGCTCCAACCGCTGATCACGCTGTCCAGCCGAAACCACTGGGGTTGCGCGCTCTGGTCAAACACGGTGCCATCGGGTAGCCGTCCCACGTACTTCACTTGAACTTGATCGCTGGCCGTCGGCTTGTCGCCAGTACCGGGCGTAAGTTCGGTGAGCAGAATTCCATCCGCCAACTCGCGCACACCTTTTACGGCTTTTTCCTTGCTCAGGAATTGTTGTTCGGCGGCGAGTGATTTTTCGCTTTGAGGTGCCTGCGTATCGGCTTCGTTCTGTGCTTCGTGCTCGGCAAGTAGCTGCTCGATGCGTGCGTTGTCCAGCGCCAGCGGCTTACCTTGATACGCTTGCTTGAGGCCGTCGATCAACGCCTGGATCTGCAGGTCGGGAACCTCCTGGCGCAGGCGTTCACCAAGGCTGGCGCCCAGGCTGTAGGCGAGATCGTGCTGGTTCTGTTCGGTGGTTTTGGACGGCGATTGCTCGCTCGCATTGGCCGCCGAAATCGCCAGGCCAAGCACAAGAAAAAGGTAACGCGTCATGGGCATTCTCCCGCCGAAAGTGCGACGAATTATGCCAGTGTGAGGGGGTAAAAAGTGCCGCGTATTTTCGTTATAACGATAAGAATTTTCGCACGGTGCAACGCGAGGCAAAGGATACTGTCAACATGCCCTAGCGGCGGTAAGAGCAGAGGGCTAGTATGAGCCGCACCCACGTCAGCCAGGAGGTAAACCATGTCGGCCAAACAGAAGCCTGTTAATACCCCGTTGCATTTACTCCAACAACTTTCGGGCAGCTTGCTCGAGCATCTGGAAAGCGCCTGTTCCCAAGCGTTGGCCGATGCAGAAAAACTGCTCGCCAAGCTGGAAAAACAACGCGGTAAAGCGCAAGAAAAGCTGCACAAATCCCGCACCAAACTGCAAGACGCCGCGACTGCCGGCAAGGCCAAGGCTCAAGCCAAAGCCAAAGACGCTGTCAAAGAACTTGAGGACCTGCTGGATGCTCTCAAGGATCGCCAAGCTGAAACCCGCGCCTACATTTCCCAACTCAAAAAAGACGCTCAGGAAAGCCTGAAACTGGCCCAGGGCGTTGGTCGTGTGAAGGAAGCTGTGGCGAAAGTGCTGGGCACTCGTACCCCTGCAAAAGCTGTTGCAGCAAGCGCGGCGAAAAAGCCGGCGAGCAAGGCTGTTGCTGCCAAGGCACCTGCGAAAGCCGCAGCAAAACCTGCTGCCAAGCCAGCTGCTAAAACGGCTGCAGCAAAACCAGCCGCCAAGCCAGCTGCTAAAACTGCCGCAGCAAAACCTGCTGCCAAGCCAGCTGCTAAAACGGCCGCTGCAAAACCAGCTGCTAAAACGGCCGCAGCAAAACCAGCCGCCAAGCCAGCTGCTAAAACTGCCGCAGCAAAACCAGCCGCCAAGCCAGCTGCTAAAACGGCTGCAGCAAAACCAGCTGCCAAGCCAGCTGCTAAAACGGCTGCAGCAAAACCAGCCGCCAAGCCAGCTGCTAAAACAGCTGCTGCAAAACCAGCCGCCAAGCCAGCTGCTAAAACGGCCGCTGCAAAACCAGCCGCCAAGCCAGCTGCTAAAACGGCTGCAGCAAAACCAGCCGCCAAGCCAGCTGCCAAACCTGCTGCTGCAAAACCAGCCGCCAAGCCAGCTGCGAAACCTCCCGCTGCAAAACCAGCCGCCAAGCCAGCTGCGAAACCTCCCGCTGCAAAACCAGCCGCCAAGCCAGTTGCCAAACCTGCTGCTGCGAAACCAGCCGCCAAGCCAGCTGCCAAACCTGCTGCTGCAAAACCAGCACCGGCCAAGCCAGCGACACCTGCTGCCGCCCCGGTAGCGCCCACCGCTCCAACTGCACCGGCCAGCAGCACCCCTGCTCCGGTAGCGCCAAGCACCACCCCAACCAGCGCTTCCTAAGTGCTGGTGGCCACGACGCGCAGCTGCTGCAGCGCGTCGTGGTCAAGGTTGGCGGCATCCTCAGCCGCCAGTCCTTCCAGCCACAATCCTGGGTCCATCGGCTCGCCTGTCGGCCATGCTTGTGCCAGCGTTTGCAGTCGCGTCAGCAGCTGCCGTTCGGCGTCCAGCTCCAAGGCCTTGACCCGTTCGCGTAAACTCGCCAGATCCTCATCCTGCTGCGCCATGCCACGCCATTGCGTACGTACGTGTCGTAACGGTTCGATCACCTGCGCCTGCCAAGGCCTGGCAATCTGTTTCAGGGCTTGCATGCGTTCGGCGGTCGCGGTCACTGCGCGCTGCTCCAGCCAGGCGCCACACAGCAACAGGCACACATCCGCACCTTGCTGTTGCAAACGCAGGCAAGCGGCTTCGACGCCCGGCCGGGCGTAAGTCGATAGGGCAAAGCTCCACAGGTCAGCGCACATATTCACACCCAAGCCAGCGGCCAACGAAGCTGGTAGACTCCGCCGCCATTATGATCCGACTTCAAAGCCTAACATTACAGCGTGGCCCGCAACGTCTTCTCGAAGACGCCGAGCTGACCCTGCACGCCGGTCACAAAGCCGGCCTGATCGGTGCCAATGGTGCCGGCAAATCCACGTTGTTCGCCCTGTTGCTGGGCGAGCTGACCCCGGATTCCGGGGACTGCTTGCTGCCGGCCGACTGGCGCATCGCCCATATGCGCCAGGAGATCGACACCCTGGACCGCATCGCGATCGACTACGTGCTCGATGGCGACCTGCGCCTGCGGCAGGTGCAACACGACCTGGCCGAGGCCGAGAAAGCCCAGGACGGCGCCGCCCAGGCCCGCCTGCATTCGGAACTCGACAGCGCCGACGGCTACACCGCCGACGCCCGCGCCCGCAAGATGCTCGCCGGCCTTGGCTTTACCAACGAGCAAATGGACCGTCCGGTCGCCGATTTCTCCGGGGGCTGGCGCATGCGCCTGAACCTGGCGCAGGCGTTGATGTGCCCATCGGACCTGTTGCTGCTCGACGAACCGACCAACCACTTGGACCTCGATGCGATCCTGTGGCTGGAAGACTTCCTCAAGAATTATCAGGGCACCTTGCTGCTGATCTCCCACGACAGGGACTTCCTCGACGCCGTGGTCGACAACATCGCCCACGTCGAACAGAAGAAAATCACGCTCTACCGTGGCGGCTACACAGCCTTCGAACGCGCTCGCGCCGAACGCCTGGCCCAGCAGCAACAGGCCTACGAGAAGCAGCAGGCGCAGCGTGCGCACATGGAAAGCTACATCGCCCGCTTCAAGGCCCAGGCCACCAAGGCCCGTCAGGCCCAGAGCCGGATCAAGGCCCTGGAGCGCATGGAGGAACTGTCGGCGGCCCACGTTGATTCGCCGTTCGACTTCGTGTTCCGCGAGTCGGTGAAGATCTCCAGCCCCTTGCTGGATCTTTCCGATGCGCGCCTGGGGTATGGCGACAAAACCATCCTGGAAAAAGTGAAGCTGCAACTCACACCGGGTGCGCGTATTGGTTTGCTCGGCCCTAACGGTGCGGGCAAATCGACACTGATCAAGAACCTGTCCGGTGAGCTTTCGCCCTTGGCCGGCCGGCTGACCCGTGGCGAGAACACGGTGGTGGGCTACTTCGCCCAGCATCAGTTGGACTCTCTGGACTCCAAGGCGAGCCCATTGCTGCACTTGCAGCGCCTGGCGCCGACCGAGCGCGAGCAGACCCTGCGCGACTTCCTGGGCGGTTTCGACTTCCGTGGCGCGCGCATTGATGAGCCGGTGCTGAATTTCTCCGGCGGCGAAAAAGCCCGCCTGGCCCTGGCGTTGATCGCCTGGGACCGTCCGAACCTGCTGTTGCTCGACGAACCCACCAACCACCTCGACCTGGAAATGCGCCTGGCACTGACCATGGCCCTGCAGGAATTCAGTGGTGCGGTACTGGTGGTGTCTCACGATCGCCACTTGCTCAAGAGCACCACGGATAACTTCTTGCTGGTGGCCGATGGCAAAGTCGAAGAATTCGACGGCGACCTGGACGACTACGCCCGCTGGTTGACGGAATATCGCCTGCGCAACGCGCCGGTCAGCAATACCCCGGTCAACCCCGACAAGACCGACAAGAAGGCCCAGCGTCAGGCGGCCGCTGCATTGCGCCAACAATTGGCGCCGCACAAGCGTGAAGCCGACAAGCTGGAAGCCGAGTTGGGCAAGGTGCACGAGCGCCTGGCCAAGATCGAAACCAGCCTGGGCGACAGCGCGGTGTACGAAGCTGCTCGCAAGGACGAGTTGCGCGACCTGCTGGCTGAACAAGCCAAGCTCAAGGTGCGCGAAGGGCAATTGGAGGAAACCTGGATGGAAGCCCTCGAACTGCTGGAAACCCTGCAAGCGGAGCTGGAGGCGCTGTCCTGATGGAAGCGTTACAGCTGCCTATACCGACGCAGTGGGTCGAGCCCGTATGGATCGGTGTGCAAATCCTGCTGATCCTGCTGGCCGGCTACCTCGCGCAGCGTTTTGTTGCCAAGGGCTTGACTCGCCTGGGTGAGCGTTACCCGTTCCCCCCGCAATTGCTGATGCCGCTGCGCGGAGGCCTGCGCTGGCTGATCATGGGCAGTGCGCTGATCTTTGTACTGGGTCGCCTGGGTGTTTCTGCCACGGTGTTGTGGACGGCGCTGTCGGGGTTTGTCGCAGTCGCAGCGGTGGCGTTCTTCGCTATGTGGTCGGTATTGTCCAACCTGCTGTGCGCCATTCTGATCTTCACCGTCGGGCCGTTTCGTCTCGGTGATATCGTCGAACTGGTGGACACCGTCGACAAACCAGGGGTGAAAGGCAGGGTCGTGGCGATCAACCTGCTCTACACCACGCTGGTTGAAGTGGCGGAGGCCGGAACCGACAGCGCGATGGTGCAAGTGCCCAACAGCTTGTTCTTCCAGCGCTCGGTGCGACGTTGGCCAGGTACCCATGTGTTTCCGGGCGACCGCTAGCATTCACATCTTGTAAAAATCTATAGCCATACTTTGGCCGGTGGAGTTAGCTTAAAGCGCAACAGCAAACTCCCTCCTGAGGTGTGTAATGGCTCTCGATACGTGGCTGGCCTTTTTCCTGGCCAGTTGGATCATCTCCCTTTCCCCCGGCGCCGGCGCCATCGCTTCGATGTCCAGCGGCCTGCAATACGGTTTCCTGCGCGGTTACTGGAATGCCATTGGCCTGCAGTTGGGCCTGGCGATGCAGATTGCGGTCGTGGCGTGCGGCCTGGGCGCCATTCTGGCGACGTCGTCCACTGCCTTCTATGCGATCAAATGGTTTGGCGTGGCGTACCTGGTGTACCTGGCCATCAAGCAATGGCGAGCCTTGCCCATGGACATGACCGATGACGCAGCCGTGCGCCCAATCGGCAAGCCGATGGCAATGATGTTCCGTGGCTTTCTGGTCAACGCCAGCAACCCCAAGGCCCTGGTGTTCATGCTGGCAGTACTGCCGCAGTTCGTGAACCCGCAGGCGCCCCTGCTGGTCCAGTACCTGATCCTGGGTGCAACGATGATCTGCGTCGATATGGTCGTGATGGCGGGGTATACGGGGCTGGCGTCGAAAGTCTTGCGCCTGTTGCGTACGCCCAAGCAACAGAAGCGTATGAACCGTACGTTTGCCGGCTTGTTCGTGGGGGCGGCAGGTTTTCTGGCCAGCTTGCATCGCGCCACGGCGTAAACCACGATTCAACTGAAGAAGACGTCTAGAGAAGGTGGGAGCGGGCTTGCTCGCGAATGTGGCGTGTCAGTTAACAGAAGTACTGACTGATCTACCGCATTCGTGAGCAAGCCTTTGAGTTGCTGGTGACGTCCCGGTTCAGCGCAAGATCTTCGGCGCTTCATCCCTTGGCAGGTTGTTGCGCAACGGCGGTTGGCCCGGGTCTTGATACCCACCCCCCAACTGCTCCGCCAACTGCCGAGCCACATCCTCACCCAAGGCTTTCGATACTTCCCTGACCACACGCGGCCGATTCAGGCTTACGCGTACATCACGGCTGTTCACCAGCTTGGTGTCCTGGCCTTCACCCATGGCGGTAAACGCCGAGGTGATCTCGTAGGTGCGCGTATTGATCAGGCTGAAATCCGCCACCAGCGTCAGGCCCAGCACCGCCGAGTAACCGTTGGTGTGGTCCAGGGCATTGATGTCCTGGGTGAAATCGATGTCTGACAGGGTGCCGAACAACACGTAGTCCGCACCCTTGAAGTTGCCGGCCTTGATGCGCTTGATCACATCGTAGACGTCACCCTTGGCCTCGGCGGTGTAGGGCGTGCCCTGCACCAGTTGGAACTGCCGGGACTTGAGGATTTCACCCTTGATATCACCGCTGAATTTGCGCAGCTCGGTCTGTTCGATGTAGCTGGTACGGCTTTCGTACTCACTGTAGTTCGAGGCGCCGCTGGCGTGGTAAGCGCTGGCCTGGAAGTTGTTGCTCGCCGAAACCTGGTGGATGTATTCCTCGACCCGTGCCTCATAGGCCAGGTCGGTCACCGCGATTTTCGGGGCGGCCGAGGCGCCGAAGGCGCACAGCAGGCCGATCATGCCGATCCATGCACGCATTGTTTAGCGCTCCGTGGTCTTGCGGATTTCTTTTTCGTCCATCCATTCGGCAAGGCCGCTCTCGACGTCGATCAGCTGCAGGCTGAATTTGTAGAACACGTCCTTGTAGTCAGCGCTGCGCTTGACGATGGAGCTGATGGAGCCTTCCAGGCGGTATTTGGCGGCAACCATGTTGCCGGTCTTGCTGACGGTGGACTTCTTGTACAGCCCGCTCTGGTTCTGCAGCTTGAGCTGGTCGACCTGGCTCTGCATGTCAGTGTTGTCGCTGGCGAAGCGTGCGGTGCCGGTCTTCATCAGTTGGGTCTTGATCGACGTGGTGATTTCGCGGGTATCGATGTACTCGCTGGTCTTGTTCTTCACGTCGTACACCTGCACCACCGGACGGCCTTGCAGGATTCCGGACTGGGCCAGGGAGCGGGTCATGCTTTCGGCGATCATCTGCAGGTCGGTGGAACCGAACTCGTTAGTCACCAGTTCCACGGCCTTGGTATCGCCGTAGCTGATGTTTTTACCGCCCAGTACCGGGGACGTGTTGGCGCAGCCGCTGGCCAGGATGGCGACGGCGGCAAGGATCGAGAAGCGTGCAAACATTGGGAAATCTCTCAGCAGCAAAAAGGATGGACGGCTCAAGGGGTTTTCACTTCAAGACGGAAGTCCGCCGCCTGCGGCAAATTGGCAATCGCCGGCAGGAAGGTCGCCTGGTTGGCGTACAGGTTCAGCACCTTCCAGGTTTCTTCTTCGCCCACCGGGAAACCGTCTGCCCCTAGCCAGGCGAAGCGGTAATACATCATCTGGTTGCTGCTGGTGATGTTGCTCAACTGCACCTTGGCGGTGAGGAAGCCGTTCTCGCGGGCAACACGGATGGCGCCGACTGCAATGCCCTTGAACTTGCCCATGACCACGATTTTGCTCGCGGCGCTGCCGGGTTCCGGTGGCGGCGGGGTGGCGCAGCCGGCAAGCAGGACCAGCGCCAGGGCGCCGAGGATGAAATGACGCATAGCGTGCTCCTTAAGGTTGTTTGAGGGCGATGGCCTGGTTGACGGTACTTGGCACCACATGGGCGGCCAGGCCGCCAGCGAATACCTGGTTGCCGACGACGCGCAGGGTCACGACCTGGTAACGCTGATCGGCCTTGACTGTCACCAGCGTGCCGCCCAGGGCATTGGGCAGGCTGACTTGGTGCTCACCGTGCTTGAGGCGCAAGCGAGTCACCTGGGTCATGTCCGGCAGGGTGCGCCAGGTGCGGGTATCGGCACCTTCGGTGACGGCCGAGGCGATACCCAGCACCAGGCCCGCCATGGGGTTGGTCTTGTTCAGGTTGTTTTGCGCCACGCCACGGGTGACCGCACGCACCGTGGTACGCAGGATGATCCCCGGCATGTCGTCGCGCAGGGCGCGGCGGGACATC
Source organism: Pseudomonas lurida (assembly GCF_002563895.1). NCBI lineage: Bacteria > Pseudomonadati > Pseudomonadota > Gammaproteobacteria > Pseudomonadales > Pseudomonadaceae > Pseudomonas > Pseudomonas lurida. The sequence goes on along the minus strand of NZ_PDJB01000001.1, from coordinate 6,043,208 downwards.
GCCGTGGTGCTGTTGAGTGCAGTGAGGTTCTGTTGCTGGCCGTCGACGCCGATCTGGGCGAAGGGCGCGGTGGAGGTGTCCGCCTTGATCACCGGGAACGACAGCGGGGTGATCACCAGGTTGCCATTGATCGGGATTGGCAGCGGCAGGCGAATCGAGTCACGGGCCGGTGCCAGGCCGCTCTGCACCACGATCAACACGTCGGTTTCATCGGCGCCGACCTTGGATTTGTCCAGGTCGAGCAGGGCCTTTTCCAGCAGCGGGGTGTTGGGGCGTAGCTCGGCGGCCTTGCGATACCCTGGCGCGGCCAGGTCTTTTTCGCCCAGGGCTTCGTAGACGAAACCCGCCAGGTAATGGCTGAACGCACTCTGGTAACTGTTTTTGAGGCCGACCACTTCCGGCGCGTCCAGGGTTTCCACTGGATAGCCGCGCAGGTCTTTCATCTGGGTGGTCACGCCTTCGCGCTGGGCTTCGTCCTCGCGCTTGAGGTATTCCTTGTCGCGCAGGTCGGCGATGACTGCTTCGCGTTCATGCGTCTTCTTGATTTCGGTGCGTGCACCGTCGAAGTCGTTAATGGCCAGCAGGTTCAGGGCCATCTGCGTTGTCAGCATGACCTTTTCGTAGTCATAGCCTTCGTAGCGACGCACCTTGTCGTTGGCGAGGAAACTGCCGAACTGGGCGAGGTACTTGGCGCTGTCGAACTTGACCGACTCCTCCCACTGGTAGACTTGCAGGTCGGCGCTGCGCCAGGCGGTCTGGCTACCGGTCAAATCACCCTTGGCACGCAGCAGCTCGCCCTTTTCGAAGAAATAGAGCAGGTCCTTGTCGTCGCCGGTGTTGTTCTTTTCCAGCAGGGTCAGGGCGGCGTCGACATTGCCGGTGGCCAATTGCTGATTGGTGGCTTGCAGCTCGTTGTCGTAGCTGCGGAACATCGAACAGCCGGACAACAACGTCACCGCCGCGAGCGCGAGCGAAGGTAAGGCGCGAAATGCCATGCAGACTTCTTCCCTGAAAGTATCAACCGATGTGGTCATTCCTCATAAAAACGAGGAACGAAATTCCCTTTCGCACTAACAGGGCGCGGCATTATAAGCACCATTAATGGCAAAACAATGGCTTTTTGCCTAGCAACCTCAACAAAAGCGCCACTAGTCCGCTTCTGAAACTGCCCTCCCGTGCAAACGCCCAATCACTTACGCCTTGAGTCAAATCCGTTAAGCCCTAACAATGTGTTACTTCGTATTTCCCTTTGAGATTCGTTCATGACTGCCCCCTTCCGTTTTCTCGCCTGGCTGATGTTGCCGGCGTTGATGTCGTGCAGCTTCAACCTGTTGGCCGCGACTGCCGAGGGCGCGCCACAAGCCCTGCATTTGCTGGACTACATTGGCGCTGACTATCCCGCGACGGTGGAGGCGGGCAAGGTTATCGATGAATCCGAATACCGCGAACAACTGGAATTTCTCGGGGTGTTGCAGGGCCTGGTGGCAGAACTGCCACAGCGGCCGGAGCGCGCGGCGTTGGTCAAAGGCGTCGACGAACTGTTAGCGGCGGTAACCGTCCATCAGGACGGCCCTACAGTCGCTCGCCAAGCCCGTCAATTGGGCGCGCAGTTGGCAGTGGCTTATGAAGTCAGCCAAGCTCCGGCGATCACCCCTGACCCAACGCGCGGAGCACCGCTCTACGCCCAGCATTGCTCGGTATGCCATGGCACTGCTGGCGCCGGTGACGGCCCGGCCAGCGTGGGTATGACGCCGCCGCCCGCCAACCTGCGGGATGCTGTGCGCCTGGATCGCCTGAGCCTCTACGCGATCTACAACACCCTCGGCCTGGGCGTCGAAGGCACCGACATGCCGTCCTTCACCGACCAGCTGGACGACCGCCAGCGCTGGGACCTGGCCACCTACATCGCCGGATTCACTGCCGACCCGGCCGCCGCGAACAGCGAGCAGCCGTTCAACCTCGCCGACCTGGCCCGCCAGACCCCCAACGAAGTGCTGGCCGCAAACGGCCCTGCGGCGGCTGCGACGTTTCGCGCGCAGCGTGCGCAACCGCCGCAGGTCAAGCGCGGCCCGGCGCAGTTGCTCGACTACACCGCCACCACGCTGGACAAGAGCCTGGCCGCGTTCCAGAAGGGTGACCACGAGCAGGCCTACGACCTGTCGGTGGCCGCGTACCTGGAAGGCTTCGAGCTGGTAGAAAGCTCCCTGGACAACGTCGACGCCAACGTGCGCAAGGACACCGAGAAAGCGCTGATGGCCTACCGGCAGTCATTGCAGGACGGTTTGCCGGTCGAGCAGGTGCAACAGCGCCTGGACGTGGCCAAGGGCAAGCTCACCGAATCTGCCGGCTTGCTGGGCAGCGACGGCCTGAGCTGGTCGTTGAGTTATATCTCTGGCTTGCTGATCCTGTTGCGTGAAGGCCTGGAAGCGATCCTGGTACTGGCCGCGATCCTCGCGTTCCTGCGTAACACCGGCCAGCAATCGGCGGTGCGCAGCGTCAACGTGGGTTGGGGCCTGGCGCTGCTGGCGGGTCTGGCGACCTGGGCACTGGCGGCCTATGTGATTGACGTAAGCGGCGCCCAGCGCGAACTGCTTGAGGGTTGCACGGCCCTGTTCGCCAGCGTGATGGTGCTGTGGCTTGGTGTGTGGATGCACGACCGACGCCACGCGGCCGCCTGGCAGGACTACATCAAGAGCAGCCTGGTGGGCGGCGGTGGGCGCTTCGGCTTTGCGATGCTGGCGTTCTTCTCGGTGTACCGCGAGCTGTTCGAAGTGATCCTGTTCTACGAAACCCTGTGGCTGCAAGCCGGCCCGGCCGGGCACAACGCGGTGTTGGCGGGTGGCGCCACGGCGCTGGTGCTGTTGGTGGCCCTGGCATGGGTGATCCTGCGCGGTTCGGCGAAGCTGCCGCTGGCGTTGTTCTTCGGTATCAACGCGGCATTGCTGTGTGCGCTCTCGGTGGTGTTTGCCGGGCATGGCGTGAAGGCGTTGCAGGAAGCTGGCATCTTCGGCACACGCCCGGTGGCATTCTTTGACTTCGACTGGCTGGGCATCCACGCCGATGCGTACTCGTTGAGTGCGCAGGCGTTGGCGATCCTGGCGATTGTGGTGCTGTATGGCCGCAGCCGCTTGGCCGAGAAGCGCCGGGTGGTCGCATAAGTATGCGGGTGTGGATCGATGCAGACGCCTGCCCGCGCGCAGCCAAGGACCAAGTGGTGAAGTTTGCCCTCAAGCGCCAGTTCGAGGTGGTATTGGTGGCCGGGCAGAGCCAGATCAAGCCGAGCTTTGCCTGTGTGAAGCTGATCGTGGTGCCCAGCGGCCCGGATGCGGCCGATGACTACCTGGTAGAGCACGCCGTGCCCGGTGAACTGGTGATCTGCAGCGATGTGCCCCTGGCCGATCGTTTGGTGAAGAAGGGCGTCACGGCGCTCGATCCGCGGGGCAAAGAGTTCAGCCCCGCGAACATGAGCGAACGCCTGGCGGTGCGTAACCTGTTCACTGACCTGCGTGAGCAAGGCCAGATGGGCGGTGGCCCGCCGCCTCACGGGGAGAAGGAGAAGCAGGCGTTTGCCAATGCGTTGGACCGCATTCTCACGCGGTTGATGAAGGCTGTGTAGGAGCGAGCTTGCTCGCGAAGCGCCTGAGAACACCGCGTTCTTGCTGCGTGCTCGCGTTTTCGTTGACGTTTTTCGCGAGCAAGCTCGCTCCTACACGGAGGGCATCAGTCGTTCTCGTGGGTCAATTCCAGCACTCGGTCCACCAGCTTATTGATCCCCGAAGCGACCTCACTGATGTTCTTGCCGAGCATATACGCCGGCGTGGTCACCAGCTTGCGCGCCTTGTCTTCGACGATATCTTCCACCGCACATTCCTGGTGAGTGGCGCCCATCTTGTCCAGTGCGGCGGCGGTCTCGGCACAGTTGCCGATGGTGCAGGTCACGCCCGGGCCGTAGATCTTTGCCGCGAGGGCAGGGGAGATGCAGATCAGCCCTACAGGCTTGCCCGCTTCGGCAAAGGCCTCGGCCAGCTCCAGAACCTGCGGGTTGACGCTGCAGCCGGCGCCTTCCACGGCAAAGTTGGAGAGGTTTTTCGCCGCGCCAAACCCGCCTGGCACGATCAGCGCATCGAACTCCTCGGCGTTGGCCTCGCGCAGGTCTTTCACGTTGCCCCGGGCGATCCGGGCCGACTCCACCAGCACATTGCGCGACTCGGGCATCTCTTCGCCGGTGAGGTGGTTGATCACATGCAATTGCGCGATATCCGGGGCAAAACATTGGACGTGAGCGCCACGCTGGTCCAGGCGCAGCAAGGTGATCACGCTTTCGTGGATCTCTGCGCCGTCATATACGCCACAGCCGGAAAGGATCACTGCAATCTTTTTGCTCATGGGCATTTCTCCTGGGTTCTTGGCGTTAAATGTCTACTAATTTGTCATCTGTTGCCAATGGGATCTCGCACGGCTCCACCTAATCTTGATGTAACAAAAACAGACCGGACCAGACCATGGACTTCGTGCCTTACGCGGTACCGTTTTTCATCGCCTTGATCGTCGTGGAGCTGCTTGCCGACCGCTGGCGCGGCGAGCGCAACTACCGGGTCGCCGATGCCATCAACAGCCTCAGCACCGGTGTGCTATCGACGACCACGGGGTTGCTGACCAAGGGCGTGGGGCTCTTGACCTACGCGTTCGCCCTCGAGCATCTCGCACTCATCGAACTGCCTGCCCAGAGTGTCTGGACGTGGGTGTTCGCCTTTGTGTTCTATGACTTCTGCTACTACTGGCTGCACCGCATGGGCCACGAACGCAACATCCTCTGGGCCGCGCACTCGGTGCATCACCAGAGCGAGGACTACAACCTCAGCACCGCCCTGCGCCAGACCAGCACCGGCTTCCTGCTCAGCTGGATCTTCTACCTGCCCCTGGCGGTGCTGGGCGTGCCACTGGTGGTGTTTATCAGCGTGGCCTCGCTCAATTTGCTGTATCAATTCTGGGTGCACACCCGTCACGTGCCGAAGCTCGGCTGGTATGAGTGGTTTTTCGTCACGCCGTCCAACCATCGGGCCCACCATGCACAGAACGCTCTCTACATGGATCGCAACTACGGCGGGGTGTTCATTCTTTGGGACCGGCTGTTCGGCACCTTCCAGGAGGAGGACGATAATGAGCCGGTGATTTTTGGCGTCACCACGCCGTTGGCCAGTTGGAACCCGCTATGGGCGAACCTGCAGTTCTATGCACAACTGTGGAGTGACGCGCGGCGCACCGAGAGCCGGTGGGACAAGCTGCGCATCTGGTTCATGCGCACCGGCTGGCGCCCGGCAGATGTGAAGGCCAAGTACCCCCTGGCGAAACACGACTTGAGCCAGTTCCGCAAATTCGAAGTGCCGTTGGATGTGCGCCAGCAGGTCTACATCGCACTGCAATTCGCGGCGTATGTGGGTTTTGGCAGCTATTTGATGAATTTCGGCGAAAATTTGCCCTTGCCGGCGCTGATCCTGGGGTGGAGCGCCATGGCGCTGGGGCTGTTTACGCTGGGCGTGGCCTTGGAGAACCGGCCATGGGCATTGAAGGCCGAACTCTTGAGGCTGGTGCTGAATGTACCGCTGGTATGGCTGGCGCCATTGGTCGGGTTATGGCCGGCCAGCAACCTGGGCTGGCTGGGCCTGCTGAGTTACAGCCTGCTCAGCGTGATTGGCCTCTACTGCTGCAGAAGCCAGGTTACTCGACTGGTGTCTTAGGGGCTTCGACCCGGGCGGGCTCGGCGGTAAGCCGAGCCTTGGCTTCGGCGCAGGCTTCACGGGCGATGCGCGCATTCTTGAAGCGGCGGCGCAGCCAGAGGCCGAAGCCCAGTACCAGCAATGCACCCAATACCCACAGCTCGTATTTCTTGACGCTGCCGAGCATGCCTTCCAGCACGGCGCCGAAGTGATACGCCGCCGCGCCCAAGGCGGCAGCCCAGATCGCGGCACCAATGCCATTGAGGATCAGGTAGCGCATCGGTGGGTAACCGGACAAGCCGATCGCCACCGGCATGACAGTGCGCAGCCCATACACGAAGCGGAAGCTCAGTACCCAGATATCTGGGTGCTTGCGAATGTGTTCCAGGGCCTTGTCGCCCATCAATTGCCAGCGTGGCTTGCGCGCCAACAGCTTGCGACCGTGTTTTCGGCCCATGTAATACCAAAGCTGATCGCCGGCGTAGCTGCCGAAAAACGCAACCACGACCACCAGGTTGATATCCATGTAGCCACGGAACGCCAGGAAGCCTGCGAGCACCAAGATGGTCTCGCCTTCAAAGAAGGTGCCTAGGAACAGGGCAAAGTAGCCGAAGTCATGCAGAAATTGTTGAAGCATGGTCTGGGTGCTGGCGAAATGAACGCGCAGCCTACGCCTTCACGAAGATTCATGAAAGTATCGAGATGTGTCACGAAGTGAACAATTCCCACCAAAATGACGAATGCGACTACAGGTCGCATCGGTAAGCACAACTGTCATACCTTCGTCATAATGGCCGCTTATAACTGCAACGCTCGCCCGTAAACCCGGGCTCAGGAGTCTGTCGTGAGCTTTACCCCTGCCAATCGCCTGTTCCCCGCCACCCGTCTGCGTCGCAATCGCCGTGATGATTTTTCTCGCCGCCTGGTGCGTGAACACGTGCTGACGACGAACGATCTGATCCTGCCGGTGTTTGTGCTGGACGGTGAAAATCGTCGGGAAGCGGTGGCTTCGATGCCGGGTGTGGAGCGCTTGACCATTGATCTGCTGCTTGAAGAAGCCGCAGGATGGGTCGAGCTGGGGATTCCGGCATTGGCGTTGTTCCCGGTCACGCCTTCTGAACTCAAGTCCCTGGATGCTGCCGAAGCCTGGAACCCGCAAGGGATTGCACAGCGCGCTACCCGTGCCTTGCGCGAGCGGTTCCCTGAGCTTGGGGTGATTACCGATGTGGCGTTGGACCCGTTCACCACCCATGGGCAGGATGGCATTCTTGACGAAGACGGCTATGTTCAAAACGACATCACCGTCGACGCGCTGGTCAAGCAAGCCTTGTCCCACGCTGCCGCGGGTGCCCAGGTGGTTGCGCCGTCGGACATGATGGATGGCCGTATCCAGGCGATCCGCGAAGCCCTTGAGCTGGCCGGCCACGTGAACGTGCGGATCATGGCCTACTCGGCCAAGTACGCCAGCGCCTATTACGGCCCGTTTCGCGATGCGGTGGGCTCCGCGCTCAACCTGGGCAAGGCCAACAAGGCCTCGTACCAGATGGACCCGGCCAACAGCCATGAAGCCCTGCACGAAGTGGCGGCCGACCTGGCCGAAGGCGCCGACATGGTGATGGTCAAGCCGGGGATGCCTTACCTGGACATCCTTTATCGGGTCAAAGACGAATTCAAAGTGCCGACTTTCGTTTATCAGGTCAGCGGCGAATACGCGATGCACATGGCTGCAATACAGAATGGATGGCTGGGTGAAGGGGTGATCCTAGAATCCCTGACAGCCTTTAAACGCGCCGGGGCCGATGGCATCCTGACCTACTTCGCCGCCCGCGCTGCACAATTGCTTAGAGAGCAACAATAGCCCTCACAGGAACACTCGATGAATACCGAAGGACTCACAGAAGTTGCCGTAAAAGACGCTCACCCGGTGGTTGAACAAGTCACCGAGACCCCGCCGGAGCACGAGCCCGCTGCGCCTGTGGTGGTGGCCGAGCCGCCCGTGCCTGCCCCGGTGGTCGCCGTGACCAACCTGGATGACAGCAGCCTGTACATCCACCGTGAACTGTCACAATTGCAATTCAACATTCGTGTGCTGGAACAGGCGCTGGATGAGTCCTACCCGCTGTTGGAGCGGCTGAAATTCCTGCTGATCTTCTCCAGCAACCTGGACGAGTTTTTCGAAATCCGTGTCGCCGGCCTCAAGAAGCAGATCACCTTCGCCCGCGAGCAAGCCGGCGCCGATGGCCTGCAGCCGCACCAGGCACTGGCGCGCATCAGCGAGCTGGTACACGGTCATGTGGATCGCCAGTACGCGATCCTCAACGATATCCTGCTGCCGGAACTGGAAAAACATCAGGTCCGCTTCATCCGTCGCCGTCACTGGACCACCAAGATCAAGACCTGGGTGCGCCGCTACTTCCGCGACGAGATCGCACCGATCATCACCCCGATCGGCCTCGACCCGACGCACCCGTTCCCCTTGCTGGTGAACAAGAGCCTCAACTTCATCGTCGAGCTGGAAGGTATCGACGCCTTCGGTCGCGATTCCGGCCTGGCGATCATCCCTGCCCCGCGTCTGTTGCCACGGATCATCAAGGTACCGGAAGAGGTGGGGGGGGCTGGCGATAACTATGTATTCCTGTCGTCGATGATCCATGCGCACGCCGATGACCTGTTCCAGGGCATGAAGGTAAAAGGCTGCTACCAGTTCCGCCTGACCCGTAACGCTGACCTGGCGCTGGACTCCGAAGACGTCGAAGACTTGGCCCGCGCCCTGCGTGGCGAGTTGTTCTCGCGGCGCTACGGTGATGCGGTGCGCCTGGAAGTGGCCGACACCTGCCCCAAACACCTGTCGGACTACTTGCTCAAGCAGTTCAACCTGAGCGAGACCGAGTTGTACCAGGTCAATGGCCCGGTGAACCTGACGCGCCTGTTCAGCATCACCGGCCTGGACAGCCACCCGGAGCTGCAATACACGCCGTTCACCCCGCAGATCCCGAAACTGCTGCAGAACAGCGAGAACATTTTCAGTGTGGTGAGCAAGCAGGACATCCTGCTGTTGCACCCGTTCGAGTCCTTCACTCCGGTGGTCGACCTGCTGCGCCAGGCCGCCAAGGACCCGCATGTCTTGGCCGTACGCCAGACCCTGTATCGCTCCGGCGCCAACTCGGAAATCGTCGACGCACTGGTCGACGCCGCGCGTAACGGCAAAGAGGTCACCGCGGTGATCGAGTTGCGTGCACGGTTCGACGAAGAGTCCAACTTGCAACTGGCCAGCCGCCTGCAAGCGGCGGGCGCGGTGGTGATCTATGGCGTGGTCGGCTTCAAGACCCACGCCAAGATGATGCTGATCCTGCGCCGCGAAGCCGGTGAAATCGTGCGTTACGCCCACTTGGGCACCGGTAACTACCACGCCGGCAATGCCAAGCTCTACACCGACTACAGCCTGCTGACCTCCGACGATGCCTTGTGTGAAGACGTTGGCAAGTTGTTCAGCCAGCTGATCGGCATGGGCAAGACGTTGCGCATGAAGAAGCTATTGCACGCGCCGTTCACGCTCAAGAAGGGCATGCTCGACATGATTGCCCGCGAGACCCAGTTCGCCCTCGACGGCAAGCCGGCGCACATCATCGCCAAGTTCAACTCGCTGACCGATCCGAAGATCATCCGCGCCCTGTACAAGGCCAGCCAGTCTGGCGTGCGTATCGACCTGGTGGTGCGTGGCATGTGCTGCCTGCGTCCTGGCATCGTCGGGGTGTCGCACAACATTCATGTGCGCTCGATCATCGGCCGCTTCCTGGAGCACACGCGGGTGTTCTACTTCCTCAACGGCGGCGAAGAGCAGATGTTCCTCTCCAGTGCCGACTGGATGGAGCGCAACCTCGATAAGCGTGTAGAGACGTGCTTCCCGGTCGAAGGCAAGAAGCTGATCATGCGGGTGAAGAAGGAGCTGGAAAGCTACCTGACCGACAACACCCACAGCTGGAGCCTGCAGTCGGACGGCCGTTATGTGCGCAACACGCCGACCGGTAACCAGAACCCGCGCAGTGCACAGGCGACGTTGCTGGAGAAGTTGGGCAGCCCGATTCTCACCGTGAACTAAAAAAATGTGGGAGGGGGCAAGCCCCTCCCACATTTGTTTTGTCGTGTTCTTTGCGTTGGATCAGCGCAGGTTCAGACTGAACCCCACCCGCGTCAGCCACTCGGCTTCCTGGCCAAAATCCGCCTGGGTCAGTTGGTTCTCATCCAGCCAGCCTTTCGGGAACACCACATCCAGGCTGTCGCCGTTGGCGCGCAGGGTCACCTGGGGCATTTCCTGGGTGCCACGAATGTGGTGGAACAGGATCGCAAAGCGCAGCAGCACGCACAGGCGAATCAGCTTGATGCCGTCGTCACCGAACTCAGCGAACTTGTCCTTGGGGATGTTGCGGCGATGGCCGCGCACCAGCAGGGCGAGCATTTGCTGGTCTTCCCGGGAGAAACCTGCCAGGTCCGAGTGTTCGATCAGGTAGGCGCCGTGCTTGTGGTAATGATAGTGGGCGATATCCAGGCCCACTTCATGCACCTTGGCAGCCCAGCCCAGGAGTTCGCGCCATACGCCGTCTTCCAGGTCCCAGTCCTCGGCCACCTGGTCGAAGGCGTGCAGGGCCTTGCGCTCCACGCGGGCTGCTTGCTCCAGGTCGACGTGGTAACGCTCCATCAGCGAGGTCAGCGTGCGCTCACGCACGTCCTCGTGGTGATGACGGCCCAACAGGTCGTAGAGCACGCCTTCACGCAGGGCGCCGTCACAGTGGTCCATGCGCTGCAGTTCGAGGGCGTCGAAGATCGCTTCGAGAATCGCCAGGCCCGCCGGGAAGATCGTGCGACGATCAGGCTTGATGCCGTCGAAGTCGATTTTCTCGGCGTCCCCCAGCTTGAAGAGTTTGCGCTTGAGCCACGCCAGGCCTTCGGCGTTGACCTCGCCAGTGCCGTGGCCCCCGGCTTTGAGGGCCAGGCCAATGGCGCGGATGGTGCCAGACGAACCGATGGCCTCATCCCAGGTCAGGCGGTGCAGGGCGTGCTCGATGCTCATGATCTCCAGCCGCGCCGCCGTGTAGGCCTGGGCATAGCGTGCCGGGGTGATCTTGCCATCCTTGAAATAGCGTTGGGTGTAGCTGACGCAGCCCATCTGCAGGCTTTCGCGCAGCAGCGGCTCGAAGCGCTGGCCAATGATGAATTCGGTACTGCCGCCGCCAATGTCGGCGACCAGGCGTTTGCCAGGCGTGTCGGCCAGGGTGTGGGACACGCCGAGGTAGATCAAGCGTGCTTCTTCACGGCCGGAGATGACTTCGACCGGGTGCCCGAGGATCTCCTCGGCGCGGCGGATGAATTCACCACGGTTGCGCGCCTCGCGCAGGGCGTTCGTTCCAACGATTCGCACGGCGCCCAGGGGCATGCCGTTGATCAGTTGGGCAAACCGTTTCAGGCAATCGAGCCCGCGCTGCATGGATTCTTCATTGAGCTGGCGCTCGTCGTCGATACCGGCAGCCAGCTGCACTTTTTCCCCGAGTCGCTCAAGGATGCGGATCTCACCGTTCTGGGCCTTGGCCACGACCATGTGAAAGCTGTTGGAGCCCAGGTCGATGGCGGCGATCAGGGACAGATTCTTGGGCTGGGATTGCGGCATGGTTAAGGGTTCTCGGTCGATAACCTGACCATCGTGCCACGATCGACCGCTGGAGCCAACGCGTAGTGCTTCGGGAATTTTTCTGAGGCTATCTGTAGGGCTATATCGTGGGAAATGCAGCCTGTCTTTCCTCGCGCTTGTTGAAGTTGTCGGCAGCCATGTAGGAAGTTTTAACTTTAGATGGTCATAAGGCAAATTATGATTTTGCCTACAAGTATGATGTCGATTGTTTGTTCGCTCTTGTATTTAAACTGACTGCCGAGGCTCGTACCACCGACGGTTTATTTTCATCGATCTCACGGTATTTGATGTGTCGTCTTATTCTATAGTGAGGTGCCAAAGCGACAGACTGTCACTCGGCAATTTTGCCGTGGTGTTATTTATTTATGCTTCGTGACGGTTAGGCAAAAATAAATACACCTGAAAACTTTCAGTGACAGGTTAACTATGAAAAAAATTGTTGGATTGACTCTTGGTCTCGCTTGCGTGGCCGCCACTCTCAATGCCCATGCCTCGACCAGCGCCGAACTGATCGTCAGGGGCACTATCAAACCCGCCGCTTGTAACCTGAGCATGACCGGCGGTGGCATTATCAACTATGGCAACATTCCCTCGGGTCAGCTGTCTTCAACCGCGTTCAACCCGCTGGCGGAAAAGACCACCCCCCTGACCGTCAGTTGCGGCACAACGCCCACTCTTTTCGGGCTGAAATTTGTCGACCTGCAGCCTGGCAGCAAGGTGCCGGGTATTCTCAATGTGCTGGGCGCAGGCTACACCGAGGCACACAACTATGGCTTGGGCATCACCTCGGGCCGCAAGACCGGCGGATTCGCGGTCGCCCTCAAGGACCTCAGGTCGTCGACCGCCGCGCTGTATCCCATCATGCGGGTCGGGACCGGAGCCTGGCAAAGCGGTGATGGCAAAGTTGCCCAATCACCGAGTCAGCATTCGTGGCGCAGCAGCACGGCGGTTACTCCAGCCTCGATCTCACAACTTACCGGCACTATCGCCGTTAGGCCGGTTATCAACAAAGGCGCCGACTTGGACTTGAGCCGTGACATAACCCTCGACGGGCGCGCAACGCTTGAGTTGAGTTATATCTACTAATAAATAAAATACAGCTGGTTGGAAAGTGTCTATTTCTTATCGGCTGTTCTTTAGCGCCTGGCTATATATGGCCAACTTCAAGGTGTGGGGAAGCTGAGTGAATGGCCTTTCAGTAATTAGTCGTGCGTGGGTGTTTGGTGCAAGTGTGGGGTTGTGTTTTATCCCGGTTGCAGCCGCCGACGGTATGTTGCCAGAAACAACGGTGGTCTTGCTCTATGAGGAACAGGGCGAGGCCACGATAAATATCAAGAACACCGATGCGACGCCGGCGTTGCTTCATTCTGTCGTGGCGAACGTGCCGGAGGACGTGGAGCCGCTATTGATCGTGACACCCCCCATTACACGAGTGGAGGCGGGTGAAACCCAGTTGGTGCGCTTCATCAGTACGCTGAAGGAGCCACTGAAAACCCAGCGGTTGAAGCGCGTGACCTTCGAGGGTATCCCCCAGGCGAGTGCTGCGGGCGGTGCGACCATCGGTATCACCCTGCGGCAGAATCTGCCGCTTATCCTGCACCCACGTGGCTTGCCTGTGCATGACACCCCGTGGGAACTGTTGACATGGAAGCGTGTGGGGGGGCGCCTCACGGTTAATAACGACAGTGCCTACATCGTGCGCCTGGCGCCGCAGGTGAGGATGTTTCCGCAAGGAACCCTGGGGACTTTGCCGCGTACCTACGTTTTGCCAGGCGAAGCGCTCGAATTAAGGGTGGACGGGGCGCTGGAGGGTTCGACTGCCGTCGACATGCAGCCCGCCACGGTCTACGGGTTTTCGGCGGGCAGCTACAGGGCCTCGATCAAGACCGATGGGGTTTGATCGACCCATGACCAACCTGTTGAGCAACACATTAATGACCTTGTCGTGGCCCCGTCGTCCCACGCTGCTGATGGGGGTCGCAACATTGTGGAGCCTGCCTGGCGCTGTTCCTGCGCTGGAGTTGGGCGAAGGCTTCGACCTCGCCGCGCTGACCGCCCATGGTATTGACCCGAAGGTTTCCGACTACTTCCGCACCGCAACGCGTTTTCGCGAAGGTGTCCAGGTGGTCGGGTTACGGGTCAATGGGAACCCGCTCGGCTTGGTGGATGCGCGGTTTGATTCACAAGGGCAGCTGTGTTTCACCGCGGGGTTGCTGGAAAAAGCCGGGCTGGTAAAACCCGATGGCATCTTCCAGGCGGGCCCTACCGAAGATCGAGTCTGCCATGATTTCCTCGGTGCTTTCCCGACGACGATGATACGTCTGCGGCCGGGCAGCGATGAGGTAGCGCTGGTCGTGCCCACCCAATCACTTCGCGAACCGCAATGGGAGTCCGGGCACTTCGCGCGGGGCGGTGCTGCGGGGTTGTTCAACTATGACGTGCAGGGCTTCGACAGCCACTCGCGCACAGGGAGCAGTCGGTTTGTTTCAGCCTACACCGAGGCGGGCTTCAATCTGGGCGACTGGATTGTTCGCAGCCGTCAGTTCTATGTGTCCGACAACGGGTCAAGCCGCAATGAGCACCTCTATGCCTATGCCCAGAAGGATATTACTGCGCTGAAATCGACTTTCCAGGTCGGCCAGCTCTCCAGCAGCAACCCGCTGTTTGGGGGGATCCAAATGTCCGGTGTGCAGTTCTCTCCCGATGGCCAGTTGCGTGCGCCGGCGGGTAGCAACAATGCCGTGGTAGAAGGCTTGGCCCAGAGCCAGTCGCGGGTAGAAGTGCGTCAGTCCGGTGTGTTGATCCACAGCACGCTGGTGCCCGAAGGTCCCTTCAGGCTTACCGGATTGCCCTTGCTCAATGGCACCAGCGACCTGGAGGTCAGCTTGATCGATGTGCAAGGCGCCAGGCGCAACTTCGTGGTGCCGGCGGCTTCTTTCGCGGGGGCAGCGCCTGCGGCGCCCGGCTATTACTTCTCCCTTGGCAAGGTACGTGATGATGCACAGGGGGAGTCCCCGACGCCGGTAGTTGCGATGGGTAGCGGTACCTGGGGGCTGGGGCGTGACTCGTCTGCGGGGTTTGGCATGTTGAGCGCCGATGACTATTGGTCAGCAGGAGGGACATTGGGCAGCGTATTTTTCCAGCGAGTTTCCGTTGGCGTGCGCCATAACCTGTCCCGTGACAGCCGTAATGCCCTATCTGGCTCACGCAGCAGCGTGTCTATCAACAGCCCGGTCTACAACAACCTGGATCTGAGCCTTAGCGCAACCCGCCAGACCCGTGGATATCGCGATGTTCTGGAGGCGGGTCGCGCGACCAAGGTCGACGAACTGGATTCACGCTTCAAAAATCAGTACACCGCCGCGTTGAGTTGGGCCGACCCCATGCTGGGTGCGTTTTCCCTGGGCTATACCCACGGTTCTCAATTTGACGGGCAGTCGAGTGAGCATGTGTTTGCTTCATGGAACCGGTCGTTCAGCCGCGTCGATGTCACGTTGATCGCCGACTCGCAGGTCGGTAGCACCCAGGCGCGCCGTGACGCCACGCGGGGTGACCGCCAACGTGATGCCAACCTGGAGAATGATCTGTCCGTGCGGCTGCAGGTCAGCGTGCCCTTGGGGGGCGATCGTCGCCTGAACAGCTACATCAGTCGCCGCGGGGAGCGCGCTCGTGCCGGGACGGCGCTGAGTGAGCGGGTCAATGAGTACGTGAACTACGAGGTGGGTGTCGAGCGCGACATGAATGCCCGGGAGCAGTCTATTCGTAGCCAGGTCGATTTCATGCCGCGTTATACCCAAGTCAGTCTGGGAGGCACCCGCGACGCGCTGGGCACTGGCTACAACGGGCGACTGCAAGGTGGGGTCGTGGCTCACGAAGGTGGGGTGACCTTCTCGCCCTACACCGTGCAGGACACGTTCGGCATCGTGTCAGTGGGGGATATCGGCTCTGCAAGAATCGACACGCCGCAAGGTCCGGTATGGACCGATTTCAGCGGGCAAGCGGTGATCCCGGGCCTACCCGCTTACACCAGCAGCCGTATCGAAGTGCAGACACAGTCCTTGCCTAAACGTGTTGACTTGAAAAACGGCACCCAAGTGCTTTCTGCGGCCCGAGGGTCAGTCAATACCGTCGCGTTCGATGTGTTGAAAGTGCGCCGTCTGTTGGTCACGGCAAGCGATGAACAAGGCCGACCACTGCCTCAGGGCGCCTCGGTGTTCGGCAAGGACAATCACTTTGTAACCAGCGTGGTGGGTGAGGGCATGATTTTCCTGAACGATGTGAATGACTCACAGGCACTGCAGGTTTCATTGCCGGATTCCTCCCGCTGCCTGCTTAACATTTCCCCCACGGCCGAGCCTGATAATGACACGTTCTATGAAACGACATCGGCGGTGTGCCATGGGCGTTAAGTTGAACTGTGTGGGGGGCGTACTTTTTTGTGCAGTGTTATCGACCCAGAGCGCGCGGGCTGACAACTGCCAGCTATCGGTGAGCCAGCCACGCATCGACTATGGCCTTATTCGCAGGGAGGAAACGGCCGATAGTTCCACCTTGGCGCTTGGCACGCGTGCGCTGCAACTAAGCGTACTGTGTGTAGAGCCTTCAGCGATGGCGTTGCGGTTTCTCGGAGCAGCCAATGGCAGCGGTTTTCGTTTTGGTCGTCAGGGGAGGTTCCGTATACACCTCAGGCATGCCCAGGTGGATGGGCTGACCGTCGAGTGGGCGGCGGCGCCTCAGGCGGGTGAGCATGGTGGCGGGCAGTTGCTACCGGGCCAGGTCCTGGTGGCAAGCGCCGCAGGAGCAGCGGTCAAAGGCAAACGGCTGACGGCGCAGGTCGAAATCCATGTCGACCTGCCGTCGGATGCCCTGCAAGTGCGTCATCAAACCGTGCTTGAGGGGCAGGGTACGTTCGAGCTGATCAGCCCGGCTGCTCCACTGAGCCGATGAAGTTGGCGAACTCAGGGGTCCTTGGGTTGGCGAACAACTCCTGGGGAGGGCCTACCTCATGCACTTTGCCTTGGTGCATAAAGACCAGCTTGTCACCGACTTCCCGGGCAAAGCGCATCTCGTGGGTCACCATGATCAGTGTCATGCCATCCTTGGCCAGTTGGCGCACCACGCTGAGCACTTCGTTGACCAGTTCCGGGTCCAGCGCCGAGGTGATTTCATCGCACAGCAGCACCTTGGGTGACATCGCCAGGGCGCGGGCTATCGCCACACGTTGTTGCTGGCCGCCGGACAGGCGATCGGGAAAGGCGTCGAACTTCTCACCCAACCCGACCCGCTCGAGCATTTGCCTGGCCAATTGGGCGGCCTTGGCCTTGGGCACTTTCTGCACCACTTGCGGCGCGAGCATCACGTTTTCGCCGACGGTCAGGTGCGGGAACAGGTTGAACTGCTGGAACACCATGCCGACTTTCTGCCGTAGGCTGCGCAGGTCAGCGCGTGCGGCGTCGAGGTATTCGCCATCGACTTCGATCACGCCGTCGTTGATGGACTCCAGGCCGTTGAGGGTACGCAGCAAAGTGGATTTGCCCGAGCCGCTACGGCCGATGATCGCCACCACCTGGCCTTCTTCAACGGTCAGGTCGATGCCCTTGAGTACATGGTGATCGCCGTAGTACTTATGCAGGGCGGAAATTCTAAGCAGAGGCATGCAGTCTCCTTTCCAGGTAGCGGGCACTGAGGGACAAGGGGTAGCAGAGCAAAAAGTAACCAAGGGCCACCAGGCCATAGACCATGAAGGGTTCGAAGGTGGCGTTGGCGAGCATGCCGCCGGTCTTGGTCAGCTCGGTGAAACCGATGATCGAGGTTACGGCGGTGCCTTTGACCACTTGCACCGAGAAACCCACCGTCGGCGCCACGGCAATGCGCAGGGCCTGCGGCAGGATCACGTAGCGCAATTGCTCCAGCGGGTTAAGCGCCAGGCTGGCCGACGCCTCCCATTGCCCGTGGGCGATGGAATCGACGCAGCCACGCCAGATTTCGGCGAGGTAGGCGCTGGTAAACAGGGTCAGGGCAATCGCCGCCGCCAGCCAGGGCGAGATATCCACGCCCAGCAGGGCAATGCCGAAAAATACCAGGAACAGCTGCATCAACAGGGGCGTGCCCTGGAACAGTTCGATGTAGGCGCGTGCAAGGTTGCGCGGGAAGGCTTTGCGGCTGATGCGCATCGTCATCACCAGCAAACCGATCACGCCGCCACCGATAAATGCCACCAGTGAAAGCAGCAGCGTCCATTGCAGGCCGATGGCCAGGTTGCGCACGATGTCCCAGAAGGAAAAATCACTCATCGGCTGTTCCTCATCACGAAGCGGCGGCCGATCCAGTTGAGCAGTTGGCGAATCATCAGCGCCATGCACAGGTACACCAGAGTGGTCAGGGCATATGTTTCGAACGCACGGAAGTTGCGCGACTGAATAAAGTTGGCGGCAAAGCTCAGTTCTTCGGTGGCGATCTGTGAGCACACCGCCGAACCGAGCATCACGATGATGATCTGGCTGCTCAGGGCCGGCCACACCTTGCCCAACGCCGGTAGCAGCACCACGTGGCGGAAGGCTTCGAAGCGCGTCATGGCCAGCGCGGCGGCGGCTTCCAGTTGCCCGCGTGGAATGGCCTGGATACCGGCGCGGATGATTTCCGTGGAGTAGGCCCCCAGGTTGATCACCATCGCCAGCACGGCTGCTTGCCACTCGGTGATCTTCAGCCCCAGGGACGGCAAGCCGAAGAAGATGAAGAACAACTGCACCAGGAACGGCGTGTTGCGAATCAACTCGACGTAAACGCCAAAGAACCATGCGAACGGCTGGAGCTTCCACGCTCGCACCACAGCGCCGACGGTACCCAGGGCCACGCCCAGAACGGTGCCGATAGCTGTCAGCTCAAGGGTGAACAGCGCGCCACGCAGCAACAGGTCGGTGTTGGCCAGCACCGGCACAAAGTCAAATTGATACGCCATGAGTCAGCTCCGCTTCACAGATCGGCGGGCAGCGGCTCTTTCAGCCATTGCATAGCGTTCTTTTCCAGGCTGCCATCCGCCTTGGCCGCGACCAGGATCTGGTTGACCTTCTCCAGCAGCGCCGGCTCGTTCTTGTTCACGCCCACGTACACCGGAGAGTCCTTGAGCTTCACTTTCAGCGCCGGCACACGTTTAGGGTTGCGTTCGCTGATCGCCACCATTACCACGTTGCCACTGGCGATCAAGTCGACCTGGCCGGCCAGGTAGGCGGCGATGGTCGAGTTGTTGTCTTCGAAACGCTTGATCGTGGCTTCCTTGGGCGCGACGGCGGTCAGCTCAATGTCTTCAATGGCGCCACGGGTCACGCTGATGGTCTTGCCCTTGAGGTCGTCAGTGCTGCTGATGGCAGCTTCAGGCGGGCCGAACACCGCCAGGTAGAACGGTGCGTAAGCCTTGGAGAAGTCGATGACTTTCTCGCGTTCGGCGTTCTTGCCCAGGCTTGAGATAACCAGGTCGACCTTGCCGGTGGTGAGGAATGGAATACGGTTGGTGCTGTTGACCGGGGTCAGTTCCAGCTTGACCTTGAGCTGGTCGGCCAGCAGCTTGGCGGTGTCGACGTCGAGACCGCGGGGCTTCATATCGGGGCCGACCGAGCCGAACGGCGGGAAGTCCTGGGGCACGGCGACCTTAAGGGTGCCACGAGCAACGATGTCGTCCAGACCATTGGCCTGGGCGGGGGCCTGGCTCAGCATCAGGCTGGCAAACAGGGCAGTAAGCAGGGCGCTGTAGCGTTTGGTCATGGCAACTCTCCGAGAAGGGCGAAGGCATTTTCTGCATTGGGTTCATGCGGTGATTGCACAGCCCATGCCATCACCTCCCGAATCGTCTGCAAGGCCGGTATTTATTGAGTTGGCGTGGTCGGACTGGTCTGAACAGTGATCGGCGTTTTCGCACCCTTTTCGAGCGTCGACAAAACGGTGCGAGCCCCTTTGGGGCGTGGCTTGCCGCCGGCTTCGAATAGCTTTACAACTAGCCGATACGTTGACTGGAACCTTGAGTTTTTTATGAATTCCTTCGCCCAAGCCGTACCGGAAGCGGCCCTGCAGGCCATCCGCAAACTGATCAAGGAGCAAGGCTTCGGCCCGGGCGACGCCTTGCCGTCCCAGCGCGACCTGGCGGTGCAATTGGGGGTCAGCCGGGCGTCATTGCGCGAGGCGTTGTCGTCCCTCAGCGCCTTGGGCGTGGTCAGTGTGCAACCAGGTAAAGGGGTGTTCGTGCAAGCGGCCGAGGAGTCGCCGGGGTTCGCCTGGCCTTTTGCGGCCCAGGCCACGCCGTTGGATATCTTCCAGTTGCGTTATGCCCTGGAGGGGTTCGCGGCGGGGTTGGCGGCGGTGACGTTGAGCATCGATGAACTGGACAGCCTGGAGGATAACGTCGAGGCCATGCGCAAGGTGCTCAAGGCTGGTGACTTCGAAGCGGCGGCCCGGCTCGACTTCGAATTCCATCAACGTATCCTGCTGGCCAGCGGGAATCAGGCGATGGTCAGCATCCTCAGCGCCAGTGCCGAGGTGTTCCTGGAGAGCCAGAAACTACCGTTCATCCGGCCGGAGCGGGCCATGGAGACGTGGCAGGAGCACCGCAGGATACTGCGCGCCCTGGCCCGGCGCGCCAGTGCCGCAGCCCAGAAAACCATGCAGGAACACGTGCGCAACGCCGCATTGCGCACCGGCATTGCCTTTGTGACGCCCGTCACGCCTTGAGTTGGGCTTATACCCAAACTCATGCGCCACCATAGGAAGACTCAATCAGAGGCGGCTTCCTGAACGGGGGAAGGGCGGCTATGATGGGCCACGTTTTTTTTGCTTACAATCCGGAGACATCCATGAGCAACGATCTTATCAAGCACGTCACCGACGAGACCTTTGAGGCCGAAGTACTCAAGGCTCAAGGCCCGGTGCTGGTTGACTACTGGGCTGAATGGTGTGGCCCTTGCAAAATGATCGCTCCAGTCCTGGACGATATTGCGACCACCTACGAAGGCAAGCTGACCATTGCCAAGCTGAACATCGACGACAACCAGGAAACCCCGGCCAAGCACGGCGTGCGTGGTATTCCTACGCTGATGCTGTTCAAGAATGGCAACGTCGAAGCGACCAAGGTAGGCGCGCTGTCGAAGTCTCAGCTGCAAGCTTTCCTCGACGCGAACATCTAAGCGTCCTCCAAAAAGCCCCGCAAACAGCGGGGCTTTTTCGTGAAACAGGGCTAGACGCTCCGAAACTCAGGTGGTACATTCGGCCCCGCACTGGTTTCTCCACTGCCCCCTGCAAGCCGTCGCCGACGCATTCCTTTTCGATTAGTACGCGATCCTGTCGCCTTCTCTGCGGCGCGGCCTCATTAAGCCAAAAGCTTAATTTCCCCCCTCCATAAATGATTACGTCATTCCTATATGAATCTGACTGAACTCAAGCAAAAGCCGATTACCGACCTGCTCCAACTGGCCGAAGAAATGGGCATAGAAAATATGGCCCGTTCGCGCAAGCAGGACGTGATTTTCTCCTTGCTGAAAAAGCACGCGAAAAGCGGCGAGGAAATCTCCGGTGATGGCGTGCTGGAGATTCTCCAGGACGGCTTCGGCTTCCTCCGCTCTGCAGACGCCTCCTATCTTGCCGGCCCAGACGATATCTACGTCTCGCCGAGCCAGATCCGTCGCTTCAACTTGCGCACCGGTGACACCATCGTTGGCAAGATCCGCCCACCGAAGGAAGGCGAGCGTTATTTCGCCCTGCTCAAGGTCGACACGATCAACTTCGATCGTCCCGAGAACGCGAAAAACAAGATTCTCTTCGAGAACCTGACCCCGCTGTTCCCGACCGTGCGCATGAAGATGGAAGCCGGTAACGGTTCCACCGAAGACCTGACCGGTCGTGTGATCGACCTGTGCGCCCCGATCGGCAAAGGCCAGCGTGGCCTGATCGTCGCACCGCCGAAAGCCGGTAAGACCATCATGCTGCAAAACATTGCAGCGAACATCGCGCGCAACAATCCTGAAGTTCACCTGATCGTGCTGCTGATCGATGAACGTCCGGAAGAAGTAACCGAAATGCAGCGCACCGTGCGCGGCGAAGTGGTTGCCTCGACGTTCGATGAGCCGCCAACTCGCCACGTGCAGGTTGCCGAAATGGTGATCGAGAAGGCCAAGCGCCTGGTCGAACACAAGAAAGACGTGGTGATCCTGCTCGACTCGATCACCCGCCTGGCCCGCGCCTACAACACCGTGATCCCGAGCTCCGGCAAGGTATTGACCGGTGGTGTCGATGCCCACGCCCTGGAGAAACCGAAGCGTTTCTTTGGCGCAGCGCGGAACATCGAAGAAGGCGGCTCGCTGACCATTATCGCCACCGCACTGGTTGAAACCGGTTCGAAGATGGACGAAGTGATCTACGAAGAGTTCAAGGGTACCGGTAACATGGAACTGCCCCTGGACCGTCGCATCGCGGAAAAACGCGTGTTCCCGGCGATCAACATCAACCGTTCCGGCACCCGCCGCGAAGAGTTGCTGACCGCCGACGACGAGCTGCAGCGTATGTGGATCCTGCGCAAGCTGCTGCACCCGATGGACGAAGTCGCCGCCATCGAGTTCCTGATCGACAAGCTGAAAACCACCAAGACCAACGATGAGTTCTTCTTGTCGATGAAGCGTAAGTAATACGACGTTTCAGGTCCGAAAGAATGGCGCCCTCAGGGGCGCCTTTTTTTTGTGTCCGAGAAGGGAGGTTTGCCCGCCTTAGGTGTCAGTTAGGAAACAAAAAAGCGTGAGTGCGGCTACGCTCATCCCCATTCGTATCTGGCTGACCATTGATTTATGACCACTCTTGTTTATCGCAGAGACATCGACGGCCTGCGTGCCATTGCTGTCCTGGCCGTAGTGCTGTTCCATTTCGGTGTTCCAGGCGTCACGGGCGGCTTTGTCGGCGTTGATGTTTTTTTTGTGATTTCCGGTTTCCTGATCACCTCGATCATTTGGCGTGAACGCCAGGCGGGGCGTTTCAGTTTCGTTGATTTCTGGGCGCGTCGCGCCCGGCGCATCCTGCCAGCACTGTTTGTGATGATGGCGGCGACGCTGGTGGTGGGCTGGTTCCTGCTGGCGCCCAAGGACTACGAAGCGCTGGGACGTTCGGCGCACTATCAGGCGACTTTCAGTTCCAACCTACTGTTCGCTCGCCAGCACGGTTATTTCGATGCGGCCTCCGACATCAAGCCCCTGCTGCATACCTGGTCGCTGGCGGTGGAGGAACAGTTCTATATCGTCTTCCCGCTGTTGCTGACACTGCTTTCAAGCCGTTTGAAACACTGGCGCCTGGCGCTGTTCTGCGTACTGCTGGTGTCTTTTGGCATGAGCGTCTGGGCGGTCACGCATCAGCCGCAAAAGGCCTTCTATCTGCTGCACCTGCGTGCCTGGGAATTGCTCGCCGGGGCCATGTTGGCGGTGCTGCCCACGCGTGACTGGCGCGCCTCGCCCGCCCTGGCCCAAGGTGTCAGCCTGGTGTCCATCGGGTTGATCCTGGTTGCCGTGTTCGGTTTTGATCGACACACGCCGTTTCCTGGTGCGGCCGCATTGCTGCCGGTACTGGGCGTGGTCGGGTTGATCTGGGCCAATGGGCAGCAACACACTTGGGTCGGGCGCCTGATGAGCTCGCGGGTGATGGTGGGTGTGGGGCTCATTTCATATTCCTGGTACCTGTGGCACTGGCCGGTGTTCGTGTACGCCAACTATGCCGCGGTGGATGGCTTGGGCACGCTTGAGCTGGCGGGGCTCATGCTGCTGAGCCTGGTGCTGGGCTATCTGTCCTGGCGATTCGTGGAAGCTCCGTTTCGTGAAAAGCGCTTGTTGGCGGGGCGCAAGGCGATCCTGGCAGCCGGCGCCGCCGGCATCCTGTGCCTGGGTTTTACCGGCCTGGCATTGCGTGAAGCCAAGGGGGTGCCGTGGCGTTTGTCCGACCAGGCGCTGCGTTATGCCCAGGCGAAGACGTGGAGCCCTGTGTTAATGGCGTGCATGGCCGACAAGGACACGCCGGATGAACGTCTGTTTTGCCACTTCGGCCCCAAGGGGCGCTCGGTGTCTGCGCTGGTTTGGGGCGACAGCCACGCCACCGCGTTGATCCCGGCCCTGGAGGACGGTGCCAATCGTCACGCTATCAGCCTGGTGCAGGCGAGTTTCGCCGGTTGCATGCCGCTCGATGGCCTGGAGAACATTGCCCGTTGTGCGCATTTTAACCAGCGCGTCGAGAAAGCCTTGGCCGAACAGTCGTTCAGTGATGTGGTATTGGCCGCGCGTTGGAGCCTGTACCTTTACGGACAGATGTCGGGCGACAAGGAGCATGCGCTCAAGGACCCGCGCACTGGCGAGTACGTGCGCGCCGTGGCTGAACAGCGCTTCGCCGAGGGCCTGCGCGAGCGCATCAACGGATTGCGTGCAGCCGGGCATCGGGTATGGCTGGTCAAGGAGGTGCCGTTGCAGGAAATCATTGTGCCATACCGCCTCAGTCGCCTGGCCATGATGCACCGTCCGGTGGACAGGGAAGGGTTGCCCGTGGAGGAGCACGTGGCGCGCCAGGCGTTTATCACGCGACTTTTTGACGAACTGGCGGCGGCCGACAGCGGCGTCGCGGTACTGGACCCCGCGCCCCTGCTGTGTGGCGCCGATGGCCTGTGCCGGGTCGAGCTCAATGGCCGCGCGCTGTACACCGACGACAACCACCTCTCCGAGGTAGGGGCGCGGCACATCGAGGCCTTCCTGGAACCGCTGTTCCGTTCGCTGCAATCAAGGGAGCTGACGGCCAATTAAGCTGCCAGCGGCCGTCAGAGCAGGTAGGATGTACGCCTATTTTACGGGTGGCATGGTTAATGAAATTCAAGGATCTTCGGGATTTCGTGCAGCAACTTGAGCAGCGCGGAGAGTTGAAACGTATCCAGATGCCGATTTCCCCGGTGCTGGAAATGACTGAGATTTGCGACCGTACCCTGCGCAACAAGGGCCCGGCGCTGCTGTTCGAAAACCCGACCGGCTTTGATATCCCGGTGCTTGGCAACCTGTTCGGTACCCCCGAGCGCGTGGCCTTTGGCATGGGGGCCGAATCGGTCAGCGAACTGCGCGAGATCGGCAAGCTGCTGGCTTTCCTCAAGGAGCCCGAGCCGCCCAAGGGGCTGAAGGATGCCTGGTCTAAGCTGCCGATCTTCCGCAAGATCATTGCCATGGCCCCTAAAGTGGTCAAGGACGCGGTGTGCCAGGAAGTGGTCATCGAAGGCGATGACGTCGACCTCGCCATGTTGCCGGTGCAGACCTGCTGGCCCGGCGACGTCGGCCCGCTCATCACCTGGGGCCTGACCGTCACCAAGGGGCCGAACAAAGACCGCCAGAACCTCGGTATCTACCGCCAGCAAGTGATCGGCCGCAACAAGGTGATCATGCGCTGGCTGAGCCACCGTGGCGGTGCGCTGGACTTTCGCGAGTGGTGCGAAAAACACCCTGGCAAACCGTTCCCGGTGTCCGTGGCCCTGGGCGCGGACCCGGCCACCATTCTGGGTGCTGTGACCCCAGTGCCAGACAGCCTGTCCGAATACGCTTTCGCGGGTCTGCTGCGCGGCAACCGCACCGAGCTGGTGAAGTGCCGTGGCAACGACCTGCAGGTACCGGCCACCGCCGAGATCATCCTCGAAGGTGTGATTCATCCG
Organism: Pseudomonas lurida; assembly: GCF_002563895.1. Lineage (NCBI taxonomy): Bacteria > Pseudomonadati > Pseudomonadota > Gammaproteobacteria > Pseudomonadales > Pseudomonadaceae > Pseudomonas > Pseudomonas lurida. The sequence goes on along the minus strand of NZ_PDJB01000001.1, from coordinate 6,018,118 downwards.
GGCGAGATGGCCGATGAAGGTCCTTACGGCGACCACACGGGCTACTACAACGAGGTTGATAGCTTCCCGGTGTTCACCGTCGAGCGCATCACCCACCGCATCAAGCCGATCTACCACAGCACCTACACCGGCCGTCCGCCGGATGAGCCGGCGATTCTGGGCGTGGCGCTCAACGAAGTGTTCGTGCCGATCCTGCAGAAGCAGTTCCCGGAGATCACCGACTTCTACCTGCCGCCAGAAGGCTGCTCGTACCGCATGGCCATCGTGACCATGAAGAAGTCGTACCCGGGCCATGCCAAGCGGGTAATGCTCGGTGTGTGGTCGTTTTTGCGACAGTTCATGTACACCAAGTTCGTTATCGTCACCGACGACGACATCAACGCCCGCGACTGGAACGACGTGATCTGGGCCATCACCACGCGCATGGACCCCAAGCGCGACACGGTGATGATCGACAACACGCCGATCGACTACCTCGACTTTGCCTCGCCCGTATCTGGCCTGGGGTCGAAAATGGGCCTGGACGCTACCCACAAATGGCCAGGTGAGACTACCCGCGAGTGGGGCCGGGTGATCGTCAAGGATGAGGCCGTCACCGCCCGTGTCGATGCGATCTGGAAAGAATTGGGAATAGATTGATGCGTGTAACCCTGCAACCTTCCGGCGCTGTGCTGGAGCTGGTCCCCGGCGAGCGGATCCTCGAAGGCGCACGTCGCCTGGGCTACGAATGCCCACAGGCATGTCGCAACGGCGTATGCCACGTGTGTGCCGCTCTACTGGTGGAAGGCCGGGTGCAGCAGGCGGGTGAGGTTCGTGACCACGGTGAGTTCTACACGTGCATCGCCGAGCCGCTGGAAGATTGCGTCGTATTGTGGGATGGCGTGCTGGCGCCGGGAGAATTGCCGTTGCGCAAGTTGTCGTGCCAATTGAGTGAATGTGTAGAGGTCGGTGGCGACGTGTGGCGCGTGCGCCTGCGTGCGCCGGCCGGCAAGGCGGTGCGTTACCACGCCGGTCAATACTTGATGATCGAGCGGGAGAACGGCGAGAAATCGGCTTTTTCCCTAGCCTCGGCGCCCCACGCCGGACGCGAGCTGGAGCTGCACGTGCTGGTTCGCGAGGACAGTGCGCGCAGCCTGCTGGAGCAACTGCAGCGCAACCAGATGGCGCGTGTGGAACTGCCGTTTGGCGATACTCACTTGGCCGAGCTGCCGGACGGGCCGCTGGTGCTGATCGCCGCCGGCACCGGCATGGCGCAGATGCACAGCCTGATCGAACATTGCCGCGCTTCCGGCTTCAAGCACCCGGTGCATCTGTATTGGGGCGTACGTCGCCCGGAAGATTTCTACGAGATCGAACACTGGGACCAGTGGTTGCAGCTGCCCAACCTGTTCTTGCACAAGGTCGTCAGCGACCTGTGCGGCTGGGAGGGGCGGTGCGGGTTGCTGCATGAAGCGGTGTGTGAAGACATTGCCGACCTCAAAGGCGTGCATGTCTACGCCAGCGGTTCACCGGCGATGATCTACGGCACCCTGGATGCGTTGGTCGAGGCCGGTATGGATGCGCACCAGATGCGCGCCGACGTATTTGCCTACGCCCCACGTCCCTAGAGACTCAAGCGGAATCCATAGGGGAGCTGGCTTGCCTGCGTTGTCAGCCAACACCGCTATCGCACGTACGCCAGCTCCCACAGTAGACCGTGCCGTGTCAGTGTCAAAACCGTAAGCCGGTCGTCACCATCGCTGCATTGAACCCCAGCAACACCATCTCCGCTGCCACCGGCCCGTAGTGCGTGCCCACTGACGGAATGATCACCGGCGCCACGCCATAACGGTTCAACGGGATCTTGTCGCGGTACTTGCCGCGATACCCCTGGATTGCCCCGCCTGTCAGCTTCAAATACACCGGATAGTCGGCCATGTCATAGCGCTTGCCCGCATAGGCGTAGTACGAGCGCTGGCGGAATGAGTTGCGGAACGTCGCCCCGCCATACACGAAACCGGATGCTTCATTGCGCTCCAGGCCGATCAGGTCCTGGTTGTTGTTGTGCTCGGGGTCCGGCGCGAAATGTCGGGTGTAGACGCTGGTCTGCGCGTACCAAAAGCCTTTGTCGTCCTCGGTAGCCGGCGTTTCGCCAGCCAGGGCCGTGGTTGCCTGGGCCAGGAACAGCAGGCCAGGCAGTCGGAATTTCATCATGGGTGCGACCTCGGTAGTCGGTTTGATGGGCGGCTAGGTGGGTCGTGACGTGTAGGGCATTTTGACGGCTTGGCGCGTCCCCAGGCTGAACCTGGGCTGAAAGTAGCGGGATTGCCCCCTGAATCCTGACGAATGGGGCGCTGTGCTTATGCATTCGCTTATTCTTTAAAGGTATTTAATTTGTTACATAAATATCATTAAGCTATATATCAACGGACTACCGACTGACTCACAACCACCAATAACTGACCGCCACCGCCCGCCAGCCGGATCGATCGTACGAACTCAGAGCATGACGTTCTAGGGTTTGAATCCAAGGGGAGCGGTATGGGGAGCTACAAGCAACACGCGCTATACACGGCGATTTTATCGGCCAATTTGCTGACCGCTGTGGGTTTCAATCCAGTCTTCGCGGCCGAAACGTCCGCCACCGATGCGCCCAAGCTCGACACTGTGATCGTCACCGGCACCCGCGCCCAAGAGCGCACCGCCAGTGCATCGCTGTCACCGATCGATGTAATTTCCGGCGATTCCTTGCGCAGTACCGGCTCCGACGAGCTGGGCGCGGTGTTGGCGCGGCTGATTCCGTCGATCAACTTCCCGCGCCCAAGCCTGGTAGACGGTGCCGAACTGGTGCGCCCCGCGCAATTGCGCGGCTTGTCGCCGGATCAGGTGCTGGTGCTGGTCAACGGCAAGCGTCGCCACACCAGCGCTTTCGTCAACCTTGGCGGGGCAGTGGGCCGTGGGTCGGCCCCGGCGGACTTGAATGCGATCCCGCTGTCGGCGGTAGACCACATTGAAGTGCTGCGTGATGGTGCCTCTGCGCGTTATGGCTCCGATGCGATTGCCGGGGTGATCAACGTGATCCTCAAGCATGCCGATCATGGCGGCTCGATCTCCACCAAGTTCGGCGAATATAAGAAGGGCGACGGCATCCAGCGAAATGTCAGTGGCAATACCGGCCTGGCCTTGGGTGACAACGGCTTCATCAACCTGTCGGCTGAAGGCGCCGATAACGACTACACCAATCGCGCCGGCAATGATTACCGCCCCGCCAGCATCGGCTCCACCACGTACGGCCAGCGGGTGTTCCGCCAGGGCGAGCCGGCCACCAATGAAGGCAAATTCCAGTTCAACTCGGAATATCCCTTCAACGATGCAGCCGAGTTCTACACCTTCGGTGGCTACAGCAAACGGCGCGGCGAGACGGCGGCGTTCTATCGGGCGAGCAATGCCTCCAACAACATCCCGGCGCTCAACCCCAACGGCTACCTGCCGCTGATCAAGGGCAACCTGGAAGACACTTCGCTGGTAGTGGGCCTGCGTGGCTTGCTCGCTTATGACTGGCATTACGACCTGTCGGCCAACTACGGCAAGAACCAGTACGCGTTGGGCACTGAAACCATCAACACTTCCCTGGGCCTGGCCACGCCGCGCAAGTTCAACAACGGCACCCTGAGCAACGACCAGAAGCAACTGAGCCTGGACCTGTCTCGTGAGTTCGACGTGGGCTTCCTGCCTTACCCGGTTTCCGTGGCCTTCGGCGGCGAGTACCTGCACCAGGGCTATGAAATCGAGGCGGGTGAACCGGCGTCCTACTACCAGACCGGCAGCTCCGGCCTGGGCGGCTTCCGCGAGGCCGATGCCGGTACCAGCGCGCGGCATAACTGGGCGCAGTACCTGGACCTGGAAACCAACTTTACCGAAAAGCTCAGCGCGTCGGCCGCCGTGCGCCATGAGGATTACAGCGACTTCGGTTCCAACGTGAGTGGTTCACTGTCTGCCCGCTACGACTTCACCCCTCAGGTCGCTTTGCGCGGCAGTATTTCCAATGGTTTCCGTGCGCCATCCCTGGCCCAGCAGAACTTCGCCTATACCTCATCGCAGCTGATCGGCAGCACTGTCCAGGAAGCGGGCACCTTCCCGGCCAACAGCCAGGTGGCGCGCTTGCTCGGCGCCGAAGACCTCAAGGCTGAAAAGTCGCGCAACTACAGCCTCGGCCTGGTGCTGGAGCCTGCCGATGACCTGACAGTGACACTGGATGTGTACCGCATCGACATCCGCGATCGCATCAGCCTGTCGTCAAACCTGAACCTCAACCCGGCCGCGATTGCTTACCTGCAAGCCAACGGCGTGGGCAACATCAACTACACCAGCGCCCGCTATTTCACCAACGCGACCGACACCAGCACTGACGGTGTCGACCTGGTGGCCAACTATCGCTACCAGTTCGACAACGGTATTCGCTGGAACAGCACCGTGGGCTACAACTACAACCACACCAAAGTGACCGACGTGAAAGCCAACCCGGCGATCCTCGACAGCCTGGGTGTGAACCTGTTACGGGTGGACCGTCGCGAAAAAAGCGGCTTGCTGGGCGACACCACGCCCGAGCACAAGCTGAGCCTGGGTAACGACTTCACGTTCGGCAATTGGGCGCTGCACAGCAACCTGGTGCGCTATGGTGAGTTCACCAGCTACCAGGCAGACAAGGTCAATGACCAGACCTTCAAGGCCGCCTGGGTGCTGGACCTCTCGGCAGACTACAAGCTGAAGAACTGGACCTTCACCCTGGGCGGCGACAACGTCACCGATAAATACCCGGAGAAGGTCAACGCCTTCGCCAGCAGTGGGGGCAATCTGGCCTATAGCACTTTTTCGCCGTACGGTTACAGCGGCGCGTTCTATTACGGTAAAGTTGCCTATAACTGGTAAAGCACAGGAGACCTAAGCGATTTGCCATGACCGTCATTGAATCTGATCTTTTGCAATTGGCGTACCCTCCGCGGCTCGATCTTGGGCCGCAACTCACTCACGAACAGTTGATGAGCTCGATGCAGGCCACGATGGCGCGGCATAAGGGTGGGCCGGTCTGGTTATTCGCTTATGGTTCGCTGATCTGGCGCCCTGAATGCTCCTCGACCGAGCGGGTGCGGGCACGGGTCCACGGTTATCACCGGGGCCTGTACCTGTGGTCTCACGAGCACCGGGGCACGCCGGAGCTGCCGGGGCTGGTATTCGGATTGGATCGCGGTGGCTCCTGCAGCGGGTTTGCCTACCGCTTGCCGGAAGATCAGCTGGAGGCCTCGCTCTACGCCTTATGGCAGCGCGAGATGCCTTACCCCTCCTACCGGCCGCACTGGCTCAGCTGCCGCCTGGAAGATGGCACTACGGTGCAGGCGCTGGGGTTTGTGTTGGAGCGGCACTTGCCCAGCTACGCCGGCAACTTGCCCGACATCGTGCTGAACCATGTACTCGAAAGCGCTTGCGGGCGTTACGGCACGACTCGCGATTATGTCGAGCAGACCGTCAACGCCCTGCGTAGCCACGCCATGCCAGATAAGAACCTGGAGGCGCGGCTCAAGCGTTGTGCAAAGGATTGCTCAGGCAGTTAGCGTGCCGAGCTGACACTGTTGGTGTGCCACAGTGTCGGGATCAGGAAGGCGATCGCCAGCAGGCACGCGCCGATCAGCAGCACGAAACCACCGTCCCAGCCGAAATGGTCCACGGTGTAGCCCATGGCCGCGCTCGCCGCCACCGAACCGCCCAGATAACCGAACAGGCCGGTGAACCCCGCAGCGGTGCCAGCGGCTTTCTTCGGTGCCAGCTCCAGCGCCTGCAGACCGATCAGCATCACCGGCCCGTAGATCAGGAAGCCGATGGAGACCAGCGCGATCATGTCGACCATCGGGTTGCCCGGCGGGTTGAGCCAGTACACCAGGGTCGCCACGGTCACCAGGGCCATGAATACGATGCCGGTCAGGCCACGGTTGCCACGGAAGATCTTGTCCGACATCCAACCGCACAGCAGCGTGCCCGGGATACCGGCCCACTCGTAGAAGAAGTACGCCCAGGACGATTTATCCACGGTGAAGTGCTTGGCTTCCTTGAGGTAGGTGGGTGCCCAGTCCAGTACGCCGTAGCGCAGCAGGTAGACAAACACGTTAGCGAACGCGATGTACCACAGCATTTTGTTGCGCAGCACGTACTTGACGAAGATTTCCTTGGCGCTGAATTCGTCTTCGTGGCTGGCGTCGTAGCCTTCCGGGTAGTCGTTCTTGTACTGCTCGATCGGGGGCAAGCCCACCGACTGTGGGGTGTCGCGCATGGTGATGAAGGCAAACGCCGCCACCAGCAAGGCCACCGTGGCTGGCACGTAGAACGCGGCATGCCAGTCGTTGAACCAGGCCATGCCGAGCAGGAACAGCGGGCCGATCAGGCCGCCGCCGACGTTGTGCGCCACGTTCCACACCGACACCACGCCGCCGCGCTCTTTCTGCGACCACCAGTGCACCATGGTGCGACCACTGGGCGGCCAGCCCATGCCTTGGGCCCAGCCGTTGATGAACAGCAAAATGAACATCATGGTCACGCTGGACGTCGCCCAAGGTGCGAAACCGAAAATGAACATGACCCCCGCTGAAACCAGCAGGCCGAAGGGCAGGAAGTAGCGTGGGTTAGAGCGGTCGGACACCAGGCCCATGAGGAACTTGGACAGGCCGTACGCAATCGCGATGGCGGACATCGCCAAGCCCAGCTCGCCGCGGGTGTAACCCTCGTCGATCAAGTAGGGCATGGCCAGGGAAAAGTTCTTGCGCAGCAGGTAGTACCCGGCGTAACCGAAGAAAATGCCGGCGAAGATCTGCCAGCGCAGGCGTCGGTAGGTACTGTCTATCTTTTCTTCAGGCAGGGGCGCCTGGTGTGCGGCAGGTCGAAAGAAAGCAAACATTCAAGAGCTCCAAATTTCTTGTTTTGACTGCGGATGCGAATGTTACAGTTTCGTTACCGAAAATAGCATCGCCTCTTATCTGCAAACACAGGAAATGGGAGCAATTGCATGTTCTCTTATGAACATGTCGCTAATAGATAAGTGCTGGTCGTGATTGGATCCTGGGGCCAACGAATCACTCATAGGGGAGCCGGCAAGCCAGCTCCCACATGGACGGCATTGCAGGTGTGTTATCGGGTTTGGACAACCACTTTGCCCACCGCCTTGCGCTGCCCCAGGTCATTGATCGCCTGGGCGGCGTGTTCCAGCGGATACACCTGCGACACCAGCGGCTTGAGTTTGCCTTCGCCGTACCAGGTGAACAATTGTTGGAAATTCGCCGCATTGTCCTGCGGCTGACGCTGGGCGAATGAGCCCCAGAACACCCCGACCACCGCAGCCCCCTTGAGCAATGCCAGGTTCACCGGCAGTTCCGGGATACGCCCGCTGGCGAACCCCACCACCAGCAGGCGACCATTCCAGGCGATGGCACGGATGGCCTGGTCAAACAGATCGCCACCCACCGGATCGTAGATGACATCGGCGCCGTTGCCGTCGGTGAGGCGCTTGATCTCGTCTTTCAGGCCAGTTTCGCTGTAGTTGATCACCTCATCGGCGCCGGCGGCCTTGGCTACCGCGAGCTTGTCCGCGCTGCTGGCGGCGGCGATCACCCGTGCGCCCATGGCCTTGCCGATTTCCACTGCGGCCAGGCCCACGCCACCGGATGCGCCGAGGACCAGCAGGGTTTCGCCGGGCTGCAGGTTGGCGCGTTGTTTCAGCGCGTGCATCGAGGTGCCGTAGGTCATGCTGAAAGCGGCGGCGGTGTTGAAGTCCATGCTCGGCGGGATCGGCAGTACGTTATAGCCCGGCACCGCAACCTGTTCGGCAAAGCTGCCCCAACCGGTCAACGCCATGACCCGGTCACCGACCTTCAGGTGGCTGACCTTTTCCCCCACTTCACTGACCACGCCTGCCGCTTCGCCACCGGGCGAGAACGGGAAGGGCGGCTTGAACTGGTACTTGCCTTCGATGATCAGGGTGTCCGGGAAGTTGACCCCGGCGGCATGCACGTCCAGCAGGATTTCGTTCTTCTTGATCGCCGGGCTGGCGATCTCTTCCAGCACCAGGGTTTCGGCGGGGCCGAAGGCTTTGCACAGCACAGCTTTCATCGGACTATTCCTTTTGGCGTCGTGGCCGATAAGTGTAGGAGGGTACGCCCGTGGGTCAACGAGCATGCCCAGGCCTGATAAGCCGCCATAAGCTTGTGCTCTGCCTTGCTAGCGTTATGCTACCCGGCAACCGAATGTGAGGAATGAACTGTGAAAGCGTGGATCCTGTTGATGCTGGCCCTGACTTTGCCGATGGCAGCCCAGGCCGAAGAAGCCAAGGAAGGCGAGGCGCCGAAGGTCAGCTATATCAGCCTGAGCCCGCCGTTCGTGGGTAACTACGGCCTGGACGGCACAGCGAAACTCAAGGTGTTCAAGGCCGACATCGCCCTGCGCGTGACCGGCACCGAAGCCGCGGCGTTGGTCAAAGCCAATGACCCCTTGATCCGTAACCAACTGGTGGCGCTGTTCACCCAGCAGACCAACGAGGCCATGAGCACCGTTGAAGGCAAGGAAAAGCTGCGCCAGGAAGCGCTCAAGCAAACCCAGCAAGTGATGAACGACGAGACCGGCAAACCGGTGGTGGAAGACCTGTTGTTCAACAACTTGATCATCCAGTAAGCGTCGCAAGCGCACGTGTCGTGGTGGGCCGGCCGGTCCACCACGACACGTGGGTTACTGCCGGTTACGACGCCAGGCTCTTCCTGAACCGCGCCAACGCCACCGCAAAAAACAGTAGCCCAATCCCCGCCAGCGCCAGCAAGTCTGGCCACACCACACTCACCCCCGCATCCCGAAACAGAATCGCCGCGCTCAAACTGACAAAATGCGTCGACGGCGAGCCCTGCATCACCCACTGCAGCCACTCAGGCATGCTGTCCAGCGGCGTGCTGCCACCTGAGAGCAGTAGCATTGGAATAATCACCGGGATTGCCAGCAGGCCGAACTGCGGCGTCGAGCGGGCGAGGGTGGCGAGGAAGATGCCCAGCGCGGTGCTGGCAAACAGGTAGAGCGCCGTCACCAACAGAAACAAACTCAGCGACCCGGCCAGCGGCACGCCCAGCAGGCCTTTGACCACCACCTCCAGTGACAGCCAGGTGCACAGCACCACCACCAGCATGTTGCTCCAGATTTTCGCCAGCATGATTTCCAGCGCCGTCAGCGGCAGTACCAGCAGGTGGTCGAGGGTGCCGTGCTCGCGCTCGCGTAGCAGTGCGGTGCCGGTCAGGATAATGGCGAGGATGGTGATGTTGTTGACGATCTGGATCACCGCCAGGAACCACCCGCCTTCCAGGTTGGTATTGAACAGCGCCCGAGTGGTGAGCAGCGCAGGTGCCTGGCTGGCGACATCGCTTTGTCCGCTATAGGTCAGCAATTCCCGTTGGAAAATCCGCCCGATGTAGCCCGCGCCCATGAACGCCTGGCTCATGGCCGTGGCATCCACATTCACCTGCACGCCTGGCTGGCGCCCCGCCAGCAGATCGGCCTGGAAATTCGGCGGCACATTGATCACGAAAGTGTATTCACCGCTGTCCATCACCTTGTCCAGTTGGTCGTAGGCCAGCGGCGCGGGCGCCTGGAACTCGGGCGGCTGCAGCGCCTCGGCCATCTGCCGCGACAGCGCACTGTGGTCCTCATCGACAAACGCGACGCTGGCGTTGTGCACGCCGATCACCGAACCCGCGGCGGGCATATAGATAGCGACGGTAAAGGCGTAGAACAGGAACAGCAGTAACACGCTGTCGTGGCGCAGGCTGGTCAGTTCCTTGATCCCCAGGCGCAGGATGTGCGCGCATGTATGCATCAGGCCTCCTGCTTCTTGAGCATGATCAGGCTCAGCCCGGTAAACCCTACGAAAAACCCGAACAACGCCAGGCACTGCGGCCACAACTGGCGCAGGTCCAGGGCCTTGGTGAACGTGCCCACGGCAATATCCAGGAAGTGCCCGGCCGGAAACAACGTGCCCATCAATGCCGCCGCACCTTCCAGTGACGAGCGCGGCACGATCAGCCCGGAGAACTGGATCGTCGGCAAGCTGGTGATGATCATGGTGCCCAGGATCGCCGCGATCTGCGTACGGGTGAACGCCGAAATCAGCAGGCCCATGCTGGTGGTCGCCAGTACGTACAGCAGGCCGCCGCATGCCAGCGTCAGGGCGCTGCCCTTGAACGGCACGCCGAACAGCCAGCGGTTCATCGCCACCAATACCGCCAGGTTGACCAGGCTCACGGCCAGGTACGGCGCCTGTTTGCCGAGCAGGAATTCCAGGCGGGTCAGTGGCGTGGCGTAGAAGTTGGTGATCGAGCCCAGCTCCTTCTCGCGCACGATGCCGAGGGCGGTGAGCATCGCCGGGATAAACGCCAGGATCAGCGCCATCACGCCGGGGCCGATGGCGTTTACGCTGACCACGTCCTGGTTATAGCGAAAGCGCGTCTCCAGCTTGGCGGCCGCCTGGTTGTTGCGTGGCACGCTGCTCAGCTCGGCCAGTTGCGCAAGGTTGCCCTGGTGCACGGCCTCTACGTAGTTACGGCTGGTTTCCGCACGAAACGGCATGCCGCCGTCGAGCCATGCGGCCACCGTGGGCTGGCGACCAGCGTAGAGATCGCGGCCAAAACCGGGCGGGATCTCCAGGGCCAGTTTGATTTCCGAGCGTTGCAAGCGTCGGTGCAGTTCATTCGAGTCCTGAATGGGCAACTGCTCGGCGAAATAGCGGGAGCTGCGAAAGGCCTCCAGGTAGGCACGGCTTTGGGGAGTCTGGTCCTGGTCGTAGACCGCGAACGCGAGGTTTTCCACATCCAGGGAAATGCCGTAGCCGAAGATCACCATCATGAACATCGCACCCAGCAGTGCAAAGGCCATGCGCACTTTGTCGCGCAGCAGCTCCTTGCTTTCGCGGCTGGCCACGGCCAGCAGGCGCGGCAGGCTGAAACCAGGCTTGCTCACGGGCGGTGTGCTGGTTGCGTTGACGGTTGCAGGGGTTGCAGTGGGTGCGGCGGGTTCTGCTTCGCCCTGGGCCTGTTCCAGGCAGGTGACGAAGGCAGCCTCCAGGGTATCGCCGTGGAATTGCCGTTGCAGCGCGTCCGGCGTATCGCAGGCAAGCACCTTGCCCGCGTGCATCAGGGAAATGCGGTCGCAGCGCTGGGCTTCGTTCATGAAGTGGGTGGACAGGAAAATGGTCACGCCCTGCTCGCGGGAAAGCTCGACCAGCAGCCGCCAGAAGTCATCTCGCGCGGCCGGGTCGACACCCGAGGTGGGCTCGTCGAGGATCAGCACTTCCGGGCGGTGCAGCACCGCCACCGCCAGTGACAAGCGCTGGCGCAGGCCAAGGGGCAGTTCGCCGGACGGTTGTTCAGCCACGTCACCGAGGTCGAAACGCTGGATCAACTCGTCAATCCGCTGGCCGCTGTCCACCTTGGGCAAGTCGAACAATTGTGCATGCAGTACCAGGTTCTGGCGCACGCTGAGCTCGCCATACAGCGAGAAGCTTTGCGACATGAAGCCCACACGCTTGCGGGTAGCCAGGTCCTTGGCGTTCACCGGATTGCCCAGCAGCATCGCACTGCCTTCAGTGGCCGGCATCAGCCCGGTGAGGACTTTCATGGTGGTGGTCTTGCCGCAGCCGTTGGAGCCGAGGAAACCGAAGATCTCGCCTCGGCCAATGGCGAAGCTGACCTTGTTCACCGCGGTGAAATCACCAAAGCGCAGGGTCAGGTCATGGGCTTGGATGGCGATATCGGCGTTGGCGTTTGCCCTTGGAGGGATGACCAGCGCTTGGTTGTCGTGGGCGCTGTCGCCCTGGAAGTGGGTAAACGCCTCATCTAATTTGCCGCCGGATGTTGCCGATGCCAGTTCACTGCTCAGGCCGTCCGCGATCAGCTTGCCGCGATCGAGCATGAGGCAATGTTCGAACTGCTCGGCTTCTTCCATATAGGCCGTGGCCACCAGCAGCGTCAATTGCGGACGCTCGCTGCGTACGCTTTCAACCAGTTCCCAGAAGCGCCGCCGTGACAGCGGGTCAACGCCGGTGGTGGGTTCGTCGAGGATCAGCAGGTCCGGGTCGTGGATCAGCGCACAACATAGGCCGAGCTTCTGCTTCATCCCGCCGGACAATTTACCGGCCGGGCGGTCGGCAAAGCGTGCGAGGTCGGTGGCCAGCAGCAGGTTGTGCATGCGTTGGTCGCAATCGGCTTTCGACAGGCCGAACAGGGTGGCAAAGAACCGGATGTTTTCGCGGATGGACAGTTCGGGGTACAGGTTGCCACCCAAACCCTGGGGCATAAAGGCAATGCGCGGGTACAGACTGTTGCGGTGACGACGGTCCTCGATGGCGCCACCGAGCACGTGTAACTGGCCGTCCTGGAGCTTTTTGACCCCGGCGATCAAGCCCAGCAGGCTCGACTTGCCCGCGCCATCCGGGCCAATCAACCCGCAGCGCGTGCCGGCCGGCAAGCTGAACGTGATGTCGACCAGTGCTTGCTGCTTGCCGTAGCGGTGGTTGATCCCCGTCGCCTGCAGCGCCAGGGCGGTCATTGCAGGTTGGCCGGCCAGTCAATGTCAGCCGTGCGCACATAGCCTGCGCCGGGCATACCCGGTTTGGCCTGGGGCACGGCGCTGGGTTGGGCCAGGCGCAGTTTGACGCGGAACACCAGTTTCTGGCGTTCGTCGCGGGTTTCCACTTCCTTGGGCGTGAATTGGGATTTGGCGGCGACAAAACTGATCTTGGCCGGCAGCGGCTGGTCGGGCAAGGCGTCGAGCAGGACGCGCGCGTCACTGCCGACGGTGAGGCGGCCGGTCACGGAGGCGGGCAGGTAGAGGTTCATGTATTGATCATTGGGATCGATCAACAGTAATACACGCCCGCCCGCGCCCAGCACTTCACCCGGCTCGGCCAGGCGCAGCTGGATAATGCCGTCGATAGGCGCGCGCAGGCTGCTGTCGTCGATCTCACTGGTGAGCTGGGCCACTTGGGCCTCGGCGGCACCGATGGCGGCCTTTACCGAGTTGACCTGGGCCTGCGCAGCAACCACCGCCGCGTTTCCGGTGTTCTGCCGTGCCTGCTGTTGGTCGATCAGTTGGCTGCTGGCGAAGCCACGCTTGTACAGCTCCTGGGTGCGCTTGAGTTCCTGGTTGGCCAGCAGTTGTTCGCTCTGGCGCAGTTGCACGTTGGCTTCGGCGGCGGCGAAGTTTTCCTTGGCGCGCAGTACTTCGGCTTCGGCCTGTGCGCGCTGGGCTTCGAGGGTGCGGGTGTCCATGCGTGCGAGCAGTTGGCCCTTGAGCACCTTGTCGCCTTCGTCGACGCGCACGTCGGCCAGGCGCCCGGGGATCTTCGCAGCGATCTGCACTTCAGTAGATTCCAGGCGGCCATTGCCCATGCTCAGGCCGTCGGGCAGGCGGTCCTGGGTGGAGCGCCAGTAACCGAAGGCGCCTGCGCCCAGTAACAGGACGATCAGTGCGCTGGCGAAAAGGCGGGAGGTGCGGTGATTCGTCGACATGGCTGCTTCCTGCGGCATTAGCGTCCTAGTTTGAACGGTTTGCCCCGGCGGGGCGTTGATACCGGTCAGTTAAAGCAAATGGATCACGGCGGCCCATTGCTCGGGCGTGACGGCCATCACCGATAGCCGGCTGCCTTTTTGCACCAGGGGCAGTTCGGCAAGGGCGGTTTGCTGCTTGAGGTAACCCAGTCCGAGAACCTTGGGGAAGGTCTGGACGTGGGCGACATTGATCGCGCTCCAGGGATTCTTTTCCGGGGTGGCCTTTGCGTCGAAGTAGTGGCTTTCTGGCTCCAGTGCCGTAGGGTCCGGGTAGGCCGCCTCGACGATTTTGCCGATGCCGGCGATGCCCGGCTCGGGGCAACTGGAGTGGTAGAAGAAAAATTCGTCACCCACTGCCATGGCACGCAGGAAGTTGCGCGCCTGGTAGTTGCGCACCCCGTCCCAACGCGCTTCGCCGAGCTTTTCCAAGCCTTTGATGGAGAGTTCGTCGGGCTCGGATTTCATCAGCCAGTAGGCCATTTTTGGGCTCCTGAAAAAGGGCGTGGGCAAGTTGTCAGGCAATTTGATGACAAACCGACAGTCGGTTGGCGCCAAGGTTTGCGTGTTGGTTCACGTTACCGCAGAATGCCGGCTTTTAAAGCTTGACGCAGCTGCAACGGACTACTTTGGAACGTTGTTGTCATCGTGTACGAGGTGCCTGAAGGGGGGCAATCGATGCAACGTAAACCGGATTTACTATGGATTTTGGTGATTTTGTTTGGTCTGGGCGTCGTGACCACCGGGTATGCCCAAAGCTTGTGGTCGAACAAGACCGATGCTCCCGTTGAACTGGCTCAGCAGCAGCCACAACCGTTCAAGCGCTGACCCTTCTTCAAGGCGCCGCTGACTCCAGTGGCGTCTTCGCAATATACCAATGCTTATCGGTGACGGTGCCTGCCAAGGGCACATCCCAACTCGCCTGCGCCAATCGTTCGACTTTCTGACATTCATGGGCCAGCCCCAGCAGCGTCGGCTTGCGCCAGCTCTGACGACGCGCCAGGTACGCCAGGCTGCGATCGTAGAACCCGCCGCCCATGCCCAGGCGTCCCCCCGCATCATCGAACCCCACCAATGGCAGCAGCACCAGGTCCAGTGCCCAGACCTTGCGTTGCCGGCTGATATTCACCCGTGGTTCCAGGATGCGAAAGCGATTGGGCAGCAGCTTTTCCCCAGGCCGTACGCGCTGGAACACCATCTTGGTCCGCGGCCAGGCGCTGAGCACCGGCAGGTAGGTGGCCTTGCCCCGGCGCTGGGCAGCGCGCAGCAGCAGTCGCGGGTCGATTTCGCCGTCCGTCGGTAGATACAACGAGATATGTTTGGCCCGGCGAAACAGCGGGTGCTGTGCCAGTTGCCGATACAGGCCGTGGGCGGCCTTGCGCTGCTCGCTCGGTGTGAGGGCGCGGCGGGCATTGCGCAACATGCGTCGAAGTTGCGGACGGGAAAGCGGCGCAGGTTCGGTCATGGTTTTCGGCTCATAAAACAATGCCAGTCCGAGGACTGGCATTGAGTTTGGGAATTCAGGCTCCCCGACAGAGCCGCTGTCGACTTAGCCCTTGAACCCGAAAGTTCAAGGTGGAAGATGCAGTAGGCTTTAAGGCTTTCCGTCTAGCGGACATGCACACCAGCCCAACGTGCAACTTCCAGGGTAGTGCGAATCGGCTCAGGGACATCGCCGACTGGCAAACACGCCAGGGAGTGGGGCGAGTATACCTTAAACAGTCGCGGCAATCAGCCCTTGGGTGCGTCTGAATCGCTGGAAAGCACCAAGTCAACACGTTCCAGCAGGTCACGCACCTGCTCGCGCGTCGAGCCGCTGGCCTGCACGTCAGGGCGTTCCTGCTTATGCAGCAAATCGTGGGTGATATTCAGCGCGGCCATCACGGCGATGCGATCGGCACCGATCACTTTGCCGCTGCTGCGGATCTCACGCATCTTGCCATCCAGGTAGCGGGCGGCGCTCACCAGGTTGCTGCGCTCTTCCTGGGGGCAGATGATCGAATATTCTTTATCGAGGATCTGCACGGTGACGCTATTGCTTGAACTCATGAGTCTTGCTCCAGGGCCTTCAGGCGCGAAATCATCGATTCGACCTTACGCCGGGCGATTTCGTTTTTTTCAATGAGGTGAGCGCGTTCCTCGCGCCAGGTCTTTTCCTGAGCTAATAGGAGTCCGTTTTGACTCTTAAGTTGCTCGACCCGAGTAATTAGCAATTCGAGTCTGGCCATCAGCGCTTGCAGGTCGGTGTCTTCCATTGGGTTCCACTGGATTTGTCTGATGAATGGCAACTGCAGGATAAACGATCTGACGCCCTTGATAGTCTTGGTACGTCTGCCGGTGCTAGGATACAGCGCTCCATTCTAGACATTGCGCCGTCTGGCGCCTAGCTCACCATGCCCATTCAGAACTCCCCGTACGATGCTTTCTCCAAACTGCTGAGCGCCAGCGGCCACCCCTGCTCGCCTGCCGAACTGCACGGCGTGTTGCTGGGTCGCAGCTGCACCGGCGTTGGCTTTGATGCCGACAACTGGCTGGCCGATGTGGCCGAGCTGCTGGAAACCGAACCGACCGAGAACGTGCGTAACGCGCTGATCGGCCTGCAAGAAATGGTCAAGGGCGAGCTGACCGGTGATGACGTCACCGTGGTCTTGCTGCTGCCGACCGACGATGCGCCGCTCACCGAACGCGCTGCCGCCCTGGGCCAATGGTGCCAAGGTTTCCTCCACGGTTTCGGCGTAAACGCCGGCGGCCTGGAGCTGAGCACCGATGCCCAGGAAGTGTTGCAGGATTTGGCAGCCATCTCCCAGGTGCAAGATGCCCTGGAAGAATCCGAAGACGGCGAAAGCGACTACATGGAAGTGATGGAATACCTGCGCGTCGCGCCGCTGCTGCTGTTCACCGAGACCAAGAAGTCCGCTGAGCCTGCTGCACCCAAGCCGTCGCTGCATTAAGAAAGGAAGCCCATCTGCCCATGATCCATATCCCCAGAGCGGAATACACCCGACGCCGCAAGGCGCTCATGGCGCAGATGGAACCCAACAGCATCGCGATCCTGCCGGCCGCGGCCGTGGCGATCCGCAACCGTGACGTCGAGCATGTGTACCGCCAGGACAGTGACTTCCAGTACCTGAGCGGTTTCCCCGAGCCCGAAGCGGTGATCGTGCTGATGCCCGGTCGCCAGCACGGCGAGTACGTGCTGTTCTGCCGCGAGCGCAATGCCGAACGCGAACTGTGGGATGGCCTGCGCGCCGGCACCGAAGGCGCGATCCGTGACTTCGGCGCCGACGATGCCTTCCCCATCACTGATATCGACGACATCCTGCCCGGCCTCATCGAAGGCCGCGACCGGGTGTATTCGGCCATGGGCAGCAACGCTGAATTCGATCGGCACCTGATGGAGTGGATCAATGTGATCCGCTCTAAAGCGCACCTGGGCGCGCAGCCGCCGAATGAATTCGTTGCCCTGGATCATCTGCTCCACGACATGCGCCTGTATAAATCGGCGGCAGAAGTGAAGGTGATGCGCGAGGCCGCACGAATCTCCTGCGCCGCCCATGTGCGGGCAATGCAGGCCAGCCGCGCCGGTTTGCGCGAATTCAGCCTGGAAGCCGAGCTGGATTATGAATTCCGCAAGGGTGGCGCGAAGATGCCTGCTTATGGCTCCATCGTCGCCGCCGGGCGCAACAGTTGCATCCTGCATTACCAGCAGAATGACGCAGTGCTCAAGGACGGCGACCTGGTGCTGATCGACGCCGGTTGCGAGATCGATTGCTACGCCAGCGACATCACGCGCACCTGGCCGGTCAACGGCAAGTTTTCGCCGGAACAGAAGGCGATCTACGAGATTGTGCTGGCTTCCCAGGAAGCCGCCTTTGCCGAGATCGCGCCGAACAAACATTGGAACCAGGCCCATGAGGCGACGGTGCGCGTGATTACCTCCGGGCTGGTCGAGCTGGGGCTGCTCCAGGGTGACGTCGACGAGCTGATCGCCAGCGAAGCGTACCGCGCCTTCTACATGCACCGCGCCGGGCACTGGCTGGGCATGGATGTGCATGATGTGGGCGAGTACAAAGTCGGCGGTGAATGGCGTGTGCTGGAAGTCGGCATGGCGTTGACCGTGGAGCCGGGGATCTACATTTCGCCGGACAACCAGAACGTGGCAAAGAAATGGCGTGGCATTGGCGTACGCATCGAGGACGACGTGGTAGTGACCAAGCAAGGCTGTGAAATCCTGACCGGCGGCGTGCCCAAGACTGTCGCTGACATCGAAGCGCTGATGGCGGCCGCCCGATGAGCCGGGTCAACCTGGCGATCATCGGTGGTGGCCTGGTGGGCGCCAGCCTGGCGCTGGCGTTGCAGGCCGGGGCCAAGGCGCGAGGCTGGAAGATCGTGCTGATCGAACCCTTCGCGCCGGGCGACAGCTACCAGCCGAGCTACGATGCGCGCTCTTCAGCGCTGTCCTTTGGCGCCCGGCAGATCTATCAGCGCCTGGGCCTGTGGCAGGACATTTCCCGCCGCGCCGAGCCGATCAAGCAGATCCACGTGTCGGACCGTGGGCGTTTCTCCACCGCGCGTTTGTCCGCCATGGAGGAGGGCGTGCCGGCCCTCGGTTACGTGGTGGAAAACGCCTGGCTGGGCCAATGCCTGTGGCAAGGCCTGGACAAAGACGTGGTCAGTTGGCGTTGCCCGGCGGAAGTCACGCGCATGGAGCCGCTGCCCGATGGCTACCGCCTGGTCCTCAACGATGAAACCGTGCTGGACTGCGACCTCGCCGTACTGGCCGATGGTGGCCGCTCCGGACTGCGCGAACAGCTGGGCATTGGCGTGAAAACCCGTCCGTACAACCAGAGCGCGCTGATCGCCAACATTACCCCGAGCGAATCGCATAACGGCGAAGCGTTCGAGCGCTTCACCGACGAAGGCCCGATGGCCCTGTTACCGCTGCCGGACAACCGCTGCGCGCTGGTCTGGACCCGTATTGGCATGGATGCGCAGCGCCTGGCCAACCTCGACGAGCGCAGCTTCTTGAGCGAATTGCAGGGCGTGTTTGGCTACCGCCTGGGCACGCTCAAGCAAGTGGGGGCCCGCCACCTGTACCCGTTGACGCTGGTGGAAGCCGAGGAACAAGTGCGTTCCCACCTGGCCGTCCTCGGCAACGCCGCCCACAGCCTGCATCCGATCGCCGGGCAGGGCTTCAACCTGTCCCTGCGCGATGCGCATGCGTTGGCCGAGGCCTTGCTGGCAGGGCCGCAGGTGCCGGGTGACCTGGCAACCTTGCAAGGCTATCGCGAGCGTCAGCGCCTGGATCAGAAACTCACCGTGGGCTTCTCCGACCAGGTCACCCGACTGTTTGGCAGCGCCCAGCCGCTGGTCGCGCTAGGCCGCAACATGGGCCTGCTGGGCCTGGACCTGTTGCCACCGGCCAAGCGCTGGTTCGCCCGCCAGGCCATGGGCCTGGGCACGCGACCCGATGCGTAAGGGGTTGATCGAGCGCCTGGGCAAGGCGCGGTTGTTGCGTTGGGTCATGACCCTGTATCCGCCCTACCTGGGGGCGGGGGTCAGCGTCCGGCACATGAGCGCCGACTTTCGTCACGTCAAAGTGCGCATGGGCCTGGGCTGGTACAACCGCAACTATGTCGGCACGCAATTCGGCGGCAGCCTGTATTCGATGGTCGACCCGTTCTACATGCTGATGCTGATGGAGAACCTGGGGCGCGATTACATCGTGTGGGACAAGGCCGCGAGTATCGACTTCGTTTCGCCGGGCAAAGGCCCGGTGTATGCCGAATTTTCCATCGACGAGGCCTTGCTGGACGAGATTCGTCGACAGACCGAAGGTGGCGAGAAATATTTGCCCCACCTCGAGGTGCAGATTCATGACGGCTCCGGCACCCTGGTGGCGCGGGTCGATAAAACCCTTTACGTGCGGCGCAAGCCGCCAGTGAGACAGGCTTAAAGCATGGACATGCGCGCAGATGTGCTGATTGTCGGGGCCGGAATGGTCGGAAGCGCCCTGGCGCTGGCGTTGCAGGGCAGTGGCTTGCAGGTGCTGCTGCTCGACGGCAGCCCGCTGAGTGTCAAGCCGTTCGACCGCGACGCGGCCTTCGAGCCCCGGGTGAGTGCCTTGTCCGCCGCCAGCCAGCGCATCCTCGAGCGCCTGGGTGTATGGGACGGCATCGTCTCACGGCGCGCCAGCCCCTACGGCGAGATGCAGGTGTGGGACGGCAGCGGCACCGGGCAGATCCACTTCTCGGCGGCCAGCGTGCATGCCGAGGTGCTCGGGCACATCGTCGAGAACCGCGTGGTTCAGGATGCCTTGCTTGACCGCCTGCATGACTGCGACCTGGGCCTGCTTGCCAATGCACGCCTGGAACAGATGCGCCGCTCCGGCGATGACTGGCTGCTGACGTTGGCCGATGGGCGCAAATTGCGCGCGCCCCTGGTGGTGGCCGCTGACGGCGCCCATTCCGCTGTGCGCCGCCTGACCGGCACCGCGACCCGCGAATGGGATTACCTGCATAACGCCATCGTTACCAGCGTGCGCAGCAGCCAGCCGCATCAGCGCACGGCATGGCAACGGTTTACCGATACCGGCCCACTGGCGTTTTTGCCGCTGGTGCGGGATGGACAGGAGGATTGGTGCTCGATCGTCTGGTCGACCACGCCGGCCGAATCTGAACGCTTGATGGCGTTGGACGATGAAAGCTTTTGCCGTGAACTGGAGCGCGCCTTCGAAGGGCAACTGGGTCACGTGATCAGCGCCGACCCGCGTGTCTGCGTGCCGTTGCGTCAGCGACATGCCAAGCGCTATGTGGCCGAAGGCCTGGCGTTGATTGGCGACGCGGCCCATGTCATCCACCCCTTGGCGGGGCAGGGCGTGAACCTGGGTTTCCTGGATGCCGCGGTGTTGGCCGAAGTGCTGTTGGCGGCGACCGAGCGGGGTGAACGACTGGCGGACGTGAAGGTGCTGAGCCGTTACGAACGTCGACGCATGCCGCACAACCTGGCGTTGATGGCGGCGATGGAAGGTTTCGAGCGCCTGTTCCAGGCCGATCAACTGCCGCTGCGCTGGTTGCGCAATGCCGGCCTGAAGCTCGTCGACCAGATGCCCGAAGCCAAGGCGGTGTTCGTGCGCCAAGCCTTGGGCTTGACCGGTGACTTGCCCGATCTCGCCAAACCCCTGTAGGCGCGGCCCGACAGCGTAACCCCGCGATCCAGAAATGTGGGAGCGGGCTTGCCCGCGAAAGCGGCCTGACGGGCGACCTGGGTATTGGATCAGACCGAGTACATACCTGTTATCCAGGTAACGGCCACTTTGGGTTCCTGGGGGGCGCCTTGGATCAAAGGCAGGATCAAGCTCAAGAGCTACTCGCGTCGAAGCGTGGTTAGCGTTCGTTGTCAGGGCGTTCACAGTGCAAATCCGGGCTGCAACATCTGGTAACGCCTCGACCAAGCGCCACTAAATGTGAGTCCTTATCATTTGCCCTCTTTTTGCAAATGAGAGACCGTCCCCATGTTGGCACCCAAGCGCCTCCTGACTGCTCTGGCACTCACCCTGATCGGCAGCACCACTGTGCAGGCGGCCGACGAAGTGGTGGTCTACTCCTCGCGCATCGACGAACTGATCAAGCCGGTGTTCGATGCCTATACCAAGAAGACCGGCGTGCAGGTGAAGTTCATCACCGACAAGGAAGCCCCGCTGATGCAGCGCATCAAGGCCGAGGGCGAAAACGCCACTGCCGACCTGCTGCTCACTGTTGATGCTGGGAACCTCTGGCAGGCCGAGCAAATGGGTATCCTGCAACCGTTCACCTCGGCGGTGATCGACAAGAATATTCCCCTGCAATATCGCTCTTCCAAACACACCTGGACCGGCTTGAGCCTGCGTGCCCGGACCATCGCCTATTCCACCGACCGGGTCAAACCGGGTGACCTCACGACTTACGAAGCCCTGGCCGACAAGCAGTGGGAAGGCCGCCTGTGCCTGCGCACGGCGAAAAAGGTCTACAACCAGTCGCTGACCGCCACCCTGATCGAAACCCACGGCGCGGCCAAGACCGAGGAAATCGTCAAGGGCTGGGTCAACAACCTGTCCACTGACGTGTTCTCCGATGACATTGCCGTGCTCGAAGCCATCAACGCCGGGCAGTGCGACGTGGGCATCGTCAACACCTACTACTACGGGCGCCTGCACAAGCAGAAGCCGGACCTGGCGGTGAAGCTGTTCTGGCCGAACCAGGGCGACCGTGGCGTGCACGTGAACCTGTCGGGCATCGGCCTGACCCAGCACGCGCCGCACCCGGAAGCGGCCAAGGCGCTGGTGGAGTGGATGACCACGCCTGAGGCGCAAAAGATCTTCGCCGACGTGAACCAGGAGTTCCCAGCCAACCCAGCGGTGCCGCCGTCGGCCGAAGTGGCGACCTGGGGCAAGTTCGTGGCGGACACCTTGCCGGTGGAAGTGGCGGGCAAACGCCAGGCTGAGGCGATTCGGTTGATGGATCGGGCTGGCTGGAACTGATACACATTTAAAAAACACTGCAGTCCAAATGTGGGAGCTGGCTAGCCTGCGATAGCATCACCTCGGTATGACACGGATATACCGAGGTGTCTGCATCGCAGGCTAGCCAGCTCCCACATTGGCTAGCGGCGACTTCAAGATATTCATCCACTGAGAATAACCTTTGGCCCACCCCGCCCAACGCCGTTGGTACCTGCCGGTCTTTACCGTCGCCGCCTTGGTGCTGATGCCGCTGAGCGTGCTGTTGCTGTCCTGGCAAAGTATCGACAACCAGATCTGGTCGCACCTCTGGGAAACCCAGATGCCGCGCTTGCTGGGCAATACGCTGACCCTGGTGGTGGGTGTCGGTGTCGGCGTGACTGTGCTGGGTGTCAGCCTGGCCTGGCTGACCAGCCTCTGCGAGTTTCCCGGCCGTCGCTGGCTCGACTGGGCGCTGATGCTGCCTTTCGCCATTCCTGCGTATGTGCTGGCGTTCGTGTTTGTCGGCCTGCTGGACTTCTCAGGGCCTGTGCAAACCCTGCTGCGCGAATGGTTCGGCTCCGGCTTGAGGCTGCCGCGGGTGCGTTCCACCAGCGGTGTGATCATCGTGCTGGTGCTGGTGTTCTACCCCTACGTCTACTTGCTGGCGCGCACCGCATTCCTGGCACAGGGCAAAGGCTTGATGGAAGCGGCGCGGGTGCTTGGGCAATCACCCTGGCGAGCGTTCTGGCACGTGGCCCTGCCCATGGCACGGCCGGCGATTGGTGCCGGAGTGGCGCTGGCGCTGATGGAAACCCTGGCGGATTTCGGCGCGGTTTCAGTGTTCAACTTCGACACGTTCACCACGGCCATCTACAAGACGTGGTACGGCTTTTTCAGCCTTTCCAGCGCCGCCCAATTGGCCAGCCTGTTGCTGCTGGTGGTGATGCTGGTGTTGTATGGCGAGCGGCGTGCCCGGGGCGCGAGCCGACCGAGCAATGAGCGACCACGGGGCAGGGCGCTGTATCACCTGCGCGGACTCAAGGCTGCAGCGGCCACGAGCTGGTGTGGGTTGGTGGTCGCCTGCGCCTTTGTCATCCCGATGCTGCAACTGGTGGCCTGGTTCTGGCAGCGCGGCCGCTTCGATCTGGACGAGCGTTATTCCGGCTTGATCATCCATACCCTTTACTTGGGGGGTATCGCCGCCTTGATTACCGTCAGCGTGGCACTGGTGCTGGCCTTCGCCAATCGCCTGGCGCCGACCCGCGCGATCCGCTCCGGCATCAGCCTAGCCAATGTCGGCTACGCGCTGCCGGGCTCGGTGCTGGCAGTGTCGATCATGTTGGCGTTCAGCTACCTGGACCGTGAACTGGTGGTGCCGCTGTCCGGTTGGCTCGGCGGTGCGGGCAAGCCGTTGCTGTTAGGCAGCCTGTCGGCCTTGGTGCTGGCTTATCTGGTGCGTTTCCTGGCGGTGGCCTATGGGCCGCTGGAAAATAGCCTGGCGCGTATCCGGCCGTCCTTGCCGGAGGCTGCACGCAGTCTTGGCGTCAGTGGCCCACGACTGTTTTGCAAAGTGTATCTACCGTTGCTGATGCCGGGGGCCTTGAGCGCGGCGCTGCTGGTGTTTGTCGATGTGCTCAAGGAAATGCCCGCTACCCTGCTGATGCGCCCATTTGGCTGGGACACCCTGGCGGTGCGGATCTTTGAAATGACCAGCGAAGGCGAGTGGGCACGGGCCTCTTTGCCGGCGTTGACCCTGGTGCTTGTGGGCCTGTTACCGGTGATCGGGCTGATCCGACGCTCCGCCCGGCAAATCGGTTAGGTGCCAGTCCTACGGCTTGCAGCTACAATGCGCGGCATTCGGTGCGGTCCGTCTTTCGGATCGAGTCGCTGGGCGTGGCTGCAGGCCTTGTAATTCAAGGTGTCCGGCACGAACGGCAAGGCTGCGCACCTTCGCCAAGCCCGGAAGGAGAAACCCATGGGACAGCGTACGCCTCTGTATGACCTGCATCTCGCCCTCGGCGCGAAAATGGTCGATTTTGGCGGTTGGGATATGCCTTTGCACTACGGCTCGCAAGTTGAAGAGCACCATCAGGTGCGACGCGACTGCGGGGTGTTCGATGTATCTCATATGACCGTGATCGATGTCACCGGCCCCCAGGCCAAGGAATGGCTCCAGCACCTGCTGGCCAATGATGTCGAACGTCTGCATGGCTGCGGCCGTGCGTTGTACAGCGCCATGCTCAACGAAAAGGGCGGCGTGGTGGACGACATGATTGTCTACCGCACCGAGGCGGCCTATCGGCTGGTGGTCAATGCTGCCACCCGCGATCAGGACATCGCCTGGATGCACGCGCAACTGGGCGACTATCAGGTGCACCTGCATGAGCGGTCCGAGTTGGCCATGCTGGCCATCCAGGGGCCCCACGCCCGGCAGAAGATTGCCGAGTTGGTGACCCAGTCTCGCGGCACCCTGATTCACCAGCTCAAGCCCTTCGAGGCTCAGGCCGATGGCGATTGGTTTATCGCTCGTACGGGCTACACCGGCGAAGACGGCCTGGAGATTGTCTTGCCGGCCGATCAGGCGCCGGGCTTTTTCAACGACCTGGTGGGCGCTGGTATTTCACCCATCGGCCTCGGCGCCCGCGATACCCTGCGCCTGGAAGCCGGCATGAACCTGTACGGCCAGGATATCCATCAGGATGTTTCGCCCTTGGCGTCGAACATGGCCTGGAGCATCGCCTGGGAGCCTGTCGAGCGCAATTTCATTGGTCGTGCCGCGCTGGAAGCGGAAAAAGCCGCCGGCGTGCAGTGGAAACTGGTCGGGCTGGTACTGGAAGAGCGCGGGGTTTTGCGCGCTCACCAGGTGGTTCGTATCGCCAATATTGGCGAAGGGGAGATCACCAGTGGTAGTTTCTCTCCTACGCTGAGCAAATCCATTGCCCTGGCGCGTGTTCCGACGGCAACCGCTGATCGGGCCGAAGTGGAAATCCGCGGTAAGTGGTACCCGGTTCGAGTGGTCAAACCGACCTTCGTGCGCCATGGCAAAACCTTGATCTAACCTATTTCCGGCAGGCCAATGGCCGCTGACATTACTTCTTGAGGACACAGACTATGAGCGATATCCCTGCCGACCTGCGTTTTGCCGAAAGCCACGAATGGGCGCGCCTGGAAGCTGACGGCACCGTGACCGTCGGTATTTCCGACCATGCTCAGGAAGCGTTGGGTGACGTGGTATTCGTTGAGTTGGCCGAAGTTGGCGCCCAGTTTGGCGCGACAGATCAGGCGGGTGTGGTTGAGTCGGTCAAGGCCGCTTCGGATATCTACGCCCCGGTTGCAGGCGAAGTGATCGCCGTCAACGAAGAGCTGGGTGGTAGCCCTGAGCTGCTGAACTCCGACCCGTACGGCGCGTGGATCTTCAAGCTCAAGCCAAGCAACCCGGCTGACCTGGAAAAACTGCTGGATGCCGCTGGCTACAAAGCCGCCATCGGCGAGTAAACGCCAAGGGCTACAACGGCTCAAAACAATGTGGGAGCTGGCTCGCCTGCGTTGCGGGCACCTTGGTGTATCAGTGATACCCAGGTGACGCAATCGCAGGCGAGCCAGCTCCCACAGTTGGTTGTGGTTAGCCGGCCTTGAGCACCGCTTTGACTGCCGCTACCGATCGCTCCACATCCGCCTCTGTCATCGCCGTAAACATCGGCAGCGACACGATCAAACGCCCAACCCTCTCCGCCACCGGGAACATGCCTTCCTTGAACCCCTGTGCCCGATAAAGGCTCAGCAGGTGGATCGGCGGGTAGTGATAGCCAATGCCTACGCCATGAGCCTGCATCTGCTCCATGAAGGTCGCGCGGGCAGGCAGGCCGTCCTGACGCTCCGGCAGCACGAGCTGGAACAGGTGCCAGTTGCTGTTTTCGAAATCAGCCGGCGGCAACTGTGCGCCGTATTGTTCTTCAAAGTCACCGCCAAAGCATTTGAAATAGTGTCGCGCCAGGTTCTGGCGATGCGCGGTGATCTTCTCGATATGGGCAAATTGCCCCAGGCCGATGGCTGCGGCGATGTCGGTCATGTTGAACTTGCCGCCCAGCACGTCCACGTCCAGGCCGTCGAAGCCGGTGCGGGTAACGCCTTGCAGGCGATATTTCTCGGCCAGCCGCGCTTCTTCGGCATTGTTCAATACCAGGCAACCGCCCTCGGAAGACGTGATGTTCTTGTTGGCCTGGAAGCTGAACGAGACAAAATCGCCAGTGGCGCCGATACGCTCGCCATCCCAACTGGAACCCAGCGCCTGGGCAGCATCCTCGACGATGCGCAGGTTGTACTTGTTCGCCAGGGCATACAGCATCGGCATGTCCAGCGGCAGGCCGGCCAGGTATACCGGGATGATCGCCTTGGTGCGCGGGGTAATGGCAGCTTCTACCTGGGCCAGGTCGATATTGCGCGTCACCGGGTCGATATCGGCAAATACGGGCGTAGCACCCACTTCCAGAATGACGTTGGCTGTGGCAACCCAAGAGATCGGCGTGGTGATGACTTCATCACCCGGGCCGATACCGGCGATGCGCAAGGCAATCTCCATGGTGCAAGTGCCCGAGTTGAAGGTGCGCACCGGCCGGCCGCCAAAGTATTCCGACAGCTGTGCCTCGAAGGCCTGCACTTTCGGCCCGCTGGTGATCCAGCCTGAGCGTAATACGTCGCCTACTGCCGAAATGGTGGCTTCATCAATGGTGGGTTTGGAAAACGGCAGGAAGGGCTGTTGGCTCATGACGACGAAGGCATCCGTTTCAGATTGGCGATGAGTAAGCAAGGTATCAGTACCGGCATGGTTGCACGGCTTGACTGAATATAGCCTGTCGCCTGTGAATGAATCGTCGCCCTTCGGACAAAAAAATGCCGCTGTGAAGCGGCATTTTTCTTGGGGCTGGTGATATTCGGTAACGGTTATTCGGTCACTGCGTTTTTCGCAAGGATGGCGTTGGCCAGTTCCATATCCGTGGCCTGCAGGCCAGGGTTGTCGGCGCGGACTTTCTGCATCGCGGCTTCCAGGTACGGGCCACGGATGCCGCCGTCGCTGGCAACGAAGCTGCCTGCGTCGTCTTGCGCGGCGACCACCAGCTTGTGGTCCTTGAAGGTCAGGTACGTCGAGCCGGTAGTGGCACCCGACGAGATGACATTGCGCCAGAAGCTGTCGGCCATGGCTGAACCGACAGGGAGTGAAAGCACAGCAAGGGTTGCGACAGCATATTTGAGACGCATGATGGGTGACTCCGGGTGGGTTATCTGTACTTTATGATTGTAGATAAGCCAACCGAGTTCCATCACTGACTAAACAGTTTCTACCTTCAAAACCACGCCCTCCTGGCCAACCACCCGGACTTGAGCGCCTACAGGGCTGTCCGGGCCGGTCACCATCCACACGCCATCGCCGACTTTTACCTTGCCCCGCCCATCGACGATGGCCTGGTGCACCATGAAGGTGCGGCCGATCAGCTCCGAGCCCCGCTCGTTCAGCCCCGGTTGGTCGCTGGCCTTGGCGCTGCTGCGCTGGCGCTTCCACCAGTACACCGCTGTCAGGATCGACAACACGGCGAACAGCAGGAGCTGCCATTCCAGCCCCAAGGGCGGCACCAGGAACTTGATCACGCCTACGGCGGCCGCTGCGATACCCATCCACAACAGGTAACCGCCAGCGCCAAATACCTCGAGAATCAACAGCACGGTACCCAGTGCCAGCCAATCCCAGAACGACAAATGCTGCAGGAAATCCCACATGGCGCTGGCCTCAGCCTTTCTTGTTGTCGAACGTTGCCTTGACGATCTCGCCAATACCGCCGACCGCGCCGATGACTTGGCTCGCTTCCAGCGGCATCAGGATGACCTTGCTGTTGTTGGCCG
This sequence comes from Pseudomonas lurida, assembly GCF_002563895.1. Lineage (NCBI taxonomy): Bacteria > Pseudomonadati > Pseudomonadota > Gammaproteobacteria > Pseudomonadales > Pseudomonadaceae > Pseudomonas > Pseudomonas lurida. Next base: position 5,990,149 of record NZ_PDJB01000001.1, on the reverse strand, counting down.
AGGCCAGCTTGCCCAGTGCGTCGATGTATTTTTGCGCGACGAAGTAGTTGACCGCCTGCACGTTGCCTGACGCAATCGCCTCCGACACCACCTGTGTCGCACGCGCTTCTGCTTCGGCCTGGCGCTCACGGGCTTCGGATTCAAGGAACGCTGCCTGCCGGCTACCTTCCGCCTCAAGGATCTGCGCCTGCTTTTTACCCTCGGCGGTCAGGATCGCCGAGGCGCGCAGGCCTTCGGCTTCGAGGATTTGCGCACGCTTGATCCGTTCGGCTTTCATCTGGCCGGACATGGCGGCCATCAGGTCGGCGGGCGGGCTGATGTCCTTGATCTCGATACGGGTGATCTTGATGCCCCACGGCGCGGTCGCTTCGTCCACGGTTTTCAGCAGTTTTTCGTTGATACCGTCACGCTGGCTGAGCATCGCATCCAGCTCCATGGAGCCGAGCACGGTACGGATGTTGGTTTGCAGCAGGTTGCGGATGGCGTGTTCGAGGTTGTTGACCTCATAGGCCGCCTGGGCAGTGTTGACGACCTGGAAGAAGCACACGGCGTCGATCTGCACAGTGGCGTTGTCGGCGGTGATGACTTCCTGGGGCGGAATATCCAGCACGCTTTCCATCACGTTGATCTTGCGACCGATGCGATCCATGACTGGGATGATGATGTTCAGGCCAGGCTTCAGGGTGTTGGTGTAGCGGCCGAAACGCTCGACCGTCCATTGATAACCCTGGGGGACGACCTTGAAGCCCATGAACAGGATGGCGATGGCCAAGCCCACGAAAAGAAGCAGTACGGTTCCGATCTGCATAGCGATTCCCTATCTGATGGTGTCAGTGAAACGACGTCGGCCGATTGTAACGGTGTTGTCATCGATAAGAACGGTTTCACCGAGTAACAAACAAAGGATTTGTTACTGAATCCCCGGGTGTCACGCGCACTACTTCCGACATCGTGGTCAGCCCCGCCTCGACTTTTTGCAGGCCAGCCCTGCGCAGGCTGCACATGCCTTGGGCGATTGCCGCCTGGCGCAGGGCCTGCACGTCGGCACCCGGCGTGATCAGTGCCTTGATCGCATCGTTCAACACCATGATTTCGTGAACGCCGGCCCGCCCGCGGTAACCACTGTGTCGACATTCGACACATCCGACGGCCTCGTGGACGTCACCCCGTGCACGCTTGCAGTGAGGGCACAACACCCGCACCAATCGCTGCGCCATCACGCCCAGCAACGTCGCTTTGATCAAATAATGAGCGATGCCCAATTCCTGCAAGCGACTGATCGCGCTGGGTGCATCGTTGGTATGCAGGGTCGACAGCACCAGGTGCCCGGTCAACGCGGCCTGGATCGCCATTTCGGCGGTCTCCTGGTCGCGAATCTCGCCGACCATGATGATGTCCGGGTCCTGGCGTAGCAGGGCGCGGATGCCGGCCGCAAAGGTCAGGTCGATGTTGTGCTGCACCTGCATCTGGTTGAACGCCGGCTCGACCATCTCGACCGGGTCTTCAACTGTGCACAGGTTGACCTCCCGGGTCGCCAATTGCCTGAGCGTGCTGTAGAGGGTGCTGGTCTTGCCCGAACCGGTCGGGCCAGTGACCAGAATGATACCGTTGGTCTGGCTCGTCATTGCGTGCCAGCGCTGTTGGTCATCCACCGACAAGCCCAGTTGGTCAAAGCCTTTGAGCAGCACCTGCGGGTCGAAAATCCGCATCACCAGTTTTTCGCCAAACGCCGTGGGCAAGGTTGACAGGCGTAGCTCTACCTCCGCCCCCGCAGGGCTTTTAGTCTTGATGCGGCCATCCTGGGGCCTGCGTTTTTCCGCTACGTTCATGCGGCCCAGGCTTTTCAGGCGGCTGACCACCGCCATGGTGACCTGGGGCGGAAACTGATAGACGTCATGCAGCAACCCATCAATGCGAAAGCGCACGCGGCCCTGTTCACGGCCCGGCTCGATGTGGATATCACTGGCGCGCTGGCCGAAGGCGTACTGCAACAACCAGTCGACGATATTGACGATATGCGCGTCATTGGCATCCGGCTCTTGCTCGCCGGCGCCGAGGTTGAGCCATTCGACATTGCCAGGCGCCGCGACCTTTTGGTCGGCACCGCTGACGGACTTGGCCAAACGGTAGAACTCGCTGATACAGCGCGCAATGTCCTGGGGGTTGGCGACTACGCGCTTGATCGAACGCTTGAGCACCTGCGCGAGCCCGGCTTCCCAACTGGAGACAAGGGGCTGGGCGCTCGCGACGGTAACCGTGTGGGCGTCTACCGCCACCGCGAGGATGGCATGGCGTTGGGCGAACGCGTGGGACATCAACGGCACCACCGCGGCCACATCGATCTTCAACGGGTCGATGCGCAGATAAGGTTGCCCGGCATGCTGGGCGAGCCATGCGGTCAGGGTTTCCAGGTCGGGGCCATGGGCTGCGATGGTCTCCAGCGGATGCTGGGTGTTGCTGGCCGGTAACGCCAGCAAGCGTTGCGCAATGTCGGGGGGGATGAGTCGCCCTTCGACCAAAGCCGGCAACAGCTGATGCAGTTCCAATCGTTGGTCGACAGGCATGCAGGTTTTCCTGGGTAGCAGTGGGTACAAATCACAGGCTAGCCAGCCGCTGAATATCCTCCTCCCAGCGTGTATTGCAGGTTTTTACTGGGCAACGGCCACCACCGCCTGAGGCCCCATGGAATCAGCCGACCACACGTCCACTGTACAAACGCTGATCAGGTTTCGAATCTTTTCACCTATCACCTGCGCGCGGTGCCAGCTCAAGCCATCCATGACGATGTCGATGTGCAGCAGGTCGTCTTCCCGGTTCACCGTGACCTGTTGCGGCGTGAGGAATTGCAGGGCGAAAAAGTTGAGCACCCGGCACAACACGTCCGGCTCCGCCTCGGCGAGGATCTCGTAGTGCGCCTGGCAATGGGCGCTGTTGACGGCCCACGCATCAACGCGGGTAGCCGGGTGGGTGGTGTCGACGGCGTGCATGCGGGCTCTCCAAACTTGATGGGAGAAATTTTCACATGCGTGCCGGGAGATTTCTTATCTAAGATGAGCCGTATTGTCGATTAATCGAATCATTCAATTCAATATTGGCGCGATAGAGGGTATTTGTATGCACAGTGAGTTGGACGTCTATGACCGCCGTATCCTGGCCCTGTTGCAAGAAGATGCCTCGCTCTCCAGCGCGCAGGTCGCCGAACAGGTGGGCCTGTCTCAGTCGCCGTGCTGGCGGCGGATCCAGCGGCTCAAGGAAGAGGGCGTGATTCGCGGCCAGGTCACCTTGCTGGACCGCAAGAAGATCGGCCTCAATACGCAGATTTTCGCCGAGGTAAAACTCAACGCCCACGGCCGTTCCAACTTCAACGAGTTCACCGACGCAATTCGTGGGTTTCCGGAAGTGTTGGAGTGTTATGTGCTGATGGGGGCGGTGGATTTTCTGCTGCGCATCGTCACCTCGGACATTGAGGCGTATGAGCGGTTTTTCTTTGAGAAGCTGTCGATGGTGCCGGGGATTCAGGAGGTCAACTCGATTGTGGCGTTGTCCGAGATCAAGTCCACCACCAGCCTGCCAGTATTGCGCTGACCGAGTTGGCGTCTCGCGGGTAAGCCCGGCTCCCACAGGGCAATGCATGCCACTGTGGGAGCGGGCTTGCCCGCGATAGCGATATCACAGACGCAGCAATGTCTTCCACGCGCGGTTCTGATACACCGCAATCGCCTGATGCATCCGCGCATCCAGCGACTCATCGGTGATCGGCTGGTTGGCCAGTTGCGCCAACTTGTTCAGCTCGCCATACAGACGGTCCAGTTCCGGGATGTCGACCACCTGACGCGCATGGTGCAGCCAAGCCTGGATGCGTTCGATGCGCGGCAACTGTTCAGCCAGGTCTTCCGGCTGTTGCTGGTAGCGCGACAGTTGCAGGGCAACGGCGTCGTCGGCCAGCAGGCGTGGCAGCCAGTTGGTGATTTGCGCGGCGCCCTGGCGGTTGCCACGTACGTTGCGGTCAGCGGTCCAGGTGCGGGCCAGCAGCCAGCGCGAAGCATTCAGTGAGAACAGGCCCCAGCGCACGTCATTCAGTTCGTCGATGAACTGTTCGGGGGCGGCTTTGCGAATGTCTTCATCGTCGTCGCCGGCCTGCACCAGGGGGCGCCAGTCTTCCAGCAGGGCATCGAGGGCGCTGCGCAGTTCGCTGGTGGATTGACGCGGTGCGGCCTGGCCGAGGCTGCCGACCAGAGCGCGCAGTTCGCCGAGGTTGTCGACCCAGTCTTGCAGCAGGCGCCAGTGGCCGTTGAAGCGGTATTGCTCGGCCAGGCGCTGGCTGCTGCCCAGCAGGTGCCACATGATTGCGGCAAAGGCATCGTCCAATGGCATTTCGGCGTGCAACTGCGGCGCCGGTAGGCTCAGGGAGTAGCTGCTGGCGTCGTACAAGCGGTAGCCGCGTTCGGCTTTGCTGATGTCGCATGGCATCAGCGCAAGGGTCGCGGCCAGTTCGGCGGCCAGTTCCAGCAATGCGGCGGGTTCGCCTTCGCGCAGTTCCAGTTCCAGCTCGCAGATTTCTTCCTTCTGCTTGCCGACCACCACATGGCCCAGGTCCAGGGCCGCTTCGATCACCACCTTGGCCTTGCCACGGCCCCAAGCGATTTCGGCGCGTTCACGCACGAAATCGGTGGTGAAGATCGGCTTGAGGGTTTTTTTGTCCAGCTCGGCCAGTTGCTCGGGCCAGCATTCGCCGTCGAGCTTCTTCACATCCAGCTTGGCTTTGGGCAATTCCCAGTTGTACTCGTTACGTTCCGACAAGCCGGCGACGCTTTGGCCACGGGTCTTGAGGGTCTGGATGATGTCGTCACCGTCCTTGCGCAGGCGCAGGGCGACTTTGGCCTGGGCCAGGTCGCGTTCGGGGGTGTCAAAGTACTGGTTCATCAACTCACGGCGTTCCCAGCCACTTTTGTTGCGTTTTTTCAGGAGCGGGTGCTCACGCAGCGCGGCGAGGGTCTCGCGGCTGACACGGAGCTTGATTTCGGTTTCTTTCTGCATGGCCGGAAAATCCAGGATCGGGAGCGCAGCCGGGGAAAAGAGTGGCTGCCAAGGTCGTGCAGTGTACAGGACTGAGCCCGGCAACGTGCCGCAACGGTTTATTGTGTCGTGCAGATGGTTCTATAGTGAGGCTCATCCGGGAAGTTGAGAGACCGCGCATGCCGTTACCGTCCATGAAAGAGCAGTTCGCCGCATTGATTGCCGCGCCTTCGGTCAGTTGCACCCAAGCGTCTCTCGACCAGACCAACCGCCCGGTCATCGATTTGCTCGCCACTTGGCTGGGCGACTTGGGGTTCTCCATCGACATCCAGACCGTCAGCCCCGGCAAGTTCAACCTGCTGGCCAGCTTCGGCAGTGGTCCTGGTGGCCTGGTGCTGGCGGGCCACAGCGACACCGTTCCCTATGACGCCGCGCTGTGGAAGACCGATCCGCTCAAGCTGACAGAAGTTGACGGCCGCTGGGTAGGGTTGGGCAGTTGCGACATGAAGGGTTTTTTCGCCCTGGTCATCGACGCCGTGCTACCGCTGCTGGAACAGCCATTCAAGCAGCCGCTGCTGATCCTCGCGACCTGCGATGAAGAGAGCTCCATGTCCGGTGCGCGTGCGCTGGCCGAGGCGGGGCGCCCGCTGGGCCGCGCAGCGGTGATCGGCGAGCCGACCGGGCTCAGGCCGATTCGCCTGCATAAAGGTGTGATGATGGAACGCATCGACATCCTTGGCCAAAGTGGCCATTCGTCGGACCCAAGCCTGGGCCACAGTGCGCTCGAAGCCATGCACGACGCCATCGGCGAATTGCGCGGCCTGCGCCTGGCCTGGCAGCGCGAGTACCGTAACCCGCAATTCAGCGTGCCGCAGCCAACCATGAACTTTGGCTGTATCCACGGTGGTGACAACCCCAACCGCATTTGCGGCCAGTGCTCCCTGGAGTTTGATCTGCGGCCTTTGCCGGGCATGGATCCCGAGGTGCTGCGCGCCGCGATCCGGCAGAAGCTTGAACCGCTCGCCGAGCGCCATCAGGTCAAGATTGACTACGCGCCACTGTTCCCCGCGGTCCCCCCTTTCGAGCAACCGGAAGATGCCGAACTGGTGCGGGTTGCGGAACGATTGACCGGCCATCGTGCCGAAGCAGTAGCGTTCGGCACCGAAGCGCCTTATCTTCAGCGCCTGGGTTGTGAAACCCTGGTGCTGGGCCCCGGCGACATCGCATGCGCCCACCAGCCGGGCGAGTACCTCGAAATGTCACGCTTGACGCCTACAGTGCGTCTATTGCGGGAACTGATCGAACATTACTGCCTGAAGCCTGCATAAATTAACCCCTGCCTGTTCGTACATAGAAGGAGAGTGAGCGTGTCGCCAAGCCTGTTCCGACGATAACCATCAGCCAGCTGTGCGTTTTCACGACTCATCCTTTTTCGGCTGCTTTTTATTACAGGCCCAGGTTCAATGCCCGACTACGTTAATTGGCTTCGTCACGCTTCGCCGTACATCAACGCCCACCGGGACTGCACCTTCGTTGTCATGCTGCCTGGCGATGGCGTGGAGCATCCCAACTTCGGCAATATCGTCCACGACCTGGTGTTGCTCCACAGCCTCGGTGTGCGACTGGTGCTGGTCCACGGCTCGCGCCCACAGATCGAGGCACGCCTTGAAGCGCGTGGCCTGACCCCGGCTTACCACGAAGGCTTGCGCATCACTGATGCAGCCACGCTGGAGTGTGTGATCGACGCGGTCGGCCAACTGCGTATCGCCATTGAAGCGCGCCTTTCCATGGACATGGCGTCGTCGCCAATGCAGGGTTCGCGCCTGCGGGTGGCCAGTGGCAACCTGGTGACCGCGCGTCCTATCGGCGTATTGGAAGGCGTGGACTACCACCACACCGGCGAAGTGCGCCGCGTCGACCGCAAGGGTATCAATCGCCTGCTGGACGAGCGCTCCATCGTGCTGCTTTCGCCGCTGGGGTATTCACCCACGGGTGAGATCTTCAACCTGGCCTGCGAGGACGTCGCCACCCGCGCTGCCATCGACCTGGGTGCCGACAAGCTGCTGCTGTTTGGCGCAGACATGGGCCTGATCGATGAAAACGGTCGCCTGGTGCGCGAACTGCGCCCGCAACAAGTGCCTGCGCACCTGCAGCGCCTGGGCAGCAGCAACTACCAGGCTGAGTTGTTGGATGCGGCCGCCGAGGCCTGCCGTGGCGGAGTAGGGCGCAGTCATATTGTCAGCTACGCCGAAGACGGCGCGTTGCTCACCGAACTGTTCACCCGCGACGGCGGCGGCACGTTGGTGGCCCAGGAGCAATTCGAACTGGTGCGCGAAGCAGCGATTGAAGACGTTGGTGGTTTGCTCGACCTGATCAGCCCGTTGGAAGAGCAGGGCATCCTGGTGCGCCGTTCGCGGGAAGTATTGGAGCGCGAGATCGAGCAATTCAGCGTGGTGGAGCGCGAAGGCATGATCATCGCCTGCGCGGCGCTGTACCAGATCGCGGATTCGGATGCGGGCGAGCTGGCGTGCCTGGCAGTGAACCCGGAATATCGCCACGGCGCGCGCGGTGATGTGTTGCTGGAGCGTATCGAATCACGTGCCAGGGCCCAAGGGTTGAAGACTCTGTTTGTCCTCACCACACGCACCGCCCACTGGTTCCGTGAGCGGGGTTTTGTGCCGAGCAGTGTGGACCGTTTGCCGTCGGCGCGGGCTTCGCTGTACAACTATCAGCGTAATTCGAAGATTTTCGAGAAGGCTCTCTGACTTACCGCAAGGCCGGCTCTTGTGGGAGCTGGCTTGCCTGCGATTGCATCGCCTCGGTTATGTGCAAGACCGAGTCGCTAGCATCGCCGGCAAGCCGGCTCCTACAGGGTTCAGGGTTTGACGAATTTATCGGTCACGTACCCTGAATAGTCTGGCAACACTGCCTCAACCTTTCCTTGTTCCTTCAAGAACTTCGCCGTCTCCCCAATCGCCTTCGCCGTGCCGCCCTTTAGCAGCGCGCCAGTTTGCTGTGCCTGCGCATCCGGGAACGTGGTACCGGCCAACAGCTCTGGGATATCGGCGGCGTTTGAACCTGTCAGTTTCGCGATTTTCTGCACCGGCTCCGAATCCACTGTCCATTGCTCTTTATGGGCGGCATAGTCGGCGAAAGCGTCCAGCGTGACCTTGGCAAACTTGGCCACTACGTCAGGATGTTTTTGCGCAAAATCCTTGCGCGCCACCCACACTTCAAACGTCGGCGCGCCCCACTGACCCACCTGGGCCGCGTCTGTCAGGGTCTTGCCGGTCTTGCGGATTTCGCCCAGGGCCGGCGACCACACGAATGCACCGTCGATGTCGCCACGTTTCCACGCGGCGGCAATTTCGGCCGGCTGCAGGTTCACTACCTTGACTTGCCTGGTGTCCAGGCCCCAGTGCCTCAGTGCGCCGAGCAGGCTGTAATGAGAGGTGGAGACAAAAGGCGTGGCGATGGTCTTGCCGACCAGGTCTTCGGGTTTTTCGATGCCGCTGCCGTTACGCACCACCAAGGCTTCAGAAGTGTTGATCTGGGCCGATACGATAAACGCGACGATGGGCAGATTGCGCGAGGCCGCCGCAGCGAGGGGGCTGGAACCGAGGTTGCCGATTTGCACATCGCCGGAGGCGATAGCCGTTACGACTTCCGGCCCACTGTTGAACCGGCGCCAGGCGATCTTCTCGCCAATGGCCTTTTCGTATAGGCCATCGGCCTGTGGGACTTTGCTGGGATCGATGCCAGTTTGGTAGCCGATGGTCAAATCGGCCGCTTTGACACCAAAAGAAAGTATTAGTGACACAAAAACTGTAACAAATTGACGGGAGGATGTGCGTTTGGCCATGATGGCGTCGCCTTTTTGATCGTGGGTGACGTATGCAGCAGTACGGTCACACTATTCGATCTAAAAAAGCGCTAATAAATACCGTTTAGGAATTAGCTTATGGAGCGGTTCGTCTACCCGACTTCCCCGCGTCATCGAAAGGCTTATTCCCAAATCGTATGAAAAAGAATGAAACAATTCTTTTTGGGTGTATGAAAAACTCATTACCCTGCAGGGACCAAATCAACTGCGGTTAGACGAAGGTAGTAGACATACAAGGTTACGATTGACTTGGTAGTCACTATCTGGCGCTAATCGCGCATCTGTGGATCGAGGGCGTCAGACCCGAGACCAAAGAAATACAAAAATTAGAAATGAGAGGAGCGGTACATGAAGAAGTCCACCTTGGCACTCGCTGTGGCCCTGGGCGCAATCGCTCAGCAAGCAGGCGCTGCCGGTTTCATCGAAGACAGCAAGGCAACACTGGGGCTGCGTAACTTTTACATCAACACCGATAACCGTGACGACGCTACCAAAGCGGCCGGCGCGCAAAACAAGCAAGAAGAGTGGGGCCAAGCCTTCGACCTGCGTTTCATCTCGGGTTACACCCAAGGTACCGTTGGTTTCGGTCTTGACGCTATCGGCCTGCTGGGCGTGCGTCTGGATTCGGGCGGCGGTACCAACGGCGCTACCGCTCGTTCGAACGGCAACGCTGGCTCTTACGGCGGCACGGTTTTCCCGAGCAAGTCCAATGGCGAAGCCGTGGATAACTACTCCAGCCTGGGCCTGACCGCTAAAGCCAAGATCTCCCAAACCGAACTGAAGCTGGGTACTCTGCAACCCAAGCTGCCAGTTATCGTTACCAACGATGGTCGTCTGTTGCCTCAGACTTTCCAGGGTGGCCAGATCACTTCGGGCGACATCAAAGACCTGACACTGGTTGCCGGTCAGATCGAAAAGGCCAAGGGTCGTAACTCCAGCAACGTTGAGAACCTGTCCATCGCAGGTGCCAACGGCCGTACAGCCGCTGGCCGCGATAGCAACAAGTTCTACTACGCCGGTGGTGACTACAAAATCACCAAGGACCTGACTGCCCAGTACTACTACGGCAATCTAGACCAGTTCTACAAGCAACACTTCTTGGGCCTGCTGCACAACTGGGCAATTGGTCCTGGCGTGTTGAAAACCGATTTGCGCTACTTCAATAGCCGCGATGACGGTGCCAACGGCAACAACGCGAACTATTACACCACGGGTGACTACGGCACTAACGCCGCGGGTGCCACCATCACCAAGGGTAAAGTTGATAACAACCTGTACAGCGGCTTGTTCCTGTACACCGTTGCCGGTCACACTTTCGGTGGTGGTTACCAAGTCAGCAACGGCAACAGCGACTTCCCTTGGTTGAACCAGGGTGACGGTTCGTCGGCTTACCTGACTACTGACTCTCAGATCGCCAAATTCGCCCGTGCTGGCGAACGTACTTGGCAAGCTCGCTACGCTTACGACTTTGCCAAAATCGGCGTACCAGGCCTGACCGCTGGTGTGGTTTACCTGCGTGGCGACAATATCGACACCCGTGGTAACACCGGCACGCCGCAACGGGCTACAAACTCCAATGGCGCTAACGAGTGGGAACGTGACATCACTGTTGCCTACGTCGTACCAGAAGGCCCACTGAAGAACGTCGGCGTGGCCTGGAAAAACGCCATGTGGCGCAACGACATTGCCGGCCAGCGCAATCAGGACGAAAACCGCCTGATCGTCAGCTACTCGCTGCCACTGTTCTAGTAGCGTGAAGCTGTTGTAAGTCTGTAAAACCTTGCCCGGCGCAACGCCGGGCAAGGTGTCTTGCTTTCAAGTCGGGCCAAACCCCCGCAGGCCCTTCCCGAATCCCTCTGTGTACAGCGTCTCAAGGCCTTCTCGAACCTTGGATGCGATGTTGCTCCTCGCCTGTGTCCGCGTCCAATGAACAGATTTTTAATATTCCCTTATCGTCTAGATAGATCGATATTTATTCTTTTTAAATAATCCACAATCCATGCACAGTGGGCTCCATAAGCACTCACCAGGAGCCACACCATGAGCCTAAGACTGGGCGATATCGCCCCCGACTTCGAACAGGATTCCAGCGCCGGCAAGATTCGTTTCCACGAATGGCTGGGCGATAGCTGGGGTGTGCTGTTTTCCCATCCGGCGGACTTCACCCCGGTGTGCACCACCGAACTGGGTTTCACCGCCAAGCTCAAGGACGAATTCGCCAAGCGTGGCGTCAAGGCTATCGCCCTGTCGGTAGACCCGGTGGACTCGCACCACAAGTGGATCGAAGACATCAACGAGACCCAGCACACCGTCGTCAATTTCCCGATCCTGGCGGACGCCGACCGTAAGGTCTCGGACCTCTATGACCTGATCCATCCCAATGCCAGTGACACCCTCACCGTGCGTTCCCTGTTCGTGATCGATCCGAACAAGAAGATCCGCCTCACCATCACCTACCCGGCCAGCACCGGGCGCAACTTCCATGAAATCCTGCGGGTCATCGATTCGCTGCAGCTGACCGACAACCACAAGGTCGCCACGCCCGCCAACTGGCAGGACGGTGATGAGGTGGTGATCGTGCCGTCGCTCAAGGATGAGGACGAGATCAAGAAGCGCTTTCCCAAGGGTTACCGGGCGGTCAAGCCGTACCTGCGGTTGACCCCACAGCCCAATCGCTGAGGCTGATAGCGCCATCGCGGGCGAGCCCGGCTGCGCATTCCCCTGTGGGAGCCGGGCTTGCGCGCGATGGCCACTACCTCTATTGAGCCAGAACCCAATCACATAGCAGGGGTTTTCAGGCCGTTTTGACGGCCTTTTTTTTCGCCTGCGTTTTGATCTGTCGTATATGCATTTAAAGAATAAACACATGAAAAAATAAGATTTAAAGATATATAAATCTGCTGATAAGGTCTGTTCCATCTTGGCGCCATCGCCACACAGCGAACCGTCGACACCTGCTCAAGGAATTCCTGCATGTTGGTCGTAACACTTGGAGGCAGTCCCAGCCAGCGTTCCCGCTCCGGGGTGTTGCTGGATAAAACCCGTCAGTGGTTGCAAGACAAAGGCGTAGAAGTGGTGAGTTACCAGATACGGGACTTCCCGGCTGAAGACCTGCTGCACGCGCGCTTCGACAGCCCCAAGGTCATTGACCTGCTGCAACAAGTGGCTAACGCGGATGGCTTGGTGATCGCGACCCCGGTGTACAAGGCCTCGTTCTCCGGCGCGCTGAAAACCCTGCTGGACCTGCTGCCCGAGCGTGCCCTGGCCCATAAGGTCGTGTTGCCGATGGCCACCGGCGGCAGCATTGCCCACATGCTGGCGGTGGACTACGCCTTGAAGCCTGTGCTGTCGGCGCTGAAGGCCCAGGAATTGCTCCACGGCATCTTTGCCGAGGACAGCCAGATCGCTTATGGCGAAGGCAGCGCCCAGGCGCAATTGGTGCCGGTGCTCGAACACCGTCTGCACCAGGCACTGGAGACGCTTTACGACGCCATGGCCCGTCGCCCGAAACCGCTGGACCCCCATGTGTTGAATGAACGTTTGTTGAGTGCTCGCTGGAGCATCTGAGCCTTACCGCATTTTGTAGTACCCACCTTACTCAGCCGCCAACGGCCAAGCAGGTGCAGCCAACCCCCTCATCGCATTATTTGGAGAGAGCGCCATGCGCACTGTCATCTTGCGTCGTGGTCTGGTCGCACTGTTTGCTGCGGCTGTGTCCTTCGGCGCCATTGTTCAAGCTCACGCGGCCGAGACCCTGCGTATCGGTTATCAGAAGTACGGCACGCTGGTCCTGCTCAAGGCCAAGGGCACCCTGGAAAAACGCCTCGCGGCCCAGGGTGTGAACGTGCAATGGACCGAGTTTCCCGGCGGCCCGCAATTGCTGGAGGGCCTGAACGTCGGCTCTATCGATTTTGGCGTGACCGGTGAAACCCCACCGGTCTTCGCCCAGGCAGCCGGGGCCGACTTGCTCTACGTGGCCTATGAACCGCCAGCGCCGACCAGCGAGGCGATCCTGGTGCCAAAGGATTCACCGATCAACTCCGTGGCCGAGCTCAAGGGCAAGAAAATCGTGCTCAACAAAGGCTCCAACGTGCACTACCTGCTGGTCCGTGCCCTGGAGGACGCCGGCCTGAAATACACCGACGTGCAGACTGTTTTCCTGCCACCTGCCGACGCGCGTGCCGCGTTCGAACGTGGCAGCGTGGACGCCTGGGTGATCTGGGACCCGTACCAGGCCGCCGCCGAGAAACAGCTGCAAGCCCGCACCCTGCGTGACGGCACCGGCATCGCCGACAACCATCAGTTCTACCTGGCCACCAAGCCGTACGCCGAACATCACCCGCAGGTGATCAAGGCCCTGATCGAAGAGGTGCGCGCCGTGGGCGAATGGTCCAAGGCCAACCCACAGGAAGTGACTGAACAAGTGGCGCCGCTGCTCGGCCTGCCGGCTGACATCACCCTGACCTCGGTGAAACGCCAAGGCTACGGCGCACTGTTCCTGACCCCTGAAGTGGTGGTGGCCCAGCAGAAGATCGCCGACAGCTTCTACCAACTCAAACTGATCCCCAAGCCCTTGAACATCAAGGACGTGATCTGGACGCCACCCGCCACCGTGGCCAAAGCGCCGTAATCCGACTTCTTCAGGAGACAACTCCATGAGCCTCAATATTTTCTGGTTCCTGCCTACTCACGGCGACGGCCATTACCTTGGCACCGCCGAAGGCGCTCGCGCCGTTGACCACGGTTACCTGCAGCAAGTGGCCCAAGCCGCTGACCGCCTGGGTTTCGGCGGGGTACTGATTCCCACCGGACGCTCTTGCGAAGATTCGTGGCTGGTGGCCGCATCACTGATCCCGGTGACCCAGCGTTTGAAATTCCTTGTCGCGTTGCGCCCCGGGATCATTTCGCCGACGGTAGCGGCGCGTCAGGCCGCGACCCTGGACCGCCTGTCCGGTGGCCGGGCGTTGTTCAACCTGGTCACCGGTGGTGACCCGGAAGAATTGGCCGGCGATGGCTTGTTCCTCAGCCACGAAGAGCGCTACCAGGCCTCAGTGGAATTCACCCGCATCTGGCGCCGTGTGCTGGAAGGCGAAACCGTGGACTACGACGGCGAGCACATCAGCGTCAAAGGCGCCAAGTTGCTGTACCCGCCGATCCAGCAACCACGTCCGCCGCTGTACTTCGGTGGTTCTTCCGAAGCGGCCCAGGACCTGGCAGCCGAACAGGTGGAAATGGTCCTGACCTGGGGCGAGCCGCCGGCGGCCGTTGCAGAAAAAATCGAACAGGTTAGGGCCAAGGCCGCGAAGCTTGGGCGCACCGTGCGCTTCGGTATTCGCCTGCATGTGATTGTGCGTGAAACCAACGACGAAGCATGGAAAGCCGCCGACAAACTGATCTCTCACCTGGACGACGACACCATCGCCCGTGCCCAGGCCTCCCTGGCGCGCTTCGACTCCGTCGGCCAGCAACGCATGGCGGCCTTGCATGGCGGTAACCGCGAAAACCTCGAAGTCAGCCCCAACCTGTGGGCCGGCGTCGGGCTGGTGCGTGGCGGTGCGGGCACCGCGCTGGTGGGCGATGGCCCAACCGTCGCGGCACGCGTGAAGGAGTACGCAGCGCTGGGTATCGACACGTTTATCTTCTCCGGTTATCCCCACCTGGAAGAGTCGTATCGCGTCGCAGAACTGCTGTTCCCTCACCTGGATATCGAACGTCCCGAGCTGCCGAAAAGCGCCGGCTACGTGAGCCCGTTCGGCGAAATGGTCGCCAACGACATCCTTCCCAAAGCTGCGTCACAGAGCTGAGGCGGCGCCATGAACTATGAAAAACTGAGCCACCGTGTGGCGCCATGGATACTGCCGGTTCTATTGCTGGCGGTGTGGCAGTTGTCGGTGTCGGCGGGTTGGTTGTCGACCCGTATCCTGCCGGCCCCGAGCGCGGTAATTGAAGCCGGTATCAAGCTGGTCGCCAGCGGTGAAATCTGGACCCACCTGGCTATCAGCGGCTGGCGTGCCGGCCTGGGTTTTGTGATCGGCGGCAGCATCGGCCTGGCCCTGGGCTTTATCACCGGCCTGTCGAAGTGGGGCGAACGCCTGCTGGACAGCTCGGTGCAGATGATCCGCAACGTGCCGCATTTGGCGCTGATTCCGCTGGTGATCCTGTGGTTCGGCATCGACGAGACGGCGAAGATTTTCCTGGTCGCCCTTGGCACGCTGTTCCCGATCTACCTCAACACGTACCACGGCATCCGCAACGTCGACCCGGCGCTGGTGGAGATGTCGCGCAGCTATGGCTTGTCCGGGTTCAGCCTGTTCCGCCAGGTGATCCTGCCGGGCGCGCTGCCGTCGATCCTGGTGGGCGTGCGCTTTGCCCTGGGCTTCATGTGGTTGACGCTGATCGTGGCGGAAACCATCTCCGCCAGCTCGGGTATCGGCTACCTGGCGATGAATGCCCGTGAATTCCTGCAAACCGACGTGGTGGTGCTGGCCATCGTCATGTACGCCATCCTCGGCAAGCTTGCCGACCTTGCCGCTCGCGGTCTGGAGCGTGTGTGGCTGCGCTGGCACCCGGCCTATCAAGTGAATAAAGGAGGTGCGGCATGACAGCTCAACAACCCCCGCGCCTGCTGAAGGGCATTCCCCTGGCGGTACGCAAGTTGCGCAAGGCCTTCGGCGCGCGCGAAGTGCTCAAGGACATCGACCTGCACATTCCTGCCGGCCAATTCGTCGCGGTGGTCGGTCGCAGTGGTTGCGGTAAAAGTACCTTGCTGCGCCTGCTGGCGGGGCTGGACAAAGCCAGCGGTGGCGAGCTGCTGGCCGGTTCCGCACCGCTGAGCGAAGCGATTGAAGACACGCGGCTGATGTTCCAGGAAGCACGCCTGCTGCCGTGGAAAAAGATTATCGACAACGTGGGCCTAGGCCTTAAAGGCAACTGGCGCCCCAACGCGCTGCAAGCCCTGGAGGCGGTTGGCCTGGCCGAACGGGCCAATGAATGGCCGGCGGCGCTGTCCGGTGGGCAGAAGCAACGCGTGGCCCTGGCCCGTGCGCTGATCCACCAACCGCGCTTGCTGCTGCTGGACGAGCCGTTGGGCGCGCTGGATGCGCTGACCCGCATCGAAATGCAGCAACTGATCGAAAACCTGTGGCAGAAGCACGGTTTCACCGTGTTGCTGGTGACCCATGACGTCAGCGAAGCCGTGGCGATTGCCGACCGCGTCATCCTGATCGAAGACGGCGAAATCGGCCTTGACCTCATCGTCGACCTGCCGCGCCCACGCGCCCGGGGCTCACATCGCCTGGCCGCGCTGGAAGCCGAAGTGCTCAACCGTGTGTTGTCGTTGCCCGGCACGCCGCCAGAACCCGAACCCGTTTCACCGCTGCCTACGCAATTGCGTTGGGCTCAATAACTCACTTGTCCCATGAAGGAAGAACACCATGACTATTAAAGCCATCAACGTGCGCAACCAATTCAAAGGCACCATCAAGGAAATCGTCGAAGGCGACGTGCTGTCGGAAATCGACGTGCAGACCGCATCCGGGATCGTCACTTCCGTGATCACCACCCGCTCGGTCAAAGAGCTGGAACTGGTGATTGGCAGCGAAGTGATTGCCTTCGTGAAGTCCACCGAGGTGTCGATCGCCAAGTTGTGATCAGCGCTGCCCTTGGGCCCTCATCGCGCGCAAGCCTGCGCCTACATTTTGATGTGTGAACACCGTCAAAGGTGGGAGCTGGCTTGTCTGCGATGGGGCGTGCACAGGCAGCCGGGAAATCAGCGAGCAGCCATCCGCTTAGGCAGATAGGGCGGCAGGTAAAGCCCTACATATGCATCGAACACCCGCATGCCTTCCTCGGCCATGCGCGGGGTGATCAGCCCGTGCTGATGCACCGAGCGCGCATACACGCGGTCGCTCAGCTCCAACGCCAGCGCAAACACATCCACATCACTGGGCAGTGTCGGCACTTCGAAGTGACGATTGAACACGTCCAGCATCAGATCCCCCAACTCGAGGTCATGCTGGCGGTCCGCCTGGGTCACTTCGGCCAGCCCGTGCTGTGCCAGGATCAACTGGCGTGCGGCGGCGTCGTGTTCGTAGATGGTGAGCATGCGTTGCTCGACGATGCAGGACAGGTCACGCCAGTGCTTGAGAGCGTCGTGCTCGATGGGCGCCTGGATCGCCGCCCGGAAGGCTGCGTGGACGTCTGCAGTCAGTGCCTCCAGCAGCGCGGGTACGCTGGCGAAGAAGTGATACACCGATGACGGTGGGATCTGCGCACGCTCGGCCACGCTGTAGATCGACAAACTCGCCACGCCTTCGGCTGCCAGCAAGGTGCGGGCGGCGTCAAGAATCGCATCGATCCGGGCCTGGCTGCGGGCACGGGGTTTGCGAGGGGCGGCGGGGCGGGTGGTCATGGACGTCTCCTACAAGGCAGCGGGCATTGTAAGAGCAGGCGTGTGTGTTGTCTTCCAGGGCGCCATCGCAGGCGAGCCTGGTCCCATCTTTGAATGTGTTCACAAATCAACATGTGGGCGCTGGCTTGCCTGGGATGAATCCACCTCGGTGTTCCTGGAAAAAAACCAAAAAAAACCGCAGGTCATAAAGCCTGCGGCGTTTTTTATCGCTGCCGCCATTTAGACGGTATGCAGGTACCAGTTGTACTCAAGGTCGGAGATGGAGTGTTCGAACTCTTCCAGCTCACTTTCCTTACAGGCGACGAAGATATCGATGTACTTGGGATCGATGTACTTGGCCATAACCTCGCTGTCGTCCAATTCGCGCAGGGCATCGCGCAGGTTGTTCGGCAGGCTTTGCTCGTTCTGCTCGTAGCTGTTGCCTTCCACCGGTGCATTAGGCTCGATCTTGTTGGTCAGGCCGTGGTGCACGCCTGCCAGGACCGAAGCCATCAGCAGGTAAGGGTTGGCGTCGGCACCGGCCACGCGGTGTTCGATACGGACGGCATCGGACGAGCCAGTCGGTACGCGAATCGCCACGGTGCGGTTGTCCAGGCCCCAGCACGGCGAGTTCGGCACGTAGAACTGTGCGCCGAATCGGCGGTAGGAGTTGACGTTGGGGCACAGGAACGCCATTTGAGCGGGTAGGGTCTCGAGCACACCGCCGATCGCGTGACGCAATGCGGCGTTCTGCTCGGGATCCTCGCTGGCAAAGATGTTCTTGCCGTCTTTGTCCAGGATCGAAATGTGTACGTGCAAACCATTGCCTGCCTGGCCTGGGTAAGGCTTGGCCATGAAGGTGGTGTCCATCTCATGGTCGTAGGCGATGTTCTTGATCAGGCGCTTGAGCAGTACGGCGTAGTCGCAAGCCTTGATCGGGTCGGCCACGTGGTGCAGGTTCACTTCGAACTGCGCCGGGGCACTTTCCTTGACGATGGCGTCAGCCGGGATGCCTTGCTCCTTCGCACCTTCCAGGATGTCCTGGAGGCAGTCGACGTACTCGTCGAGGTCGTCGATCAGGTAGACCTGTGTCGAGTGCGGGCGTTTGCCGGAGATCGGCGAGCGGGGCGGTTGTGGGCGGCCGTTCACGTTCTCCTGGTCGATCAGGTAGAACTCAAGCTCGAAGGCGGCGCAGATCGTCAGGCCAAGGTCGTCAAATTTGCTTACAACTTGGCGGAGCACTTCGCGCGGGTCGGCGAAGAAAGGTTCACCTTCAAGTTCGTGCATGGTCATCAGCAGTTGCGCGGTTGGGCGCTTTTGCCAGGGTTCATTGCACAGGGTGTCGGGGATTGGATAACAGATTCGGTCAGCATCACCGATGTCCAGGCCCAAGCCGGTGCTTTCCACCGTAGAGCCGTTGATATCCAGGGCAAATAAAGAGGCAGGCAGGTTAATGCCCTTCTCGTAAACCTTGTGGAGGCTGGTGCGTTCGATGCGCTTGCCGCGCACCACACCATTCATATCCGCAATTAGAAGGTCTACGTACAGAACCTCAGGATGATCCTTAAGGAACGCGTTCGCTTCGTTAAGCTGAACGGCACGCGGGGGTACCGACATGATGCAACACCTTTGTTGTTAAAAATATCAATCATTGATCTTTTCTGGTTTCAGTCAACCCGAACGGCATGCCGAAGTCAAGCGAGGCCTTTTTTGCCCTAAAAAAGCGCCATGGAGGCTTTTTCGGGGCTTTTTGGGGCGGTTTTTTGGGTTTGAAGGGCTTGGGACTAGCAGGCTTGAGCGGGCCGTGTTGTATTTTTTACGGGGGTGTTGTGTAAAAAAATGAACAAGGCTAAGCTCGATTCAAACCCATAACAGCAATAATACCGGGGTGCTTCATGTGTCTCCTGCCGCCACTTGGCGTCTTGGCCTGCTTCAGACAGGCTGTGTCATCCGTTCACTCGTCCTGCGTGAACACCTGCGCCCCGGCCAATATTTTTGACGCTCGGGCGGACCTCTTCTTTGCCCTTGCACTGCCCTCGACGATGTCCCAGAACGGCGCCCGCGCGAGGTGCTGCTCATGATTCTGCACGACTTTGGCGTGAGGAATGCAACGCTGCAGCAAATGGCAGGTAAGCTCCTACCCTGAACGAAGAGACGACGCGGATGCTGCGTCAAACAACGCCTGACCTTTTAATGGATGTCAGGAAACCCAGCCCAGAGGCATTTATGAGTAACAACCTCGACCAGCTCACCGATTGGTTGAAAGACCACAAGATCACAGAAGTCGAATGCATGATTGGCGACCTCACCGGCATCACCCGGGGCAAGATCTCGCCGACCAACAAGTTCATCGCCGAAAAAGGCATGCGCTTGCCCGAGAGCGTGCTGTTGCAGACCGTGACCGGGGACTATGTCGAAGACGACATCTATTACGAATTGCTCGACCCGGCCGACATCGACATGATCTGCCGTCCCGACCAGAACGCCGTATTCCTGGTGCCGTGGGCCATAGAGCCGACCGCCCAGGTGATCCACGACACCTACGACAAGCAAGGCAACCCGATCGAGCTGTCGCCGCGCAACGTGCTCAAGAAAGTCCTCAAGCTCTACGCCGACAAAGGCTGGCAGCCCATCGTGGCACCGGAGATGGAGTTCTACCTGACCAAGCGTTGCGAAGACCCGGACTTCCCGTTGCAACCGCCGATTGGCCGTTCCGGCCGCCCTGAAACCGGTCGCCAGTCCTTCTCTATAGAAGCGGCCAACGAATTCGACCCGTTGTTCGAAGACGTCTACGACTGGTGCGAACTGCAGGAGCTGGACCTCGACACCCTGATCCACGAAGACGGCACGGCGCAGATGGAAATCAACTTCCGTCACGGCGATGCGCTGTCGCTCGCCGACCAGATCCTGGTGTTCAAGCGCACCATGCGTGAAGCCGCGCTCAAGCACAACGTGGCCGCCACCTTCATGGCCAAGCCGATGACCGGCGAGCCTGGCAGCGCGATGCACCTGCACCAGAGCATCATCGACATCGCCACTGGCAAGAACGTCTTCTCCAATGAAGACGGGACCATGAGCAATCTGTTCCTCAACCACATTGGCGGCCTGCAGAAATTCATCCCTGAACTGCTGCCATTGTTTGCTCCCAATGTGAACTCGTTCCGCCGCTTCCTGCCCGACACCTCGGCGCCGGTCAACGTGGAGTGGGGCGAAGAGAACCGCACAGTCGGCCTGCGCGTACCGGATGCCGGCCCGCAGAACCGCCGTGTCGAGAACCGCCTGCCGGGCGCCGATGCCAACCCGTACCTGGCGATTGCCGCCAGCCTGCTGTGTGGCTACATCGGCATGGTCGAAGGCCATAACCCGAGCGCGCCGGTGGTGGGTCGTGGTTACGAGCGGCGCAACCTGCGCCTGCCGTTGACCATCGAGGACGCCCTCGAGCGCATGGAAAACAGCAAGACCATCGAGAAATACCTGGGTCAAAAATTCATTACAGGCTACGTCGCGGTCAAGCGGGCCGAGCATGAAAACTTCAAGCGCGTGATCAGTTCGTGGGAGCGGGAATTCCTGCTCTTTGCCGTCTGATGCGCCGGGCGCGCCGGTTGAAACGGCGCGCCCTTCACTGAAAAGTCTAGGAGATTGGTATGTCCAGCAACAACCCGCAAACCCGTGAATGGCAAGCCTTGAGCAGCGATCACCACCTGGCGCCGTTCAGTGACTTCAAGCAATTGAAAGAGAAAGGCCCACGGATCATCACCAAAGCCCACGGTGTCTACCTGTGGGACAGCGAAGGCAACAAGATCCTTGACGGCATGGCCGGCCTCTGGTGCGTGGCGATCGGTTACGGTCGCGATGAACTGGCCGACGCCGCCGCCAAGCAGATGAAAGAACTGCCGTACTACAACCTGTTCTTCCAGACCGCTCACCCGCCGGTGCTGGAACTGGCCAAGGCCATTTCCGACATCGCGCCTGCCGGCATGAACCACGTGTTCTTCACCGGCTCCGGCTCCGAAGGCAACGACACGATGCTGCGCATGGTCCGCCACTACTGGGCGATCAAGGGCCAGCCGAACAAGAAAACCATCATCAGCCGCAAGAATGGCTACCACGGCTCCACCGTAGCCGGCGCCAGCTTGGGCGGCATGACTTATATGCACGAGCAGGGCGACTTGCCGATCCCGGGCATCACCCACATTGCCCAGCCGTACTGGTTTGGCGAAGGCGGCGACATGAGCCCCGAAGAATTCGGCGTGTGGGCTGCCAACCAGTTGGAAGAGAAGATCCTGGAACTGGGCGTGGACAACGTCGGTGCCTTTATTGCCGAACCGATCCAGGGTGCCGGTGGCGTGATCGTACCGCCCGCCACCTACTGGCCGCGCATCAAGGAAATCCTCGCCAAGTACGACATTCTGTTTATCGCCGACGAAGTGATCTGCGGTTTCGGCCGTACCGGTGAGTGGTTCGGTAGCGACTTCTACGACCTCAAGCCACACATGATGACCATCGCCAAGGGCCTGACCTCGGGTTACATCCCGATGGGTGGCCTGATCGTGCGCGATGAGGTGGTAAAGGTCCTCAACGAAGGCGGTGACTTCAACCACGGCTTCACCTACTCCGGTCACCCGGTAGCCGCTGCGGTGGCGCTGGAAAACATCCGCATCATGCGCGATGAACAAATTGTTAAACGTGTGCACGACGAAACGGCACCCTATTTGCAGAAACGTCTGAGGGAACTGGCTGATCACCCTCTGGTGGGTGAAGTGCGTGGTGTCGGCATGCTCGGTGCGATCGAGCTGGTCCAGGACAAAGCGACGCGCAAGCGGTATGAAGGCAAGGGCGTTGGCATGATCTGCCGCACCTTCTGCTTCGAGAATGGCCTGATCATGCGCGCCGTGGGCGACACCATGATCATTTCGCCGCCGCTGGTGATCAGCAAGGCTGAAATCGACGAACTGGTCACCAAGGCGCGGCAGTGCCTGGACCTGACTTTGGCGGCATTGCAGGGCTAAGTGCTAGGCTCAGGACGCAGCGGCTTTCGGGCGCTGCCTTCTGAGCGGTTATAAATGAGGCTTTGGTTGAAAGCCGGCCTCGGAACTTGCCAGACTGTCGCCCTGTTTTGTTGCCCTTTGGCTGGGCCGCAAAACATAAAAAGCTTGTGGCCCAAAAAAGAAAAATTGGAGCATCACCAAATGAAGGCATTAGGTTTGAAGAACGCTGGCAAGACCCTCCTCGCCTTGTCCCTGATGGGCGCAATGGCGGGCGCGGCCCAGGCCGACGATAAAGTGCTGCACGTCTACAACTGGTCCGACTACATTGCACCGGACACCATCGCCAACTTTGAAAAAGAGTCGGGCATCAAAGTGGTGTACGACGTTTTTGACAGCAACGAAACCCTGGAAGCCAAGTTGCTGGCAGGCAAGTCCGGCTACGACATCGTCGTACCGTCGAACAACTTCCTCGCCAAGCAGATCAAGGCGGGTGTCTACCAGGAGCTGGACAAGTCCAAGCTGTCCAACTACGACAACCTGAACAAATCGCTGCTCAAGGCCGTGTCGGTCAGCGACCCGGACAACAAGCACGCTTTCCCATACATGTGGGGCTCGATCGGCATCGGCTACAACCCGGAGAAGGTCAAGGCCGCACTGGGCGTGGACAAGATCGATTCGTGGGACGTGCTGCTCAAGCCTGAAAACATTGCCAAGCTGAAAAGCTGCGGCGTGAGCTTCCTCGATTCGCCAACCGAAATGCTCCCGGTGGCGTTGCATTACCTGGGCCTGCCGACCGACAGCCAGAAGAAAGACGACCTCAAGCAGGCCGAAGCCCTGTTCCTCAAGATCCGTCCTTCGATCGGCTACTTCCATTCGTCCAAGTACATCTCCGACCTGGCCAACGGCAACATCTGCGTGGCCGTGGGTTACTCGGGTGACATCCAGCAGGCCAAGTCTCGCGCGGCTGAAGCCGGTGGCAAGGTCAAGGTGGCCTACGACATTCCGAAAGAAGGCGCAGGTAGCTTCTTCGACATGGTTGCCATCCCTAAAGATGCCGAAAACGTCGACGCTGCCTACGCGTTCATGAACTACCTGTTGAAGCCTGAAGTCATGGCATCGATCACCAACAGCGTACGGTTCCCGAACGGTAACGCGAAAGCCACCGCGCTGGTCGACAAAGACATCACCAACGATCCAGGCATCTACCCGCCAGCGGATGTGCAAGCCAAGCTCTACGCCATTGCGGATTTGCCGGCTGCAACCCAGCGTGAGATGACACGCAGCTGGACCAAGATCAAATCGGGCAAATAAGCCTTAAAACCTGTGGGAGGGGGCTTGTGTGGGAACGGGCTTGTTCGCGAAGGCGGTGTGTCAGCCAGCCTATGTATCAACTGATACACCGCTTTCGCGAGCAAGCCCGTCCCCACCAAAACCGGCTCCCACAAATTAAATGACAGAAAGTTTTGCCGGATCGGTTTATCGAGGGTAAGTTGCGCGCCGGTTTTGTTGTCGGGCAACAACTGTAAGGCCCAACTATTTAAGAGGACCTCCACTTGCCAATTTCTTTATTTCGCAAAGCCATGCTGGTGGGTGCAGGTATCACGCTGGCCGTCAGCGTGCAGGCCGCACCGACTGTGCATATTTATAACTGGTCCGATTACATCGGCGCCGACACCCTGGCCAACTTCGAAAAGGCCAGCGGCATCAAGCCCGTGTATGACGTGTTTGACTCCAACGAAACCCTGGAAGGCAAGTTGCTGGCCGGGCGTACCGGTTACGACGTGGTGGTGCCGTCCAACCATTTCCTTGGCAAGCAGATCAAGGCCGGGGCGTTCCAGAAGCTCGACAAGTCGTTGCTGACCCACTATGCCAACCTCGATCCGGTGCTGCTCAAGCGCCTGGAAAAGAACGACCCGGGCAACCAGTACGCCGTGCCGTACCTGTGGGGCACCAATGGCATCGGGTACAACGTCGATAAAGTGAAGGAAGTGCTGGGCGTCGACCATATCGACTCCTGGGCCGTGCTGTTCGAGCCGGAAAACATGAAGAAGCTGGCTACCTGCGGTGTGTCATTCATGGATTCGGCGGATGAAATGCTGCCGGCGGTGCTCAACTACATGGGCCTCAACCCCAACAGCACCAACCCTGAAGACTACAAGAAGGCCGAGGAGAAGCTGCTCAAAGTGCGGCCCTACGTGACCTATTTCCATTCTTCCAAATACATCTCGGACCTGGCCAACGGCAATATCTGCGTGGCGGCAGGCTTCTCCGGTGATGTGTTCCAGGCCAAGGCCCGCGCGGCCGAGGCGGGCAAGGGCGTGAACATCGCCTACGCGATTCCGAAAGAAGGCGGCAACCTGTGGTTTGACGTGCTGGCCATCCCCAAGGATGCGACCAACGTCAAAGAGGCCCACGCCTTCATCAACTATTTGCTGCAACCTGAGGTGATCGCTCAGGTCAGTGATTACGTCGGTTACGCCAACCCTAACCCAGGGGCGGACAAACTGATGAAGCAATCGATACGCACGGACGAAGCGGTTTACCCACCGCAGGCGGTGCTCGACAGGACATTCGTCAACTTCGAGCTACCCCCGAAAGTGCAGCGTTTGATGACCCGTAGCTGGACCAAGGTCAAGACGGGCAAGTAAGGCTTAAAGCTCAAACTATCCTGGGTTCGCCCGCCTCGGGCGAACTGCACTCTTTTTTTGGGGAGTTTCGTAAATGGCAGTTGCCTCCGGCGCCTATAAGAAAGCCCTCGAGGGCGACCAGACACCGAAAAAGGTGCTGGTCAAAATCGACCGGGTCACGAAGAAGTTCGACGAGACGATTGCCGTGGACGATGTGTCCCTGGAAATCAAGAAGGGCGAGATCTTCGCCCTGCTCGGCGGTTCGGGTTCGGGCAAGTCCACCTTGCTGCGTATGCTCGCAGGTTTTGAGCGCCCGACCGAGGGGCGTATCTACCTCGACGGAGAAGACATCACTGACATGCCGCCCTACGAGCGGCCGATCAACATGATGTTCCAGTCCTACGCCCTGTTCCCGCACATGACCGTGGCGCAGAACATCGCGTTCGGCCTGCAACAGGACAAGATCCCCAAGGCCGAGGTCGATGCCCGCGTGGCCGAGATGCTCAAGCTGGTGCAAATGAGCCAGTACGCCAAGCGCAAGCCGCACCAGTTGTCCGGTGGTCAGCGCCAGCGTGTGGCGCTGGCGCGTTCCCTGGCCAAGCGCCCGAAACTTCTGTTGCTCGATGAGCCGATGGGCGCCCTCGACAAGAAGCTGCGCTCGCAGATGCAACTGGAGCTGGTGGAGATCATCGAGCGTGTAGGCGTGACCTGCGTGATGGTGACCCACGACCAGGAAGAGGCCATGACCATGGCCGAGCGCATCGCGATCATGCACCTGGGCTGGATCGCCCAGATCGGCAGCCCGATCGACATCTACGAAACGCCTACCAGCCGCCTGGTGTGCGAATTCATCGGCAACGTCAACATCTTCGACACCCAAGTGGTGGATGACGCCGAAGGCCATGCGGTGCTCAAGTGCGCTGACCTGGACCGCGACATCTACGTGGGCTACGGCATCGCCACCTCGGTGGAAGACAAGTCGGTGACCTACGCCATCCGCCCGGAAAAGCTGCTGGTCACCACCGAAATGCCGACCTGCGAGCACAACTGGTCCAGTGGCAAGGTGCACGACATCGCCTACCTGGGCGGCCATTCGGTGTTCTACGTGGAGCTGCCGAGCGGCAAGCTGGTGCAATCCTTCGTCGCCAACGCCGAACGCCGTGGCCAGCGTCCGACCTGGGGTGACCAGGTCTACGTCTGGTGGGAAGACGACAGCGGCGTGGTACTTCGCTCATGAACACGAGGAAACTGAAGCGGCGGCTGCAACGCATCGTCCCCAATGGCAAACAGGTGGTCATCGGGATTCCATTCCTCTGGTTGTTCCTGTTCTTCGCCTTGCCGTTCTTTATCGTACTGAAGATCAGCTTTGCCGAAGCCGACGTGGCGATCCCGCCATACACCGAGATCTACACCTTCGTTGAGCAGAAACTGCAGTTGGTGCTGAACCTGGCCAACTACGCGATGCTCGGCGACGACGAGCTATACATCGCCGCGTACCTGGGCTCGCTGAAAATGGCGTTCTTCAGCACAGTGCTGTGCCTGCTGATCGGCTATCCGATGGCCTATGCCATCGCGACTGCACGCAAAGAGATGCAGACCGTGCTGGTGCTGCTGATCATGATGCCGACCTGGACCGCGATCCTGATCCGCGTGTATGCGTGGATGGGCATTCTGAGCAACAACGGCTTGCTCAATGGCTTCCTGATGTCCATCGGGTTGATCAACGAGCCGCTGCAGATCCTCAACACCAACATCGCGGTGTATATCGGCGTGGTCTATTCGTACCTGCCGTTCATGATCCTGCCGTTGTATGCCAACTTGGTGAAGCACGACCAGAGCCTTCTGGAGGCCGCGTCGGACCTGGGCTCAAGCACCTTCAACAGCTTCTGGAAGATCACCGTGCCGTTGTCCAAGAACGGCATCATCGCCGGCTGTATGCTGGTGTTTATCCCGGTGGTGGGTGAGTTCGTGATCCCGGAACTGCTCGGCGGCCCGGAAACCCTGATGATCGGTAAAGTGTTGTGGCAAGAATTCTTCAATAACCGTGACTGGCCGGTGGCCTCTGCCTTGGCGGTGGTGATGCTGGCGATCCTGATCGTGCCGATCATCCTGTTCAACCGCAGCCAAGCCAAAGAGATGGAGGGCAAGATATGAAGCGCTTCAGATTCTCCAGCTTTATGCTGGTGGCGGGGTTGTTGTTCATCTACCTGCCGATGCTGATCCTGGTGATCTACTCGTTCAACGAATCCAAACTGGTAACGGTATGGGGCGGTTGGTCGATCAAGTGGTACGTGGGCCTGCTGGACAACACCCAGTTGATGGGCTCGGTAGCCCGGTCCCTGGAAATCGCCTGCTATACGGCGGTGGCCGCGGTGGCATTGGGTACGTTGGCGGCATTCGTGCTGACGCGCATCAGCCAGTTCAAGGGCCGTACTCTGTTCGGCGGCTTGGTGACCGCGCCGTTGGTGATGCCGGAAGTGATCACGGGTCTGTCGCTGTTGCTGCTGTTCGTGGCCATGGCGCAGATGATTGGCTGGCCCCAGGAGCGTGGCATTGTCACCATCTGGATCGCCCACACCACGTTCTGTGCGGCGTATGTGGCGGTGGTGGTGTCGGCGCGCTTGCGTGAGCTGGACCTGTCGATCGAAGAAGCGGCGATGGACCTGGGCGCACGGCCGTGGAAGGTGTTCTTCCTGATCACCATCCCCATGATCGCGCCGTCGTTGGCGGCGGGCGGCATGATGTCGTTCGCGTTGTCGCTGGATGACCTGGTACTGGCGAGTTTCGTGTCGGGGCCGGGGTCGACGACCTTGCCGATGGAAGTGTTCTCGGCGGTGCGCCTTGGGGTTAAACCCGAGATCAATGCCGTGGCCAGCCTGATTCTGCTGGCGGTGTCGCTGGTGACGTTCCTGGTGTGGTTCTTCAGCCGCCGTGCCGAAGAGCATCGCAAGAAAGCCATCCAGCAAGCGATTGAAGAAGCCGCTGCCGATGGCTGGCAGCAGCCGGACAAGCGTCGGGCGCCTGCACCGGTCTGACTGAAGGAACGCGGTAAAAAATGTGGGAGCGGGCTTGCCTGCGATAGCGGTCTATCAGTCGACAGATGAGTCGACTGGCAGAGCCTCATCGCAGGCAAGCCCGCTCCCACAGTTGATTGCATTTCAGGTCGACTACGCAGTCCACGGCGATTTGCGGATGACCTCCACAAAGTTCATCGGCTTGAACCCCGGCTCCTGATCCACCAGTACATCCGTTTTCACGTTGCCAAACGTGGTCTGCGGACGATGGCGCAAGCCGTCGGCAAACGCGCAGATGATGCACTCCTTGAACCCTTCTCCGCGTGGATGCGCATGCACCACGGCTTCGCGCTGTACGTTGCTGAACGCAGCGTAGTCCATGCCCAGCACGTCCATTTCGACACCCGCGGTCACCAGTGCAACGGTCGGGCGCAGGTGCTGCGGCACGCCTGGCGTAGTGTGCAGGGCGATGGACAACCACACCTGTTCGATATCGTCATCGCTCAGCCCGTAGGGCTTGAGGAACGCGGCGGCGGCGTTGGCGCCGTCGACTTCGAAGCGCTCGTCGTCACTGCGATGGCCTTCCACCAGGCCCAGGTCATGGAACATCGCGCCGACGTAGAGCAGTTCCGGGTTGTACGCGAGTTGCTTGCGTTCGCCGCTCAATGCGCCGAACAGAAATACCCGGCGGGAATGGTGGTAGAGCAGGTCGGACTCGATGTCGCGCACGTATTCGGTGGTGGCCTTGGCCAGGGCGCTGTCCGGGATCTTGATGCCGGCGATGGTGGTACTCATGGTCGTTCTCCTCAAGAAAGCGCCGGGGGTGGCGCCGAGGTGTCCAGTCTGGTCGCGCCCCCGCGAAGGGGCTATCGCGGCGAGGAGGCGATCCCGGCCAATGTGCCGCCATATCGCGCCAAGGGTGTGCTCGGTCAAATGTAAGAGCTGGCTTGTCGGATCGCCGCATCGCTGCGATATCATCCCCTCGGTATACCTGATGGGCCGAGTCGCTTGCATCGCAGGCAAGCCAGCTCCCACAGGGTTTGCGTTCGCCCGGACATAAAGGTGTACCCATGCAAAAAACCGTCGCCATCCTGATCTTCCCCGGCGTCCAGTCACTCGACGTGACTGGCCCCATGGACGTGTTCTGCGAAGCCAACCGCTTTTTGTCGCCCCAGGATCACTACCAGCTGGACGTCATCGGCTTCGGCCACGGCAACATGGCTGCCTCCAACGGCCTGTCATTGCAGGCCCACCGGCATTACAGCGAAGCCCTGCAAGCCTATGACCTGCTGCTGGTCGCCGGCGGGCCGCGGTTACCCTTCGAGGACTTCGGCGCCCAGTTCGACGATTGGCTGCGTGGCGCCACCGCGCGGGCACGACGCTTCGGTTCGATCTGCAACGGCGCCTTCATGCTGGCCCGGGCCGGGCTGCTGGACGGGAAAACCGTCACCACCCATTGGAACGATGCCGCAGATCTGGCGCGCCTGTGCCCCACCGCCCAGGTCGAGGCCGACCGCCTCTACGTGCAGGACGGCAACCTCTACACCTCGGCCGGGGTCACGGCGGGCATCGATCTGTCGCTGTATTTGCTGGCCCAGGATCACGGCCCTGAAGTTGCCTTGAGCGTGGCCAAGCGCCTGGTGGTGTTTACCCAGCGTTCGGGCGGGCAGTCGCAGTTCAGCCCGTTTCTGACCCCCCACGCCGAGACCACGTCAGCGGTGGCGCTGGTGCAGCTGTATGTGTTGGCCAACCTGACCGGCGACCTGACCATTGCCGACCTGGCCAAGGCGGCCAATATGAGCGCGCGCAATTTCTCCCGGGTGTTTGCCCGTGAGGCGCGGATCACGCCGGCGGAGTTTGTCGAGCGGGCGCGGGTGGACGCGGCGCGGGTCATGCTCGAAAGCAGCCCCGCGCCGCTCAAGACCGTGGCCTATCAATGCGGCTTTCGCGATGCCCAGCACATGCGCAGTGTGTTCAATCGCCGGCTGGGCGTGACGCCGCAACAGTTCCGACTCAACTTTGCGGCACTGGTTTGAGGGTGTCGTAGGCTTCCAGCGCGCGCAGCGAGTAGATATACGCCGCGCCGGCATTCAGGGAGATCGCGGTCGCCAGTGTTGCAGCGACTTCCTCGCGGGTGGCGCCGGCCTTGATCGCCGCGTCAGCGTGCACGCCGATGCAACCGTCGCAGCGGGTGGTGATGGCCACGGCGATGGAAATCAGCTCACGGGTCTTGGCGTCGAGGACGTTGTTTTCCTCGGCAGCTTCGCCCAGTGCCATGTACGCTTTGACCATCTTCGGGTTGCTCTTGCCCAGTGCGCCAAAGGCTTTCTTCACGGTAGGCAGCAAGTCGGACCAGTTATTGAACATTGCGGTAACTCCTGAACAGGTGGGGGGTGTGAAGCCAGTCTCTTCCGTTCGGGGGCGTCGTTATTGTTCAATCCGCTCATCTTTTTGACCGATGCTCGCAAATGAATTCGATCGACACGCTTATCGCGTTGGCCAACCTGCGCGGCAGTCTGGATTTGCGTTGCCAGCTCCAGGGCGAGTGGGCCTTGGACCACGCCCCGGAAGATTTCGGTGTGGCGCCTTATCACATCGTGCTCAGCGGCACCTGCCGTGCCGAGTTGTCGGGCGGGCAGCAGGTGAGCCTGGAGGAGGGCGATATCCTGCTGATGCCGGGCGGTGCCGCGCACTTGCTGCGCAGCCACGGCGCGCGGGCTCGGGCGATGCAACCCAGGGTGATCGAAGGCGGTGTGCTCACGGTGCATCGCCTGGGCGGCGACCGCCCGGATCTGGACATGCTCTGCGGCAGTTTTCATTACAACCGGCAGTCGTTGCTGTTCGGCGCGTTGCCAGAGTACCTGGTGGTGTCCAGCCGCGAGTGGCAGGGTGACGGGCAGTTGGCGGCGTTGATCGCGTTATTGCGCAGCGAGGCGGACGGCCAGCAACTGGGCGCCCGCTCGTTTATCGATGCACTGTCGTCGGCACTGTTCACCCTGATCCTGCGCACCTGGCTGACTCGCCAGGCACCGGTTGCCGGCACCTTTGCACTGCTTGCCGACAAGCGGCTGGGCAAGGCCTGGCAAGTGATGCTGGCCGATCCGGGGCATGAGTGGACCATCGACAGCCTGGCAGCTGCCGCGACGATGTCGCGTGCCACGTTCATGCGCGCGTTTGTGAAGGTGGCGGGCGTATCGCCGTGGGTGTTGCTGACTCAGTTGCGCATGGAGCTGGCGTTCAACCTGGTGCGTCAGTCGCGCCTGAGCCTGCTGGATATCGCCGCCCAGGTGGGTTACCAGTCCCAGGCGGCGTTCAGCAAGAAGTTCAAGGACACCTATGGCGAGGCGCCAGGGCGTTTGCGCGCCAGGTAGTTGTCACAACACAGATCAAGCCCGCGCCCACCTGATTGACCGAGTTCCAAGCGGCTATCGGGCAGGCAACAGTTTGAGCGTCCCGCGCGTATTGGCCGTCACTTCCTCATCGGTGAAGTGCGCTTGTTCGTAGCCGCCCTCGATATAAGTCTCCGCCTGGTCGGCATAGTGCCGGTCGAACGGCACACCACTTTGCCCGACCGGGTTGATGGTCAGCGCGTGAGCCACATCGGCGAAGTCGATCAGGCGGCGGGTAGACGGCCCGTAGGTGACGGGCCAGGGCGCCGGACCGATGTTGGCGGACTGGTTGTTCGGCACTTCATGGGTGCCGGGCGCCGGGAACGGGCCGACATTGACGATCAGGTCCAACGGCTTCTGCGAGCCCAGTGGGTGGCCGTGGGTGAGGGTGTGGGCCTTGCCCCATTGCCATTGGCTTGGGTCATCACCCAACGTGGCCTTGAGGTGCGCGAGGCTGTTGTCCCAGGCGAGCTTGACGGTGTCGGCGCGCTTACCGCCCCACCACGGCGAATCCGGTGTGGCGGCCAGGCGCGGCAGGGCGGCGTCAATGACGCGGGTGCTGAGCAGGGTCTTGAACATGCCATCGCCGAGCTTGGGGTGGAACGCGGCTTCAGCCAGGTTGAACAGGAACTGGTTGAACAGCGTGGCGCTGGTCGAGTCCAGCGGGTAGTCGCCTTTCCAGGCGGCCAGTTGCTCCACCAGTCTCAACTGCGCCGGGTCCCTGACCCCCTCACGCAGCACCGGCAGCAGCGGCGCCAGCAGGCGTGGGCCGAAGGCGGTGGTGGTGCCCAGTTGCAACGCCTGGCTGTTGTTCACGTCCCACTTCACGCTCTTGTCGCTCAATTGGGCGTTCAACTGCTGGCCACGGTCGGCCAGGTTGTAATAGCCGGGGATCTCCATGCCAGTGGGCGACACGGGTTGGGCGTTGGCCGATACCACATAACCCCGCGCGGGGTTCTCTTCCTGCGGGTTGGCGCTGAAGGGGTAGAAGCCGAGCTTGTCGGCCTGGGCGCTGCTGCCGTCGAGGATAAACCCGGCGTTGACCCCGGCCGGACGAATCGGCAACTGCGCCGCTGCCCACCAGCCGATATCGCCCTTGGCATTCGCCCACACGATGTTCAGCCCCGGCGCGGACACCTTGGCGGCCGCCGCGCGCGCCTTGACCAGGGTGTCGGCGCGGTTGAGCTGGTAGAAACCTTCGAGGATCGGGTTCTGGGTGTCGAGGAACGCCCACCACATGGCAATCGGTGTCTTGCCGGCGTTTTCGCCCAGCACATCGTTGATGATCGGGCCGTGGGGTGATTGGCGCAGGGTCAACGTCACCGGCGCCTGGCCCTTCACCGCAATCTGCTGCTCGGTGCGGGTCATGTCGACCCATTGGCCGTGGTACCAGACCTGGTTGGCGTTGTCCGGGTTGACCTTCTCGGCGATCAGGTCGAGGTCATCGTTCTGGAACATGGTCAGGCTCCAGCCGAAGTCCAGGTTGTGCCCCAGGAACGCCACCGGCACCAGTGCATTGTGGTAGCCGTACAACTCAAACCCTGGCGCCGACAGCTGCGCTTCGTACCACACCGACGGCACCGAGAAACGGATATGCGGGTCACCGGCCAGCAACGGTTTGCCGCTCTTGGTGCGGTTGCCGCTGATGGCCCAGGCGTTGCTGCCTTCGAACTGCGGCAGGCCGTTGTCGGCCAAGGCCTGTTCGCTCAGGGACGCGATGGCGCCGAGGGTCTGCCAATCGCTGGCAGCCAGGTTGAGGGCACCCTTGGGTTGCCAGTCGAGGTCGAAGACTTTCAGGTAATCGCTGCCCAACTGGTCGCGGATGTAAGTCAGCAGGGGTTCGGTACGAAACGCGGCGGCAAAGCTGTAGGCCATATACCCGGCGACGCTGATGGTGTCTTCGGCGGTAAACGGCCGCTTGGGGATACCCAGTACGTCGAACTCCATCGGGCGGGCGTGGCTGTCCTGATACTGGTTGATCCCGTCCAGATAGGCTTGCAGGGCCTTCCAGTGCGCCGACTCATGGTCCAGTTGCGCCACATAGGTGGCCGCGCGGTCGCGGATGCGCAGGCTGCGGAACAGCTTGTCGGTCTCCAGCACCTTGGGCCCCAGCACCTCGGCCAGTTCGCCACGGGCCAGGCGGCGCATGATTTCCATCTGGAACAGGCGGTCCTGGGCGTGCACGTAGCCCAGGGCGCGGTACAGGTCGGTTTCATTCTCGGCACGAATGTGCGGCACGCCCCGGTCGTCGTAGCGGACCGTGACCGAGCCTTGCAGGTTGGCCAGTGTCACCGTGCCCTGGCGGGTGGGTTGCTTGCTGTAGACGTACCAGCTGGCGCCAAGGGCGACCAGCACCACCAGAACCGCGAGAACCTGCAAGACGCGCTTCATGAACATTCCTTACCAAGAGTGGGGTGGCGAGTTACAAGCCTTTTGGCCACGAACAATAGCAGCCCACCGCGAGGGTGTGCGTGGCATTCACCGCGCGTCCCGCTTCAAGGGCCTTCAAGATCGGCTCAATAAAGCTGTTGCTGGAATTGCACGTGAGGCCTTCGCTGTAGGGGCCGAAATACGCGAGCTTGCCGCTGCGGTCCCAGATACCCACGGCCGGGCTGGCCGGAACCTGGTCGGCGCCGGGCAGGGTAGCGAGGGATTTCATCCTGCGCAGGTTATCGGGCAATTGGCCGTGGCTGCCGGGTTTTTGCAGGGCATAGAACTCGACGCCCCGGGGCGCATAGTGCTCGATCAGCTCACCCAGGTGCTGCTGGTTGCCGACGTTGCAGGGGCAGGCCGGGTCCCAGAAGTGCACCAGGCGAATCGGGCCGGGCCCGGCGAGGTCCGCAGGCAGTGTTAAGAGGTCGCCGGAAAACACCGCCGTGTGTTCGCTGAAGGCGCGCAGGTAGCGCCCCTGGAACCAGTCATAGGCCGCCCACAGCACGCCGGCGCAGATAACCAGGATCAGGCTGGCGAACAGGGCGGTGCGGTAGGGCTGTCGCATTCAGATGTATCCTCGAAGGTCGCGTAGCTTGCCATGCTTGTCCTGACAGATGAATATCGCAGCTCGATATTCATCTTCACCGTCAGTCTGGAACCCTTTATGCCTGTCACCTTTGACCCCGATCATCTGCGCGAAAGCTTGCGGCCCCTGGTGGATGCGCAACCGCTCAGCGCCGAGGCTCGGGTCTACCAGCGTTTTTATGGGCTGGACCTGGCGGCGCGTAAAACCCCGGTGGTGAGTCGCCTGGGTTGCTTCGAGGTGGACGGGTTCAAGGTGGTCGCGCAGGTGTGGTGGCCGCCCGTGCCGGTGGCAACGATGTTCATGTTCCATGGCTTCTACGACCACATGGGGTTGTATCGCCATGTGGTGGACTGGGCGTTGGACCAGGGCTTCGTGGTGATCGCCTGCGATTTGCCCGGGCACGGCCTGTCCAGCGGCGCGCGCGCCAGCATCGATGATTTTGCGGTGTACCAGCATGTGGTGCAGGCGCTGTTTACGCAGGCCGAAGCCCTGCAATTGCCGCAACCCTGGCATCTGTTCGGGCAAAGCACCGGCGGGGCGGTGGTGGTGGACCACTTGCTTAACCAGGGGGCCGACAGCCCGGCCCAGGGCAAGACCTTCCTGCTTTCACCCTTGGTGCGGCCACGGGCCTGGGGCTGGTCGCAAGTCAGTTATTACCTGCTGCGTCCATTCGTCAAAGGCATTGCACGGCGGTTCAGCGAGAACACCAACGATCCGGCGTTCAAACCCTTCCTTGAGGCCGACCCGCTGCAGCCGCGCCAACTGCCTACCGCGTGGGTGGGGGCCTTGGCGCGCTGGATCAAACGCATCGAAGCCGCACCGCGCAGCCCGAGGCGGCCGGTGATCGTGCAGGGCGAGGAAGACATGACGGTGGACTGGCAGCACAACCTGCAGGTGCTACGGAGCAAGTTCGACCAGCCGCAGGTGTTGATGCTGCCGCGGGGCAGGCATCATTTGGCAAATGAGATTCCGCAGATTCGCGCTGAGTACTTCAGTTTCCTCACGGATCAACTGAAGTAACGCCGTCCAGATGTGGCAGCGAGCAAGCCCGCGCCCACATTTTCTACTGCGCCAGGCTTGAGGTGCTTTGGCCGACCGCCAGGCCGGCGCGGATTGCCGCCAGCGCTGCCTGGTAATACGCCTTGCCTTCCGGCGACTCAGCAAACGTAGCGAATTCTTCCAGCTCCGGGTCGGACAGATCCCGATAGACATACAGCAGCGTGTTATTCAGGTCCTTATCGATCTGCTGCATCAGCCGCTCGCGCTGGCCATTCAGCATGCCCTGGGCCTGACCGCCGCCCAACAGGCCGGGGATCATCTGGCTCAGGCTGTCAGCCGCCACGCCGGCAATCGCCAGGCTGACTTCCGCACCGGCTTCACGAGCGGGCAGCGCCTGCGCCAGGTGGCCGATGATCAGGCTGCGGGTGGCGTCGGCCTCGATTTTCGGCAGGCCCTGAGCGTTCTTCGCCAGTTGGTCGCGGCGGGTGGCCAGCAACTCGGCGGCCACAATCTTGCGGCCCAGGGGCGATTGGAAAAATGCCAGGGCAGGCTTCGGGTCCGCCAGGTTCTTGCGCAATTGCGCCTCGGCGCGTAGGTCCACGGCCTGGGCGGCAAAGCGTTTGTTGCTGTTGTCTACCAGCGCCTGGAACACTGCTGGCGGCAGGCTATTGCGGTAGCGTTGCTGGGCGGCACTGAGGGCGTCATTGAAATGCGCACGTTGTTCGGCCCAGCCGGCGACCTTGTACAACTGGTCATGGCCGTCTGCCCAGGCGGGCAAAACGCAGAACATCAGCAAGGAAAAAAACAAACGACGCATATGGACTCCTGTCAGTCGGCCACTATTGTCCGTGTCGGGCGTAGGATTTGTCGAGAAGTCCTATCAGTCACCTGACTAAAGTGTATTCAGACGCTCGGCGGCTCTGTCGGATTCACAGGCGTATGGATACTATGCGCGCCATGCAAATACCCCTCGATCACCCCTTGCTGCAACGTATTGTCGACGACCTGGCCGAAAAGGGCTGGTCCCGGCAGGACGGCTTCCTGCCCCAGGCTCTGACCCTGGAACTGGCGGCTGAGTGCCATAAACGTGCAGCCGAGGGTGAGCTGGCCCCGGCAGCGGTGGGACGCGGCCCGGCCCAGGAGATTCGTGAAGGCATTCGCGGCGACCACATCCAGTGGCTGGAAGAGGGCGATGCAGCGGTCTGCGACACCTATATGGCTTTGATGGACAGCCTGCGCCTGGCCATGAACCGCAGCCTCTTCCTGGGCCTGGAAGATTTCGAAAGCCACTTCGCGATGTACCCGCCAGGGGCGTTTTACCTCAAGCACCTGGACCGTTTTCGCGACGATGACCGACGCATGGTCTCGGCGGTGATTTACTTGAACGACGCCTGGCTGCCCGAGCATGGCGGCCAGTTGCGCATGTACCTCAAGGACGGCGTCGAATACGATGTGGTGCCCACCGGCGGTTGCCTGGTGGTGTTCCTGTCGGGCGAAGTGCCCCACGAAGTCCTGCCCGCTACGCGCGAACGCCTGTCCCTGACTGGCTGGTTTCGCCGGCGGGGCAACGAGCCGTTTTAATTATGCAAAAGATTCTGATCAGCCGCTGCCTGCTTGGCCACAAAGTGCGCTACGACGGCGGGGCCAGCGGGCCGTTCGACCAATTGGCCGCGTGGCAGGCCGAAGGGCGGGTGGTTGCGATCTGCCCGGAAGTATCGGGTGGCTTGCCGACGCCACGCCCGGCGGCGGAAATTCCGGGCGGGCAGGGTATGGCGGTGTGGGAAGGCCGTGCCCAGGTGCTGACCGCCGAGGGCGAGGACTTCAGCGCCGCCTTCCTCGACGGTGCGCGCCAGGCCTTGGCGCTGGTGCAGCGTCACAACATCCGCATCGCTGTGCTCAAGGCCAATAGCCCGTCGTGTGGCAACCTGCTGACCTATGACGGCACCTTCACGGGCGTGAAGGTCCGCGGCGAGGGCGTGACGGCGGCGCTGCTCAAGCAGCATGGGGTGCTGGTGTTCAGTGAGTTGGAGTTGCCTGAGGCGTTAGTAGCGCTGGCGCAGCTATCGAAACCTGTATAGGTCAAAATGTGGGAGGCTGGCTTGCCTACGATGGCAGCGTGTCAGCTAGCATCTCTGTTACTGGTCCACCGCTATCGCAGGCAAGCCAGCTCCCACATTGACTGAGTCAAATCCGAAAAATCACTGTGCCTTGGGAACCGGGGGCTCGGTCTCAAGCCACTTCTGCGCCAACGCCTTCAACCGCCCATCAGCCTTCACGCGCTGCAATGCCTTGTCCAAACTCGCCTTGAACGCCGGATTGCCCTTTTGGAACGGGATCACCAGTTCCGGCTTCTCGTTGTAAGCCTCACTCAAATCGAACCGATCCTGCAGCTCGGCAGTCATAGCGATATGGTTGATGGCCACGTCGTACTTGCCGGTTTCCACGCCTTGCAGCAGGTCGGTGTCATCGGTGGTGATGAATGAAGGTCGCACATCCATCTCCTTGGCCAGTTGCTCGCCGAGGTCAACTTCGAAGCCGGTGAGTTTGTCACCTTCCTTGAAGTTGAACGGCGGGGTGTTGGCTTCAAGGGCGATGCGCAGTTCGCCACGGTCGAAGACATCATCGATCAGTTCGGCATGAGCCAGGGGGCTCAGAAGGGGAAGCAACAGTAACAGGCCAGGCGAAAAGCGCATGGTCACTCCTAAAGAATTCGAATGTGCGAGGCGCCGTTCAGCATCGCTTTGCTATGGTGTTGAGTGCCTTGGACAGCAATTTGTCGCGAAGTTGTCATAACCCTACAGATTTCATAGAAAAACTGGAGAAGTGAATGAACGCCTTTTTGTCCCGTGTCACCCTGGCCTCCCTGATGCTGGGTGCTTCCATGTTGGCTACCGCCGCGGACGGTATCCCGCGCAGCGCTCCACCTGCAGATGCCAAAGTATTTATCGTCTCGCCGAAGGACGGCGCCACGGTGGATAAAACCTTCACCGTGAAGTTCGGCATGGAAGGCTTGAAATTGGCTCCGGCCACCAGCCAGGATCCAGGCACGGGTCACCACCATCTGCTGATCGACCAGAAAGCCCTGCCTGACGCCAGCGTGCCTATCCCGGCCACCGACACCGTGATTCACTACGGCAAGGCCCAGACCGAAACCGAACTGACCCTCACCCCAGGCAAGCACACCTTGCAGCTGGTTGCCGGTGACAAACTGCACATGCAGTTCAACCCGACTGTAGCCTCGAAAGTGATCACGGTTAACGTTAAGTAAGATTTGTTCAGATGAAAAAAAGGGAGCCCTGAAGGGCTCCCTTTTTTGTGCCGCGTCGAAACCTTAGAACAACACGCGGCTACGGATGGTGCCGTTGATGTGCTGCAGCTTCTCTTGCGCCAGGTCCGAGTACTCGGCGTCGACGTCGATGACCACGTAGCCGACCTTCTCGTTGGTCTGCAGGAACTGACCGGAGATGTTGATGCCGTTTTCCGCGAAGACCTTGTTGATTTCCATCATCACGCCAGGGATGTTCTGGTGGATGTGCAGCAGGCGGTGCTTGCCAGGGTGAGCCGGCAGGGCCACTTCCGGGAAGTTCACGGACGACACCGATGTACCGTTGTCGCTGTACTTGACCAGCTTCTCCGACACTTCCAGGCCAATGTTGGCCTGTGCCTCAGCGGTGGAACCGCCGATGTGGGGGGTCAAGATCACGTTGTCCAGGCCACGCAGCGGGCTTTCGAAGATGTCGTCGTTGGAGCGAGGCTCTACCGGGAACACGTCGATGGCGGCGCCGATCAGGTGCTTGTCCTTGATCGCGTCGGCCAGTGCATCCAGCTCGACCACGGTGCCGCGTGCGGCATTGATCAGGATGCCGCCTTTCTTGATGGCGCGGATTTCCTTCTCGCCGATCATCCACTGGGTCTCGGCGGTTTCCGGAACGTGCAGGGTCACGATGTCGGACATGCCCAGCAGCTCGGTCAGGCTGGCCACTTGCGTAGCGTTGCCCAATGGCAGCTTGGTCAGGGTGTCGTAGAAGAACACCTGCATGCCAAGGCCTTCAGCCAGGACCGACAGTTGAGTGCCGATCGAGCCGTAACCGACGATACCCAGCTTCTTGCCGCGGATTTCGAAGGAGTTGGCCGCGCTTTTGATCCAGCCGCCACGGTGGCAGGAAGCGTTCTTCTCAGGAATGCCGCGCAACAACAGGATCGCCTCGGCCAGCACCAGTTCTGCAACGGAGCGGGTGTTGGAGTACGGTGCGTTGAATACCGCGATGCCGCGCTCGCGCGCTGCGTTGAGGTCGACCTGGTTGGTGCCGATGCAGAAACAGCCGACCGCCACGAGTTTCTTGGCGTGATCGAAGATCTCTTCGGTCAGCTGAGTGCGGGAGCGAATGCCGATAAAGTGCGCGTCGGCGATCTTTTCCTTTAGCTGGGCTTCCGGCAGAGAACTGGTGATGTACTCAATGCTGGTGTACCCGGCGGCTTTCAGAACGTCGACAGCCGATGGGTGGACGCCTTCCAGAAGAAGGAACTTGATCTTGCTCTTATCGAGAGAAGTCTTGCTCATCTGCGTAAACCTGTATCCCGGAGAAAAATGGCAGGGAATCGAATAGCCGGATGTGCCCTGATTCACCCATACCGTTCCCGTTTGACGGCGTCTGTTGCCGTCATGCTGCGCCAGCTATGAGTCGTCGCGGCGCCTTGCCTGACGACAACAGCCACTCGTCAAACACAAACGTAGGGGTAAATCAGGGCACAGAGCTGACCCGGACGGCAGGAAAGCCGTCACCGCAGAAACGCCTTTGGGCTCTGTCCTGCGGGGGCGGTATGCTAGCATACGCGCCCCGCTAACACTCATTCCTGCGACGTGAAGCGTTCTCAGGATGACCATGAATTGTTCGAGAGTTCTGTCGATGACCCATCCTGCCCTGATTGATGAGCTAAAGACCCTGGTTGAGCCCGGCAAAGTGCTGACCGATGCGGACTCACTGGAGGCTTACGGCAAGGATTGGACCAAGCACTTCGCGCCCGCGCCGACCGCCATCGTCTTCCCCAAGACCACTGAGCAGGTCCAGGCCATTGTGCGCTGGGCCAATGCCCGCAAAGTGGCACTGGTGCCCTCCGGTGGGCGTACCGGCCTGTCGGCAGCCGCGGTGGCGGCCAATGGCGAAGTGGTGGTGTCGTTCGACTACATGAACCAGATCCTCGACGTGAACCTCACCGACCGCACCGCCGTGTGCCAGCCGGGTGTGGTCACCAAGCAATTGCAGAACGTCGCCGAAGAAAAAGGCCTGTACTACCCGGTGGACTTCGCTTCGTCGGGTTCCAGCCAGATCGGCGGCAATATCGGTACCAATGCCGGCGGGATCAAGGTCATTCGCTACGGCATGACCCGCAACTGGGTGGCGGGCATGAAGGTCGTCACCGGCAAGGGCGACGTGCTGGAGCTGAACCGCGACCTGATCAAGAACGCTACCGGCTACGACATGCGCCAGCTGTTCATCGGCGCCGAAGGCACCCTGGGCTTTGTGGTCGAAGCCACCATGCGCCTGGACCGTGCGCCGAAAAACCTCACTGCCATGGTGCTGGGCACTACCGACTTTGATTCGATCATGCCGGTATTGCATGCGTTCCAGAGCAAGCTGGACCTGACCGCCTTCGAATTCTTCTCCGACAAGGCCCTGGCCAAGGTCATGGGCCGTGGCGACGTGCCGGCGCCGTTCGAAACCGAATGCCCGTTCTACGCGCTGCTGGAATTCGAAGCCACCACCGAAGAGGTTGCCAACCACGCGCTGGAAACCTTCGAACACTGCGTCGAGCAGGGCTGGGTGCTGGATGGCGTGATGAGCCAGAGCGAAACCCAGCTGCACAACCTGTGGAAACTGCGCGAGTACATCTCCGAAACCATTTCCCACTGGACGCCGTACAAGAATGATATTTCGGTCACGGTCTCCAAAGTGCCGGCGTTCTTGAAGGAAATCGACGCCATCGTCGGCGAACATTACCCGGATTTCGAAATTGTCTGGTTCGGCCACATCGGCGACGGCAACCTGCACCTGAATATCCTCAAGCCGGAAAACCTGAGCAAGGACGAGTTCTTCGCCAAGTGCGCCACCGTGAACAAGTGGGTCTTCGAAACCGTCGAGAAGTACAACGGTTCGATCTCGGCTGAACACGGCGTGGGCATGACCAAGCGGGATTACCTGACCTACAGTCGCTCGCCGGTTGAAATCGAATACATGAAGGCAGTTAAAGCGGTGTTCGACCCGAACGGGATCATGAACCCAGGCAAGATCTTCGCTGTTTAATCGCCCCTGAAGGAGTCGTTCCATGAGCTACCAGCACAAGTATGTCGACGGCACCAACATCCACTTTCCGGTCGGTAAAGTGGTGTGTATCGGGCGTAACTACGCCGAACATGCCAAGGAACTGGACAACCCGGTACCGAACGAACCGTTGCTGTTCATCAAGCCGGGGAGTTGCGTGGTGCCGTTGGAAGGCGGTTTCAGCATCCCAACCGAACGCGGTTCGGTGCACTACGAGGCGGAAATCGCGGTGTTGATCGGCAAACCGCTGTCGACCAAGCCCAGCCGTGAAGAAGTGCTGGATGCCATCTCCGGCTTCGCCCCGGCCCTGGACCTGACCCTGCGTGACAAACAGGCCGAGCTGAAAGCCAAGGGCCTGCCGTGGGAAATCGCCAAGTCGTTCGACGGCGCGGCGGTGATTGCACCGTTTGTGGTGGGCAGCACCTTCCCGGACGTCACTGACATCGGCATCCGCCTGACCATCAATGGCGAAGTCCGCCAGGACGGCAACAGCGCGATCATGCTCAACCCGATCATCCCGATGATCCAGTACATGGCCGGCTGCTTCTCGCTGCAGGCCGGCGATGTGATCCTCACGGGCACCCCAGCCGGCGTGGGCCCGCTGAATGTGGGTGATGAGCTGGTGCTGGAACTGTCGGGCGTGAACCGCTTCGAAAGCAGCGTGCGCTAAAAGCAGCACGCCGCTCACAGGTGGGGGCTG
Organism: Pseudomonas lurida; assembly: GCF_002563895.1. NCBI lineage: Bacteria > Pseudomonadati > Pseudomonadota > Gammaproteobacteria > Pseudomonadales > Pseudomonadaceae > Pseudomonas > Pseudomonas lurida. Next base: position 5,947,805 of record NZ_PDJB01000001.1, on the reverse strand, counting down.
GCTTGCCTGCGATAGCAGCAGCGGGGTGTCAATAGCACACCGCGTTGCCTGCATCGCGGGCAAGCCCGGCTCCCACAGGGGTGTACGTGCAGCCGCAAATTCCGTGCTTTTGCATTTTTTTCACACGCCATCCGGATAATCCTTCGGGCTCGAGCGCGCGGTTCCGCGGAACCTGTGCTATCACCCAACGCTGATTTCCCGGATAAAGTGCCCAATGGCCGTGCCCCTGCCTACCGTCACCCCCAAGTTGCGTTCCCGTTTTGCCTTGCGCTGGTATTCCTGGCTGTTTCTCGCCGGTGCCGTTGTGTATGGCATTGCCTGGGCCATGCACTGGGATGATCGCGGCATGTTGTGGGTACTGGAACGTTTTGAGACGCCCGCCGAACGCCAGGAAAGCGTGTGGCTACCGGACTACCACGCCGTCATCGACGCCAAGTTGCTGCCGGGCATGGAAAAGGACGAAGCCTCGGACCTGGCGTACAACCCCCAGACCAAGACGCTGTTCTCCGTCATGGGCAAGAACCCGTTCCTTGTCGAGCTGACCTTGCAAGGCGATGTGCTGCGCAAGATGCCACTCAATGGCTGGAACAACCCCGAAGGGCTGACGGTGATGGAAAACGGCCTGATGGCCGTGGTCGACGAGCGCCAGCACAGCCTGACGATCATCAAGATCGACGCGACTACCACGGCATTGAACAAGGCTGACTTCTCGAGTTATGACCTGGGCCCGTCCAAAGACCAGAACAAAGCCTTTGAAGCCATCACCTGGGACAAGCGTCATCAGCAGTTGATCCTGGGCGAAGAGCGCCCAGCGGCGCTGTTTACCTGGAAAAGCGACGGCGGCCCGACCCTCGTGGGCGATAAGGTCAAGCTGGCCAGCAGCGAGCTGGACATGCGCAACCTCTCCGCACTGGCCGTCGACCCGCGCACTGGGCATCTGCTGGCGTTGTCGGCCGACTCCCATCTGTTGCTGGAGTTGGACGAGAAGGGCGAGCAAGTCAGCTTCATGACGTTGCTTGGCGGCTTCAATGGCCTCAAAGACACGATTCCCCGTGCCGAAGGAATGACCATGGACGAGGACGGCACGTTGTACATGGTCAGTGAGCCCAACCTGTTCTATCGGTTCGAAAAGCAGAAATAGCAGACAAATTACGTCGGATATTTCTCCATGAGCGGCATTCGCCAGACATCAGGGCATGTTTAAGTTTAAATTCAGACAGGCGTGATATTCATTCGCCACTTTTGACTTTGAGCCCGCCCGATGCAACGACTAGCCCGCCCCAAACCGCTCTTCTTTATGCTTGTGCTGATCGCCCTGGTCAGCGTCGGGGCCGTTGCACAGCATTTTCGCCTGTTCGAGCGCGCCTGGTTCAACTGGCAGGCGTGGCGCCAGCCGATGGACCAGCGCTCCATCGGCCTGGCGGATTACCGGGTGACCCTGGAGGCCCAGGTCATCGAAGGGCTTGATGACGATGTGTCGGCACTGACCTACGACCCCGTGCGCAAAAGCCTGTTTACCGTCACCAACAAAAACGCCGAGCTGATCGAACTGTCCCTCCAGGGCAAGATCCTGCGGCGTATCCCCTTGGTGGGCTTTGGCGATGCCGAGGCGGTGGAATTTATCAGCGACAACATTTATGTCATCAGCGATGAGCGCCAGCAGCGGCTGATCAAGGTGCATGTGGACGATGACACGCAATTCCTCGACGCCGCCGATGCGGAGCAAATGACCCTGGGCCTGCACGTCGGTGGCAACAAGGGGTTTGAAGGGTTGGCCTATGACTCGGTGGGCAAGCGCCTGTTCGTGGCCAAGGAGCGCGACCCGATGCTGATCTACGAGGTCCACGGCTTCCCGCATTTCAAACCGGAAAAAACCTACTCGGTGCACGTGGTCAACAACCCCAAGCGTGATGCCGGCTTGTTTGTGCGTGACCTGTCGAGCCTGCAATACGATGAGCGCAGCGGGCATTTGCTGGCGCTGTCGGATGAGTCGTTCCTGGTGCTGGAGCTGGATATCGACGGTCGCCCGTTGAGCAGTCTGTCACTGCTCAACGGGCGCCATGGCCTGACGAAGCGGGTGCCGCAGGCCGAAGGGATCGCCATGGATGACGAGGGCACGTTGTACCTCGTCAGCGAGCCGAACCTGTTCTACGTGTTCAAAAAAACCACGCCTTGAAGCAACACAGGCATGTGCATCAAGCCTTGAGGGTTTTCACGCCTTCGGAGGTGCCCAGCAGCAGGACATCAGCCGGGCGTGCAGCGAACAAACCGTTGGTGACCACGCCGACGATCGCATTGATCTGAGTCTCCAGCGCCACCGGGTTGGTGATCTGCATGTTGAACACGTCGAGGATGATGTTGCCGTTGTCGGTCAACACACCTTCGCGGTACACCGGGTCGCCGCCCAGTTTCACCAGCTCGCGGGCCACGTGGCTGCGGGCCATCGGAATGACTTCTACCGGCAGCGGGAAGGCCCCGAGTACCGGCACCAACTTGCTGGCGTCGGCGATGCAGATAAAGGTCTTGGCCACGGCCGCGACGATTTTCTCGCGGGTCAGGGCGGCGCCGCCGCCCTTGATCAGGTTCAGGTGCTCGTCGCTCTCATCGGCGCCGTCGACGTAGAACTCCAGGTCGCTCACGGTGTTGAGCTCGTACACCGGAATGCCGTGCCCCTTGAGCCGTGCAGCAGTCGCTTCGGAACTGGCCACGGCGCCGTCGAATGCGCCCTTGTGCTGGGCCAGCGCATCGATAAAGCAGTTGGCGGTGGAGCCGGTGCCGACACCGACGATGCTTTTGTCGTCGAGTTTAGGAAGGATTAAATCGACGGCGGCCTGGGCCACTGCCTGTTTGAGTTGATCCTGGGTCATGCGGGCTCCGGAACGGGCGGGGAGTAAAGAGGGGCGCGAGTATAACCCAACAAAACCTCGGGATTCGTGTGGTCGCCCGCCCAAACGCTGGGTTAGACTCCTTGGCCCTGCCCAACTCGCCCAGTGATTTCCGCCGATGCTTGAACAGTACGTCAAAAAGATCCTCACCTCGCGCGTTTACGACGTTGCCGTAGAAACCCCGTTGCAGACCGCCCGCCAGCTCTCGGAGCGTCTGGGCAGCAAGGTCTGGCTCAAGCGTGAAGACTTGCAGCCGGTGTTCTCGTTCAAGATTCGCGGCGCCTATAACAAGCTGACCCAATTGACTGCGCAAGAGCGTGCGCGTGGCGTCGTCACGGCGTCGGCCGGCAACCATGCCCAGGGCCTGGCCCTGGCGGCGAAGGTGCTGGGGGTCAAAGCCACCATCGTGATGCCCAAGACCACCCCCGAGATCAAGGTCGAAGGCGTGCGCTCCCGGGGCGGCAAAGTGGTGCTGCATGGCGATTCCTTCCCGGAAGCCCTCGCCTACTCGCTGAAACTGGTCGACGAAAAAGGCTACGTCTACATCCACCCCTACGATGATCCACACACCATTGCCGGGCAGGGCACCGTGGCGATGGAAATCCTGCGCCAGCACCCGGGGCCGCTGGACGCGATTTTCGTGCCGGTGGGCGGCGGCGGGCTGATCGCCGGTATTGCGGCGTACGTGAAATACCTGCGCCCGGAGATCAAGGTCATCGGCGTCGAGCCGGACGACTCCAACTGCCTGCAAGCCGCCATGGCCGCCGGCGAGCGCGTGGTGTTGCCGACCGTAGGCCTGTTTGCCGATGGCGTGGCGGTGGCGCAGATCGGCCAGCACACCTTCGACATCTGCAAGGACTACGTGGATGAAGTGATCACCGTGAGCACCGATGAAATCTGTGCGGCGATCAAGGACATCTACGACGACACCCGCTCCATCACCGAGCCTGCGGGCGCCTTGGGCGTGGCGGGTATCAAGAAATACGTGGAGACCCGTGGCGTGACCGGGCAGACCCTGGTGGCCATCGACTCCGGTGCCAACGTCAACTTCGACCGCCTGCGCCATGTCGCCGAGCGCGCCGAGCTGGGTGAAGGCCGCGAAGCCATCATTGCCGTGACCATCCCCGAGAAGCCCGGCAGCTTCAAGGCGTTCTGCGAGGCCGTGGGCAAGCGCCAGATCACCGAATTCAACTACCGCTACCACTCTGGCAGCGAGGCGCACATCTTCGTCGGCGTGCAGACCCACCCGGAAAACGATCCACGCAGCGCCTTGATCGCCAGCCTCACCAGCCAGGGCTTCCCGGTGCTGGACCTGACCGAGAACGAACTGGCCAAGTTGCACATTCGTCATATGGTCGGTGGGCATGCGGCCAAGGTCAGCGATGAAGTGGTATTGCGTTTCGAATTCCCGGAACGTCCGGGAGCGCTGTTCAACTTTCTTAACAAATTGGGCGGGCGCTGGAACATCTCGATGTTCCACTATCGCAACCACGGCGCCGCAGATGGCCGTGTGGTCGCCGGCCTGCAAGTGCCGGCGGACGAGCGCCACCTGGTACCGGCAGCCCTGGAGGCCATTGGCTACCCGTATTGGGACGAAAGCGATAACCCGGCCTACAAACTGTTCCTCGGTTGAGCGACTACGCTGATTGGGGCGGCCTTTAAGGAAGACGACACATGGAAACCCTCTCCACCCTGGCAACCCTGAAAGTTATCCACATCGCAGCCACTGTGTTGTTGCTGCTCAGCGGCCTGGCGCTGGCGTTACTGGCGTGGCGCAAACGCAGTGCAGGCCCGGCGGTGACCGTGCAACGCCCGTGGGTGTTTGTATGGCTGTTGATGGGACTGTGCGTGGTCAGCATGCCGTTTACCGGCTGGTGGCTGGTCCATCTGGTTGGCTGGCCGTTGGGGCAGACCTGGATCCTGGGTTCCAGCATCCTCTATACCGTGGCGGCGCTGGCGTGGTTCTGGCTGGTGGCGCGGCTGAATCGCCTGCGCAAGGGCGAGGGCGGCAGCTTGAATTTTACCCTGGTGCTGGCGGTGGTCAGCCTCGTCGGGTTTGTGGCGATTGCCGGGTTGATGGGGGCCAAGCCGGTTTAAGGTTCAAGACCGAGTCGGCTTCATCGCAGGCAGGCGAGCGCCCACATTTTGAACGGTGAACACCGTCAAAGGTGGGCGCTGGCTTGCCTGCGCTAGGGCCATCAGCTGCGCAGCGTGATCACTGGCCAGCCGCGCTTCTCGGCCTCGGCCCGCAGGTTCGGGTCCGGATCCACCGCCACCGGGTGGGTGACCTGCTCCAGCAACGGCAGGTCGTTCATCGAATCGCTGTAGAAGTAGCTGTCTTCCAGGGTGTAGCCGGTTTCTTCCAGCCAACGGTTCAGGCGTGTCACCTTGCCTTCGCGGAAACACGGCACATCGGTGCTGCGCCCCGTGTAGCGGCCGTTTTCCATCTCGCACTCCGTGGCGATCAGGGTTTCCACACCCAGCCGTGCCGCAATCGGCGCGGTGACAAAACGGTTGGTGGCGGTGATGATCACCAGCTTGTCACCGGCGGCGCGGTGCTTGGCCAGCAGTTCCAAGGCCAGCGGCAGCATGATCGGCTCGATGCAGTCGCGCATGTAGTCGTTGTGCCACTCGTCCAGTTGGGCCCGCTCGGTGCGGCCGAGGATTTCCAGGCAAAAGTTCAGGTAGGCGGCGTTGTCCAGCGTGCCGGCCAGGTAGTCCTGATAGAACTCGTCGTTGCGGGCCTTGTAGGCAACCGGGTCGAGAATCCCGCGTTCACAGAGGTAATCGCCCCAGGCGTGGTCGCTGTCACCGCCGAGAAGGGTGTTGTCCAAGTCGAATAAAGCCAGGCGCATTGCAGTTACTCGCTGAAAAGTCTGTAAAAAGGCGTCCAGAATACGGTCTTTTCACAAGAGTGCACATAAGGTAAGAAGCCTCGTTGCCGCTTCATCAACCTTTGTGGAACAATGCGGCGACATGCGTTTGCGAGGTTGTTGCCGTGATCGACCCCGATGGTTTCCGTCCTAATGTCGGGATTATTCTTACGAATGATGCCGGACAGGTGCTATGGGCTCGCCGAATCAACCAAGATGCCTGGCAGTTTCCTCAAGGTGGAATCAACCCCGACGAAACCCCTGAAGACGCCTTGTACCGTGAGTTGAACGAAGAAGTCGGCCTTGAGCGCGAAGATGTACAAATTCTGGCCTGTACCCGTGGCTGGTTGCGCTATCGTTTGCCGCAACGCCTGGTGCGTACCCACAGCCAACCGCTGTGCATCGGCCAGAAGCAGAAATGGTTTCTCCTGCGCCTGATCTCCAACGAGCAGCGGGTGCGGATGGATTTGACCGGTAAACCGGAGTTCGATGGCTGGCGCTGGGTCAGCTATTGGTACCCGTTGGGCCAGGTGGTGACATTCAAGCGCGAGGTTTATCGTCGCGCTCTCAAAGAGCTTGCCCCGCGCCTTTTAGCGCGCGACTGACGACGGAGTTCGACCCCGAGCCATGCTCAATACGCTGCGCAAGATCGTCCAGGAAGTTAACTCCGCCAAGGATCTCAAGGCGGCGTTGGGGATTATTGTGTTGCGCGTCAAGGAAGCCATGGGCAGCCAGGTCTGCTCGGTTTACCTGCTGGACCCCGAGACCAACCGTTTTGTGCTGATGGCCACCGAGGGCTTGAACAAGCGCTCCATCGGCAAGGTCAGCATGGCGCCCAATGAAGGTCTTGTGGGCCTGGTGGGGACGCGTGAAGAACCCCTGAACCTTGAAAACGCGGCCGATCACCCGCGTTATCGCTACTTTGCCGAAACCGGCGAGGAGCGTTACGCCTCGTTCCTCGGCGCGCCGATCATTCACCACCGCCGCGTCGTCGGCGTGTTGGTCATCCAGCAAAAAGAGCGCCGTCAGTTCGACGAAGGTGAAGAAGCCTTCCTCGTGACCATGAGCGCGCAGCTCGCCGGGGTTATTGCCCACGCCGAAGCCACCGGCTCGATTCGCGGCCTGGGACGCCAGGGCAAGGGGATCCAGGAAGCCAAGTTCGTCGGCGTGCCGGGTTCGCCGGGTGCGGCGGTCGGTACCGCCGTGGTCATGCTGCCGCCGGCCGATCTCGATGTAGTGCCGGACAAGACCGTCGATGACATCGACGCTGAAATCAAACTGTTCAAGACCGCCCTGGAAGGCGTGCGCGCCGACATGCGCAACCTGTCGACCAAGCTGGCCACGCAACTGCGCCCCGAAGAGCGCGCGCTGTTCGACGTGTACCAGATGATGCTGGATGACGCGTCGCTGGGTAATGAAGTCAAGACCGTGATCAAGACCGGCCAATGGGCCCAGGGCGCCCTGCGCCAGGTGGTCACCGATCACGTCAACCGATTCGAACTGATGGACGACGCCTACCTGCGCGAGCGTGCCTCGGATGTGCGTGACCTCGGTCGCCGTCTGCTGGCCTACCTGCAGGAAGACCGCACCACCAACCTGGTCTACCCCGACAACACCATCCTGATCAGTGAAGAACTGACCGCCACCATGCTCGGCGAAGTGCCGGAAGGCAAACTGGTCGGCCTGGTGTCGGTACTGGGTTCGGGTAACTCCCACGTCGCGATCCTGGCCCGGGCCATGGGCATCCCGACGGTGATGGGCCTGGTGGACCTGCCGTATTCCAAGGTGGATGGTATCGACATGATCGTCGATGGCCATCGCGGCGAAGTGTTTACCAACCCCAGTGAAGTGCTGCGCAAGCAGTACGCCGAAGTGGTTGAAGAAGAGAAGCAACTGGCGCTGGGCCTCGACTCATTGCGCGAACTGCCGTGCGTGACCACCGACGGCCATCGTGTGCCGCTGCTGGTAAATACCGGCCTGCTGGCCGACGTCGCCCGTGCGCAGCAGCGCGGCGCCGAAGGGGTGGGGCTGTACCGTACCGAAGTGCCGTTCATGATCAACCAGCGTTTCCCGAGTGAGAAGGAGCAGCTGGCGATTTATCGCGAGCAACTGCAAGCCTTCCACCCGTTGCCGGTGACGATGCGCAGCCTGGACATCGGCGGCGACAAGTCACTGTCTTATTTCCCGATCAAGGAAGACAACCCCTTCCTCGGCTGGCGCGGTATTCGCGTCACCCTCGACCATCCTGAAATTTTCCTCGTACAGACCCGCGCCATGCTCAAGGCCAGCGAAGGCCTGAACAACCTGCGCATCCTGCTGCCGATGATCTCCGGCACCCATGAGTTGGAAGAGGCATTGCACCTGATCCACCGGGCCTGGGGCGAGGTACGCGACGAAGGCGCCGACGTGCCGATGCCGCCGATTGGCGTGATGATCGAAATCCCGGCGGCGGTCTACCAGGCCAAGGAGCTGGCGCGGCAGGTGGACTTCCTGTCGGTGGGCTCCAACGACCTGACCCAATACCTGCTGGCCGTGGACCGTAACAACCCACGGGTGGCCGACCTCTACGACTACCTGCACCCGGCCGTGCTGCAAGCGCTGCAACATGTGGTGCGCGACGCCCATGCCGAAGGCAAGCCGGTGAGCATCTGCGGTGAAATGGCCGGCGACCCGGCGGCGGCGGTGCTGTTGATGGCGATGGGCTTTGACAGCCTGTCGATGAACGCCACCAACTTGCCAAAGGTGAAGTGGATGTTGCGCCAGGTTGAACTGAGCATGGCCAAGGACCTGCTGGCGGAGTTGATGACCATCGACAACCCGCAAGTCATCCACAGCTCGTTGCAATTGGCGCTGAAGAACCTGGGGCTGACGCGGATGATCAACCCAGGGTCGGCAAAAACCCTCTAGACCGAGGCGCGGCTATCGCAGGCACGCCAGCTCCCACATTGGAATGCATTTCAAATGTGGGGGCTGGCTTGCCTGCGATGGCTTCAGTCCAAACACCGCTAAATCGTGAGTTCTACCTCGCCCAACCGCCCACCCAGCGGCCCAAAACTGCGTTCCACCATCCGCCGCGATCCATCCGCATTCACAATCAACGCCGTGCTCGCCCGAGTCCCGTAACTGGGGCTGGCAATGAATACGCTCGACAGCAGGCTCTCGGTCGCCAACCCCACGCCGGTATCCGGCAATTCGGCAAAGGGCGCGGTCTGGGGATCGCTCAGGATATCCAGCAAGGCGTGCGGCTGAGGATTTTCGAGTATTTCGCTCAGCGCCGCCTTGGCCTTGAGCAACTTGGGCCACGGCGTATCCAGCCCTGCATTGGATAACCCATACACCCCGGCCTTCAACCGTGTCGGTTCGGTATGGTTGGCGTTGTAGTACCACAACTCATCCCGTGTGCCCACTAGCAGGTTGAACCCGGCGTATTCAATCGAGCGGCCGTTAACGTCGGCCAGATACTCGTCGATCGGCAGTGAACCGCTGAGAAAGCGCGCCACCAGTTCCCCACGGGACTTGCGGGCCGGCGGCTGGTGAGGGTCGCGGATATTGGTCAGGGCGGCAAAGCGCCCTTCGGCACTGACCCCCAGCCAGGTGCCGCCGGCTTCCTGGTCGCGACCGGCGTAGACGTGAGGCGCATCCGCCCATTGGGCCAGCGGCAGGCTCGGGCGGGCGTAGAACTCATCGCGGTTGGCCGCGACGATCAACGGCTGGGCGTGGCCCGGCCGCCAGGCGAAAACAATCAGGCACATCAGGCGATCCCTTTTGTGTTTTCCCCCACTCTACCCACACCCGCAGCGGCGTTCCATCGTATCCAGTTGGGTCGCATGCCTTCCATCCGTTAACATGCCGGACTTGGTTCGGGGGCTCCCATGGAATTTCTGCTGTATTTGCTGCTTGGCGCCTGTGCGGGCGTGCTCGCCGGGCTGTTTGGCGTGGGCGGCGGGATCATCATCGTGCCGGTGCTGGTGTTCAGCTTCACCTTGCAGGGCTTCGACCCGCAGGTGCTGACCCACTTGGCCGTGGGCACGTCCCTGGCGACGATCATCTTTACCTCGGTGAACGCCGTGCGTGAGCACCACCGGCGTGGCGCGGTGCGTTGGCCGATCTTTGTGTGGATGACCCTGGGGATCCTGATCGGCGCGGGCTTTGGTGCATTGACCGCCGAGGCGATTTCCGGCCCGCACCTGCAAAAAATCATCGGAGTGTTTGCCTTGCTGGTGGCCCTGCAATTGGCCCTGGACGTCAAGCCCAAGGCCAGCCGGACGGTGCCGGGCAAGGTCGGCCTGACCCTCGCCGGCAGCGTGATTGGCTGGGCCTCGGCGATTTTCGGGATTGGCGGCGGCTCGCTGACCGTACCGTTTTTGACCTGGCGCAGCGTGCCGATGCAGCAGGCGGTCGCCACTTCATCGGCCTGTGGCCTGCCAATTGCGTTGGCCAGTGCATCAAGTTTCATGATTCTGGGCTGGCATGACCCACTGTTGCCCGCTCATAGTCTAGGGTTCGTGTATTTGCCGGCGCTGCTGGGCATTGCCCTGACCAGCATGGTGTTTGCGCGTTTTGGCGCGCGCCTGGCGCACCGGTTGTCGCCGCGTATGCTCAAGCGGTTGTTCGCCGGGTTGTTGTTCTGTGTCGGCCTAAACTTTTTGCTTTGAAAAACTTGAGTAATACAGTCTTAATCGCGCCCGGGCATGGTCCTGCGCAATAACGAATGATTAACGAGGAGTCGCAATGCTGCCTTACCCGCAGATCGACCCGGTGGCCCTGGCCATCGGTCCGCTGAAAATCCACTGGTACGGGTTGATGTACCTGATCGGCATCGGCGGTGCATGGTTGCTGGCCTCCCGGCGCCTGAACCGCTTCGACCCGACCTGGACCAAGGAGAAACTCTCCGACATGGTCTTCTGGCTGTCGATGGGGGTGATTGTTGGCGGACGCCTGGGGTATGTGCTGTTCTACGATCTTTCCGCGTACATCGCCAACCCCACGCTGATCTTCGAAGTGTGGAAGGGCGGCATGGCATTCCACGGTGGCTTCATCGGCGTGATGATTGCCGCCTGGTGGTTTGGCCGCCGCAACGGCAAGTCGTTCTTCCAACTGATGGACTTCGTTGCTCCGATGGTGCCGATTGGCCTGGGCGCCGGGCGTATCGGTAACTTCATCAACGCCGAGTTATGGGGCAAGCCGACCGACGTGCCGTGGGCCATGGTGTTCCCGCCGTTCAGCGACCCGGCGCAATTGCCGCGCCATCCGTCGCAGCTTTACCAGTTCGCGTTGGAAGGCGTGGCACTGTTCCTTATCCTGTACCTCTTCTCGCGCAAGCCGCGCCCCACCATGGCGGTGTCGGGCATGTTCGCGCTGTTCTACGGGATCTTCCGCTTCATCGTAGAATTCGTACGCGTACCGGATGCCCAGTTGGGTTACCTGGCGTGGGGCTGGCTGACCATGGGTCAGGTCCTCAGTATTCCGATGATATTGGTAGGCCTGGGCCTGCTGTGGTGGGCTTACAATCGCCCGCAACCCCTGAAGAACGCTGCGCTTTAAATTCGAATGCCGAGGCTCGCCAGCCTCGGCTTCACCGATACAGGTACCAAAATGAAGCAATATCTCGAACTACTGAACGACGTCGTGACCAATGGATTGACCAAGGGCGATCGCACCGGCACCGGCACCAAGGCCGTGTTCGCCCGTCAGTATCGGCATAACTTGGCCGACGGCTTCCCACTGCTGACCACCAAGAAGCTTCACTTCAAAAGCATCGCCAACGAGCTGATCTGGATGTTGAGCGGCAACACCAACATTAAGTGGCTCAACGAAAATGGCGTGAAAATCTGGGACGAATGGGCCACCGAAGACGGTGACCTGGGCCCGGTCTACGGTGAACAGTGGACTGCCTGGCCAACCAAGGACGGCGGCACGATCAACCAGATCGATTACATGGTCCACACCCTCAAGACCAACCCTAACAGCCGCCGCATCCTGTTCCACGGTTGGAACGTCGAGTACCTGCCCGACGAAACCAAGAGCCCGCAGGAAAACGCTCGCAACGGCAAGCAAGCCCTGCCACCGTGCCACCTGCTGTACCAGGCGTTCGTGCACGACGGTCACCTGTCGATGCAGTTGTACATCCGCAGCTCCGACGTCTTCCTCGGCCTGCCGTACAACACTGCCGCGCTGGCCTTGCTGACCCACATGCTGGCCCAGCAGTGCGACCTGATCCCGCACGAGATCATCGTCACCACCGGCGACACCCACGCCTACAGCAACCACATGGAACAGATCCGCACCCAACTGGCGCGTACGCCGAAGAAACTGCCGGAACTGGTGATCAAGCGCAAACCCGCATCGATCTACGACTACACGTTCGAAGACTTCGAAATCGTGGGCTACGACGCCGACCCAAGCATCAAGGCCGACGTCGCCATCTAAAGGCTATCTCGTTCGAAATGTGGGAGCGGGCTTGCTCGCGAAAGCGCAGTGTCAGTCACCCGATTGATCGGCTGATACACCGCCTTCGCGAGCAAGCCCGCTCCCACATTTTCGATAAGGTTAACAAGGCGGCATCAGTGCCCGTGGCTTCGGCCCACATGTGAAGGCTCAGCCTCACTGGCCTGCACACTCCCGCTGACCTCCAGCCGCTGCAGAATCCCGCACTCCGGCCCGCCACCACAGCGCTGGCGCAGGTCCAGCAATTGTTCCTGCAACGCCAGCAGCCCATCGATCCGCGCTTTCACATGGTGGATATGCTCGTCGATCAGCGCATTCACGTTTTCGCACTGGTCCTGGGGGCTGTCCCGCAGGCCCAACAGGCTGCGGATTTCTTCCAGGGTCATGTCGAGGCTGCGGCAGTTGCGGATAAAGATAAGCCGCTCGGTGTGCGCCTGGGTATACACGCGGTAGTTGGCGTCCGTGCGCGCCGGGGGTGGGAGCAGGCCTTCCTTCTCGTAGTAACGGATGGTTTCCACCGGGCAGTCGGTCAGTTTGGCCAATTCGCCGATCTTCATCGCAGCAATCTCCAAATGGGTGCTTGACCCTATAGTGGCTACAGGGTCTTTACTTGGCAACAGGCACCTTTACGGACGCGACAGAATGAGCGATTCCATCCACACCCCGCACAAGCATGACCACGACCACGACCATGCCCCGAAGAAATTGACCCCCGTGCATGACCACGGGCACGGCGGCTCGTGCTGTTCCGGCGCTCCTGCGCCAGCGCTCGTTCAATTGAGCGAAGCGCCTACCGCGGGCTCGCGGCTGAGCACCTTCCGCATCGAAGCCATGGACTGCCCCACCGAGCAGACGCTGATCCAGAACAAACTGGGCAAGCTTGCGGGCGTGCAGCAGCTGGAATTCAACCTGATCAACCGTATCCTGGGTGTCACCCATGACTTGCCGAGCACTGCGCCGATCATCGACGCGGTCAAATCCCTGGGCATGCAGGCCGACCCCATCGAAGAAGGCACGCCTGCCGCCGAGCCTCCTGCCAAGAAACACTGGTGGCCGCTGGCGGTGTCCGGCGTCGGCGCGCTGGGCGCCGAAGTGCTGCACTTCACCAACGCCGCGCCCACTTGGGTCATCGCGGTGGTCGCGCTGGTGTCGATCCTCAGCGGCGGCCTCACCACCTACAAAAAGGGCTGGATTGCCCTGAAAAACCTCAACCTGAACATCAATGCGTTGATGAGCATTGCGGTGACCGGTGCGATCCTGATCGGCCAGTGGCCGGAGGCCGCGATGGTGATGTTCCTGTTCACCGTGGCCGAGTTGATCGAAGCCAAATCCCTGGACCGTGCGCGCAATGCCATCAGTGGCTTGATGCAGATGACGCCCGAGCAGGCTACGGTGCAGCAGGCGGATGGGACATGGGTTGAAAAAGAGGTAAAAAGCATCGAGCTGGGCGCCATCGTGCGGGTCAAGCCCGGCGAGCGCATCGGCCTGGACGGTGAAGTCACTGCCGGCCAATCCACCATCGATCAGGCGCCGATCACCGGTGAAAGCCTGCCGATTGAAAAGACCGTGGGCGATAAAGTCTTCGCGGGCACCATCAACCAGGCCGGTTCCCTGGAATACACCGTCACCGCAGCTGCCAACAACTCGACCCTGGCGCGCATCATTCACGCGGTGGAACAGGCCCAAGGCGCGCGGGCGCCGACTCAGCGGTTTGTCGACAGCTTCTCGAAGATCTACACCCCGGCCGTGTTCCTGTTCGCCCTGGGTGTCGCGCTGATTCCGCCGCTGTTCATCGCTGGCGCCTGGTTTGACTGGATCTACCGTGCCCTGGTACTGCTGGTGGTCGCCTGCCCGTGTGCGCTGGTGATTTCCACCCCAGTGACCATCGTCAGTGGTCTCGCGGCCGCTGCGCGCAAAGGCATCCTGATCAAGGGCGGCGTGTATTTGGAGGGCGGTTACAAGCTCGACTACCTGGCCCTCGACAAGACCGGCACGATCACCCACGGCAAGCCGGTGCAGACCGATTACCTGGCCCTGTTCCCCACTGTCGAAGACCGCGCGCCGGCGTTGGCCGCCAGTCTGGCCGGGCGTTCCGATCACCCGGTGTCGCTGGCGATTGCGAATGCGGCTGTGGATAAAAACCTGCCGGTTGACGTTGTGGATAACTTCGAGGCCCTGGCCGGTCGCGGCGTACGCGGCGATATCAACGGTGAAACCTACTACCTGGGCAACCATCGCCTGGTGGAAGACCTGGGCCTGTGCTCGCCGGAGCTGGAAGAAAAACTCTTCGCCCTGGAAAAACAGGGCAAATCGGTGGTGCTGCTGCTCGACAAGTCTGGCCCCCTGGCGCTGTTCGCCGTGGCCGACACGGTCAAGGACAGCAGCCGTGAAGCCATCCAGCAATTGCATGAGCTGGGCATCAAGACCCTGATGCTTACCGGCGACAACACCCACACCGCCCAGGCGATTGCCGCTCAGGTCGGCATCGACCGGGCCCAAGGCGACCTGTTGCCTACCGACAAACTGCAAGCCATCGAAACCCTCTACGGCCAAGGCCATCGCGTGGGCATGGTCGGCGACGGGATCAACGACGCCCCGGCCCTGGCCCGCGCCGAGATCGGTTTTGCCATGGCCGCCGCCGGTACCGACACTGCCATCGAGACGGCCGACGTGGCGCTGATGGATGATGACCTGCGCAAGATTCCGGCATTCATTCGTCTGTCGCGACAAACGTCGAGTATCCTCAAGCAAAACATCGCCCTGGCGCTGGTGATCAAGGCGATCTTCCTGGTGGTCACCTTCCTGGGCCTGGCCACCATGTGGATGGCGGTGTTTGCCGACATGGGCGTGGCCCTGCTGGTGGTGTTCAATGGCCTGCGCCTGTTGCGCAAATAAACGATGAGAGGGTGGTGTGCTGAGTGCCGAGTTGAAGGCGTTTTACATGGTGGCCCGCCAGGGCAGCATTACCCAGGCGGCGAAAAAACTCGGCCTGAGCCAGCCCACGGTCACCACCCAGATCCGTAACCTGGAAAGCCAGTACGGTGTCGAACTGTTCTACCGAGGCGGCCGCCGCCTCACCGTCAGCGACGACGGCGCGCGCCTGCTGCCGATGGTCAAGGCGCTGTTGCAGCAGGAGGCGGATATCGAGTTCTTCCTTCGCAACAATGGCCAGGTCCAGGGTGCACTGAGAATTGCCGCGACAGCACCGTATTACATCCTCGACCTGGTCAAAGCGTTTCGCGAGCGCTTGCCGCAAGTGGACGTGTCGGTGGAAATCGGCAACTCCCAGCAAGTGCTGGAAGCCCTGGATGACTACCGCGTCGACGTTGCCGCCTCCTCGCAACTGCTGGAAGACTCGCGCCTGATTCGGCGTGTATTGGGCACCGACCCCCTGGTGCTGGCGGTGCACCGCAACCATCCCCTGGCCAAGCTCGACCATGTGCCCCTCAATGCATTGGCCGGGCACACCTTGTTGATGCGTGAAGCGGGTTCCACCACGCGGCGCCTCACCGAAGAAATGCTGCAGGGCGCTGGCGTGAGTTATGGCCCACTGCTGGAAATCGGCAGCCGCGAGTCGATCCGCGAAGCGGTGCTGCGCAATATCGGCATCAGCATCATCGCCCGTCAGGAAGTGCCCCACGACCCGCAACTGCGGGTGCTGACCATCGAAAATGCACCGCAGATCCCCGAGTACCTGTACTGCCTCAAGGAGCGCAAAGGCGCGCGGTTGCCGGCGGCGTTTCTAGGGTTGGCGCAGGAGATGTCGCCGCTCTGACGCGACGGGTGGTTTTGGACTCGCCCAGGCAACAGATGCCTTCCCAAATCCATCAATACCACTATCGCTGGGTTTTGCCTTTCTGCCACACGAGGGACGCATTGCCTGCCTAGCATGGCCTTCATCCGTTCGATGAGGTGCCTTGCATGAACACAGCCCTGACCCAACCCGGCGCGCCCATGAAGGTGCGCGGTATCCAGAAGCGCTTTGGCGCCTTTACCGCACTGGATAACGTCTCCCTGGACGTCGCCGCCGGCGAGCTGGTGTGCCTGCTGGGCCCGTCCGGTTGCGGCAAGACCACCTTGCTGCGCTGCATCGCCGGCCTGGAACGCCAGGACAGCGGCGAGCTGTACCTGGGCGAGCGTGATGTTTCCCTGCTGCCGCCCCAGGCGCGGGACTACGGCATTCTCTTCCAGTCCTACGCGCTGTTTCCCAACCTTACCGTCGAAGCGAATATCGGCTACGGCCTCACCGGCAGCGGTCGTGATGAAGTGCGCAAGCGCGTCGGCCAGATGCTTGAGCTCGTCGGCCTGGTGGGCAGCGAAAAGAAATACCCCGGCCAGCTCTCGGGTGGCCAACAGCAACGGGTTGCCCTGGCCCGTGCCCTGGCCCCGGCACCGTCGCTATTGCTGCTCGATGAGCCCATGTCGGCCCTCGACGCCCGGGTGCGCGAGCACCTGTGCACCGAGCTGCGCCAGCTGCAACGCCGCCTGGGCATTACCACGCTGATGGTCACCCACAACCAGGACGAAGCCATGCTGATGGCCGACCGCATCGCCGTGATGAACAACGGCAAGGTCGAGCAGTACGCGACGCCCCAGGAGATCTACGACCGCCCGGCCACGCCGTTCGTGGCGGAGTTTGTCGGCCAGGGCAACTGGCTGCCGTTCAGCCGCAACAGCGCCAGCCATGCCCAGGTGGGCGGGATGAACATGCGCCTGGCCGATGACGCCGGCGTGGCCAGCTCCGGGCGCCTGTTCTGCCGCCCAGAGGCGATCAGCGTCAACCCGCCGGTGCACGAAGAGAACCTGTTCCCGGCCAAGGTCCGCGAGATCACCTTCCTCGGCAACCGCTGCCGCATGAGCTTCGAACTGGAGCAGTTGCCCGGCCACCCGTTGCTGGCGGAACTGGCTCCGGAGGCTATGCCACGCCTGGGTGCCCAGGATATCTGGGTGGCCTTGCCGCCACGCAGCCTGCAGGTGTTTGCCTGAGATGGCTACGGTGATGACTCTGCCGCATCAGGTTAGCCGCGCGGAAACGGGCGACCGTATTTTCGTGCTTGGCGGTAAGTGGTTGTGGCTATTGCTGCTGGGCGTCGCCGTGCTGCTGCCATTGCTGGCGATCTTCTGGCGCGGTTTCAGCAGCGAAGCCGGCCAGGGCGGTGGCTTGGTGGCTGCGCGGGAGCTGGTCACCAGTGACAACTTCCATTGGTTGCTGGGTAATAGCCTCAAAGTTTCGCTCAGCGTGGCGGCCATCGTCGTACCGATTGCCTATCTGTTTGCCTACGCCCTGCAACGCACGTTGATTCCTGGCAAGGCGATCTGGCGCGGCCTGTCGCTGCTGCCGCTGATGGCACCGTCGATGTTGCCGGGCATTGCGCTGGTTTATCTGTTCGGTAACCAGGGCATGCTGCGCGGGCTGCTCTCGGAGAATATCTACGGCTTCTGGGGCATTGTGCTGGGTGAGGTGATCTACACCTTCCCACACGCCCTGATGATTCTGCTGTCGGCGCTGTCCCTGGCGGATGCGCGGCTGTTTGATGCGGCTTCCAGTATGGGCGCCAGCCCGGCACGGGCGTTTCGCAGCATCACCTGGCCGGCGACGCGCCAGGCGGTATTCGCCGCGTTTTGCCTGGTGTTCACCCTGACCATCACCGACTTCGGCGTGCCCGTAGTGGTGGGGGGCGATTATCAGGTGCTGGCGCTGGAGGCCTACAAAGCCGTGGTCGGCCAGCAACAGTTCGGGCGTGGCGCCTTGATCGGCATGGTGCTACTGCTGCCGGCGCTGTTCAGCTTTGGCGTGGATGCCTGGCTGCGCCGTCGTCACGGCGATTCGATGAGCGGGCGTGCCCAAGTGTTCCAACCGGCGCCATCGCGCCTTAGAGACGGCTGCTACCTGGCTATCGTGCTGTTGATTTGTGCCGTGTTGCTGCTGGTGTTCGGCATGGCGGTGTATTCGTCGCTGGTGAAGTTCTGGCCGTACAACCTCTCGCTGTCGCTCAACCACTATCAGTTCGAAGACACGGCGGGCGGCGGCTGGCTGGCCTACCGCAACAGCCTGACCATGGCGTTGTGCACGGCGTTGATCGGCAGCGTGCTGATTTTTACCGGGGCGTACCTGATGGAAAAGACCCAGGGGCAGAAAGGCCTGAACCTTGCGCTGCGCCTTCTCAGTTTCGTGCCGATGGCCGTACCTGGGTTGGTACTGGGCTTGGGCTACGTGTTCTTTTTCAACCTCAACGGCAACCCGCTGCATGTGTTCTACGGCAGCATGACCCTGCTGGTGGTGTGCACCATTGCGCACTATTTGACCACTGCACAGATGACCGCGACCACGGCGTTGCGCCAATTGGATGCCGAGTTCGAAGCCGCGGCCTTGTCCCTCAAGGCGCCGTTGTACCGCCATTACCTGAAGGTCACGGTGCCGATCTGCCTGCCGGCGTTGCTGGACATCGTGCGCTACCTGTTTGTGTCGGCGATGACCACGGTGTCCGCCGCGATATTCCTCTACAGCCCCGACACCATCCTCGCCGCCGTTGCCGTGCTGAACATGGATGACGCCGGCAACGTCGGCGGTGCGGCGGCCATGTCCACTTTGATCCTGTTCACCTCGGCCGGCGTCTCGCTGCTGCTGGCGTGGGCTTCACGAGGCGCGTTGCGCCGCTCCCAAGCCTGGCGCCAGACCGCGCCAGGCCAATAATCCTGAAGGAGGTGTTCCATGTTCAAGCCCCTGGCGCTGGTCGCTGCCGTACTCACTGCATTCAGCCTGAATGCCTTCGCCAAGACCGAATTGACCGTGTACACGGCCCTCGAAGCCGAGCAGTTGAAGACCTATAAGCAGGCGTTCGAAAAGGCCAACCCCGACATCGAGATCAAATGGGTGCGTGACTCCACCGGCATCATCACCGCCAAGCTGCTGGCCGAGAAAGCTCGCCCGCAGGCCGATGTGGTCTGGGGCCTGGCCGCCTCCAGCCTGGCGATCCTCGACCAGCAAGGCATGCTGGACAACTATGCGCCGAAGGATCTGGACAAGATCGGCAAAAACTACCGCGACGCCGCCAACCCACCCGCCTGGGTCGGCATGGACGTGTGGGCCGCGACCATCTGCTTCAACACCGTCGAAGCCGAGAAACAGGGCCTGACCAAGCCGGTGAGCTGGCAGGACCTCACTAAGCCGGAGTACAAGGGCAAGATCGTCATGCCCAACCCCGCCTCCTCCGGCACGGGCTTCCTGGACGTCAGCGCCTGGTTGCAGACCTACGGCGAGCAGCAAGGCTGGCAGTACATGGACGACCTGCACCAGAACATCGGCCAGTACGTTCACTCCGGCTCCAAGCCGTGCAAGCTGGCGGCTTCAGGTGAATTCCCGATCGGGATTTCCTTCGAATACCCGGCCGTTCAACTCAAGCGCCAGGGCGCGCCGCTGGACATCATCCTGCCAAAAGAAGGCCTGGGTTGGGACATCGAAGCGACTGCCGTGATCAAGGGCACCGCCCACGCCGACGCGGCAAGAAAACTCGCCGACTTCTCCGCGAGCACAGCGGCCATGGACCTGTACAAGGACAACTTCGCCGTCCTCGCCCAGCCCGGCATTGCCAAGCCGCAGACCGAGTTGCCGGCCGACTATGAACAGCGCCTGATCAAGAATGACTTCGCCTGGGCGTCGAAGAACCGCGACAGCATCCTGGCCGAGTGGCGCAAGCGCTATGACGGCAAGTCGGAAAAAGTGGCGGGCCAGTAAGGCTTTCGTCAGGGCTGATGGCCTCATCGCAGGCAAGCCAGCTCCCACGTTGGCAGGTATTCACCCATCAAACTGTGGGAGCCGGGCTTGCCCGCGATGGCGGTCTCGAATACAGGACATCACGACATGACACACCACAGCGACCTGCTGATCATCGGCGCCGGCATACTCGGCCTGTCCCATGCGTACGCCGCCGCCAGGCGCGGCCTCAAGGTCAAGGTGTTCGAGCGCAGCGCCACGCCACTGGGCGCGTCCGTGCGCAACTTTGGCCAGGCACTGGTCACCGGCCAACCGCCGGGGCCGATGCTCGACCTGGCACGGGAAAGCCGTGATATTTGGGGGCAATGGGCTGAGCGCTCGGGTCTGCAGCTCAAGCGCAACGGCTCGTACCTGTTCGCCCGCACCGAAGCGCAGGAGCATCTGCTGGAAGCCTTCTGCGCCGGTCGCGCCGTAGAGCACGGCTACAACGTCGAACTGCTGCAAGGTGCAGCGATGAAGGATCTCTACGGCGGCCAGTTCCGTCATCATCGCGCCGCGCTGCACGGCAAGGACGATCAGCAGCTGTATTCCCGCGAGGCGATCCCGGCGCTGATCGACTATCTTCGCCGTGAACTCAAGGTGGAGTTTCACTTCTCCACCCTGGTGCGTGACGTTGAACCGGGCCAGTTGCACAGCACGGCGGGCAGTTTTCGCGGCGAGCAGATCATCGTGTGTTCCGGCCACGATTACCAAACCCTGCTGGCTGAATCGATCGCCGAACTCAACCCAGGCATCTGCCGCCTGCAAATGCTCCGCGCGCGGCCAGCCGTGAACCTGAACCTGCAACACGCCTTGCTCACCGGCCTGAGCTGTGTGCATTACGGCGCTTTTGCCGACCTGCCGCAGGCCGCGCCCGTGCAGGCGCAGATCCTGCGGGAGTCGCCGCATCTGCACGAACACGGCATCCACCTGCTGATCAGCCCGACGCCCTATGGCGAACTGATCATTGGCGACTCCCATGATTACGGCAGCGATGCATCGCCGTTCAATGCCGAGCAGATCGACGACTGGATGATCGAACTGGCCGAGCACACCCTGGGCTGCAAGATCCAGGTGGTCGAACGCTGGCAGGGCGTCTACGGCTCGCGCGGGCCGCGACCGTTTTCCTTCCTGCGGGCTGCTCCAGGGGTGAGCGCGGCGTTGATGCATACTGGCGTGGGCATGAGCGTGGGGCCAGCGATGGCCGAGCGCAATATCACCGCATTGTGGGGGGCCGCGTGATGAACCCAGAGCAGGCGATCGCCGACGTCTTCGGCTTGTACGAGAAACACGGCACGGCGGATTACATCGGCGAGCCGGTGTCGCAGCTCGAGCATATGTCCCAGGCGGCGCAGTTGGCCATGGCCGAGGGGTTTGATGATGAAGTGGTGCTGGCAGCGTTTTTCCACGATATCGGCCACCTCTGCGGCCACGGCGGCGAGAACATGGGTGGCTATGGCGTGGTCAGCCATGAGCGGCTGGGCGCGGATTACCTGCGCCGCGCAGGGTTCAGCGAGCGCATGGCCACGCTGGTGGAATACCACGTTCAGGCCAAGCGCTACCTGACCTACAGCCAGCCCGACTACTATGCGCGTTTGAGCGAAGCCAGCCGCCGTACCCTGGTTTACCAGGGCGGTGTGATGAGTGCCAGGGAAGCCCAGGCATTCGAACAGGACCCGCTGTGCGCCGTGAGTTTGCGCCTGCGTCAGTGGGACGAGCAGGCCAAGGAAATGCACGTGCCGGTGCTCGACCTTGAAGTGCTCAAGGCCAAGGCTCGGCAGGTGCTGGCGGCTTAGGTTTCGTCCAGGCGCAGGGCCAATGCTTGGACCTGTTCCTGGCGCTCGGCCTGGCTGAGTTTGGCGTGGGGGTTGAGCGACGACCATTGCGGGTGGGCGCGGGCCTTGTGCAACGCATCGGGCAATTTACCTTCGCGCCAGGTTTTGTCCTGGGGCGTATCGACCTTGATGCTGTGCATCGCCGCATGGCCGCGCAGGTTCAACGCCTTGAGCAACTGGCGCTGACGCAGGGCGAGCAGGCGCAATACGCTGTCGTCGACGGTCAACTCTCGGTGGCCTTTGATCTTGCCCAGCAGCCGGCTGCCATAGCTTCGCGCGGTTTGCAGCGCGCCCCCGGCAATCGCACCCGCGAGGGCGGCGGCGCCGAGCGTCAGGCCGCCGACCAATAGATCCACACCGGCACCCGCGGCCGCGCCTGCGGCGATACCACCGCCGACGCGCACGCCCAGTTGCTTGAGGGTTTCGGGGTTGAACAAGTCATCGCCCCAGCGCCCATCGAGCAAGGGCAAGTCGCTGGCGGCGGCATCCTGCGGGCGAAAGCCGAACAGTTTGAGCAAGGCTTCCACGCATTTTTGTTCGCGTTGGCGCACGGCTTTA
The DNA here is from genome assembly GCF_002563895.1 of Pseudomonas lurida. Lineage (NCBI taxonomy): Bacteria > Pseudomonadati > Pseudomonadota > Gammaproteobacteria > Pseudomonadales > Pseudomonadaceae > Pseudomonas > Pseudomonas lurida. The sequence continues at coordinate 5,925,454 of NZ_PDJB01000001.1, read as the reverse complement.
CGCAGGTCGCCGATGGCTTGCTGTTCATCCTCGGTGACCACGCTGCGGCGGCAGGCGGCGCAGTCGATCAAGAGCTCGGCGATCAACCGCGCGGCGCTTTGCTGGCGCGCCTGGCGTTGAGCCTCCTGGTCAAGAATCAACCGCTCCAGCTGTGGCCGCGCGTGTTCCAGCAGCAAGGCGAGGCTTTCATACAGGCGCCGCTCGCCGTCTTCCGGCGGCGCCACGCTGTCGAATCGCACCAGCGCGTGCAGGCCAAGACGGGCCAGGGCTTCGCGCCAGTCCGGCTCGCGGTGGTCGCTGCTGCTGACGAAGTTGAGCACTGGCAGCAACGGTTTGCCGCAACTGGCCAGCACGTGCAGCTCGTCGCGGTACTTGGCCAGTACTGGCTCGCGGGCGTCGATCACGTACAGGCCGGCGTCCGAGGCCAGCAGTTGGCGCAGCACCTTGGCTTCCTGTTCGAAACGCTGGCGGGCTTCGCTGCCCTCAAGGAAGCGCGCAAGGCGTGCCGGGCCGTCGAGGCGTTCGCCGGGGCGGTCCAGGCGCTCCAGGTAATCGAGCAGGGCGATGGCGTCTTCAAGGCCTGGCGTGTCGTACAGCTCCAGCAAGGCCTCGCCATCCACTGACAACCGCGCGCCTTCGACATGCCGCGTGGTGCTGGGGCGATGGGAGACTTCGCCGAAGCCCACGTCACGCGTGAGGGTGCGCAGCAGCGAGGTCTTGCCGACGTTGGTGTGGCCGACCACGGCGAGTTTCAGGGGCTTAGTCATGACCGGTCTCCAGCCAGTTCAGCGGCGCGCAATCAGCGAACGGCAGTTCAAGCTGTTGCAGCGCGGCGTGCCAGTCGCCCAGGCGTTCGGCGTCCAGGGCCTGGCCCGGCGGCGCTTGCAGCAACCACACGCGGGTGGCGGTGGCGCTGCGTGCCAGTTCGGCGATCAGGGCCAGGCTGCCGCGGTCGGGCGAGCGCCGTGGGTCGCAGGCGATGGCCAGGCGTGCCGGCGGAAAGCGCGTCAGTTGTTCCAGCAGTTTGTTGCGTGATTCGCGGCTGTCGAGGATGCCAGCGTTCTTCACACTGGCTGGCAGTTTGGGTGGCCAGGCGTGCTGGTCGTCCAGTTCGATGGCGACCAGCAGGGCGCCGTCGCTTTCCAGTTCACTGACCCCGCCGCTGACGTGGTGCAGCTGTTCGGGCGCAGCATCGTTGACCCCAAGGCGCTCGCTGCTGGGCATCAGGCGTTCGCGCAATTGGCTGTAGCCGGGCAGGTTGAGGTCCAGGCGCAGCGCTGCGCGCCCACGCTGCCAGCGCCACAGGCACAGCAGCGCGAGGATCAATCGTGGCAGCAGGCCGTAGACCAGCAGCACGCCCACCAGCCAGGTGGCCCAGGCTTGGCGGGCGCTTTCGATATTCAAGGCGTAGTCGCCGCTGGCGCGGATCATCTCCACCGTTGGCACATTGAAACCGAGCAGCGCGGGCAGGGCACCGAGCGCCTGGGTCGCGGCAACGAAGGTGTCGGCGCCCAGGAGGGTGGTCTCCCACACAAAGCCATAGCGGCGGGTGGCGAGCAGTGTCAGCAGAATCACCAGCGCACTGAGCAACGCCAGTAACCACAGGCTGTTGACCAGGACACCCACGGCCCAGCGATTGAGTTTCTGGCGCTGTAGCAACAGCAACAGCGCGGGCGCCAGTTGGGCGGCCTTGGCGTCACGGGCGAGCTTTTCGCTGAGCCACAACCACAGGCGCCCGAGACTGGCGCTGTGTTCGCCGGCAAACAGCAGGCCCAGCGTCCAACTGATCAGCAGGATCAGGTTCAAGCCGAGCAGGCTGCCCAGGGCCCAGAACACATTCACCGGGGCCAAGCCATTACCCAGTGCAGCAAAGCCCAGGCCGGCGCCGCTGATCACGGCGACGATGGCCAGCAGCACCAGCGCCAGGCGTGCGCCCTGCAGCCAGCGGCTGAGGGCGGACGTGAGCCCGTCGCGTTCGGCCAAGTGCAGGGCGCGCTGTTGGATGCGCGTCGGCAGGTCGCCGCCGGCCGTGCGGGCCAGGCGGTTGGCTTCCAGGTCTTCCAGGGGGCCGGCGTGTTCTTCACGCAGGCGCACGGTTTCTGTCAGCCAAAGTGTGTGCAGCGGGGTCAGTGCAGTCACGCGCCATCCTGTCGTATCAGTGAGCCTGGAGCATAACCGCTGACTCGCACCTCTGGTATTCTCGTCGCCATGAAAAAAACTCTCCCTTTAAGCCTGATCGCAGCCCTCGGTGAAAACCGTGTGATCGGCGTCGACAACAGCATGCCCTGGCATTTGCCGGGGGATTTCAAGTATTTCAAGGCCACCACCCTGGGCAAGCCCATCATCATGGGGCGCAAGACCTGGGATTCCCTGGGCCGACCGCTGCCGGGGCGCTTGAACATAGTGGTCAGCCGTCAGACCGGCTTGGCGCTGGAAGGTGCGGAAGTTTTTCCGTCCCTCGACGCAGCAGTGCAGCGGGCTGAGGAATGGGCCAAGGCGCAGGGCGTGGATGAGCTGATGCTGATCGGCGGGGCGCAGTTGTATGCCCAAGGGCTGGAGCAGGCGGATCGCCTGTATTTGACGCGGGTGGCGTTGAGCCCGGACGGCGATGCGTGGTTTCCCGAGTTTGATTTGAACCAGTGGACGCTGGTGTCGAATGTCGAGAATGCGGCTGAGGGTGACAAGCCGGCGTATAACTTCGAAGTCTGGGAAAAAGCCTAAGCGCCTCGCAGGCAAGCCAGCGCCCACAGTTGACCGAGTATCACTGAAAAAACCGGTTCAATGTGGGCGCTGGGTTGCCTGCGATAGCGGTCTGTCAGGCCTGCGCCAATTCCGCATGCTCATCGGCATTGAGCAGCTCTTTATCCGTCTGCCCCATGACCTGGCTGGTAATCGCGCCTGCCGTCATCGAACCATTCACGTTCAACGCCGTACGGCCCATGTCGATCAGCGGCTCCACGGAAATCAGCAGTGCCACCAGTGACACCGGCAAGCCCATGGCCGGCAGCACGATCAGCGCGGCGAAGGTCGCACCGCCACCCACCCCGGCCACACCGGCCGAACTCAGGGTCACAATCGCCACCAGGGTCGCGATCCACAGTGGGTCCAGCGGGTTGATGCCCACGGTCGGCGCGACCATCACCGCCAACATTGCAGGGTAAAGACCGGCGCAGCCGTTCTGGCCGATGGTCGCACCAAACGAAGCGGCGAAGCCGGCGATGGATTGCGGGATGCCCAGGCGACGGGTCTGCGCTTCAATGCTCAGCGGGATCGCCGCCGCGCTGGAGCGGCTGGTAAAGGCGAAGGTCAGCACCGGCCACACTTTGCGGAAGAAGCGCAGCGGGTTGATCCCGGCCAGCGACAGCAGCAGGCCGTGGACCACAAACATCAGGCCTAGGGCCAGGTACGACACCACGACAAAACTGCCGAGCTTGATGATGTCCTGCAGGTTGGAGCCGGCGACCACCTTGGTCATCAGCGCCAGTACGCCGTAAGGCGTCAGCTTCATCACCAGGCGCACCAGGCGCATCACCCAGGCTTGCAGGGTGTCGATGGCATTGAGCACTTTCTGGCCTTTTTCCACGTCATCCTTGAGCAGCTGCAGCGCGGCAACCCCCAGGAAGGCAGCGAAAATCACCACGCTGATGATCGAAGTCGGCTTGGCCCGCGCCAGGTCGGCGAACGGGTTGGCTGGCACGAACGACAGCAGCAGTTGCGGGATATTCAGGTCGGCAACCTTACCGGCGTAATCACTCTGGATCACCTGCAGGCGCGCCATTTCCTGGGTGCCGGCCACCAGCCCCTCGGCGGTGAGGCCAAACAGGTTGGTCAGGCCGATGCCGATCAGCGCTGCAATTGCGGTGGTGAACAGCAGGGTGCCGATGGTGAGGAAACTGATCTTGCCCAGGGACGAGGCGTTGTGCAGGCGCGCCACGGCGCTGAGGATCGAGGCGAACACCAGCGGGATCACGATCATTTGCAGCAGTTGTACGTAGCCGTTACCGACCAGGTCGAACCAACCGATGGAGGCTTTGAGCACTGGGTTGCCATCGCCGTAGATCGTATGCAGGACGGTCCCGAATGCCACACCAAGGACGAGGGCAAGTAGCACCTTCTTGGCAAGGCTCCAGTGAGTGCGACGGGTTTGTGCCAGGCCCAGCAGCAGGGCCACGAACACCAGTAAGTTGAGAATCAGGGGCAGATCCATTGAAGCTCCGTTGAGAAGGCAGCCAATCGCGTGAGCCTGCGATTGCGAACCGGCAAGCCTAACAGCTTGAAATATATTGATTTAATACCGATATGGAATGTTGACTGTCGTTTTTGGAATAAGCATTTGACGCTCACGCGCATGCTTCTGGCGCAATCACGACGCAGGCGGTCGTGCTCGGGCGGTAACTGTCACAGGGATTTGTTAGCGTCGATGTTTTCAACTCAGGGAGAAAACGCATATGAAGCTCGCTTCGAGATTGTTTGCCGCCGCGCTGTGTCTGGGCCTTGCCGGACAAACCATGGCCGCCACCGAGCTGAAACACTGGCCGGCTCCCGCCGCCGAGCAACTGAACAAAATGATCGCCGCCAACGCCAACAAGGGTAATTACGCGGTGTTCGACATGGACAACACCAGCTACCGCTACGACCTCGAAGAGTCCCTGCTGCCCTACATGGAAAACAAGGGCCTGATCACCCGCGACAGCCTTGATCCGTCGCTCAAGCTTATGCCGTTCAAAGACACCGCCGACCATAAGGAAAGTCTGTTCAGTTACTACTATCGCCTCTGCGAAGTGGACGACATGGTCTGCTACCCATGGGTCGCCCAGGTGTTCTCGGGGTTCACCCTCAAGGAGCTCAAAGTGCAGGTCGATGAGCTGATGGCCTCCGGCAAGCCCGTGCCCGTCAGCTATTTCGAAGGCGACGTGGTAAAGCAGTCCGAAGTGCAGCCGCCAAAGGTCTTCACCGGCCAGGCCGAGCTGTACAACAAGCTGATGGAAAACGGCATCGAGGTGTATGTGATGACCGCCGCCTCGGAGGAGTTGGTGCGCATGGTCGCCGCCGATCCGAAGTACGGCTACAACGTCAAACCCCAGAACGTCATCGGCGTGACCACCTTGCTCAAGGACCGCAAGACCGGCGAACTGACTACCGCGCGCAAGCAGATCACCGCCGGCAACTATGACGAGAAGGCCAACCTCGGCCTCGAACTGACCCCGTACCTGTGGACCCCGGCCACTTGGATGGCGGGCAAGCATGCGGCGATCCTGACCTACATCGACGAGTGGAAAAAGCCGGTGATCGTCGGTGGCGATACCCCGACCAGCGACGGCTACATGCTGTTCCATGATGTGGACGTGGCCAAGGGCGGGATCCACCTGTGGATCAACCGCAAGGACAAATACATGACCCAGCTCAACGGCATGATCGCCAAGCATGCCGCGGCGCAGGCCAAGGAAGGGTTGCCGGTAACGGCGGATAAAAATTGGGTGATCGTCAAGCCGGACGAGATTCAGTAAGACCGATTCGCCTGCATCGCGGGCGAGTCCGCTCCCACATCTAGGTTCTCATTGCCCTGGAGGTTTTCTTGAGGCAAAAAAATGCCCCGCACCTGGCGGGGCATTTTTTTGCGCGAGGCTTACAGGCCGTCGAGCATCGCTTTGTTACGCACAGCACCCTTGTCGGCACTGGTGGCCAGCAGGGCATAGGCTTTCAACGCGGTGGTAACTTTGCGCGGACGCTTCTCGACCGGCTTCCAGCCCTTCTTGTCCTGCTCGACCCGGCGTGCCGCCAGTTCTTCATCGCTGATCAAGAGGTTGATCGAGCGGTTCGGAATGTCGATCAGCACTTTGTCGCCATCCTGCACCAGGCCAATGGCGCCACCTGCAGCGGCTTCCGGGGAAGCGTGGCCGATGGACAGGCCCGAGGTGCCGCCGGAGAAGCGGCCGTCGGTCAGCAAGGCGCACGCTTTGCCCAGGCCTTTGGATTTCAGGTAAGACGTCGGGTACAGCATTTCCTGCATGCCCGGTCCGCCTTTCGGGCCTTCGTAGCGGATGATGACGATGTCGCCTTCCTTCACTTCGTCAGCGAGGATGCCGCGTACCGAGCTGTCCTGGCTTTCGTAGATTTTGGCGCGGCCTTCGAATACGTGGATCGATTCGTCGACACCGGCGGTTTTCACTACGCAGCCATCCAGCGCGATGTTGCCGTACAGCACGGCCAGGCCGCCTTCTTGCGAGTAGGCATGCTCGACACTGCGGATGCAGCCGTTTTCACGGTCGTCGTCCAGGGTGTCCCAGCGGGTCGACTGGCTGAAGGCGGTCTGGGTCGGGATGCCCGCCGGACCGGCCTTGAAGAAGGTGTGCACGGCTTCGTCGTCAGTCTGGGTGATGTCCCACTTGGCGATACCTTCAGCGATGGACTTGCTGTGCACGGTCGGCAGGTCGGTGTGCAACAGGCCGCCACGGGCCAGGGAGCCGAGGATCGAGAAGATCCCACCGGCGCGGTGCACGTCTTCCATGTGGTACTTCTGGATGTTTGGCGCGACCTTGCACAGTTGTGGCACGTGACGGGACAGGCGGTCGATGTCGCGCAGGTCGAAATCGATCTCGGCTTCCTGGGCCGCAGCGAGCAAGTGCAGGATGGTGTTAGTGGAACCGCCCATGGCGATGTCCAGGGTCATGGCGTTTTCGAACGCCTTGAAGTTGGCGATGTTGCGCGGCAACACCGACTCATCGTTCTCGGTGTAGTAACGCTTGCACAACTCGACAATGGTGCGGCCGGCCTGCAGGAACAGTTGCTCGCGGTCGCTGTGGGTGGCCAGTGTCGAGCCGTTGCCCGGCAAGGCCAGGCCCAGGGCTTCCACCAGGCAGTTCATCGAGTTGGCGGTGAACATGCCGGAGCACGAACCGCAGGTAGGGCATGCGCTGCGCTCGTATTCCGCGACCTTCTCGTCAGAAGCGCTGGAATCGGCGGCGATGACCATGGCGTCGACCAGGTCGAGGCCGTGGGAGGCGAGCTTGGTCTTGCCGGCTTCCATCGGGCCGCCGGACACGAAGATCACCGGGATGTTGAGGCGCAGGGCGGCCATCAGCATGCCAGGGGTGATCTTGTCGCAGTTGGAGATGCACACGATGGCGTCGGCGCAGTGGGCGTTGACCATGTACTCCACGGAGTCGGCGATGATCTCGCGGCTCGGCAGGGAATACAGCATGCCATCATGGCCCATGGCGATGCCGTCATCGACGGCGATGGTGTTGAATTCCTTGGCGACGCCGCCGGCGCGTTCGATCTCGCGGGCGACCAGTTGGCCCAGGTCCTTGAGGTGGACGTGGCCGGGTACGAATTGGGTGAATGAGTTGGCAATCGCGATGATCGGCTTCTTGAAGTCGTCATCTTTCATCCCCGTGGCACGCCACAGTGCGCGCGCGCCGGCCATGTTGCGGCCATGGGTGGATGTTTTCGAGCGGTAATCGGGCATTGGAGCTCTCCGGGCGGCTAATCAGGTGCTAATCAGGTGCTAAAGGGGAAGTGAGCTTCTATTGACGTCTGGAACACCCGAAAAATGGCCGTGTGTCCGGAAGTTGCCACTCGCGTCGCGGGATCGCCGCTTGCTTGGGCCTCGAGCTCATAAACCCGCCGGGGGATGACTGGCGATGAATAGGGTCGATTCTACACCGCTGGCGCCGGGAGGGAATGGCCGGAACCGTGAAGATGGCGCTTACGGGACATGCGGGAGGCGCACGACCCACTGCAGGCGCCGGCTTGCCGACGATAGCGATGGGTCAGTGTCCGGTTCTGGCATTGGTGAGCCAGCCCCACACGCTAAAGGCGATGAAGCTCAGGGCGATGGTGATCAATAGGTTGGACCCGGTTTGTGCCAGGGCGGCACTGCTGAAGGCAGCGGTCAGGAACATGATGCTGTTGCCCGCCGAGGCGGCAGTGCCCGCGCTGCTTGAGAACAGCCGCATCGCCGCAGAAATCGCCGCCGGTCGAACCAGTGTCACAGCCAGTGCACTGATCAACATCGGCATGAGCAACGTCACAGTGGTGATGGCGTCCAGGCTGACGATCAGCGTTAACAGCACACCAGCGACGCACAACAGTCCCAGTCCGATATTGATCTGCCTGGACAGCGAAATCCGCTTTTGCAGGTACGAGGCCGCCACACCGCCCAGTAGATAGGCCATGCCATACACCATCAGCACCAGCGCGTACTGATATTCGGAGAGCTTTAGCGCATCCATGAAAATCAACGGCGTCACGCTGATCAAGGCGAAGTAACAGGCGAACACCAGCGCGGCGATCCACCAGTGGCGTATGAAGTCGCGGTTGCGGGCGACAGCCTTGAGCGTGCCGAGGATGGACACCAGCTCACGGTGCGGGCTGGCGGACTTGGAAGGCAGTATGCACACCGCATGGATCAGCATGCCCGCAGCCATCAGCGCAAAGCCGTAGAAGCTGCCTTGCCAGTCGAACGTGGTTTGCAGCCAGGAGCCGATCAACGGTGACAGCGCGACGAATGAGCCGCTCAGTGTCATGTAATAAAGGCGCACTCGAGCGCGGTCTTGCTCGTCGAACAGGTCTTCCACCAGCGCGTGGCCCAGTACAAAGAACCCGCAACCCATGGCCTGGACGCCTCGAAACAGCAGAAAGGCGAGGTAGTCCGTCGCCAGTGCACAACCGATAGCGCCCAGGATCGACAGCGTGATGCAGCCGAGCAGGACTTCCTTGCGCCCCCATTTATCCGACAGTGGGCCGGTGATCAGTTGGGAAATGGAAAAGACCAGGGTGAACAGGCTGATGGACAGCGCGACCTCGGCGGTGGGCGTATCGAACCTTTCAGCCAGGGCGGGAAAGGAGGGCAGCAGGATATTGATCGGGAAAAAACTGATCAGGGAGATGCAGGTGATGAGGATGAAGCGAGACAGTTGTTGGCGCTTTATCTCGCCACTGAGAGGGGACGAACAGGTGGACTCAGACATTGTTTTTGTTTTCCGGAGTAATTCCAGGAACCGATACTAGTCTGTGAAAAATGGAATTCAACCAGAATTGCTGTGACGAACTTCTTGGATTGATGTGGCTGATTGCGCTAGGAAAAGGTGTCTGATGCAGCGCCCAAAAGATGTGGGAGCGAGCAAGCGCGCTCCCACATTTAGCCCGCGTTCGATTAGAACACGGGGTGTTACTTAGCTATTCGGCAACAATCGGCACGTAATGCTCTTGATATACCGGGTTTCGGCAATCGCCGGGTGCACCGGATGGTCCGGACCCTGGCCACCACGCTCCAGCATCTGGATATTGCGGTCCAGGTGGCGAGCGCTGGTCAGCAGGATGTTTTGCAGGTCATCTTCCGGCAAGTGCATGGAGCACGAGGCGCTGACCAGGATGCCATCCTTGCTGAGCAGGCGCATGGCTTGCTCGTTGAGGCGGCGGTAGGCGCCTTCGCCATTCTTCATGTCTTTCTTGCGTTTGATGAAGGCCGGTGGGTCGGCGACGATCACGTCGAAGCGCTCTTCACTGGCTTTCAGCTCTTTGAGGGCTTCGAACACGTCGCCTTCGATGCAGGTCATTTTTTCGGCAAAGCCGTTCAGCGCGGCGTTGCGCTCCACGCCGTCGAGGGCGAAGGCGGAGGCGTCGACGCAGAACACTTCACTGGCGCCGAAGGCTGCGGCTTGCACACCCCAGCCGCCGATGTAGCTGTACAGGTCGAGTACGCGCTTGCCTTTGGCATACGGGGCCAGGCGGGCGCGGTTCATGCGGTGGTCGTAGAACCAGCCGGTCTTCTGGCCCTGGATCACCGGGGCTTCGAACTTCACGCCGTTTTCTTCCAGCGCGACCCACTCCGGCACCAGGCCGAACACGGTTTCGACGTAGCGGTTGAGGCCTTCGGCATCGCGCGCGGCGGAGTCGTTCTTGAACAGGATCCCGCTTGGCTTGAGCACTTGGGTCAGGGCGGCGATCACGTCTTCTTTATGGGCTTCCATGGTCGCCGAGGCGATCTGCACCACCAGGATGTCGCCGAAACGGTCGACGACCAGGCCTGGCAGCAGGTCGGAATCGCCGTAGACCAGGCGGTAGAACGGCTTGTCGAACAGGCGGTCGCGCAGGGACAGGGCGACGTTGAGGCGGTGCACCAGCAGCGACTTGTCCAGCGGCAACTTGATGTCGCGCGACAGCAGGCGGGCGCAGATCAGGTTGTTCGGGCTCATGGCCACGATGCCCAGGGTCTTGCCGCCGGCCGCTTCGAGGATGGCCTGGTCGCCCGCCTGGAAGCCGTGGAGTGGGGTGGCGGCCACATCGATTTCGTTGCTGTAGACCCACAGGTGGCCGTTGCGCAAACGACGATCGGCGTTGGCTTTGAGACGCAGGCTTGGCAGGGACATGACGTCGCTCCGGAAAAAAGAGCGGGAGTATACCCTTTGCGCACGGGTTCATGTGGGCGCCGGCTTGCCTGCGATGCGGGCGGCGCGGTGTATCTGACGTACGGCGGTGATGTGGTTGCAGGCCAGCCAGCTCCCACATTTGGTCCGGTTCCAATCGGGTTTTGAGGTGTCGGTCAGGTTCCTATAGAGGTTAGAATCGCCCCCTAGCCCAGAGTGTGTACTTATGTCCCAAGAGCTTTCCGCCGAACAGATCCAACAGGCCCTGCAAGGCATCAGCGTGCCGCCCCAGCCGCAAATCATGGTGGATTTGCAGATGGAGCAATACATGCCCGACCCGGACCTCGAGGTGATCGCGCGTCTGATCTCCCAGGACCCGGGCCTGTCCGGTGCGTTGCTGAAGATCGTCAACTCGTCGTATTACGGGCTAAGCAACAAGATCGCCTCGATCCAGCGCGCGGTGAACCTGCTGGGCAGCCGTTCGATCATCAACCTGATCAACGCACTGTCGATCAAGGGCGAGATGAGTGATGACACCATCGTCACGCTCAACCGCTTCTGGGACACCGCCCAGGATGTGGCCATGACGTGCCTTACGCTTGCCAAGCGCACGGGCTCCCAGGCGGTGGACGAAGCCTACGCGCTGGGGCTGTTCCATGACTGTGGCGTGCCGCTGATGCTCAAGCGCTTCCCCAACTACATGTCGGTGCTCGAGCAGGCCTATGCCAATGCCGGCCCCGACTGCCGCGTGGTCGACACCGAGAACAACGCGTTCAACACTAACCATGCGGTCGTTGGCTACTACACGGCCAAGTCCTGGCGCCTGCCGGAGCATGTGACCGATGCTATTGCCAACCACCATAACGCCCTGGCGATTTTCAGTGATGAGTCGACGCGCAACCCGGCACTCAAGAACCTGCTGGCGATCCTGAAAATGGCCGAGCACATCTGCTCGTCCTACCGCGTGCTGGGCAACCAGGCAGCGGATTACGAGTGGAATGCTATTGGCCACCTGGTGCTGGACTACGTAGGGCTGTCGGACTACGACTTCGAGAGTCTGAAGCTGTCGATTCGCGAGTTGGGCGCCCACTGATCCTTCCTTCAAGAGGTAAACATGCCCGAGTTACCAGAAGTCGAAACCACCCGGCGCGGGATTGCGCCGCACCTGGAAGGCCAGCGGGTCAGCCGCGTAGTGGTGCGTGAGCGGCGCCTGCGCTGGCCGATCCCGGAAGACCTCGATGTGCGCCTGTCCGGGCAGCGTATCGTGCGGGTGGAGCGGCGAGCCAAGTACCTGTTGATCAATGCCGAAGTGGGCACCTTGATCAGCCACCTGGGCATGTCGGGCAACCTGCGCCTGGTGGAAATAGGCATGCCAGCGGCCAAGCATGAACACGTGGACATCGAACTTGAATCCGGCCTGGCCCTGCGCTACACCGACCCGCGCCGTTTCGGCGCCATGCTCTGGAGCCAGGACCCGTACAACCACGAACTGCTGATCCGCCTCGGGCCGGAGCCGCTGACCGATCTGTTTGACGGCGAGCGCCTGTTCCAGCTGTCCCGCGGCAAATCGATGGCGGTGAAGCCATTCATCATGGACAACGCGGTGGTGGTGGGCGTGGGCAATATCTACGCGACGGAAGCGCTGTTTGCGGCGGGGATTGATCCGCGTCGGGCCGCTGGCGGCATTTCGCGCGGGCGCTACCTGAAGCTGGCGATCGAGATCAAGCGTGTGCTGGCCGCCGCCATCGAGCGCGGCGGTACCACATTACGGGACTTTATCGGCGGCGACGGGCAGCCGGGGTATTTCCAGCAGGAACTGTTCGTCTATGGCCGTGGAGGCGAGGCGTGCAAGGTCTGCGGGACCGAGTTGCGCAATGTGGTGCTGGGGCAGCGGGCGAGTGTGTTTTGCCCCAAGTGCCAGCGCTGATTCTGTGTGATGGTTGATGCCGCCATCGCGAGCAAGCCCGCTCCCACCTTTTGATCTGTGCAGTGTGGGAGCGGGCTTGCCTGCGATAAGGCCCTCAAGCCTTGCCGGTAATCTTCCGGTATTTCTCCATCAACTGCTCTTCGGTCTCCGGATGAGCCTCATCCAGCGGAATGCAATCCACCGGGCACACCTGTTGGCACTGAGGCTCGTCATAGTGGCCGACGCATTGGGTGCACAGGTTCGGGTCGATCACGTAGATCTCTTCGCCTTGGGAAATCGCGGCGTTCGGGCACTCGGGTTCGCAGACGTCGCAGTTGATGCAATCGTCGGTGATGATCAGGGACATGGGAACTCCTGCCAGGGCAGTCAGCCAAGGCATCTGAAAACGAATGCGCGCAATTGTGCCGCATTGGCGCCCGCAGTGCGAGCGCACATGACCTGCGGCCCACTGGCATCGTCGTGTCAGGGGCCACAGGAGGCCGTTCTGTCATAACGACCCCGTCCAGCCAGATTACTTTTTGAAGCGAAGGGTCAGTGCATCTGCCACGGCCGGATGCACGAACTTGGTGATATCTCCACCCAAGGCGGCGATTTCACGCACCAACGTCGAGGAAATGAACGAATAACGCTCTGACGGCGTTAGGAACAGGCTTTCAACGTCCGGCGCCAGTTGGCGGTTCATGTTGGCCAACTGGAATTCGTATTCGAAGTCCGACACCGCGCGCAGGCCACGCAGGAACACGTTGGCGTTCTGCTCCTTGGCGAAGTGCGCCAGCAGTGTGGAAAAGCCCACCACTTCCACGTTGGGCAGGTGTTTGGTGACCTCGCGCGCCAGCTCCACGCGCTGTTCCAGGGGAAACAGCGGGTTTTTCTTGGGGCTGGCAGCGACCGCGATGATCACATGGTCGAACAAGCGTGAGGCACGTTCGACCAGATCGCCATGGCCTTTGGTAATCGGGTCGAAGGTACCTGGGTACAACACTCGGTTCATCGCGTCGTCCTGGCGGAGTCCGTTGGGGAACCGGATGGTATCGCAGCCATCCCGGTCGGCCAAGTCAACTTATGCAGAAGAAAGCACTATAGACAGCACGAATACCGTGTTTTTTCACGCTGTTTTCAGACGTTCGCCCAACGCTGTCGCCAGTTGGGCGGTCAAGCCGTACACCGATAATTGTGGATTGGCCCCAATGCTGGTGGGGAATAGCGAGCCATCGTGGATCGACAGGTTGCGCAACTGGTGGTGGCGACCGAGGCTGTCGGCTACTGCGTTTCTCGGGTCTTCACCCATGGCACAACCGCCCATCACATGGGCGCTGCCCAGGCAGGTGCGGTGCAGTTCCAGGTTCAAACCTTCGATCATGGTGCGGGCTTCGCCCAGGGTTTTGACGTAGCGCGCATCATGATGCAGCGGCTTGACCGACTTGGCGCCGGCCGCGAACTGGATCTCGGCCATGCTGTGGAACGCACGGCGCAAGCCATCCCAGGCGTAGTCCGACACCTGATAGTCGAGCACCGGCGTGCCATCGCCGCGTAACTCCACGCTGCCGCCCGGGCTGTCGGGGTGGAAGCCGTCACGCAGGAGGGCGAGCATCGCGTGGGTGTTCGGCAATTGGCTCATGTCCAGGGCGTTCTGGGTACCGTAGCCGCCTAACAATGTGCTGGCCAACGCGGGGTGCAGGGGTGGCGCCTCCAGTTTGTAGGACATTTTCCCGGTGGTGCCGTCCTGCCATTGGAAATGGTCGGAATAGATCGATTGCGGCGCGCCGTAGAACGGGTTGATCACCTCGTCGAACAACCCGGCGGAGAAATTCACCAGGTGCAGGAAGGTGCGTTTGCCCAGCCGCGAATGCGGGTCGGGAGCGTCGGAGCGCATCAGCAGCGCCGGGCTGTTGATGCCGCCGCCCGAGAGCACGTAATGCTTGGCTTTTACGGTGATCTTGCGTCCGGTCGGCGCCACGCACAGGGTGTCCATGGCCACGCATTCCAGGCTGCTGATGGTGTCGCCGCTGTAGATGAGGCGTTCGGCGCGTGCCAGGTAGAGCAGTTCGCCGCCCTTTTCAAGGGTGGACGGAATCGTCGTCACCAGCATCGACTGCTTGGCATTGACTGGGCAGCCCATGCCGCAATAGCCCAGGTTGAAACAGCCGCGCACATTGCGTGGGATCACATGCCAGCTGTAACCAAGCTTTTCGCAGCCTTTGCGGATGACATCGTTGTTGGGGTTGGGCGGCATGGCCCAGGGTGCGATGCCCAGGCGCTGCTCCATCTGTTCAAACCAGGGCGCCATCTCGGCGCTGCTGTGGCCCTTCACGGCGTATTCGCTGGCCCAGTGGGCGAGCGTGGCGTCGGGGGTACGAAAGCTCGACGTCCAGTTGATCAGCGTGGTGCCGCCTACTGCCCGGCCCTGCAGGATGGTGATCGCGCCATCCTTGCTCATGCGGCCGATGCCCTCCTGGTACAGGCTGGTGTAGGCCTCGTCTTCGAGCAGCTTGAAATCGCTGCTGGTCTTGAGCGGGCCTTCTTCGATCAGGAGCACTTTGTAGCCTGCTGCGCTGAGGATTTCGGCGGTGGTGCCGCCACCGGCGCCGCTGCCGATGATCACGACGTCGGCTTCCAGGGTCAGGTCGTTGTCGAGGGCGGCGCCATTGTGGGTTTTCCAGCCACGGGCCATGCCATCGCGGAACAGGTCGGGTACGGGCATAGGAATGCACTCTTATTTTTGTACGAAGTTGTGGTCAATGTGGGCGCGGGCTTGCTCGCGAATGCAGCGTGTCAGTCGACACCGGTGTGGCTGATCCACCGCTTTCGCGAGCGAAACCGCTCCCACATTTCTGATCGGGTCATCAAGGCTAGACCTTCGGCGGCCCGGGGTAGCCGCAATGGGCCCAGGACGCCGGCTGGAAGTACCAGGCCATGATCACCAGCTTGAGCAACGAGCCCTGGCCCATCCGCAGCAGGTTCAGGTAGCTGTTTTCCCAGCGGTGCAGGAAGTTGCGGATCTGTTCACTGCTGGCGTTTTCCCAACTGCCCCAGATCCCGGTCAACGGTCCTCGGGTGATGCCCATGCCCAGTACATCGAACAGTTGCTGGGTGAGCTTGAACATCTCCGGCGACAGGCGTTGCAGGCTGAAGTCGAGCTTTTCAAGCGTGTCTTCAATCCCGCTGGCGACTTCCTGGGCGCTGGCCACGCCCTCTAGCAGCACCGGGATCACCGCGCGCAAGAACGGCAAGTCACTGCTGCGCAACATGGCAAAGCCACTGGCCGGGGTACTGCTGGAGCAACCGCTGAGGCTGGCGCCCAACCCGGCGGTGGCCAGGAACGCGCTGGCGCACAGGCCGATTTTCAAGACGCCGCGCCGCGACAGTGCGGGTGAATCAGTCAGGCTAGGGTTCATTGTTATTGTTATCCCGTGGGTGGCGGTTTCAGCGAATGAACAGCTTTTGGATCAACTTCTGGATCGATTTGCCGTAGGGCGGGTAGATCAACTTCGCGGCGTTCAGGCGCTGTTTCACCAGCACGCCCTTGGCTTTGCTGAAGGTGAGGAAGCCTTCATGGCCGTGGTAGTGGCCCATGCCCGACGGGCCGATGCCGCCAAATGGCATGTCGTCCTGGGCCACGTGCAGCAGGGTGTCGTTCAGGCACACGCCACCGGAATGGGTTTCGTGGAGCACGCGGTTTTGCTCGCCCTTGTTGTAGCCGAAGTAATATAGGGCCAGCGGGCGAGGGCGCTGGTTGATGTAGGCAAAGGCCTGGTCGAGCCCTCGATACGGCACGATCGGCAGCACTGGGCCGAAGATCTCGTCCTGCATCACGGTCATGTCATCGCTGACATTCAGCAACAGGCTGTGGGCCATGCGCCGCGCCTGGCCCTGGTCGTACAGCGGGATCAGGGTGGCGCCTTTATCGGTGGCGTCCTTGACGTAGGCATTCAGCCGCGCGAGTTGCCGTTCGTTGATGATAGCGGTGTAGTCCGGGTTGTCCGCCAGGGTCGGGTAAAACCCGCGAACAGCGTTGGTGTAGGCCTCAACGAACGCGTCGACACGGTCTTCCGGCACCAGCACATAGTCGGGGGCGACGCAGGTCTGGCCTGCATTCAACGCCTTGCCGAAGGCGATACGCTCGGCGGCGTCCTTGAGCGGTACATCGGCAGACACGATGGCGGGCGACTTGCCGCCCAACTCCAGGGTGACCGGTGTGAGATGTTCTGCCGCCGCGCGCATCACGTGCTTGCCAATGCTGGTGGCGCCGGTAAACAACAGGTGATCGAAGGGCAGCTTGGAGAAGGCCATGCCCACTTCGGCTTCACCCAGCACCACGCACACCAGGTCCTCGGGGAAGATTTTTGCCAGCAGTGACTTGAGCAGCTCGCCGGTGGCGGGGGTGGATTCGCTGAGCTTGAGCATCACCCGGTTGCCGGCGGCGAGGGCGCCGACCAATGGGCCAATGGCCAGGTACAACGGGTAGTTCCAGGGCACGATCACCCCGACCACGCCCAACGGTTGATAGATAACCTTGGCCGAAGCGGGTTGGAAGGCGATGCCTACAGCGCGCCGGGAGGGTTTCATCCAGCCCTTCAGGTGCTTACTGGCATAGTGAATGCCGTGCAGGCTGGGCATCAGTTCGGCGAACAGGGTTTCGTCTGCGCTGCGGTGGCTGAAATCCTGGCTGATCGCATTGATCAGCGCCTGGCGCTCGTCGCTGAGCAGGTCGCGCAGGGCCTTGAGCCATTGCTGGCGCTGTGCGGCCGGCGGCATAGGGTTGGCAGCGTAGGCACGACGCTGGGTGTCGAACAGGGCCTGGAGTTGATCCAGCGCCTGTGAATCTTGCAGGTAGGCAACGTTGGCAGACATGGCGGCGTTCCCGATTGTTATAGGTCTGCCTGGATTTTTAGAGTTAATACTCTAAATTGTCAAATGGCATTACGCCGATATGCGGATTTATCCCTGCAAGAATAGCCCGTAAGATGCCCCATCACGTGTACAGAAGCTGATCCCCTATGGCACCACGAGTAAAGACCAGCGAGCGCATTGTGCAAACCAGCCTGGAGCTTTTTAACCAGCAGGGCGAGCGCAGTGTGAGCACCAACCATATTGCCGCCCATATGGAAATTTCGCCGGGCAACCTGTACTACCACTTCCCCAACAAGCAGGCGATCATCGCCGTGTTGTTTCGCGAATACGAAGCCCTGGTGGACAGTTTCCTGCGCCCGCCCCAGGGCCGCGCGGTCACGGTCGAAGACAAGCGCTTCTATCTGCAGGCGGTATTGGCCGGCATGTGGCGCTACCGCTTCCTGCATCGCGACCTTGAGCACCTGCTGGAAAGCGACCCGGAACTGGCTACCGGCTATCGGCGTTTTTCCCAGCGCTGCCTGGTCCAGGGCGGCGCTATCTACCAAGGGTTTGTCGACGCCGGCATTCTCAACATGGACCCGGTGCAAACCGAGGCCCTGACCCTCAATGCCTGGATCATCCTCACCTCCTGGGTGCGTTTTTTGTGCACCACCAATGAAAATTCCGCCCACTTGAGCGCCGAGGCGATCAAGCGTGGGGTGTATCAGGTGCTGGTACTGGAGGCGGGTTTCGTCACGCCCCAGGCGAAGGATGCAGTGGATGCCTTGTTCAAAGAATTTTACGTGCCGTTGAATCAGGCATTGGAAGAAGTGAAGTAGGACCTTTCCCGAATCTGTTCATAGGAGTCCGTCATGCCGCTTGCCCAACTGATCAGCCCCCAGCAACTGGCCGAACGCCAGAAGGCCGGCGGGTGGGTGATACTGGATTGCCGTTTTGCCCTGGAGGACCCGGATTACGGACTCTGCAGCTATGCCGAAGGGCATATCGAGGGCGCGCAGTATGCCGACCTGGAGCGCCACCTCAGCGGCCCGGTGACCAAGGGCGTGACTGGCCGTCACCCGTTGCCAGCCGCCCACACCTTCGCCGAGCAATTGCGCGCCTGGGGTATCAACGCCGACACCGACGTGGTGCTCTACGATGACGGCCCCGGCGCCTATGCCGCCCGCGCCTGGTGGTTGCTGGCCTGGCTGGGCAAGCGTGACGGCGTGTTTATCCTGGATGGCGGCCTCAAGGCCTGGCACGCGGCGGGTTTTCCGTTGAGCCTGGACGCGCCGGTGATCGAGCCGGGCAGCTTTGTCGGTACACCGGACAATCGCCTGGTGCTGGATGCCGAGCATCTGCAAAAACGCCTGGGCCAACCTGGCTTGACCCTGATCGATGCCCGCGCCCAACCGCGCTTTCGCGGGGAAGTGGAGCCCATCGACCCGGTTGCCGGCCACATTCCGGGTGCGCAGTGCGCGGCTTTCAATGAAAACCTCGGCAGTGACGGCCGCTTCCTGCCAGCCGAGCAACTCAAGCAACGCTTCGCCGCTCAATTGCAGGGGCGCTCGCCGGATGAACTGGTGGCGTATTGCGGTTCGGGCGTGACGGCGTGTCACAACCTGTTCGCCCTGAGCCTGGCGGGATATCCGTTGGGCAAGTTGTATGCGGGGTCGTGGAGCGAGTGGATTACCGATCCACAGCGTGAAATCGCCACAGGCGACTGACTCGATTGAGGGGTAGACCCAATCAAAGGCGGGAGCTGGCTTGCCTGCGATAGCGGCGTGTCAGCCAACCATGAGCTTGCTGGCACGCCCTCATCGCGGGCAGGCCAGCTTGCACATTGTTTAACCGTGTTGTGCCAGCAGCCATTGAGGAATGCGACGTTCCAGGTAGTAACCCGGTCGTCTCAACGAACCCTCCACAAACCCCACGTGCCCCCCCTTTGCCAGCAACTCAAACTCAGTGCACGCCGACAGTTCACTCGCTTCGGGCAGGCTGTGGGCAAACACAAACGGGTCATCGGCCGCCTGGATGATGAGGGTTGGAGCGCGGATGTCACCCAGGTAATAGCGGCTCGACGCGCGGCGGTAATAGTCCTCGGCACTCAAGAATCCGTGCAACGGCGCAGTGACCCGACCGTCGAAGTCCCAGAACGTACGCATTTTCTCCAGTGAGCCCAGGGCTTCGAGGGTCTTGAGCCCATCTGCCCGCCCGTCCTGCAGAAAACGGCTTTGCTTGACGCGGATATACGCCAGCATTTCACGCATGAAATGCTTCTGGTAAACCCGCGAAAAGCCCAGGCCGATACGGTCCGCACACTGGTCGAGGCGAAAGGGCACCGACACGGCCGCCGCGCCTTTTAGCCCGGAGGCCGCGCCGGTTTCTCCCAGATGCTTGAGCAGCACATTGCCGCCCAGTGAATAACCCACGGCATACAGGGGGGCCAACGGCCGCTTGGCCTGCAGGTGGGCAATCGTCGCAGCCAGGTCTTCGCTTGCGCCGGAGTGATAACTGCGTGCCAACAGATTCGGTTCGCCCGAGCAGCCGCGCCAGTTCAACGCGGCGCTGGCCCAGCCTTGAGCGGCAAGGACCTTTTGCAGGCCGGCCACGTAGGGCGAGTTGGAGGAGCCGGTCAACCCGTGCAGCACCAGCACCAATGGCGCTTGCGCGTCATGCGGGCCGTGCCAGTCGATATCGAGAAAGTCGCCATCCGCCAGCCACAGGCGTTCGCGTTGGCGTTCGATGTGGGTGGTGGGGCGCCACAGCGGCCCCCACAGCGTTTGCAGGTGAGGGTTGCCGAGGCCAAAGGCGGGAGTGAAGTTGTTAGCGCAAGGGTTCATGCAGATCTCGGTGGTACCACAAAAGCTCTCGCCTGCAGGTCAGGCGGCGCTGCGTTGCCATAACGCGTAGTACACCCGCCCGGACTTCTGTTCCCGGTGCAGGCGCCATGATGCCGGCAAGCCCAGGGTGGAGGGCGCCGTCTCGCTTTCAGTGTAGATCCACGCATCCGGCGCCAGCCATTGGCGTTCTTCCAGCAATGCGCACACGGTCGGCAGCAGGTTCTGGTTGAACGGCGGGTCGAGGAATACGACGTCGAACTCGCTGGCAGGCTGGGTTTCCAGGTAGCGCAACGCATCGGCGGTTTGCACCTGGCCGGTGGTGCAGCGCAGGGTGCCCAGGTGTTCCTTTAAGCTGGAAACAGCCACATTACTGGCGTCCAGCGCCTGCCCCAGGGCGGCGCCACGGGACAGCGCCTCCAGGAACAGCGCGCCACTGCCGGCAAACGGGTCCAGTACCTTGGCGCCTGCAATGTAGGGCGCAAGCCAGTTGAACAGGGTTTCACGCACGCGGTCCGGCGTCGGGCGCAGGCCTACGACGTCGGGGAAGCTCAGTTTGCGGCTGCGCCATTCGCCGCCAATGATGCGCAGCTGGCCCACGCCGTTATGGACGTTGTGGACAGGTTTTTTCGGGCGAGATGGACTGGCCATTAATGCTCCGGAACCCCGAGCGGCTGCTCGGCAGGTTTATCAGTGGGGGGCGGTAGTGGCTTTTGCGCAATCGTCGGGCCGGCGGTCACGATGACCATCTTGTCGGCGCTCAAGTGTTTGTTCAATGCAGCCTTGACCTGCTCTACAGTCAGGGCCTGGGATTGTTTCATGAAATCTTCCAGATAGCTCAGCGGCAAGTTATAGAAACCCATGGCGCCCAACTGTCCGACGATATCGGCGTTGCTGGCGGTCGACAGCGGGAAGCTGCCGGCCAGCTCGCGCTTGGCGTCATCCAGCTCTTTTTGCGTCGGGCCGGTCTTGAGGTAGTCGGCCACGACATCCTCGACCAGGCGCAAGGTGCCGCCGCTCATTTCGGCGCGGGTCTGCAGGTTGATCATGAAAGGGCCGCGTACCTGCATCGGCGAGAAGCCGGAGTACACGCCGTAGGTCAGGCCGCGTTTCTCGCGCACTTCGCTCATCAGGCGGGTGCCGAAACCACCGCCGCCGAGGATCTGGTTACCCAGCGACAAGGCGGCATAGTCCGGGTCGGCGCGGTCGATGCCCAGTTGCGCGAACAGCAAGTGCGTCTGCTTGGACGGAAACTCGATACGGCTCAAGCCAGGCTTGGGTTCGGTCGGTTGGGCGATTTTTGGCAGGGCCGGGCCCTTGGGCAGCGATGCGGACACCTTGGCCGTCATGGCTTCGGCTTCGGCACGAGTCAGGTCGCCAACCACTGCAATCACCGCGTTACCCGCTGCGTAAGCCTTGGCGTGGAATGCCTGCAATTGCGCCAGGGTAATCTTCGGGACGCTCTCCGGTGTGCCTTCGGTCGGGTGCGCGTAAGGGTGGTCGCCGTACAGGCGCTTGAACAGCTCAAGGCTCGCCAGCTTGGCAGGGTTCTGCTTCTGGTACTCAAAGCCGGCGAGGATCTGGTTCTTGATCCGTGCCAGGGAGTCGGCCGGGAAGGTGGGTTTGCCGATCACATCGTCAAACAACGCGAGCGCGGCGTCGCGTTTGTCGCTGTCGCTGAGGCTGCGCAGGGACACCAGCGCCATGTCGCGGTACGCGCCATTGCCAAAGTCCGCGCCCAGGCCTTCGAAGTCACGGGCGATCTGGCTCACGTCCTTGCCCGGCACGCCTTCATTGAGCATGGCGTTGGTCATCAGCGCCAGGCCTGGGACGTTGCCGTCCTGGCTGCTGCCGGCGGCGAACAGGATGCGCACGTCGAACATCGGTAGTTCATGGGCCTCGACGAACAGCACTTTGGCGCCCTCGGCGGTGGTCCAGGTCTGCACGTCGAGCGTGCGATTGGTCGGCGCCTTGCCGTCCAGTTCAGCCAGGGATTGCAGCTTGTTGCTCGATTGGGCTTTTTCCAGCGCCGGGCTGGCGACGGACTCGCTCGGGCGCAGGAAGTACACGGCACTGGCGGCGATCAGGGTGACTGCGATCAGGCCGGGGAAGATCAGGCGGCTGCTTTTGCGATCACTCATGAGCGGTCTCCTCAGGCAGGACATGGGCGACGCTGAGACGTTCGCGGGTGAAATAGGTACGCGCGGCTTTCTGGATATCTTCCGGTGTCACGCTTTGCAGGTCGGCAAGCTCGGTGTCCATCAATTTCCAGGACAGGCCGACGGTCTCCAGGGAGCCAATGGCCGTGGCCTGGCTGGTGATGGAGTCGCGCTGGTAGACCAGGCCGGCGATGACCTGGGCACGGATGCGCTCCAGTTCCTCGGCGGTCGGCGGCTTGGTCTTCAGCTCTTCCAGCAGGCGCCACAGGCCTGCTTCGGCTTGGGCAACGGTCTTTTTCTTCTGCTGGTTGGGCGTCGCGGTCAGCATGAACAGGGTGTCACCGCGGGTATAGGCGTCGTAGTTGGTCGACGCGGCAGAGACCAGCTCTTCACCGCGTTCCAGCTGCTCGGAGATGCGTGCGCTGTAGCCGCCGTCCAGCAAGGCCGAGATCAGGCGCAGGGCCTGCACCGAACGTTTGTCTTCGGCAGTGGCCAGGCCAGGGACGTTAAAACCCAGGATCACGCTCGGCAGTTGGGTCTGCACATGCATGGTCAGCAGGCGCTCGCCGGGCTCGGCCAGTTCCATCGGGATCTTTGCCGGTGGCACGTCGCGCTTGGGGATTGGGCCGAAGTAGCGCTGGGCCAGGTTTTTCACCTCGTCCGGGGTGACGTCGCCGACCACCACCAGGGTGGCGTTGTTCGGCACGTACCAGGATTGGTACCAGTGGCGCAGTTCTTCGACTTTCATGCGATCCAGGTCGGCCATCCAGCCGATGGTCGGCGTGTGGTAGCCGCTCGCCGGGAACGCCATGGCCTTGAAGCGCTCGTAGGCCTTGGACATCGGGTTGTCGTCGGTGCGCAGGCGGCGCTCTTCCTTGATCACCTCGATCTCGCGGCTGAACTCGTCGGCCGGCAGGCGCAGGCTGGCCATGCGATCGGCTTCCAGCTCGAAGGCGACACCCAGGCGGTCACGGGCCAGTACCTGGTAGTAAGCGGTGTAGTCGTCGCTGGTGAAGGCGTTCTCTTCAGCGCCCAGGTCGCGCAGGATCAGCGAGGCTTCGCCGGGGCCGACCTTGGCGCTGCCCTTGAACATCATGTGCTCCAGGGCGTGGGACAAACCGGTCTGGCCCGGGGTTTCGTAGCTCGAACCGACCTTGTACCAGACCTGGGAAACCACCACCGGCGCGCGATGATCTTCGCGTACGACGACCTTGAGGCCGTTGTCGAGGGTGAATTCGTGGGTGGGTTGTGGGTCGGCAGCCAAGGCTGAAAGAGGCAGACAAACTGTACTGAACAGCAGGCCTGCGGCGCGGCGGGCTAGAGCATTCATTCGTTTTTAAACCTGTTGGGCTGCCCGCTTGGTCTTAGCGTCGGCGGGCGAGGAGGTGCTAGGATACTGATCCGACTTAGGGACGGCCACTGCGGCTGTCCTGTTAAGGCCCCATTTTGGCCTTACAAAATGTTGCGCATGAACGAGCTGGCTAAAAAACAGTCTGTTACGCATCGAATTTTATTTACCGACGCGCCCCGTGGCGCGACGCTACCTTGAGATAGCCGTCTCCATGTTTGGTTCCAACGACGACAAGAAGACCCCAGCTGCGGCTGGCGAGAAAAAAGGCCTGTTCGGATGGCTGCGCAAAAAGCCGCAGGAAACCGTCGACGAACAGCCACAGGTTCAAACTGAACCGGTCCCTGAACCTATAGTAGAAGCCGAACCGGTCGCCGAAACGCCTGCGCCGGTGGTGTTGCCGATGGCTGAGCCGGTTCTGCAGCCGCTCGCCGAGGTAGAGCCTGAACCTGAGCTGGAACCCGCGCACAAGCCGTGGCCGGAACTGCCGGTAGCTGAAGAGCCCGTGGCATTGGTTGAAGATGTGCAGGCCGAGCATGTGGTTCCGCCGATTCCGGTGGTCATTGAGCCGCAGCCGGTTGTCGCTGAAGCACCAGCACCAGCACCAGCACCCGTGGCGGTCGAGCCAGTGATGGCTGCTCCCGCCATCATCGAAGAACCTGCTACCCCTGTTGAAACCAGCAAGACCGGCTTCTTCGCCCGTCTCAAACAAGGCCTCAGCAAGACCAGCGCCAGTATCGGCGAAGGCATGGCCAGCCTGTTCCTGGGCAAGAAGGTCATCGATGACGAACTGCTGGAAGACATCGAAACCCGTTTGCTCACCGCCGACGTAGGCGTCGAAGCCACCGCCGTGATCATCCAGAGCCTCACCCAGAAGGTCGCGCGCAAGCAGCTGACCGACGCCGATGCACTGTACAAGTCCCTGCAAGCTGAGCTGGCTGCCATGCTCAAGCCTGTGGAAGCGCCTCTGGTGATCACCCCGAAAAAACCCTTTGTGATCCTGGTGGTGGGCGTCAACGGCGCCGGCAAGACCACCACCATCGGCAAGCTGGCCAAGAAGCTGCAGTCCGAAGGCAAGAAAGTCATGCTGGCGGCGGGTGATACATTCCGTGCCGCAGCGGTTGAACAGCTGCAGGTCTGGGGCGAGCGCAACAAGATCCCGGTTATCGCCCAGCACACCGGCGCCGATTCCGCCTCGGTGATCTTCGATGCCGTGCAAGCCGCCAAGGCCCGGAACATCGACGTGCTGATCGCCGATACCGCCGGTCGCCTGCACACCAAAGACAATTTGATGGAAGAGCTGAAAAAGGTCCGCCGCGTGATCGGCAAGCTGGACGCAGACGCGCCGCACGAGGTTCTGTTGGTGCTGGACGCCGGTACCGGCCAGAACGCCATCAGCCAGGCCAAACAATTCAACCAGACGGTACAACTGACCGGCCTGGCATTGACTAAGCTCGACGGCACGGCCAAGGGCGGCGTGATCTTCGCCCTGGCCAAACAGTTCGGGTTGCCGATTCGTTATATCGGCGTCGGTGAAGGCATCGACGACCTGCGCACCTTTGAAGCCGAACCCTTTGTACAGGCACTGTTTGCCGAGCGGGAGCGTTCATGATTCGATTCGAACAGGTCGGTAAACGCTATGCCAACGGGCATGTCGGCTTGCATGAGCTGAGCTTTCGAGTGCGTCGCGGCGAATTCTTGTTTGTAACCGGGCATTCCGGTGCCGGCAAAAGTACGTTGCTGCGCCTGCTGCTGGCCATGGAGCGCCCGACTACCGGCAAACTGCTGCTGGCGGGCCAGGACCTGGCAACCATCAGCAACGCGCAAATCCCGTTCCTGCGCCGCCAGATCGGCGTGGTGTTCCAGAATCACCAACTGCTGTTCGATCGCACCGTGTTCAATAACGTGGCACTGCCGTTGCAGATCCTCGGGCTGTCCAAGGCCGAGATCGTCAAACGCGTGGATTCGGCCCTGGAGCGCGTGGCGTTGTCGGACAAGACCGATCTCTACCCCGGCGACCTCTCCACCGGCCAGCAACAGCGCGTCGGCATTGCCCGCGCCATCGTCCACCGCCCGGCACTGCTGCTGGCGGATGAACCGACCGGTAACCTCGACCCGCGCCTGGCGGCCGAGATCATGGGGGTGTTCGAAGACATCAACCGCCTGGGCACCAGCGTGCTGATCGCCAGTCACGACCTGGCACTGATCGCCCGCATGCGCCATCGCATGCTGACCCTGCAACGCGGCCGCCTGATCGGTGACGGGGAGGCCGGCGCATGAGTGCTACACGCAGCCCTAAAGTGTCCGAGCGCGTGGCGCCGAAACCGGCCGACCCGCAACCCCAAAAGAAAAAGCACGATCACGATGATGACGGCCCGGACTTCAGCACCTTGCTGCGCGCCTGGATCGAAAGCCATCGTGCGAGCCTGCTCGACAGCCTGCGGCGCCTGGGCAAGCAGCCGATTGGCAGCTTCTTCACGTGCCTGGTGATGGCAGTGGCCCTGAGCCTGCCGATGGGCCTGTCGCTGCTGCTTAACAATGTGGAGCGACTGGGCGGTTCCTGGCAGCGCGCAGCGCAGATCTCGCTGTACCTGAACATCGATGCCAGTGCCAAAGACGGCGAAACCCTGCGCGATGACATCAAGAACCTGCCGGGCGTGGCGCAGGCCGAGTACATCAGCCGTGACCAGGCGCTGGAAGAGTTCCAGCAACAGTCCGGCCTGGGCGAGGCGCTCAAGGAGCTGCCGCAGAACCCGTTGCCGGGCGTCGTGCTGGTAACGCCGAATGAAGTCGACAAGGCCGCCTTGGAAGCCCTGCGGCAAAAACTCGCAGAGATGCCCAAGGTACAGCAGGCGCAGCTTGATCTAGTCTGGGTAGAGCGCTTGGCGGCCATCCTCAAGCTGGGCGACCGTTTTGTGTTCGGCCTGACAGTGTTGTTGGTGTCTGCATTACTTTTGGTGATAGGTAATACCATTCGTCTTCATATTGAAAACCGCCGCACCGAGATAGAAGTGATTAAACTGGTCGGCGGCACGGACAGCTATGTGCGTCGTCCTTTTCTGTACATGGGCGCGCTTTATGGCTTTAGTGCCGGGATTTTGTCCTGGGGCGTGCTGGCATTTGGCCTGGACTGGCTGAACGACGCGGTTGTCGGGCTTGCCGGACTCTACGGCAGTGATTTCGCGCTGGCCGGTGTGCCGGTAGCCGATGGTCTGAGTCTCTTGCTTGGCGCGGTATTGTTGGGGTATATCGGTGCCTGGATTGCGGTCGCACGGCATTTACGTGAGCTGGCACCGAAGTAGTTAATGTCAGATTAATGTGGTTTCGTTTGTATTGACCGTATTGGTGGTTTAGGGAACTTGTCCTACGGTTCCCGGTCAATTTTCGCAGTGCTTCACTGCACGAGTTATGTGAGTCGGAGGTTTTTTCGTATGACCACTTCTTTGCAACCTGCTTATGCCTTGGTCCCGGGTGCGAACCTGGAAGCCTATGTGCATACGGTAAACAGCATCCCATTGCTGACGCCCGAGCAGGAGCGTGAACTGGCCGAGAGTCTCTACTATGAGCAGGATTTGGGGGCGGCTCGGCAGATGGTGCTCGCCCACCTGCGTTTTGTTGTACATATCGCCCGTAGCTATAGCGGCTATGGCCTGGCCCAGGCTGACCTGATCCAGGAAGGCAACGTCGGCCTGATGAAGGCTGTCAAGCGCTTCAACCCTGAGATGGGTGTGCGCCTGGTGTCGTTTGCCGTGCACTGGATCAAGGCGGAAATCCACGAGTTCATCCTGCGCAACTGGCGCATTGTGAAAGTCGCGACCACCAAGGCCCAGCGCAAACTGTTCTTCAACCTGCGCAGCCAGAAAAAACGCCTGGCGTGGCTGAACAACGAGGAAGTCCACCGCGTGGCTGAAAGCCTTGGCGTGGAACCCCGTGAAGTGCGCGAGATGGAAAGCCGCCTGACCGGCCATGACATGGCCTTCGACCCGGCCGCCGAAGCGGACGACGACAGCGCCTTCCAATCGCCGGCCAACTACCTGGAAGACCACCGGTACGACCCGGCGCGTCAACTGGAAGACGCTGACTGGAGCGACAACTCCAACCACAACCTGCACGAAGCGCTGGAAGTGCTGGACGACCGTAGCCGTGACATCCTCTACCAGCGCTGGCTGGCGGAAGAAAAAGCCACGCTGCATGACCTGGCGCAGAAGTACAACGTGTCGGCCGAGCGGATTCGTCAGCTCGAGAAAAGCGCGATGAACAAGCTGAAACTGTCGATCGCGGCCTAAACACCGCCTGAAAATGTGGGAGGGGGCTTGCCTCCGATAGCAGAGTGTCAGTCGACATCACAGTGACTGATCCACCGCTATCGGGAGCAAGCCCCCTCCCACTTTTGTTTTGTGCTGTATCAGTCGGACCAGGGAGCCTTGCGGGAATTGTTCAGCTCCATCAGGTAGCCATCACCACCCAACTGACTCATCTGTTGGCGAATCCACGCCGCCCGCCGTGCCACATACGCCGTCGGATGGCTGGCACTCCACACCCGCGGGTTCGGCAATACCGCCGCCAGATAGCTGGCCTGCTGCCGTGAAAGGCCCTTGGCACTGACCCCAAAGTGATGCCGTGCAGCCGCTTCCGCGCCAAACACCCCTTCATCCCATTCAACGCTGTTGAGGTAGACCTCAAGGATCCGTTGCTTGGGCCACAATACCTCGATCAGGCCGGTAAACCAGGCTTCTAGGCCTTTGCGCAAATAACTGCGGCCCGCCCACAGGAACAGGTTCTTCGACACCTGCTGGCTCAACGTGCTGGCGCCGCGAATCGAGCCACCGCGTTCGTTGTGCAGGATGGCGGCCTGGATCGCACCGAAGTCAAAACCCCAATGCTGCGGGAACCGCTGGTCTTCACCGGCCATCACCGCCACCTTGAGGTCATCGGAGATCTCGTCCCACGGCACCCAGCTGCGCTGCAGGTCAATGGGTTCGCCGTCGAACCAGGATTCGACCTTGCGCTCAACCATCAGCGCGGTGAAGGGGGGCGGGACGACACGAAACAGCAGCACCAGCAGCACACTGCCGATGGCAAACCATTTCACGACGTTGAGAAAGCGTTTGAAGAGGAGACGCAGCATAGAGATGGCTTGGCCGAACCCGTTGAGCGGGCCATTATACAGACCCGGCCCTTTGAGTCTGACTGGAGTTCATCATGCTGCGTGGCTTTCTGATGTTGGCTGCCTTTTTCGGCTTCACCGGCGTTGCCCTTGGCGCCTTCGCCGCTCACGGGCTGAAAAACCGCCTGAGCGCCGAGTACCTG
Organism: Pseudomonas lurida; assembly: GCF_002563895.1. NCBI lineage: Bacteria > Pseudomonadati > Pseudomonadota > Gammaproteobacteria > Pseudomonadales > Pseudomonadaceae > Pseudomonas > Pseudomonas lurida. The sequence goes on along the minus strand of NZ_PDJB01000001.1, from coordinate 5,896,670 downwards.
GCGATCTTCCACACCGGCGTGACCTACCAACTGGTGCACACCCTGGCGCTGTTCGGCGTGGCGCTGCTGGCGGCACATATCCCTGGCCGGCTGGTCGGTTGGGCGGGTATTTCGTTTGTCGTCGGTATCCTGCTGTTCTCCGGTAGCCTGTACGTGTTGACCATGACCGGGATCAGCAAGCTCGGGATCATCACGCCGTTCGGTGGCCTGGCGTTCCTGTTGGGTTGGTTCTTCCTTGGCTTGGCGGCGTGGCGCCTTCAAGCGGCCTGAAGCTTTCTGTTTGAAGCGGACCGGAGGACTTGGGTCATCACCGCCGATCACGCTAGAATGCTGGCCCCTAAAAACGATGGCGGCCCGTGGCATGCGCATTCAGTTGAACGGCGAATCCTTTGAACTGCCCGACGGTGAAACCGTTGCGGCCCTGCTGACCCGCCTGGACCTTACCGGGCGTCGCGTCGCAGTGGAACTCAACCTGGATATCGTCCCGCGTAGCCTGCACGCCGAGACTGCGCTCACCGAAGGTGACCAGGTCGAAGTGGTCCACGCCATTGGTGGCGGCTGATCGCGCAGCTTCCTGAATTCTGCAGAACCTCACCCCATTTCGAGGATTTCCCATGAGCATCGTTCGTAACGACAAGCCCTTCGTCCTGGCCGGTCGTACCTACCAGTCCCGTCTGCTGGTCGGCACCGGCAAGTACCGCGACATGGAAGAAACCCGCCTGGCCATCGAAGCCTCGGGCGCAGAGATCGTCACCTTCGCCGTACGCCGCACCAACCTCGGCCAGATCGAGGGCGAGCCGAACCTGCTCGAAGTGCTGTCGCCGGATCGCTACACCTTCCTGCCGAACACTGCCGGTTGCTACGACGCCATCGAAGCCGTACGCACCTGCCGCCTGGCTCGTGAGCTGCTCGACGGCCACAACCTGGTGAAGCTGGAAGTGCTGGCTGATCAGAAAACCCTGTTCCCCAACGTGATTGAAACCCTCAAGGCCGCTGAAACGCTGGTCAAGGAAGGTTTCGACGTGATGGTCTACACCAGCGATGACCCGATCATCGCGCGCCAACTGGCGGAAATCGGCTGCATCGCCGTGATGCCGCTGGCGGGTCTGATCGGGTCCGGCCTGGGTATCTGCAATCCGTACAACCTGCAGATCATCCTCGAAGAAGCGAAGATCCCGGTGCTGGTGGATGCCGGCGTGGGCACTGCCTCCGACGCGACCATCGCCATGGAACTGGGCTGCGACGCAGTGCTGATGAATTCGGCCATCGCCCATGCCCAGCAACCGATCCTGATGGCCGAAGCCATGAACCACGCCATCGTCGCGGGCCGCCTGGCCTACCTCGCCGGTCGCATGCCGAAAAAACTCTACGCCAGCGCCTCCTCGCCGCTGGATGGTCTGATCAAGTAAGAGCCATTGATGACTGAATCAAACGAAACGCCGAACACCGTGGACGCAGGCGACGAGTCCAAGCACCGCCGCATCAAGAGTTTTGTGATGCGCGCCGGTCGCATGACCGAAGGCCAGCAAAAGGGCCTGGAGCAAGGTACGCCGCTGTTCGTGCTGCCATTGGCCGATGCGCCGGTGGATTACGACCAGGTGTTCGGCCGTTCGGCCCCGCGTTCCCTGGAAATCGGTTTTGGCATGGGCCACTCCCTGCTGGAGATGGCCGCTGCCGCGCCGGACCAGGACTTCATCGGCGTGGAAGTCCACCGCCCTGGTGTGGGCGCTCTGCTCAATGGCGTGTTGACCCAAGGGTTGACCAACCTGCGGGTCTACGACTGCGACGCCATCGAAGTGCTTAACCGCTGCATCGCCGACAACAGCCTCGACCGCCTGATGCTGTTCTTCCCCGACCCATGGCACAAAGCCCGTCACCACAAGCGTCGCATCGTCCAGGCCTCCTTCGCGGAGCTGGTGCGCAGCAAGCTCAAGGTCGGCGGCATCCTGCACATGGCCACCGACTGGGAACCGTACGCGGAATACATGCTGGAAGTGATGAACGTCGCCCCTGGCTATCGCAACCTGGCGGAAGACGGCAAGTGCGTGCCACGCCCGGCTGAGCGCCCGATCACCAAGTTTGAGCGTCGCGGCGAGCGGTTGGGGCATGGGGTGTGGGATCTGAAGTTCGAGAAGCTGGCTTAATTCGCCACTGACTTGAAATACGACCCAGTGTGGGAGCTGGCTTGCCTGCGATGCGGATACCTCGGTGCATCAGTGGTACCGAGGTGATGCTATCGCAGGCAAGCCAGCTCCCACGTTTGTTTTGTGGTGTGCCTGGGGTCAGCGACGGTCGGCAACGACGCCAATCAATACCAGCACCACCACCAACACCGGTGCCAGGCTGTAGTTATTGAATTGGCTCAACCCCCGCACAATCCACGGCGTGGCATAGATCAACGCCGCGCCGCTGCCGATCATGCACACCAATGCCATCAACGGTACGCGCAACGCACCCGCGATGCTGCCCAAGCGCGCTTCCACCCAACCTTTGATATCGGCACCAAACAGCACCAGCAGGCAGCCGACGAGAGCCAGGGAGATTTCCGACAGGTTGCTACGGCTCCAGCGGGATACGGTGGCGAGCAGGTCGAGTACCAAATCCATTCGATTTCCTTAGAGCGTCAGCTCAAAAACTTCTGCAACAGGTCATTGAGAAAGAGTTGCCCGCGGTCGGTCGCCGCCAGGCGTGACGGTTCGACCTGCATTAAGCCACTTTGTTCTGCCTCTCGGCGGCCTTCATCGAGGCTCGCCAGGTCGAGGCCGGTACGCTCGGCGTAGAGCCTGGCGTCGACGCCTTTGGTGAGGCGCAGGGCGTTCATCAGGAACTCGAATGGCAGTTCTTCGTTGGTCAGTTCCTTCGCGCCGGCCTGAAAGCTTTTAGCCGGGTTGAGGTAGTCCTTCGGTGCACGGGTCTTCCAGGTGCGCACGATGCGCCCATCAGGATGGCTGAGCTTGCCGTGGGCGCCTGCGCCGATGCCAATGAAGTCACCGAAGCTCCAGTAATTGAGGTTATGTCGCGCAGGGCGACCCGGTTGGGCATAGGCCGACACTTCATATTGTGCATAGCCGTGTTCGGCAAGCAGCGCCTGGCCGGCTTCCTGGATGTCCCAGAGCGTGTCGTCTTCGGGCAGCGCGGGCGGCTGGTTCCAGAACACGGTGTTGGGTTCCAGGGTCAGTTGGTACCACGACAGGTGCGTTGGCTTGAGCGCGATGGCCTGGCGCAGGTCACCCAGGGCGTCATCCAGGGACTGATCGGGCAAACCGTGCATCAGGTCGAGGTTGAAGTTATCAAACCCGGCCTGGCGCGCCATGCCGGCGGCGCGCACGGCTTCGTCGCCGTTGTGGATGCGGCCCAGGGCCTCGAGCTTTTCCTGCTGGAAGCTCTGGATGCCGATGGACAGGCGATTGATTCCCAGCTTGCGATACGCGACGAATTTTTCTTGCTCGAACGTCCCGGGGTTGGCTTCCAGGGTGATCTCGATATCGCGGGCAAACGGGATGCGTGCTTCCACGCCCTTGAGCAGGCGGCCCAGCGCAGCGGCGCTGAACAGGCTCGGCGTGCCGCCGCCAAAGAAGATCGAACTCAGCTCGCGGCCGTAGACCGCGTGCAGGTCCTGATCGAGGTCGGCCAGTAGCGCGTCCACGTACTCTTCTTCCGGCAGTACTTTACTGGCGGTGTGGGAGTTGAAGTCGCAATAGGGGCATTTGCGCACGCACCAAGGGATATGGATATACAGCGCCAGGGGCGGCAGCACAGGCAAGGCCGCCCGAGGTGTTTGCGCGCCACCGTGGATCAGTGGTTGCGCAGAGGTGTTCTGGGTCATTTCAGGCTCAGGCGTTGGCGCAGCAAATCCATTGCGCGGGCGCGGTGGCTGATCTGGTTCTTGTCGGCCGGGCTCAGTTCGGCGCTGGAAACGTTACGCTCCGGTACCCAGAACAGCGGGTCATAGCCAAACCCATGCTCACCGCTGGCCGCATGCAGGATGCGCCCGTGCCACAAGCCTTCGCACAGGATCGGCAGCGGGTCGTCGGCATGCCGAACCAGTGCCAGCACGCAGACGAACTGCGCACCGCGTTCAGCGTCCGGCACGTCCTTGAGCGCATCCAGCAGCTTGGCGTTGTTGGCGGCGTCGCCCTTGCCGTCGGCGTAGCGTGCCGAATAAATGCCCGGTGCACCACCGAGGAAGTCGACCGCCAGGCCCGAGTCATCCGCCAGCGCCGGCAGGCCGGAGAGGCGTGCGGCATTACGCGCCTTGAGGATAGCGTTCTCGACGAACGACAGCCCGGTCTCTTCCGGCTCCACCTGGCTGAACTCGCCAATCGAGCGCAGTTGCACGGCGTCGCCGAGCATGGCCTGCAGTTCTTTGAGTTTGCCGGCGTTATGGCTGGCCAGTACGAGTTGGGTAAGGTTCATCATTCGGCCGGAAACAGTTCCTGGTTGAATTGGAAACTATGGGCTTTGCCCCCGGTTTCAACGTTGATGGTAAACGTCTTGTATTCGCGCTGGGTCACGGCGTAGGGCGCGAGATAATTGATGCCACCTTTTTCATTGATTTGCTTGAAGGTGAGAATCTCGCTCTTGCCGCCCAAATCCTTGATGGTGCCCGTCACTTGCGCGGCCACGGGCGTCACGCCCTTGATCACGGTCACGTTGATCAAGCCCTTCTCCTTGCTGCGTACCACGCCGACCTTCTGGGCGGTTTCCGGTTGCAGGAAGCTGGAGGTGAACGTGTTGTAGTGAACAGTGATATCGCCGAAGTCTTTCTTGCGATTAGCGTCGATAGCGTCCGCAGCCATGGCGCTGGCGCCCAGGCATGCGGTCAATAGAAAAACAGCCAAACGACTCATGATCGTCCCTCTTGAAAATGATTAGACGGCAATCTTGTGGTCTGTCAGGCCAGGGCTGCTGACCCGGTAAATTCCGATTTCGCCCAACAGATTGGGCCATAGCTTACTCGCCCAGCCGTGGCGATGCTGTTGATCGACGGCAAGGCGGTTGATCACCTTGGCTTCACGCTCACTGCACAGGGCTTCGAAGTCTTCGAAGGTGCAGAAGTGGATGTTCGGCGTGTTGTACCACGTGTACGGCAGGAAGTCCGACACCGGCATGCGGCCCTTGGTGGCCAGGTACCAGCGGCAGCGCCAGTGGCCGAAGTTGGGGAAGGTGATGATGCACTGGCGGCCTACGCGCAGCATTTCGTCGAGGATGCGGTCTGGGTAATGCACCGCCTGCAGGGCCTGGGTCATCACCACGATGTCAAAGCTGTTGCTGGCAAAGTTGCCCAGGCCCTTGTCCAGGTCCTGCTCGATCACGTTGATGCCCTTGGCCACGCACTGGGCGATGTTGTCCGGGTCGTTTTCCAGGCCATAGCCGGTGACTTGCTTGTTGTCGCGCAGCCAGCTCAGCAGTTCGCCATCGCCGCAGCCAAGGTCGAGCACGCGGCTGCCGGCGGGGATCCAGTCTTGGATGATTTCCAGGTCGGCTCTCATGGCGTTCTCACACAGTAATTCGGTTCATGTAGTTGCTGAACGCTTGCAGGTAGCGCGGGATCGGGATCAGGAAGGCGTCGTGGCCTTGCGGAGCATCGATCTCCAGGTAGCAGACGTCTTTGCGCGCGGCCATCAGCGCGTCCACCAACTCGCGGGAGCGCGCCGGCGAAAAGCGCCAGTCGGTGGTGAACGACATCACGCAGAACTTGGCCGTGGCGCCCTCGAAGGTTTTTGCCAGGTCGTCGTCAAAGTTGGCCGCCGGGTCGAAATAGTCCAGGGCCTTGGTCATCAGCAAATAGGTGTTGGCGTCGAAACGCCCCGAGAACTCTTCGCCCTGGTAACGCAGGTAGCTTTCTACCTGGAATTCGACGCTGTGGAAGTCGTAGTTGAGCTTCTCGCTCTTGAGGCCACGGCCAAATTTCTCGCCCATGGAGTCATCGGACAGGTAGGTGATGTGCCCGACCATGCGCGCCAGCATCAGGCCGCGCTTGGGGATCACACCGGCTTCCTGGAACGAACCGCCATGGAACTCCGGGTCGGTCAGGATCGCCTGGCGCGCCACTTCGTTGAAAGCGATGTTCTGCGCCGATAACTTGGGGGCCGAGGCAATGGCCAGGCAATGGCGTACCCGATCCGGGTAAGTGATGGTCCACTGCAGCGCCTGCATGCCACCCAGGCTACCGCCGATGACGGCGGCCCATTGGCTGATGCCCAGCAAGTCGGCCAGGCGCGCCTGGCTGTGCACCCAGTCTTCCACGGTGAGCACCGGGAAGTCGGCGCCGAAAGGCTTGCCTGTCTCAGGGTTGAGGCTGCTGGGGCCGGTGGAGCCGTTGCAACCACCGAGGTTGTTCAGGCTGACCACAAAGAACCGGTTGGTGTCGATGGGCTTGCCGGGGCCGATGCAGCTGTCCCACCAGCCGGGCTTGCGCTCGTCGACCGAGTGGAAACCGGCCGCGTGATGATGGCCGGACAAGGCGTGGCAGATCAGCACGGCGTTGGTCGCCGTGGCATTCAGTTGGCCGTAGGTTTCGTAGATCAGGTCGTAGGCAGGCAGCGAACGGCCGCAGGCCAGGGCCAGCGGTTCGCTGAAGTGCGCCACTTGGGGCACGACCAGTCCAACAGAATCGGGGGGAAAGGCAGCTGGCATCGACCCTGCTCTCGTTCAAATGAGGCGTAAGTCTAAAGAGCGGGAACCCCAGCGGCAAGCAAAGGCCTGCGCGGATTGAATTCAATACACCGATACGAAATGCAGGAGCCGGCAGGCCGGCTCCTACAAGGGGCGTCAGATCAGCAAACGCAGGATTTCTGGCATCCCGGTCATGGCGGCCAGGTTGTTGATCACCAGCATGTCCAGCAACTTGAGCACCATGAACGCCAGGATCGGCGAGATATCCAGGCCGCCCAGGTTCGGCAGCAGGCGGCGGAACGGTGCCAGGGCTGGTTCGCAGATCTGGTTCACCAACTCGGCACCCGGGTTGTGGCTACCTGGAGCGACCCACGACAGGATCACGCTGATGATCAGGGCGAAGAAGAAGATCTTCAGGAACAGCGCGGTGACGCCGATGATCGACCAGATCAGCAACTGTACGAAATTGCCGGTAGTGCCGTAGGTCAGCAGCAGGGTCAGGGCCATCAAGGCTAACTGCACCAGGATCGCCAGCACCAGCGACGACATGTCCAGGCCGAACAGGCTCGGGATGATCCGGCGCAAAGGCTTGAGCAGCGGCTGGGTGGCCTTGACGATGAACTGGCAGAGCGGGTTGTAGAAGTTGGCGCGCACCAGTTGCAGCACGAAGCGCATCAGTACGATCAGCAGGTACAGGCTGCCGAGGGTTTGCAGCACGTAGACGGCTGCGGTGTTCAGACCAATCATGTTGGCTCCTTATTTGCCCAGTTGTTCGGCGAGTTCCGCCGAGCGGTGCGCAGCGGCACCCAATGCTTTTTCTACCAGGGCTTCAAAGCCCCCGGCCTGGAACGACTCGATGGCCGCCTGTGTGGTGCCGCCGGGAGAGGTCACGCGGCGGCGCAACTCAGCGGCGTCCACATCGCTGGCGACCGCCATATGCGCGGCGCCCAGGGCGGTCTGCTCGGCCAGTTGCTCGGCAACGTCCTTGGACAGCCCCAGCTTCACCCCGGCGGCGGTCATGGCTTCGATCAGCAGGAAGAAATAGGCCGGGCCGCTACCGGACACCGCGGTGACCGCGTCCAGTTGCTGCTCCTGTTCCAGCCACAGGGCAATGCCCACGGCTGACAGCAACTCCTGCGCCTGGCCGCGTTGTTCGGCGGTCACTTCGGCGGTGGCGTACAACCCGCTCACGCCTTGGCTGACCAGGGCTGGGGTGTTGGGCATGCAGCGCACGATCGGCTGGGCGCCGAGCCAGTTGTTCATGCTGGCGCAGGTGATGCCGGCGGCGATGGACACCACCAACTGCTGCGGCTGCAGGCTCGCACGCAGGTTTTCGCACACAGCCTTCATGGCCTGTGGCTTCACTGCCAGCACAATCACATCGACGCCACGGATGGCCTCGGCGTTGTCGGCAAAGGTTTCAATGCCGTGCTCGGCGCTGACGCGTGCACGGGTGTCGGCGCCGGGGTCGCTGGCGCGGATCTGCGCGGCGTCCAGGCCCTTGGCCCGCAGGCCTCCGATCAGGCTGGCCGCCATGTTACCGGCGCCGATAAAGGCAATACGCGTGTTGCTCATGACAGGTCCTTACTCAGATGGAAGTCAGCCATTTCATGGCTGGCCGTAGTCGCGGGCGCCAAACAGGGCGGTACCAATCCGCACCCAGGTAGCGCCTTGGGCGATCGCCGACTCCAGGTCGTGGCTCATGCCCATGGAAAGTGTGTCCAGCGGCAGGTTCAAACGGGCTTGCAGCTCGCGCACGGTGGCGAACGCTGCGTCTTGCGCGGCACGATCTTCGGTCGGCTCGGGGATTGCCATCAGGCCACGCAACTTCAGGCGCGGCAGGGCGCTGATGGCGTTGGCCAGGGCCGGCAGGTCGGCGGGCGTACAGCCGGACTTGCTGGCTTCGCCACTGACGTTGACCTGGATGCAGATGTTCAGCGGTGGCAGGTCGGCCGGGCGTTGTTCGGACAGGCGTTGTGCAATTTTGAGGCGGTCCACGGAATGCACCCAAGCGAAGTTCTCGGCGATAGCGCGCGTCTTGTTCGATTGAATGGGGCCGATGAAGTGCCAACTCAAGGGCAGGTCGGTTAATTCGGCCTGTTTGCCCAGGGCTTCCTGCAGATAGTTCTCGCCAAAGTCGTGCATTCCGGCGGCGTAGGCTTCGCGCACGGCCTGTGCGGGCTTGGTCTTGCTCACGGCCAGCAGGTGGATGCTGCTTGCGTCACGTTGCACGGCGTCGGCTGCGGCGCGGATGCGCTGGCTAACCTGGCCGATGTTGTCTGCTATCGTCGACATTCAAGATGCGCCCGTGGATATGGAGTCCGCGGCATTCTACTGGAAATGGAAAGCCCTATGGATATCACAGAATTACTGACGGCCAGCGTGCGCCGTGGCGCCTCCGACCTGCATTTGTCGGCGGGCCTGGTGCCGATGCTGCGGGTGGATGGCGAGGTGTGGCCTTTGGATTGGCCGGTGCTTTCAGCGCTGCAAGTGGCGGACCTATTGAGCCCGCTGCTCAATCAGCACCAACAAAAGGATTTCGAAACATCTCTTGAAACGGATTTTGCCTTCGAGTTGCCCGGCGTTGCGCGGTTCCGGGCAAATGTATTCCAGCAGGCGCGTGGCATGGGCGCGGTGTTTCGCACCATCCCGTGCGAAGTCCGGAGCCTGGAAAGCCTTGGCCTTGGCGAAGTGTTCCAGCGCATCGCCCAGCTACCCCGTGGCCTGGTCTTGGTGACCGGTCCTACCGGCTCGGGCAAGTCCACCACCTTGGCGGCGATGATCGACTTTCTCAATCAGCATCGGCGTCAGCACATCCTGACCCTCGAAGACCCCATCGAATTTATCCACACGCCCAAAATCGCCCTGATCAACCAGCGCCAGGTGCACCGCGACACGCATGACTTTTCCACAGCGCTGCGTTCCGCGCTCCGGGAAGACCCGGACGTGATCCTGGTGGGTGAGTTGCGCGACCTGGAAACCATCCGCCTGGCGCTGACGGCGGCCGAGACCGGGCACCTGGTATTTGGCACCCTGCACACCACGTCGGCGGCAAAGACCGTAGACCGACTGGTGGACGTGTTCCCGGCCGGAGAAAAGGCCATGGTCCGCTCGATGCTGTCCGAGACGCTGCAGGCGGTGGTGTCTCAGGTTCTGGTGAAGAAGGTCGGCGGCGGGCGCGTGGCCGCCCATGAAATCATGTTGGGCACACCGGCCATTCGCAATCTGATTCGCGAGGACAAGGTGGCGCAGATGGTTTCGGCGATCCAGACGGGCGGGGCGCTGGGGATGAAGACGCTGGACATGAGCTTGAAGGCGCTGGTCGGGGCAGGAGTGATCAGCCTGGAAGCGGCGCGGGAGAAGGCGAGGGTGCCTGTGGATATCTAGCGAACGCTGATATCAATGTGGGAGCGGGCTTGCCTGCAATAGCGCACTGCCGGGCTACATGCCTGCCACTGACACAGCGTCATCGCAGGCGAGCCAGCTCCCTCATTTGATTGCATTTCAAACAGGGAGGCTGGTGCCTGTGGGTTCTAGCGCTGTACGACCCGCAGGCTGCTGTTCTGCTCTTTCGGCAGAACGCGCTTGGCAATCACGTAGTTCTTGTCCCAGAACGGCTTTTTCAGCGTGTCGATGCTCACCGACTTGCCACGACGCGGCGCGTGGATGAACCGGTCGTTGCCCAGGTAGATGGCAACGTGGTTTACCTGGCGGCTCTTCAGTTTGAAGAACAGCAGGTCACCTGGTTTCAGGTCCTTGCGATCAACCTTCTGCCCATGGCCGGCGGCCATGGCGTTGGAGGTGCGCGGCAAATCCACGGCGGCTACGTCGTTGAACGCATATTTCACCAGGCCACTGCAGTCGAACCCTTTACTTGGGCTACTGCCGCCCCAACGATAAGGCGTACCCAGCACGTTGACGGCGCGGCTGAGGACGGTGCTGCTCTGCTTGGTGTTGACGGCCATCAGGGCCGGGTTGGCTTTGCCGTGGGCCTTGCTCAGTTGAGTCGGGCGGTTGACGGTCAGCTTTACCGATTTGGCCGTGCTTGGCGTGCTGTGGACTTTAGGGGTGAAACCGTTAACGTTAGGAAGTCGTTGCTCACGATTGGTGGCGTGGGCGGCCAGTGGCATTAATAGGCAAATGGTTAGCCATGTCTTGAAAAATGGTCGCATTAGGCGTGGCTCTTATGGGTTTGCGCGCAACTTTATAACAGCTTTTTGTGTCGTTCTCAGGCCGTTTGTCGACTGAACCTTGACGTCAAAATCAGGAAAAACGCGACTATTCGCCGCAATTGTCCTACACAAGTCAGGTGGCATAAGGCTTTCAGGGGAGGGAAGATACCATTTGCCGTACGTCGGGCGCCTGTAAAAAAGTCACAAAGAAAGTGAAAAAATTTATCTATCGAGGCAAAAGAGGTACGCGATGAACACCTATCAACAGATTGGTTCGCAGCAAGATACCCACAGCAAGGTGATCGGTTACCTGTTGTGGATTTTCGGTTTTACCGGGGCGCACCGCTTCTATTACGGCAAGCCGGTGACCGGTACGATCTGGTTTTTTACCTTGGGCTTGCTGGGCATCGGCTGGTTGATCGACCTGTTCCTGATCCCGGCCATGGACCGTGAAGCGGACCTGCGTTTTACCGCGGGGCCCATCGAATACAACGTGGCCTGGATTCTGTTGGCGTTTCTCGGTGTGTTCGGCGTGCACCGCATGTACCAGGGCAAATGGATCTCCGGACTGATCTACCTGCTGACCGGCGGCTTGTTCCTGGTGGGGGTGCTGTATGACTTCTGGACGTTGAACACGCAGATATCGATCCGCAATGCCGAGCGCAACGCCGGACGGTAAGTCTGCACACAATCAAATGTGGGAGCTGGCTTGTGTGGGAGCAGGCAAGCCAGCTCCCACATGGGCCGTGCCCACATTGGATGTGTTCTATCAGGCCTGGTAGCTGATGCGTCCGTCCACCAAGGTGTAGCGCACCGTCGCCGGCAGGCTATGGCCGATGAACGGGCAGTTTTCACCCTTGGACAACCACCGCTCCCCGGCAACCGTGGAGCTGGCTGGGTCGAACAGCACCAGGTCCGCCGCCGAACCCACCGCCAGCTTGCCCGCAGGCAGGCGCAATGCCTCTGCCGGGCCGGCGCCCAGGCGTGCCAGCAGCGTCGGCAGGTCTAACAGCCCGTCTTCCACCAACGTCATCGCCAGCGGCAGCAACAGTTCGACACTGCTGATACCTGGCTCTGTCGCACCAAACGGTGCCAGCTTGGCATCCCGCTCATGGGGCTGGTGATGGCTGGAGATCGCCGAGACCACCCCAGACTTGACCGCCGCACGCAAACCTTCACGGTCGGCCAGGGTGCGCAGTGGCGGTTGCACGTGATACAGGCTCGAGAAGTCGATCAGCGCTTCATCCGTCAGGATCAATTGATACAGCGCCACGTCCGCCGTTACCCGCAAGCCACGGGCCTGGGCCTGGGCGATCAAGGCCACGCCCCGGGCGCTGGTCAGCTGGCTGAAGTGCGCACGCACGCCGCTTTGTTCCACCAGCAGCAGGTCACGGGCCAGGGCCACGGTTTCGGCGGTTTCCGGAATACCCGGCAAACCGAGGAAGCTGGCCACGGCGCCTTCGTGGGCCAGGCCGCCTTCGGCCAGGTCGCGGTCCTGGGAGTGGAAGATCACTGTCAGGTCGAAGGTGGCTGCATATTCCAGGGCGCGCAACAGCGTACGGGTGCTGCGGAAACTCTCCAGGCCGTTGCCGAAGGCCACGCAACCGGCGTCACGCAAGGCGATCAGTTCGGCGAGTTGTTCGCCTTCCAGGCCTTTGCTCAGGGCGCCGATGGGGAACACTTTGCAGTTGCCGGCTTCACGGGCGCGGTCGAGGATCAACTCGGTCACGGCCGAGGTGTCCAGCACCGGTTTGGTGTGGGGAGGGCAGCACAGGCTGGTGACGCCGCCGGCCGCAGCGGCGCGGGTTTCGCTGATGATATTGCCCTTGCGGCTGTAGCCCGGCTCGCGCAGGGCGACGTTAAGGTCCACCAGGCCAGGCGCGGCCACCAGGCCTTTGGCGTCGATCGTCTCGCTCGCTCTGAAGCCTGCCGGCGCGGCGCCGATGGCGATGATCTTGCCGGCTTCCATATGAAGGTCGGTGACGTGATCCAGGCCGCTGGCTGGATCGATGACTCGGGCGCCGAGAATGCTGAGTTTCACTGGGCGTTCTCCTGCTCGAATTGACGTTGTGCGGTTTGTCCGCTCATGGCCATGGACAACACCGCCATGCGCACGGCGATGCCGTAGGTCACCTGGTTGAGGATTACCGACTGGTTGCCGTCGGCCACCGCCGACTCAATCTCCACGCCGCGGTTGATCGGGCCCGGGTGCATCACGATGGCATCCGGCTTGGCACCCGCCAGGCGTGCGGTTGTCAGGCCGAACAGGCGGTAGAACTCGCCTTCGCTCGGCAGCAGGCCGCCGGCCATGCGCTCGCGTTGCAGGCGCAGCATGATCACCACGTCCACATCCTTGAGGCCCTCGGTCATGTCGGTGTAGACCTTCACGCCATACTGCTCGATACCGATCGGCAGCAGGGTTTTCGGTGCAATCACGCGGATGTCCGGGCAGCCCAGGGTTTTCAGGGCCAGCATGTTCGAGCGTGCGACCCGCGAGTGCAGGATGTCGCCGACGATGGCCACCGAGAGGTTTTCAAAGCTGCCCTTGTGCCGACGGATGGTGAGCATGTCGAGCATGCCCTGGGTCGGGTGGGCATGACGGCCGTCGCCGCCGTTGATGATTGCGACTTGCGGGCACACGTGTTCGGCGATGAAGTGCGCAGCACCGGAGTCGCCGTGGCGTACCACGAACATGTCGGCGGCCATGGCTTCCAGGTTGCGCAGGGTGTCGAGCAGGGTTTCGCCCTTGCTGGCCGACGAGGTGGACACGTTCAGCGTGATCACGTCGGCCGACAGTCGCTGGGCCGCCAGTTCAAAGGTGGTGCGGGTGCGGGTGGAGTTCTCGAAGAACACATTGCAGATGGTCTTGCCGCGCAGCAGCGGGACCTTCTTCACAGCCCGGCCACCGACTTCGAGAAACGAATCGGCGGTGTCGAGGATTTCGGTCAGCAGTTCGCGGGGCAAACCGTCGAGGGACAAGAAGTGTTGCAACTGACCCTGAGCATTGAGCTGCAGCGGGCGCTTGGCATCTAGAGGCGTCATCGCGGGGACTCTTTACAAGGCGGTTTAAAGGGCGAGGTCTTGCAGTTCGAGTTCGAGCGGCGTGGGACCGGACAATTTTACCCGCTGGTGGCCCTCCAGCGACAGTGTGGCGCCGACTACATCCGGGCTGATCGGCAATTCGCCGGCGTCCAGGTCCAGCAGGCACACCAGGGTCACGCTGGCGGGGCGGCCGTAGTCGAACAGCTCGTTCATGGCGGCGCGGATCGTGCGGCCGCTCATCAGCACGTCGTCGATCAGCACCAGGTGCTGACCTTCGATTTCGAACGGCAGGGCCGATGGGCGTACTTGCGGGTGCAGGCCGTTCTGGCTGAAGTCGTCGCGGTAGAACGACACGTCCAGCGTGCCCAGGGGCGAATCACTGCCCAGTGCTTCCAGCAGCGCCTGGGCTACCCATACACCGCCGGTACGAATGCCGATAAAGCGTGGCTCGCTGATGGCACGGTGTTGCAGATGGGCGGTGAGGCTCGTCGCCATCTGGCTGATCAGTTCGGCGGGATTGGGCAGGCTCATGGGTGCTCCTTCTAGGCCTCGCGTAGGCAAGGTCCGGGCTCAAACGTAAAAAGACGCGGCAAGCCGCGTCAGTCAGGATTCAAATAAAGCGGTGTTTTCATCCAGCCAACCCTGCAACAGCAGTGCGGCGGCGATGGCGTCCACGGGGTTGTCGCGGTAGCTGCCTTTCTGGCCGCCACGGTCGCGACGCTCACCCTTGGCTTCAAAGGTGGTCAGGCGCTCGTCGTGGGTATAGAAGGGCAGGTTGTAGCGGCCATTGAGGCGGCGGGCGAACTTTTCGGCGCGCAGGCACATGTCGCTGGGGGTGCCGTCCATGTTCAGGGGCAGGCCGACCACCACGGCATCGGGCTTCCATTCTTTAATGAGGGCTTCGACCTGGTTCCAGTCCGGTATGCCGTTCTGGGCCTTCAGGGTGCACAGCTCCCGGGCCTGGCCGGTGATCACCTGGCCGACCGCTACGCCGATCTGTTTGGTGCCGTAGTCAAAACCGAGGATCAGACGCAGAGCCATCAGGCGTGCCCCGCCTGGCTGGTCAACAGGCTGAGGTTGACGCGCAACTTGGCCGCGGCCGCTTCCAGGCGCAGTTCGCTGGGAGTGTTGAACAGGATCTGCGCGTCGAAGGGGCAGGTCAGCCAAGCGTTGCTGGCCAGTTCGGCTTCCAATTGGCCTGCTTCCCAGCCCGCATAGCCCAGGGTGATCACACTCTGCTCAGGGCCAACGCCGTCCGCGATGGCGAACAATACGTCCTGGGAGGTGGACAGTGACACGCCTTCCAGGTCGACCGTGGCCTGGAACTTCGGCCCGGTGGGGTGCAGCACGAAGCCGCGATCGGTCTGCACCGGGCCGCCGATGTAGATCGGCACGCTCTGGCAGCGGGCCGGTGGATCAATCTCGGGGCGCAGTTGCTCCAGGATATCGGCCAGGTTCAGCTCTTGCGGGCGATTGATGACCAACCCCATGGCACCATTGGCGGTGTGCTCGACGATGTAGGTCAAGGTCTGCGCAAAGTTCGGGTCGGCCATATGGGGCATGGCGATCAGGAATTGATGCTTGAGGTAGGTCGGGCTGACATTTTTCATGTCCGCTAGTGTGGCGGTGGAGGGGCGAACTGACAAGCTGGTGATGCAGACAAGCCCACCTTTGATGTCGAACACATCACCTGTGGGCGCTGGCTCCTGCAGGAGAGGTGTGTCAGTTGCTGGACAGGCGGTCGCCCTTGGCGAACTTCCAGGTGCGGATGATTTCCAGGCGGTCGACGTCATTCAAGTCGCCGCTGAACGGGGCAAAGGGCGCAGCCAGGCGCACGATGCGCTGCGCGGCCTGGTCCAGCAGCGGCTGGCCGGACGACTCCAGTACCTGTACTTCATATAACGTACCGTCGCGGTTGATCGACACCAGTAAGCGCAAATTGCCATAAATCTGCTGGCGTCGCGCCTCATCCGGGTAGTTGAGGTTGCCGATACGCTCGACCTTCTTGCGCCATTCGTCCTTATACCAGGCGCCTTTGTCACGCATGGTCGACGCGGCGTTCAGCCGGTAGATGCGCGGGCGCTTGGCGTACAGCTGCTGTTCGTTGGCCAGCTCGGCTTCCAGGCTGGAAATTTCATCGGTCAGCGTCGAACTGTCGAAGGTCGGCGCCGGCTTCACGGGCTCAGGCCTAGGTTCGGTCTTGGTTTTTTCGCGCTGGGTCGGGGCTTTTTGCGGCTTGGGCGCGACGGTGGTCACCGCAGCCTTGGGCGCGGCCTGCTTGACCTCGGGCTTGGGGGCCGGCGGCGGGGTGACTTTGTTGACTTTGTTGTCCTGGAACGGCGCCACTTCGGTGGTCTTGGGTACGGCCTTCTTGTCGAGGGTGCCGCTGCCTTGCTGATTGTCCTGGGCGAGGAAGTCAGCCTTCTCGGGTTTCTTTTCGCTTTTGAAGGTGGCGAGGGTGATTTCCAGGGTTTTGCTGATCTGCTTGGGTTCAACCAGGGTGAATCCCACGCCGAGGATCAGGGCCAGGTGAATCAGTGCTGCCAGGAACAGGGTAAATCCGAGCCGATCAGCCGGGCGCACGCCGCTGTGGGAGAGTTCGGGGGGCAGATCGGACGGGAGTGTCATGACAAAAAAACCAACATCGCGCGTTTCAGGGTTCGGCATGATAGCGCAATGTTGGTTTTTAGCTTCAAGCGACAAGTTACAAGCTGCAAGCCTGAAAGCGGCTCGCCTTAAACTTGCGGCTTGGAGCGTGCAACTTGCAGTTTTTCGGCAATCACGGCCATCAGCATTTCGCCGATATTGGTGCCGAAAGCATTGTCGATCTCGCGAATGCAGGTCGGGCTGGTGACGTTGATTTCGGTCAGGTGTTCACCGATCACGTCCAGGCCGACAAACAGCAAGCCTTTTTCACGCAGGGTCGGGCCCACCTGGGCGGCGATCCAGCGATCCTTGTCCGACAGGGGGCGCGCTTCACCACGGCCACCGGCCGCCAGGTTGCCGCGGGTTTCGCCGGCCGCCGGGATGCGTGCCAGGCAGTAATCCACCGGCTCGCCGTCGATCATCAAGATGCGCTTGTCGCCGTCCTTGATGGCCGGCAGGTAGGCCTGCCCCATGATCTGCTGGGTGCCCAGGGCGGTCAGGGTCTCCAGGATCACCGACAGGTTCGGGTCGCCGGCGCGGTGACGGAAGATCGACGTGCCGCCCATGCCGTCCAGCGGCTTGAGGATCACATCACCGTGCTTGGCGGCGAACTCACGCAGCACGTCGGCGCGGCGGCTGACCACGGTCGGCGGTGTGCACTGCGGGAAGAGGGTGGCAAACAGCTTTTCATTGCAATCGCGAAGGCTCTGCGGCTTGTTGACGATCAGTACGCCCGCGCGCTCGGCCTGCTCCAGCAGGTAAGTGGAGTAGACGAACTCCATGTCGAACGGCGGG
The DNA here is from genome assembly GCF_002563895.1 of Pseudomonas lurida. Taxonomy (NCBI): domain Bacteria; kingdom Pseudomonadati; phylum Pseudomonadota; class Gammaproteobacteria; order Pseudomonadales; family Pseudomonadaceae; genus Pseudomonas; species Pseudomonas lurida. The sequence goes on along the minus strand of NZ_PDJB01000001.1, from coordinate 5,879,397 downwards.
TCCTTGCGCATCAGGATCACATCCAGGTCGCTCAGCGGGCTGTCGATTTCGTCCGACAGCTCGAACCACTTCTCAGGGTTGGCAAACACCTGCAGCGGACGCATGCGTGCGCGGGCCTCGCCGTCACCCTGGTAAAGATCGCGCTGCTCCATATAGAACAACGTCCAGCCGCGGGCCTGGGCGGCCAGGAGCATGGCCAGCGAGCTGTCCTTTTTATAGGAGATGCTGGCGATAGGGTCCATGACAATGCCGACGCGAACGCTCATGGGGGATTTCCTCTAGCAAATTAGGGCGCATAAAAGTGGCGTCAGAGTGGCGCTGTGGCTGTTGTGGGTCAAGGAAAAACCACCTGGCCGGTTGCTCGATAGATTGCGCCCGGAGACTGTGCTAAAAAGACTGCCACGGCGCAGCAGCCCTTGAATTCCAAGGCTTGCGGCGCTCATCCTGTGCAACATCAGGCAGTACACACCGAAAACCGATTCGCTGTGGCGATGGCAGAGCAGATATGGAACAGCATTCCAACGCCTTGAGAGTGATGGTGATCGACGATTCGAAGACGATCCGCCGCACCGCTGAAACCTTGTTGAAGAATGTGGGGTGCGATGTCATCACGGCCATCGACGGTTTCGATGCCCTGGCCCGGATTGTTGATCATCACCCGCACATTATTTTTGTCGACATCATGATGCCGCGCCTGGATGGCTATCAGACCTGCGCGCTGGTGAAGAACAACCCGGCGTTCAAGTCGATCCCGGTGATCATGTTGTCCTCCAAGGACGGCCTGTTCGACAAGGCCAAGGGGCGCATCGTGGGTGTCGATCAGTTTTTGACCAAGCCTTTCAGCAAGGAAGAACTGCTGGGTGCGATCAAGGCCTACGTGCCTGCTTTCGCCGCAGTAGAACAAGCACACTGACACCGCCTCACAAGGGCCGGCGTCCACCTATGTAGTGGGGAAAACCATGGCACGTGTTCTGATCGTCGACGATTCGCCGACCGAAATGTACAAACTGACCGGCATGCTGGAAAAGCATGGCCATCAGGTTCTCAAGGCCGAAAACGGCGCAGACGGCGTGGCCCTGGCCCGCCAGGAAAAACCCGATGCCGTGCTGATGGACATCGTGATGCCGGGCCTCAATGGCTTCCAGGCCACCCGCCAGTTGTCCAAGGAGCCGGAAACCAACGGCATCCCGATCATCATCATCACCACCAAGGACCAGGAAACCGACAAGATCTGGGGGGCGCGCCAGGGCGCCAAGGATTACCTGACCAAGCCGGTGGATGAAGAAACCCTGATCGCCACCCTCAACAAGGTGCTGGCTGGCTGACGGTTCGCCATCATGACCGAGTCGCAAACCGCCTTCGAGCTGCTGCTGGACATCGACCGGCGTTGCCGCCTGCTGGCTGCCGACCTGCCATCCCAGGAAACCCGCCTGCAACGCTGGAGCGGGATCGGCTTTCGCCTGGGCCAGCACTGGTACGTGGCGCCCATGGGCGAAGTCGCCGAAGTCCTGCATGAACCGCGCTGCACCTTGATGCCAGGGGTCAAGGCCTGGGTCAAGGGTGTGGCCAACTTGCGTGGGCGCTTGTTGCCGGTGATGGACCTGGGTGGGTTCCTCGGCCTTGAACTGTCGAAGGCGCGCAAACAGCGGCGCGTATTGGTGGTGGAATTCAACGACTTGTTTTTCGGGCTGCTGGTCGACGAGGTGGTGGGGATGCAGCATTTTGAACAAGACGCACTGCTGGCGAGCCCCGCTCCCGGTGCACCGTTCATCCAGGGCCAGTTCGATGGCGACCAGCAATGGCAGGTCTTCAGCCCCTTCGCCCTGGCCCAGGCCCCAGGCTTCATGGATGTTGCCGCATGACCACCGCTACCACGCCAAAACCTCAGGCCGGCTCGCGCAGCCGCTCGCAGATCATCGTGCTGTTCATTGCGTTGATCGTGTTCATCATGTTGTTGTTCGCCAACTTTGCGTACCTCAACACCCAGTCCACCTATGACAAACAATACATCGGCCACGCCGGTGAGCTGCGCGTGCTGTCCCAGCGCATCGCCAAGAACGCCACCGAGGCCGCCGCTGGCAAGGCGGCTGCGTTCAAGCTGTTGGGCGATGCGCGCAACGACTTTGCCCAGCGCTGGGGTTTCCTGAAAAAAGGTGACCAGGAAACCGGCCTGCCTGCCGCGCCGAGTGCGGTACGTGCCGAAATGCGCGCAGTGCAGACCGACTGGGAAGCGCTGCTGAAAAATACCGACGCAATCCTCGCCAGCGAACAGACGGTGCTGTCGCTGCACCAGGTTGCCGCGACACTGGCCGAAACCGTGCCGCAACTGCAGGTGGAGTCGGAAAAGGTCGTCGACATCCTCCTGCAACGGGGTGCCCCGGCCAGTCAGGTGGCGTTGGCCCAGCGCCAGTCACTGCTGGCCGAACGCATCCTCGGCGCGGTGAACACCGTACTGGCCGGCGACGAAACCGCCGTGCAGGCCGCCGACGCCTTCGGCCGCGATGCCAACCGTTTTGGCCAGGTGCTCAACGGTATGCTCCAGGGCAACCCCGGCTTGCGCATCACCCAGGTCGAAGACCGCGACGCCCGTGCGCGGCTGGCAGAAATCGCCGAGCTGTTCGAGTTTGTCTCCGGCTCCGTGGATGAAATCCTTGAAACCTCGCCGCAACTGTTCCAGGTGCGGGCATCGGCGAGCAATATCTTCAACCTGTCGCAAACCTTGCTCGATGAGGCGTCGCACCTGGCCACCGGGTTCGAAAACCTGGCCAGCGGGCGCAGCTTCGACACCATTGGCGGCTATGTGCTGGGCTTGTTGGCGCTGACCTCGATCATCCTGATCGGCCTGGTGATGGTGCGCGAGACCAACCGCCAATTGCACGAAACCGCCGAGAAGAACGAACGCAACCAGAATGCGATCATGCGCCTGCTGGATGAAATCGAAGACCTGGCCGACGGTGACCTGACGGTGACGGCCTCGGTGACCGAAGACTTCACCGGCACCATCGCCGACTCCATCAACTATTCCGTCGACCAACTGCGCGACCTGGTCGCCACCATCAACCTCACGGCCGGGCAGGTCGCCGGGGCGGTGCAGGACACCCAGGCCACCGCCATGCACCTGGCCCAGGCGTCGGAACACCAAGCCCAGCAGATCGCCGAAGCGTCCACTGCGATCAACCAGATGGCCCAGTCCATCGACCAGGTGTCGGCCAACGCCGCAGAGTCCTCGGCCGTGGCGGAGCGCTCGGTGGAGATCGCCAACAAGGGCAACGAAGTGGTGCACAACACCATCCACGGCATGGACAACATCCGCGAGCAGATCCAGGACACCGCCAAGCGCATCAAGCGATTGGGCGAGTCTTCCCAGGAGATTGGCGACATCGTCAGCCTGATCGACGACATTGCCGACCAGACCAATATCCTCGCCCTCAACGCCGCGATCCAGGCGAGCATGGCCGGGGATGCCGGGCGTGGTTTTGCCGTGGTAGCCGATGAAGTACAGCGGCTGGCCGAGCGCTCGTCGGCGGCGACGCGGCAGATCGAAACCCTGGTGCGAGCGATCCAGGCTGACACCAATGAGGCGGTGATTTCCATGGAGCAGACCACCACCGAAGTGGTGCGCGGCGCGCGGCTGGCCCAGGACGCCGGGGTAGCGCTGGAGGAAATCGAAGGCGTATCGAAAACCCTGGCGGCGCTGATCCAGAGCATCTCCAACGCGGCACAGCAGCAGACGAATTCGGCGGGGCAGATTTCCCTGACCATGAACGTGATCCAGCAGATCACCACCCAGACCTCGTCGGGCTCCACCGCGACCGCCGAAAGCATCGGCAACCTGGCGAAAATGGCCAGCCAGCTGCGCCGGTCGGTGTCGGGGTTTACCCTGCCACCCCCCAAACAAGTCGATGATTGAAATGCTATCTAAAGAACACCACAGTCCCAATGTGGGAGCTGGCTTGCCTGCGATGGCGGTAGTTCAGTTGCGGGCGTATCAGCTGGTAGGTCGCTATCGCAAGCAAGCCAATTCCCACGGTTGAGCGCCATTGTTCTTGGCAACACCAGCAACCCATGAATTCTAAGCGGAGCAGTTATGGTTGATCGGCACGACTACGTGGCCCTCGAATGGGTCAAGGGCGACATTGCCGAAACCCTGAAGCAGGCCCGTTCGGCGCTCGACGCGTATGTCGAAGCCCACGACAGCGACGCCATCAGTGAGTGCCTGGGGTGCATCCACCAAGTGCATGGTGCGCTGCAGATGGTCGAGTTCTACGGCGCGGCCCTGCTGGCCGAGGAAATCGAAGAACTGGCCCTGGCCCTGCAAGCCGCAGGCGTGAGCCAGCGCGACGAAAGCATCCGCCTGCTGCAACAGGCCCTCAACCAATTGCCGCTGTACCTGGACCGTGTGCACAGCGCCCGCCGTGACCTGCCCCTGGTGGTGTTGCCGCTGCTCAATGACCTGCGCAGCGCCCGCGGTGAAAGCCTGCTGTCGGAGACCAGCCTGTTCAGCCCGCAACTGCTGACGATAGCGCCGCTGCCCGATGAAGCCCTGGCCCAACGCGCGGTGCCCGACCTGAAGGAACAACTGCGCCAATGGCACCAACTGCTGCAACAAGCCCTGGCCGGGCTGCTGCGTGAGGACCATGGGCCCAGCAACCTGGAAGACATGGCCCGAGTGTTCGCGCGCCTCGAAGCCTTGTGCCAGGGCGCGCCATTGTTGCCGTTGTGGCAAGTCACCTCGGCGCTGGTCGAAGGCATGCTCACCGGCGTGATCGCCAACAGCCCGGCGCTGCGCAGCCTGCTCAAGGCCAGTGACAAACAGCTCAAGCGCCTGTTGGCGCAAGGTATCGGCGGGATCAACCAGTCGGCGCCCGACGAATTGCTCAAGAGCCTGCTGTTCTATGTGGCCAAGGTCACCCGGCCGACGCCACGCATGCAAAGCCTCAAGGAACGCTACGGCCTGGATGAAGCCTTGCCCGACAGCGCGGTGGTCGATGCCGAACGCGCACGCCTGGCCGGGCCGGACCGCAATGCCATGGGCTCGGTGCTGGGGGCCTTGTGTGAAGAGCTGGTGCGGGTCAAGGAACGCCTCGACTTGTTCGTGCGCAGCGACCGGCAGCACACCAATGACCTGGATGCATTGCTGGCTCCGCTGCGGCAAATCGCCGATACCCTGGCGGTGCTGGGGTTCGGCCAGCCGCGTAAGGTCATCATCGACCAGCTTGCCGTGGTGCTGAGTTTGACCCAGGGCCAACGCGAGCCGAACGATGCAGTGCTGATGGACGTCGCCGGTGCCTTGCTCTACGTCGAAGCCACGCTGGCCGGCATGGTCGGCACCGTCGAACCGGAAAGCCGCGAAGAAAGCCGCCTGCCCACCACTGACCTGACCCAGATCCACCAACTGGTGATCCGCGAGTCCTGCCAGTGCCTCAAGCAAGCCAAGGAACTGGTGATCGACTGCATCGAAGCCGATTGGGACCGCCAGCGCCTGGAGTCCCTGCCGGAACTGCTGAGCCAGGTGCGCGGCGCCCTGGCGATGATCCCGTTGCCCCGCGCGGCAAGCCTGATGCGTGGCTGCACGGATTACGTCGACGAACAGTTGATCGGCAACGATGCGCCGCCTTCAGAGATGCAACTGGCGCATTTCGCCGATGTGGTCAGCAGCGTCGAGTACTACCTCGAGCGCATGCTCCAAGACCCCGATGCCACCGGTGAGCGTGTGCTGGAACTGGCGAGCCAAGGCTTGGCTGCCCTGGGTTACCTGCCCGCCGAGAAGCCCTGGCGCCAAGCCTTGGTTGCGCCGGAGGGGGCGCTTTCGGCAGAGGTCACGCCGAGCCAGTCCCAGTTCGACGCGCTGGCCAGCCCCACCTCGCGCCTGAACCCGCCTGCCCTGCAACGCCCCGGCAGCCTGCTGCCGCCACCGGCCGGCGAAGAGCCCATCGACGATGAACTGCGCGAAGTCTTCCTTGAGGAAACCGACGAAGTCCTCGACGTGCTGCACCGTTACTTGCCCAACAGCGCTGACAAGACCGCCCAGGGTGAAATGCGCCGTGCCTTCCACACCCTCAAGGGCAGCGGCCGCATGGTGCGTGCCCTGGTGCTGGCCGAGCTGGCCTGGGCTGTGGAAAACCTGCTCAATCGTGTACTGGAACGCAGCGTGGCCCTGGGCCCCGAGGTGCAGCAGGTGCTGGACGAGGCGGTCGCCTTGCTGCCGGAGTTGATCGCGGACTTTGCCATTGGCGACCAACGTCAGCGCGATGAAGTCGACGCCCTGGCCGCCCGTGCCCATGCCTTGGCCAGCGGTACCCCAGTGCCAGCCGCCGAACCCTATGACCCAATGCTGCTGGAGATCTTCCGCAACGAAGCCCAGAGCCACCTGGACAGCCTCAACCACTTCCTGCAACAGGCCGCCGAGCATGTGCCGCTGCAAGTCAGCGATGAACTGCAACGTGCCCTGCACACGCTCAAGGGCAGCGCCTACATGGCCGGCGTTTTGCCCATCGCCGAGCTGGCGCGCCCGCTGGACCACCTCACCCGCGAATACAAGGCTCACCGCCTGCCGCTGGACCTGGACGAAGTGGAGTTGCTGCTCGAAGCCGAGGGCCTGTTCCAGCGCGGGCTGCGTGATCTGGACAACGACCCCCTGGCGCCGATCAGGGGCGCAGAGGCCCTGATCAGCCGCACTCAACGCCTGCTGGACCACCAGCTTGAAGCGTTGCTCGACGCACCGCATACCGGCCTGCGTATCAAGCGCGACCCGCAACTGATTGCCAACTTCCTGGCCCAGGGCATGGACATTCTGCTCGACGCCGAAAGCCTGCTGCGGCGCTGGCAACAGCACCCCGGCGAACGCCAGGAACTCACTGCACTGCTGGACGAACTGACCACACTGGGGGAGGGCGCGCACGTCGCCGACCTGCACGCCATCGACGAACTCTGCGAAGCCCTGCTCGACCTCTATGGCGCGGTGGAAGAGAGTAGCCTGGCCGTGAGCGAGCGGTTTTTCCACGAGGCCGAGCAGGCCCATGAGGCGCTCATCAGCATGCTCGACCAGCTGGCGGCCGGCCAGGAAATCAGCCTGGCGCCGGCACGGGTCGAGGCCCTGCGCGAGCTGCTGGATGAAGCCCTCGACCCGTCCGCCACCGGCCTGATCAAAAGTGACGGCAGCCGGGTCCTGAGCATTTCCGAACTGGGCGCCGCCACACAGCAGTTGGATCACGACACCGCGATGGACGACGAGATCGTCGAGATCTTCCTCGAAGAGGCGGTAGACATCCTCGACAGCGCCGGGCAGTCGCTCAAGCGCTGGTTGCTGGAGCCCGACAACGCGGCGCCGTTGTCGTCGTTGCAGCGTGACTTGCACACCCTCAAGGGCGGAGCACGCATGGCCGAAATCGGCCCCATTGGCGACCTGGCCCATGAGCTGGAATGCGTGTACGAGGGGCTGGTGGACCGTCGCTTCAGCTATTCCACCGAGCTGTCCCACGTGCTGATGGCCAGCCACGAGCTGCTCGCCTTGCAACTTGAAGAGCTGCAGCATCACCAACCCTTGAGCGACAGCGCCGAGCTGATTGCCAAGGTGCGGGCGTTGCGCCAGGGCAACGCGCCTGCTACCCCGACCGAAGCGCCGCCAGCGTCCGGCGCCGATCCCGAGCTGCTGGATATCTTCCTCGAAGAAGCGGCCGACATTCTCGACAGCTCCAGTGCCGCGTTGTCGCGCTGGCAGGCCGAGCCTGGCAATCGGCAGGAGGTGGAAACCCTGCTGCGCGACCTGCATACCCTCAAGGGCGGTGCGCGCATGGTCGAGATCGCGCCCATTGGCGACCTGGCCCATGAACTGGAATTTCTCTACGAAGGTCTGTCTGCCGGCTTGCTCGCGCCGTCGCCGGAACTGTTCGCGTTGCTGCAGGGCTGCCACGACCGCCTGGCGCAGATGATCGACGCGGTAACGGACGGCTTGCCGGTCGGCTCGGTGGACAAGCTCATCGAGCGCATCAAAAGCCTGGTGCACCCAAGCGCCGAGCCAGTGACGCCAGTGGCGTTGCCAGCGGGCAAGACGGACGCTGTCGTCGACCCGGCTGCCGACATGGTGAAGATCTCTGCCGAGCTGCTCGACGACCTGGTCAACCTGGCCGGTGAGACCTCGATCTTTCGCGGCCGCATCGAGCAGCAAGTCAACGACGCCCGCATTGCCCTCACCGAAGTGGAAACCACGATCGAACGCATGCGCGACCAACTGCGGCGTCTCGACACCGAAACCCAGGGCCGCATCCTCAGCCGCCAGCAAGCCGAGGCCGAGCGCCTGGGCTACGAAGAATTCGATCCGCTGGAAATGGACCGCCACTCGCAGTTGCAGCAATTGTCCCGTGCGTTGTCCGAGTCCGCCTCTGACTTGCTCGACCTCAAGGACACCCTTGAGCGCCGCAACGAGGACGCGCACGGCCTGTTGCAGCAACAGGCGCGCATCAACACCGAGTTGCAGGAAGGCCTGATGCGCACGCGCATGGTGCCGTTCGAGCGCATGCTGCCGCGCCTCAAGCGCATCGTGCGCCAGGTGGCCGGTGAGTTGGGCAAGGACGTGGAGTTCATCGTTGGCAATGCCGAGGGTGAGATGGACCGCAACGTGCTGGAGCGCATGGCCGCGCCGCTGGAGCACATGCTGCGCAATGCCGTCGACCATGGCCTGGAGTCGCGTGATGCGCGGCTGCTGGCCGGCAAGCCCGAGAAAGGCCGTATCACCCTGGACCTGACCCACGAGGGCGGCGATATCGTCTTCGACATGCGTGACGACGGTGCTGGCGTCCCCCTGGAGGCTGTGCGGCGCAAGGCGATCAAGCGCGGCCTGCTCGACCCGAATCAAGAGATCAGCGACCGCGACGTGTTGCAGTTCATCCTGCAGCCGGGGTTCTCCACGGCGGAGAAAATCACGCAGATTTCCGGGCGCGGCGTGGGCATGGACGTGGTGCACGAGGAAGTGCGTCAGCTCGGTGGCTCGATGGTCATTGACTCGACGCCGGGTGAGGGGGTGCATTTCCGTATTCGTTTGCCGTTTACCGTGTCGGTCAACCGGGCGCTGATGGTGCAGTGCGCGGACGACCAATACGCGATCCCGCTCAATACCATCGAAGGCCTGGTGCGGGTGCTGCCCCACGAGCTAGCGGGGCATTACCAGCAAGACCCGCCGTGTTATGAATACGCTGGCCAGCGTTACGAACTGTTCTACCTGGGTGACCTGCTGCACACCGTCAGCCGCCCGAAACTGCTGGGCCAGTACCAGCCGGTGCCAGTGCTGTTGGTGCAGTGCAACGAGCGGCGCGTGGCCGTCCATGTGGACGCGATGGCCGGTACCCGAGAAATCGTGGTCAAGGGCCTGGGGCCGCAGTTTGCAGGCGTGCAAGGCTTGTCGGGCGCGACCATCCTGGGCGACGGCCGCGTGGTGCTGATCATCGACTTGCTGGCGCATATCCGTGCGCGCCAGCCGGCCTTGCCGGCCCAGTTCGTTGACGCGCCGCTGGTCCTCAACGACCCGCTCAAAAAGCGCCCGTTGCTGGTGCTGGTGGTGGACGATTCGGTCACCGTGCGCAAAGTCACCAGCCGCCTGTTGGAGCGCAACGGCATGAACGTGCTCACCGCTAAAGACGGCATCGATGCGCTCGCCGTGCTTGAAGAGCACACCCCGGACCTGATGCTGCTCGACATCGAAATGCCGCGCATGGACGGCTTCGAAGTCGCCACCCAAGTGCGCAACGACCCGCGGCTGATGCGCCTGCCGATCATCATGATCACCTCGCGCACCGGCCAGAAACACCGCGACCGCGCCATGGCCATCGGCGTCAACGACTACCTCGGCAAGCCGTACCAAGAGTCGGTGCTGCTGGAAAGCATCGCCTACTGGAGCAAGTCCCATGCTTGACCACCGCACCAGTCAACTCACCGGCCTGCTCCTGCCCTTGGCCGACCGCCACCTGGTGCTGCCCAACGTCGCCATCGCCGAGCTGATCGACTTCCAGCGCGGCGAACCGGCCAGCGATGCGCCGCCGTGGTATCTGCGGCAAGTGACCTGGCGCGATCGACAAATACCGCTGATCAGCTTCGAAGCGGTGTGCGGCGAAGCGAGTGTGACCGGCGAACGCTCGCGGATCGTGGTGTTGAATGCATTGGGTGGGCGGCCGACGTTGAAGTTTATTGCGCTGGTGATCCAGGGCATTCCACGGTCGTACAAGCTCGACAGTGAGTTGAGCTATGTGGACGTGCCGCTGTGCCCGCTGGAGCTGGCGGCGGTGCAGGTGGGCGAGCATGTGGCGAAGGTGCCGGATTTGATGGGGCTTGAGGCACTGCTGGTAGAGTCCGGCCTGGCCTGACAGTGACCCACTGTAGGAGCGAGCTTGCTCGCGAAAAGCGCCAACGATAACGCAGCGCTACTTTTAACCAGCGGTGCCTGACGGTTCTTCGCGAGCAAGCTCGCTCCTACAGGAACAGGCTCAATCAATCCGCGCAAACCGCTCAGTCACCGGCTGCTCCCGATGCTCGGCCTGCCACAAGTCGTAGGCGCTTTGCATCGACAGCCATAACTGCCCAGTGCTCACACCTGCCCGCTCAAGCCGCACCGCCAAGTCAGGACTGACAGGCGCACGCCCATGCAAAATCCTCGAAAATGTCTCACGGGCGAAACCCAGGCGCCGGGCCATTTCGGTGATGGTGATGTCCAGGGCAGGGATTACATCTTCAAGCAGGATTTCACCTGGGTGAGGGGGGTTGTGCATGCCCATATCGATACCTCTACTCAGTGGTAATCAAGATAATCAACCAGTTCGACTTGGTCGTCGAACATCCGAAAAATGATGCGCCAGTTACCACTAATGCTGACAGGCCAATAGTCGATCAGGTCGCCATTCAACCGATGGAAACGCCAACCAGGCAAGTTCAGTGCATCTGGACGTTCGGCTTTGTCCAGAATGAACAGAACGCGGCGTAAGCGCTTTGCATGATTTGCGTTGATTCCACTGGTCGAGCCTGTCTCATAGAAGACCCTGAGACCTTTGTGTTTCCGGCTGACGATCATGGCGCGATTGTGATGTGATACATCACGCTCTGTAATGGCCTTGCATCGGTTTTAACGGTCGGCTTCATGATGTCTGTCCGCGGAACGATTCGGAGCGGAAAGGCTAGAGACACAGGTTCCGAGCAACAACCTGAAAACGCTGTCAGAACATTCCTTGTTGCTTGTCGGGACGACAATCGTAGGTAGGGCTCGGACTGATAGCGTGTCTGAAATTTCTGTAAGTCTTACCTTCGTATTTTTACTGATTTTTGAGTGCTAGTTTTCATCGCTCAACCCCATCAGCAAGGATTCGCAAATGGCCGCCCCTCCCATACCTTCGGGCGTTTCGCTGCAAGACAATATCGCCTTGGCCAACAACCGCAGGATGCATTTGAAGCCTGATTCGGCCTTCGCCTATTCGTGGTTTTACTCACAGGTTCGGGGGCGTGGCCCTTGGGATTACAAACAGAAAAGCCGTGAGTACGAGGCGTTCGGTAACTTCAACTACGGCGTTACCGGCATTGTGCTGGGTATTCCGGAGAGTGTGCTGTTGAGAGCGGCTGGTGCGGCGCAAAAGGCAGCAGGGACTTCTCGGGCGGAGTTCGGAGACTGGTGGGCGATGCGCCGTATGGTGATGATCACAGTGACCAGCATTGGATCAAGGAGGGCATCGAATATGCCAGAGCTCAAGGGTATTAAGTGGCCGGTCCAGGGCTTGTTCAATGGGCTGCTGGTGGTGTGTCTCGGGTACTTGGGTGTTGGTTGGTTGATGAGCCCAGGTCCACCGGAATTGGATGAGGTTGTGCTCAAGTATTCCCTGAATAACGGGAGCTCCATTTACGGTGCGCGAAACAATCAGGGTGGCGCTACGGTGGGCTTTTCCTACCTGTACTACGTCCACAAGGATCTGGGGAATGATCGGGAAATACTCACGACATTGGTGTCGGCACACCCTTTTCTGAAAACCAAAGAGCCGGATGTTCAAGTTACCCGGCAGGGGGGCCTTATCCGCCTCACTGTTCGAGGTGAGGTTTATGAGTACCGTAGTTACCCGCTCGAAGGTTTAGGGGCTGTGAGACTAGACATGAGGTTATAGGTCGGCAGGCTCTCGGATTTTTCCTGCAAGATTTTGGGCTGTGCATGAACTTGTCGCGTGCCGTCAGCGCGCCTAGTCTTCGTTCTGTCATCGCAAAAAACGGTGACACGGACGTGCAAGTCCGACGAAACTGTTTAGGCGTACAAACGCCCAGCCATCCAACGGGCGTTTTTTGTGCTCGCTGCTTTATGGCGGCTGCGCGCAGGAGGTCTTCGGACCTGCTGGGTGTCCTAAACAGGCCCGGTCTTGCACACCTGCGCACGGTCGCCACCCTCATTCGCGTGCAAGCGAACGGTGGCGCTCCTTACTCACTGTTTAGGAGCTTCATCATGGTCAAACCTACCCCCAATCCGCCCCTCTTCACCGTAAACCCGCACGAAAACACCGAAACCCTGCTGGTCAACGCCAGCGAAACCCTGTCTTCCCTTAACGCACTCACCTGCAATCTCGCCTTCGACCTGGACACCTCCCAGCGTGCGATCATGCTCGGGATTCAGCAAATGGCAGAGTTGGGTCAGTTGTTGGTCGATAGAGCATTGGAGCAAGTCAGCCCATCGCCAGCCTCTTGAAACGGTCCCAAACAGGGACTGATCGTTCCCTGATTGGGACCGCTATTTAACAAACACCATCGATCAAATGTGGGAGCTGGCTTGCCTGCGATGGCGCAGTAGCAGTCGACTTATCGCCAGATGACACACCGCTATCGCAGGCAAGCCAGCTCCCACATTTTGATGTGCATCAGGCTTACGTTCAGCATTCACAGGGGCTTCGTTACTCCAGCCGTAACGATCCGCCGCCCAGCTTGATTGATGGCCCTCTCATTCACTCCTAAGGTAAGCCCCACGACAGCAAACCCGTGGAGCGACCATGACAACCACCATCACCCCCGACTCGCGCTGGACGCGGCGGCGCGACGAGAAGCAGCGGCGCCTCGAGCTGGTCAAAAAATACGCAGACGGAGCGGTGTTGCCCAGCGACAGGATTGTCGAGGCACTGGAGGCGCTGATCCTCCCTGGCGACCGCGTGGTGCTGGAGGGCAATAACCAGAAGCAGGCGGATTTCCTCTCGCGCTCCCTGGCCAAGGCCGACCCGGCCAAGCTTCACGATTTGCACATGATCATGCCCAGTGTCGGCCGTTCCGAGCACCTGGACCTGTTTGAAAAAGGCATCGCACGCAAGCTGGACTTCTCGTTCGCCGGCACCCAATCCCTGCGCATCAGCCAGTTGCTCGAAGATGGCCTGCTGGAAATCGGCGCGATCCACACCTATATCGAACTCTATGCCCGGCTGGTGGTGGACCTGATCCCCAGCGTGGTGCTCTCCGCCGGGTTCATGGCCGACCGTGCGGGCAATATCTACACCGGCGCCAGTACAGAAGACACTCCGGCGCTGATCGAGCCTGCCGCGTTCAGCGATGGCATCGTGATCGTGCAGGTCAACCAGTTGGTGGACGACGTCACCGATTTGCCCCGCGTCGACATCCCCGCCAGTTGGGTGGATTTCGTGGTGGTGGCCGACAAGCCGTTCTACATCGAGCCGCTGTTCACCCGCGACCCGCGCCACATCAAGCCGGTGCACGTGCTGATGGCGATGATGGCGATCCGTGGCATCTACGAAAAACACAATGTGCAGTCGCTCAACCACGGCATCGGCTTCAACACCGCCGCCATCGAGCTGATCCTGCCCACCTACGGCGAATCGCTGGGCCTCAAGGGCAAGATCTGCCGCAACTGGACCCTCAACCCGCACCCCACGCTGATCCCCGCGATTGAAAGCGGCTGGGTCGAAAGCGTGCATTGCTTTGGCACCGAACTGGGCATGGAGCACTACATCGCCGCACGGCCGGATGTGTTCTTCACCGGCCGCGACGGCTCGATGCGCTCCAACCGGATGTTCTGCCAACTCGCCGGCCAGTACGCGGTGGACCTGTTTATCGGCGCGACCCTGCAAGTCGACGGCGACGGGCATTCCTCCACGGTGACCCGTGGCCGCCTCGCCGGTTTTGGTGGCGCCCCGAACATGGGGCATGACCCGCGCGGTCGCCGGCATGGCACGCCTGCATGGTTGGATATGCGCCACGACGATGCCCCGCAAGCCTTGCTCGAACGCGGTAAGAAACTGGTGGTGCAAATGGTCGAAACCTTCCAGGAAGGCGGCAAACCCACATTCGTCGACACCCTCGACGCCGTGGAAGTCGCGCGCAAAAGCGGCATGCCCCTGGCGCCGATCATGATCTACGGCGATGACGTTACCCACCTGCTCACCGAAGAAGGTATCGCCTACCTGTACAAGGCGCGCTCCCTCGAAGAGCGCCAGGCGATGATCGCGGCTGTCGCGGGCGTCACGGCCATTGGCATGCGCCACAACCCCAAGGACACCGCGCGCATGCGCCGCGAAGGCTTGATCGCCTTGCCCGAAGACTTGGGCATCCGCCGCACTGACGCCACCCGCGAGCTGTTGGCCGCCAAGAGCGTCGCCGACCTGGTGGAGTGGTCCGGTGGCTTGTACAACCCGCCCGCCAAGTTCAGGAGTTGGTAAATGCGCGCTCTTAAACTGCACGAACTCAGCCTTGCGGATCGCCTGGCCGATAACGCCGTCGATGCGCTGATCGATGAAGCGGACCTGTCGCCCAAACCTGCCTTGGTGGACCGGCGTGGCAACGGCGCCCACAGCGATTTGCACCTGGGCCTGATGCATGCCTCGGCGCTGTCGCTGTGGCCGATGTTCAAGGAGATGGCCGAGGCGGCGATTGAATTCGGCGAAGTCGGCTTGCCCCTGCGCGAAGCCCTCGGGCGTATTGGCCGCGAGGGTGAACAAGCGATGCTCACCACTACCCACGGCGTGAATACCCATCGCGGCGCGATCTGGGCCCTTGGTTTGCTCACCGCCGCTGCCGTCCTGGCGCCACGTGCTGTCACGCTGACGGCGGCCAAACTGGCCCTGCTCAACGACCGCTATGCCCCCCACCCCATGAGCCACGGCGCTCAAGTCGCCCAACGCTACGGCGCACGCGGCGCCCGTGAAGAGGCGCAACTGGGCTTCCCGTCCGTGGTGCAACGCGGCCTGCCGCAACTGCACAGAAGCCGCCAGCAAAATGCCGGCGAACAGAACGCGCGCCTGGATGCCTTGCTCGCGATCATGACGGACCTTGGCGACACCTGCGTGCTCTACCGCGCTGGTCCCGAAGGCCTTCACGCCATGCAAACAGGCGCCCAAGCGGTACTGGACGCTGGCGGCAGCGCAACCTTGGCCGGTCGCCGCCAACTGCACGAACTGGACCTCCAACTGCTGGCCCTGAATGCCTCCCCCGGTGGCGCCGCCGACCTGTTGGCCGCCTGCCTGTTTATCGACCGCCTCGATGGAGCGTTTTGATGCAAACCTTATCCTTTGAATTCCCCGCCGGGCAGCCACCAAAAGGCCGTGCGTTGGTGGGTTGCGTGGGCTCTGGCGACTTGGAAATACTGCTGGAACCCGGCACGCCGGGTACCCTGACCATCCAGGTGCAGACCTCGGTGAATGGCGCCGAGCAACGTTGGCAGCATCTGTTCGAGCGGATCTTCCAGGAGCACACCCCACCGGCATTGAAGATTGAGATCCATGACTTCGGCGCCACCCCTGGCGTGGTGCGCTTGCGCCTGGAGCAGGGTTTCGAGGAGATCGGCCATGACTGACTTGCTCGCCAAACACAGCTTCGTTGAACTGGGCGCTCGGCAGCGCGCCAAGGCCTTATTGGAGGCAGGCACCTACCGCGAATTGATCGACCCGTTCCAGCGCGTCATGTCGCCGTGGCTCAGCCGCCAAGGCGTGGTGCCGCAGGCCGATGACGGCGTGGTGATCGCCAAGGGCAGCATCGGTGGAAAACCGGTGGTCATTGCCGCCATCGAAGGCAATTTCCAGGGCGGTAGCCTCGGTGAAGTGGGCGGCGCCAAGATCGCTGGCGCACTGGAACTGGCCGCCGAAGACAATCGCAAAGGCATTCCCACGGGTGCGGTATTGCTGCTGGAAACCGGTGGCGTGCGCCTGCAGGAAGCCAACCTCGGTCTGGCGGCCATCGCTGATATCCACGCGGCGATCGTCGACCTGCGCCAGTACCAGCCGGTGATCGGCGTGGTGGCCGGCAGTGTCGGTTGCTTTGGCGGCATGTCCATTGCGGCCGGGCTGTGCAGTTACCTGGTGGTCACTCGCGAAGCACGCCTGGGCCTGAATGGCCCGCAGGTGATCGAACAGGAGGCCGGCCTGGAAGAATACGACTCCCGCGACCGGCCTTTTATCTGGAGCCTCACGGGCGGTGAGCAACGCTTCAACAGCGGCTTGGCCGACCGTTATGTGGCGGACGACGTGGACGAGATACAACAGACCGTCAGCGCATTGTTGCAACAAGGCTTGCCTGCCCAACAACGCAGCCGTCGGGCCGAGTACTACCTGGCGCGCCTGGCCGAACTGGATGCCACGGCGCAGATCGACCCGGCGACGGTGCGCAAGCTGTTTCAAGGAGAACAACCATGAGAGGTTTGCAGTGGTTCAACGCGTTGAGCGCCGGCGCGACGCTCGTCGAGGGTTTGCCGAACTCCCTGAAAGTGGCTGACGGCCTGTTGGGCGAGCAGGCCGTGCGTTTCATCGCCGTGGTCACCGACGCGCACAATCGGTTCCCGCGTGCGCGCACTGGCGAAGTCGGCTTGCTTGAAGGCTGGGGCCTGGCGAAGGCCGTCGATGAAGCCATCGCCCGAGGTGACAAACGCCCTATCATCGCCATCGTCGATGTGCCGAGCCAAGCCTACGGCCGTCGCGAAGAGGCCCTCGGTATCCACCAGGCACTGGCCGCCGCCGCCGACAGCTATGCCCGCGCCCGACTGGCCGGGCACCCGGTGATCGCGTTGCTGGTCGGCAAGGCCATGTCCGGTGCGTTCCTCGCCCACGGTTACCAGGCCAACCGCCTGATCGCCCTGCGCGACCCCGGCGTGATGGTGCATGCGATGGGCAAGGCCTCGGCCGCGCGGGTGACCCTGCGCAGTGTCGAAGAGCTGGAAGCCCTGGCCGCCAGCGTGCCACCCATGGCCTATGACATCGACAGTTATGCCAGCCTCGGCCTGCTTTGGGAGACCTTGTCGGTCAGCCAGATTGAACAGCCCACGGCAGAGGACGTGGTACGGGTCGGCGATTGCCTGGTGCACGCGATCAAGGATATCGGCAGCACCGATTTGAATGGCCGCCTGGGCGCGACCAATCGAGCAGCCTCCAGCCACGTGCGCCAGTTGCTGCGGGAGCAATGGTGAACGCCCACGACTTGCTCTGGGGCATGACCCCGGCGCATCTGCCCGCCGAGGCTCCGGCCTGGGCGGTGGAGGCGATTGGCGCCGGCCATCCGGTGGTGGTGCGTCGCGCTATCACCGAGCCGGGCTATGTGGCGGTCGGCGTGCGCGGGCGCTTGCGGGAACAGCGGTTGGCGGCGCAGATGCCCGTATCGGCGGTCCAGCGACGTGTCATCCCGGAAGACTTGCGCGACGTTGTCTCGCCGCGCGATTTACCGGCGTTACGGGCACTCAACCTGCTGCGGCCGATGTTGGCGCCGCAGACCTGGGGCGTCACAGGCAGTGCGGGCTTCGAGTTGGCGAGTGGGATTCAAGCACTGCATGCCCAGAGCGATCTGGATCTGATCCTGCGCACGCCCGAGCGCCTGGAGCGTGGTGAGGCCGAGGACTTGCTGGCGCTAGTGAACACCGCACCGTGCGCCGTAGACCTGCAGTTGCAAACCCCGTTTGGCGCTGTGGCCTTGCGCGAATGGGCGAGTGGATCACGCCGCGTGCTGCTCAAGACCGCCCGCGGCGCACACCTCGTGATTGACCCCTGGCAGGCCGTGGCATGAGCAGCCTCCTGGTGTTCCCGGGGCAGGGCGCCCAACGGCCGGGCATGCTCCAGGCATTGCCAGCCGACGTCTTGGACCAGGCCAGCGCAGCGCTGGGTGAAGATGTTCGTGCATTGGACTCGGCTGAGGCCCTGGCGAATACCCGCGCGGTACAACTGTGCCTGTTGATCGCCGGTGTGGCCCACGCTCGCCTGCTGCAACACGCCCCGGATTACGTCGCGGGCCTGTCCATCGGCGCCTACCCGGCGGCGGTGATCGCGGGCGCGTTGAGCTTTGAGGACGCCCTCAGGCTCGTCAGCCTACGCGGCGAGCTGATGCAAAACGCTTATCCACAGGGCTACGGCATGACCGCGATCATCGGCCCGGAGTTATCCACCGTCGAACGGTTACTGGCGCAAATCCACAGCCCTGACACCCCGGTCTACCTGGCCAATATCAACGCCGACAACCAGACCGTCATTGCCGGCAGCGACGAGGCCATGAAACGTGTCGCCAACGGTGTGAAAGGCAACGGCGTCGCCAAGCGCCTGGCCGTCAGCGTGCCGTCCCATTGCGCCCTGCTGGCGCAACCGGCGCAGGCCCTGGCGCAAGCCTTCGTGCCGCTCAAGGCGCCGCGCATCACCTACCTGAGCAGCACCCGTGCGCGGCCGATCCACAACCCCGAGCAATTGCGCGACGACCTGGCCTTCAACATGTGCCGTGTCGTCGACTGGCGCGGCACCGTGCAGAGCGCCTACGAGCGCGGGGTGCGCCTGCAGATCGAACTGCCACCGGGCGCCGTGCTCACCGGACTGTCACGCCGGGTGTTCGATCAAGGCACCGTGATCGCCTGCGAAGGCGCACGCCTGGACACCCTGCAGGCCCTGCTGCAAGAGGAGGAACGCCGCCACCGATAAAGCATCACCCAAGGCTTTCGAAGCACAAAAACAACAATTTCGATCGAGCACTTTGAGGACAACAACAATGATTATCTACGGTGTGGCATTGCTGGCGATCTGCACGCTCGCGGGCGTGATCATGGGCGACATGCTCGGTGTGTTGCTCGGCGTCAAATCCAACGTGGGCGGGGTGGGGATCGCGATGATCCTGCTGATCTGCGCCCGTCTGTGGATGCAAAAACGCGGTGGCATGACCAAGGATTGCGAAATGGGCGTCGGCTTCTGGGGCGCCATGTACATCCCCGTGGTGGTGGCGATGGCCGCGCAACAGAACGTGGTCACGGCCCTGCATGGCGGCCCGGTAGCGGTGCTCGCGGCGATTGGTTCGGTGGTGGTGTGTGGTTGCACCATCGCCCTGATCAGCCGCACTCACAAGGGTGAACCACTGCCCGATGAAGAGCCGCTGATCGCGCCAGCGGGAGGTCGCTGATATGTGGGATCTCATTGAAAAAGGATTGGAACATAACGGCCTGGTCACCGCATTTGCCTTCGTTGGCGTGGTCATGTGGATTTCCGTGGTGCTGTCCAAGCGCCTGACCTTCGGGCGCATCCATGGCTCGGCGATTGCCATCGTCATCGGCCTGGTCCTGGCCTGGGTCGGCGGCACGATCACGGGCGGCCAGAAGGGCCTGGCGGACCTGGCGTTGTTCTCCGGCATCGGCCTGATGGGCGGCGCGATGCTGCGCGACTTTGCCATCGTTGCCACGGCGTTCGAAGTGCAAGCCACCGAAGCGCGCAAGGCCGGGATGATCGGTGTGATCGCGTTGCTGCTGGGCACGATCCTGCCGTTTATCGTCGGTGCCAGCATGGCCTGGGCTTTTGGTTATCGCGATGCGATCAGCATGACCACCATTGGCGCGGGAGCCGTGACCTACATCGTCGGCCCGGTGACCGGCGCGGCGATTGGCGCGACCTCGGACGTGATGGCGCTGTCGATTGCCACCGGGTTGATCAAGGCGATTCTGGTGATGGTGGGTACGCCTGTGGCGGCGCGTTGGATGGGCTTGGATAACCCGCGTTCGGCGATGGTGTTTGGCGGGTTGGCCGGCACGGTGAGCGGCGTGACCGCTGGCTTGGCTGCGACAGATCGGCGGTTGGTGCCGTATGGCGCGCTGACGGCGACGTTCCACACCGGGTTGGGTTGCTTGCTCGGGCCTTCGTTGCTCTATTTCATCGTGCGCGGGTTGGTCGGTTAACCCAATGATCGTTCCCAGGCTCTGCGCTCAACGTTATACAAAAGTTCGCTTTGATTCTGGCCGAAGGCGGTGGGAGCGAGCTTGTTCACGAAGGGCCAGTACAGCCGCAGAAATAGGGCGTTTGAACCTACTTCGACAGGGATCTATGTTCAGCCTGCGGCTGCGGTTTGAGCCCCATTTCCCAGGCTCATCGAGACTTGTGTCGAACGATGAACGCTCTACGTGGGAATGAAGCCCTAGACGTTCTGCGTCCGCTCTTGAAAGCGTGACGCAGAGTGGGAGCGATCAATACGCTTTTGAGATTCTTTTTCTATAACGTATATCGAGAAAATATATAAAAAACTGTGAGTTCTAACAGGTTGCCGAACGGTAGTTACGATGTAGTTTTTACATGGAACAAAAAAAGAAATTCAAGCTATTTTTCTTTTTTGAGTTTCCAAGTTGACACCTACTGAGGCACACATCATGAGCAAGGAAAATCCGGCACTTCAAGCAAACTGGTTTAGTAATGTCACAGATAAGGGGAAGGCCTATTACACGGTTTTTATAACTTTTGCAGATTATGATAGGGGATCGTTTACAGGTAGGTGGGGGAAAAACAAGTTTTTGGGTTCGAATCTTAGTGGTACTTCTGGGTACATCAGGTTGAGAACAACAGGTGATGAGGGCAACACTGCTTCAGCGATAACATTCGACTTTGGTGAAGAAAGGTGTGATCTTCGAAGTGATGACTTTAGCTATAATTATTTGTATGGAACAATTACTAATAAGCGCACGGGGGAGTTTGACACCATCTCATTCACAAAGTCAGATGATACAAGAGTAGGGCTTGTTTACTCATAGTTAGATGGAGATTTTTTGGTTTCGGGAGTTCGCAAGAACAAATAAAAATTATTGGCTGCATGTTTAAATGGTTTTTGGTGTTATGTTGTCAATATTGTGTGCTGCCAATGAAAACTCCAGAGCACCAGGTGTTTTCATTGGTCGGCAACTTTAAAGCATTAGGGGGGCTAAAGGGTCTGCAGATAGTTGATGCTTTTTTACTTGAAGTTCAAAAACCTCAATTGGTCTAAAAACAGAACTGTTCCCTTGATTTATGGTGTGCAGATCATCCGATTTTATACAGAACGCTCGCTCAAACGCCGCCCTCGATCCATTCTCGTCGTCTGACGATGCTGATGAGTTGTGTTAGATCTTTACTGCATGGCCGTCGTCTCACGCTGACTGTATTCGGGCGCTTCATGCCAAGTCAGGCCTATCCCCGCACCATCGATTTGTACTGCGTACGACACTCTGCCAAGGGCCGTAAACCTCAACGAGTCACGGGATCAATTGCTAAAAGCAAACTCAGGCGGTAATCCGCCAGAGGTGAGCGAGAGCTGTGTTTGCTGGCAAGCAATCTGACACAAAGCGAGTGGAGTCCAGCAAAAAAGTCGCGATTTATAAGCTGCGTGTGCAGATCAAAGTAGGCTTCCGACATGTGAAAAGTAGCGTTATCGAAAATGCTCTAACCCTGGCGATTGGCATACATCCGGCACTCCGCCAGCAACGCCAGCAAGTTCGGGTCACGCTCCTTGGCCTTCAGGAACACCACGCCAATATGCTGCTGCAACCGGTACCTGGGTTGCAGCGGTATCAGCTTCACGCGGTTCTCATACACCGCCGCAATCCGCCCCGGCAGCAACGCATAACCTACGCCTGAACTGACCATGCTCAGCAGCGTGAAGATGTCATTGACCTGCATCGCCACCTTCGGCTCGAACCCCGCCTGCTTGAATACGCGATTGCCGTCCTGGTGCGTGGCGAAGCCTTGGGTGAGGGTGATGAAGGTCGCGTCGCGCACGTCGGCAAGGTCGATCTCACGCTCGCGGTCGAAGGGGGAATCGGCCGGGGTGGCGAGGAAGATATCGTCGGAGAACAGCGCGATCTGTTCGCAGTCGGGGTCGTTGGCGTGCTCATCGAGGGAGATGAGGATGGCGTCCACTTCCATGTTCTTGAGCTTGTAGATCAAGTCGAAGTTGGAGCCCATGATCAGGTCGATATTGAGCTCGCTGCGGCGGATCTTCAGGCCCATGATCAGTTGCGGCACGGTCTTCACGGTCAGCGAATACAGCGAGCCCAGCTTGAAGCGTTCGGCGGAGAACCCGGCCGCTTCGCGGGTGAGGCGTACGCTGTCGACCACATCGGCAATCAGCTTCTGGGCGCGCTCTTCCAATACGTAGGCGCTTTCCAAAGGGGTGAGGTTGCGCCCTTCGTGTTTGAACAGCGGGCAGCGCAGGGCGTTTTCCAACGAGTGGATGGCGCGATGCACGCTGACGTTGCTGGTTTGCAGCTCGGCGGCGGCGCGGGCCAAGTTGCCGGTGCGCATGAACGCCAGGAAGACTTCCAGTTTCTTGAGGGTGAACTCTTCGTCGATCAGCATGGCGGTGGCTCTTGTTCGAATGCCGTCGATTGTGCCCCTAAAACCCGTTCACTCCCAGCCATGCACTGCACAGTCCCAGCAGCACGCCGAGGACGATCAGCCAGATCGCATTCACTCGTGTGTAATACACCACGGCGGCGCTGCCCAGGGTCAGCACCAGGCTGGTGACATTGCTTTGCAGGCTGTTCATCAGGATGTAGCTGGCGGCGAGGATCAGGCCGATGGAAATCGGCAGCAGGCTACGTTTGACGCGCTGCACCCACGGCGTCTCGGTATGGCGCTCCAGCCAGCCCGCGCCGACGTAAGTGAGCACCGAGCACGGCACCAGCTTGGCCAGCAGTGCGACCAGCGCGCCGGGCAGCCCGGCGGCTTGCTGGCCGATGAACACCAGCAGCATGCCGTTGGGACCGGGCAGGGCCTGGGACAGGGCGAAGAACGCGACGAATTGTGCGTCGGTCAGCCAGTGCATGTCGTTGACGGAGTAGCGGTGGATATCGCCGACGGCAACCATGTTGCCGCCAATCGACATCAGCGACCACAGCGCGCACTGGAGCATCAGGTGCAGGAGGGTGGCTTGCATCAGCGGGCCGCCTGGCGGGTGTCGATGAAACCCAGCGCCAGTGAGCTGGGGATGCAGATCAACAGCACCATCCACAGCGGCAGCACCAGGATCGCCATCAATACGAAAGTCATCAGGAACGCGACGTAGTTGGCGACAGTCCTGGGCATGGCCTTGAGCAGGCGCAGGGTGGTGCCGAGAATCAGGCCGGTGGCAATCGGCATGACCGCGCCGAAAATCTGCTGCACCACCTCATGGCGCCACCACGTGGTATAGGCAAAACCGGCGAGCACGGTGATCAGCGAGGGGAACAGGTACAGCCCGCAAACGGTCACAATCGCACCTGGCAAGCCATGCAGGCGTCGGCCGTAGATGATGCCGACGTTGGCAATGTTGGGCCCGGGGAAGAACTGGCCGGTGGTCAGCAGTTCGTTGAACGCCTGTTCGCTGACCCAACGCCTGCGGTCGACCATCATTTGCCGCGCCCAGGGCATCACGCCGCCAAAGCCGAACAGGCCGACCATGGCAAAGTTGTAAAACAACTGCCAGAGACTGGGTTGCGGCGTGTCGGGTTCAGGCTCGGGCATGGTCGATACCGGTGGATTGAGGCTGGTGCAGGGATAGCGTGAATCATCCAATGGGCAGTGGTCGTTGGGCAAATGAAGAAAGGTTGTTACCTGATAGTGAGCGAGTGGCGTCAGAATGCTCAAGGTGATAACGGTTATTCGAGGTGAGTGACACATGTATCACGGGGAACGATTCAATGCCTGGAGCCATTTGCTCGGGGCGGTTGCGGCCTGTATTGGCGCAGTGTGGATGTTGGTGGTGGCGAGCCTGGACGGCAGCCCCTGGAAGATTGTCAGCGTGGCGATTTATGGCTTTACGCTGATGGTGCTGTACAGCGCGTCCACCGTGTACCACAGCGTGCAGGGGCGCAGAAAAGAGATCATGCAAAAGGTTGATCACTTTTCGATCTACCTGTTGATCGCGGGCAGCTACACGCCGTTTTGCCTGGTGACCTTGAGAGGGCCGTGGGGCTGGACCTTGTTCGGCATCGTCTGGGGGCTGGCGGTGATCGGCATCCTGCAGGAGATCAAGCCGCGCTCCGAGGCGCGAATCCTGTCGATCGTGATCTACGCGGTGATGGGCTGGATCGTGCTGGTGGCGGTCAAGCCGCTGATCGCCGCGCTGGGCACGGCAGGGTTTGTCTGGTTGGCCGCAGGCGGGGTGCTGTACACCGTCGGCATCATCTTTTTTGCCCTGGAGGACCGCCTGCGCCATTCCCATGGGATCTGGCACTTGTTCGTGATTGGCGGCAGCCTGCTGCACTTTGTGGCGATCATGCACTACGTCCTGTAACGGACAATGCGTTTGGAACGTGTGGATCTCCAGTGGTTTTGGGCGCGTATTCCTACAAGCGCTCCAGCAGTTCGCGGGCGCGGTTGCCGAAGATCTCCAGCAAGTTGGCCAGCATATGCGGTGGCGGCTCATCGGCGCGGGTCAAGGCGTACAGGGTGATCGGCAGCGGCGGGGTGAGGGGGCGGATGCAGGTGGTGGCGGTCGACGCACCGAGGGCGGTGAAGGGGTCGATCACTGTAAGGCCCGCACCGGACTCCACCATTGCACGGGCCAGTGAATAGGTTTGTACCGAGATCGTCACCCTGGGTGGCGGGTCGACGTTTTCCAGGTAGCTGTCGAGTTTCGCCGCCAGCGGATCGGCGCTGGAAAGGCCGATCAGCGGCGCTCCCGCCAGGTCCACCAAGGGCAAGGGTTTGCTCGATTCGGCGTCCGACCAATAGCCTTTGGACGCCAACGCCACCAACACACCGTTGGCCAACACCTGGGTGGTCAACCCCGGGTGACCGGAGAAGTTGAGGGTCAGCGCCAGGTCGATCTCACGCATCAGCAGCTTCTGCACCAGTTCGCGGCTGTGATCGCTGGACAGTTCGCAGGCCATGTCCGGGTAGTCGCGCTTCCACTCCAGCACCGCCGGTGGCAACAGCGACAGGGCCAGCGCCGGGATCGCGCCGATGCGCACACTCTGGCCCGGGGCGCGGCGCAGGCTCTTGGCCAGGCGTCGTACGCCTTGCAGGCTTTCGGTGACTTTCTCGACTTCGCTTTCCAGCGCCAGGGCTTCCGGCGTGGGCTGCAACTTGCCGCGCACGCGTAGAAACAGGGGGAAGCCCAGCTGCAATTCGGCGTGCTGCAACACCTTGGTGACTGCCGGTTGCGACACATGCAGCAACTGCGCGGCGGCGCTGACGGAGCCGGTCTGGCGGATGGCCTGGAAGATCTCGATATGACGCAAGCGCATGGCAAGTCCATAACCTTTGTTTATAGGTGGCCCATCTTTATTCATTGTCGGTGGCCTGTCACCTGCCCCTAGGCTTGAGTTCTCTTAATCAACGGCTGGAGGCTGGGATGGCCAGGCAGGTTTGCATCATTGGCGGTGGGGTTATCGGCTTGGCCAGTGCCTACGCGTTGGTACGCGCAGGCCATGAGGTCACGGTGATCGACGCGCGCGACAGCCTGGGCAGCGAAACCAGTTTCGCCAATGGCGGGCAATTGTCCTACCGCTATGTGGCGCCATTGGCGGATGCCGGCGTGCCGTTGCAAGCGATTGGCTGGCTGTTGCGCGGCGATTCCCCATTGAAGCTGCGCCCGCGTCTCGACCCGCAGCAATGGCGCTGGATGGCGGCTTTCCTCGGCGCCTGCCGTGGCTCGGTGAACCAGAGCAATACCGCTCACCTGCTGCGCCTGGCTTCCCTGAGCCAGGACACCTTGCAACAATGGCGTCACGACGATCACCTGGACGGCTTCGACTGGCGGCGCAACGGCAAGCTGGTCACCTTTCGCACTGCCGGCACCTTCGAGCATGCGCGCAGCAAGGTCACCAATATCCTGCAGCAACAGGTCCTGTCGGCAGCCGACTGCGCACGCCTGGAGCCGTCGCTGGCGGGGGGTGGGTTTGTCGGGGGGATCTACACGCCGAATGAGGAAGTTGCAGATTGCCATGGCTTTTGCCAGCGCTTGGCCGCCCGGCTCGAAGCTTCCGGGCGCTGCACGTTTTGGCTGGGGCGCAAAGTGACCGGGATCCGCCACGCGAACGGTGCAGTGCAGGCCATCGAGATCGGCGCTGAGGTGATGCCGGTGGACCAACTGGTGTTGGCGGCCGGGCATCGCAGTGCCGAGCTGGCCTTGCCGGGGTTGTCACTGCCACTGTATCCGCTGAAGGGCTACAGCCTGAGTGTGCCCATTGGCGAGCAGCATCGGGCGCCCGAGATCAGCATCACTGACTATGACCGCAAGATCGTCTATGCGCGCATCGGTGAACAACTGCGGGTAGCGGCGATGGTGGATATTGTCGGCTTTGATGCCAACCTTGAACCCAAGCGCCTGGGGCTGATGAAACGCCAGGCTATCGAGACATTTCCTGCAGCCGGCGACTACGCCCATGCGGTGGAATGGGCCGGCATGCGCCCCGCCACGCCAACCGGCGTGCCGCTGATTGGTGCCAGCGCCTATCGCAACCTGTGGCTGAACCTGGGCCACGGTGCCCTTGGGTTTACCCTGGCGTGTGGCAGCGGCCAAGTGTTGGCCGAACTGATCGGCCAACACGTTCCTTCCATTGATATGCAGGGCCTGTCGCCCCGCGCCGCCTGAGGATGCCCCATGACGATCAACCGTATCAGCAGCAACGAACGTCTCTCGGGTGCCGTGACCTTCAAGGACCTGGTGTTTCTCTCGGGCCAGGTGCCGGGTGACGGCCAGGACGTGGCGAGCCAGACCCGCGAAGTGCTGGCTAGGGTCGATGCGTTGCTGGCCCAGGCCGGCAGTGACAAGGATCACCTGCTCAACGCCACCATTTACCTGAAGGACATCGGCAGCGGGTTTGCACCGATGAACGCGGTGTGGTCCGCGTGGCTGTCGCCGGGCATGGCGCCAGCGCGCACCACCCTGCAAGCCGAGCTGGCGCGGCCGAGTGTGCTGGTGGAAATCAGCGTGATAGCGGTACGTAAATAACTCAAAGACCAACGGAGCATAACAATGAAAAGAATCCTGTTGACCGGCTGTACCCTGGGGCTTTTGTTTGGCGCACAGGTCCAGGCGAATGACGCCTCGCTGGGCGCTACGCTGGAAAAGATCACCACCGCCAAGTCCATCACCCTGGGCTATCGCGATGCATCGGTGCCGTTTTCGTATGTGGGTGACAACAGCGGCAAGCCCATGGGTTATTCGGTGGACCTGGCGAGCAAGATTGTCGAGCGTGTCCAGCAGAAAACCGGGCTGGCCAACCTTACTGTGAAGTACAACCTGGTGACTTCGCAGACCCGCATCCCGCTGGTACAGAACGGCACCGTCGACCTGGAGTGCGGCTCTACCGGGGTCACCGCGGAGCGACAGAAGCAGGTAGCGTTCTCCTACGGGTTTATCTACGTGAAGGGCCAGTTGTTGACGGCCAAGGACAGCGGCATCAAAGGGTTCGCCGACCTTGCGGGCAAGAACGTGGTGACCACCGCCGGCACCACCAACGAGCGGTTCCTGAAGAGCTACAACGCCGAGCACAAGGCCAATATGTTCGTGATCAGCGCCAAGGATCACGGTGAGGCGTTCAAGATGCTCGAGACCGGTCGCGCGGCGGCGTTCTACATGGACGATGCGTTGCTCTACGGCGAGCGCGCCAAGGCCAAGGACCCGCATAAGTGGGGGGTGGTGGGCGAGGAGCAGTCGCGGGAGATCTACAGCTGCATGGTGCGCAAGGACGACCCGCAGTTTCTCGCGGTGGTCAATGAGACACTCGGTGACCTGTACCGCAGTGGCGAAATCAATGGGATTTACCAGCGCTGGTTTGAACAGCCGATTCCGCCGAAGGGCTTGAACCTGGAGTTCCCGATGACCAGCGAGTTGAAGGCGATCATTGCCAAGCCGGTGAGTGATCCCGTGGAGTAATGACCCGCCTACCTATAGGCGCCGGCTTGCCGGCGATAGCGGTGCGCCAGGTAACAGTGATGTTGAATGGGCCGACGCCATCGCAGGCAAGTTAGCTCCCACGAAGGAACTGTTTTGCTGGTTGGATAGCGGCAGTACCGGCGAGCGCAATTCCAGCAGCAGAGATCAACTGTGGGAGCTGTCGAGCCCCAGCGAGGCTGCGCGACTGCCTGCATTTTAAGCGCCTGACACTCCGCTTTTGCAGCCTCGCCAACGCTTGGCAGCCCCCACCGTGGATTGGGTTGGCAAGGCTGGGTTAGAAATCGCCCCACAATTGTTGGGCGACGGCCAGTGCCACCACCGGCGCGGTCTCGGTACGCAACACGCGCGGACCGAGGCGGGCAGCGTGGTAGCCGGCGGCCTGGGCGGTTTCGACTTCAGGGTCGGTCAGCCCACCTTCAGGTCCGATCAGAAACGCCAGGCTCGACGGCTTGGCGTGGCTGACCATCGGCTCGGCCACAGGATGCAGCACCAGCTTCAGGTCTGCCTCGGTCTGCTTCAACCAGTCCGCCAATAGCAGCGGTGGATGAATCACCGGCACCGTTGAACGCCCGCATTGCTCGCACGCGCTGATCGCCACCTGGCGCCAGTGCAGCAGGCGTTTGTCGGCGCGTTCGTCCTTGAGGCGCACTTCGCAACGCTCGCTGAAGATCGGCGTGATTGCATTGACGCCCAGCTCGGTGGCCTTTTGAATCGCCCAATCCATGCGCTCGCCACGGGACAGGCCTTGGCCGAGGTGAATGTGCAGCGGCGATTCGGTCTGGCCCGCAAAGCTTTCCGTGAGTTGCACCGTAACGCGTTTCTTGCCGACGTCCAGCAATCTGCCCAGGAATTCCTGGCCGGAGCCATCGAACAATTGCACGGCATCGCCTTCGCCCATGCGCAGCACACGGCTGATGTAATGCGCCTGGGCTTCGGGCAATTCATGGTCGCCGAGGCTCAGCGGGGTGTCGGTGAAAAAGCGGGACAGTCTCATTTCTGTTCTCTGGACAATGTTGTGTAGGAGCCGGCTTCTACAAAGGATGTGGGGGATCAGCCAGGGTCACGGAAGCCAGGGTGGAAGTCCTTCGGCACTGCAACACTGACGGTGCTGTTGGTGGCGATATCAATGCCTTCGCTGGCCACTTCGGCGAGGAAGTCGATCTGTTCCGGCGTGATCACGTAGGGCGGCAGGAAATACACCACGCTGCCCAGTGGTCGCAACAGCGCGCCACGTTCCAGTGCATGCTCGAATACCTTCAGGCCACGGCGTTCCTGCCACGGGTAGGCGGTCTTGGTGGCTTTGTCCTGGACCATCTCGATGGCCAGCACCATGCCGGTCTGGCGTACTTCCGAGACGTGAGGGTGGTCCACCAGATGCGCAGTGGCCGTGGCCATGCGCCGGGCCAGGGCCTTGTTGTTCTCGATGACGTTGTCTTCTTCGAAGATATCCAGGGTCGCCAGCGCTGCCGCACACGCCAGCGGGTTGCCGGTGTAGCTGTGGGAGTGCAGGAACGCGCGCAGCGTCGGGTAGTCGTCATAGAACGCGCTGTACACGTCTTCGGTGGTGACCACGGCCGCCAATGGCAGATAGCCGCCGGTGAGGGCCTTGGACAGGCACAGGAAGTCTGGACGGATGCCGGCCTGTTCACAGGCGAACATGCTGCCGGTGCGGCCGAAGCCTACGGCGATTTCGTCGTGGATCAAGTGCACGCCGTAACGGTCGCAGGCCTCGCGCAGCAGCTTGAGGTACACGGGGTGGTACATGCGCATGCCACCGGCGCCCTGGATCAGCGGTTCCACGATCACGGCGGCCACGGTGTCGTGGTTGTCCGCCAGGGTCTGTTCCATGGCCAGGAACAGGGTGCGCGAATGTTCTTCCCAGCTCATGCCCTCCGGACGCAGGTAGCAGTCCGGGCTCGGCACCTTGATGGTGTCCAGCAGCAGCGCCTTGTAGGTCTCGGTAAACAGCGGCACGTCGCCCACTGACATCGCGGCGATGGTTTCGCCGTGGTAGCTGTTGGTCAGGGTGACGAAGCGTTTTTTATTCGGCAGGCCGCGGTTGAGCCAATAGTGAAAGCTCATCTTCAGCGCGACTTCGATGCACGACGAGCCGTTGTCCGCGTAGAAGCAGCGGGTCAGGCCTTCGGGCGTCATTTGCACCAGGCGTTCGGACAGCTCGATCACCGGCTGGTGGCTGAAGCCGGCGAGGATCACGTGTTCCAGTTGGTCGACCTGGTCCTTGATGCGCTGGTTGATGCGCGGGTTGGCATGGCCAAACACGTTGACCCACCAGGAGCTGACGGCATCGAGGTAACGCTTGCCTTCGAAATCTTCCAGCCAGACGCCTTCGCCGCGCTTGATCGGGATCAGCGGCAATTGCTGGTGATCTTTCATCTGGGTGCAGGGATGCCACAGCACGGCCAGGTCGCGTTGCATCCACTGGTTATTCAAGCCCATCGGTTATCTCCTCGAAGCGGTCCTGCGGCGGGCGCAGGTAAAACAATCGCGCAAGCCTATGCAATGGGCGACTGTGTCACAACCCATTACGGATGAATTCGCGGTAAACACAGGACGGTCTGTCACGTTTCTTAGGAATAGTCCTTAATCCGTCGTTAACTTACTGTACATACGCTCTTGATCGTATTTCTCGATATTTCAAAGCGAAATTTTCCGCTTTAATTCGATAGGTAAATCGCTAGTCTTGGGCGCAGCTCTTACGGGATTTGGGACATGCAGCTACGTAATTCATCGGCCCGCTATGGTTGGGTCAGCATTGTTTTGCACTGGGGTGTAGCCCTGGTGGTGTTTGGCTTGTTCGCCCTGGGCTTGTGGATGGTCGGCCTCGACTACTACAGCGCCTGGCGCAAAGACGCCCCGGACCTGCACAAGAGCATTGGCATCACGCTGTTTGCCATCATGCTGGTGCGTATTGTCTGGCGCCTGATCAGCCCGCCGCCACCGCCGTTGGCCAGTTACAGTCGCATGACCCGCATCGGTGCCGCATTTGGCCATGCGTTCCTGTATCTCGGTTTGTTTGCCGTGATGATCGCCGGCTACCTGATTTCCACCGCAGACGGTGTCGGTATCCCGGTATTTGGCCTGTTCGAGATTCCTGCCGTGGTATCCGGACTACCGGACCAGGCAGATAACGCCGGCCTGGTGCACCTGTACCTCGCCTGGGTGTTGGTGGTCTTCGCCGGTTTGCATGGCGTGGCCGCCTTGAAACACCATTTTATTGACCGTGATGCGACCCTGGTTCGTATGCTGGGGCGCAAAGCCTGATGTTCAACCTCGACTCACAAGGAATAGAAAGCATGTTGAAAAAGACCCTCGCCGCTCTGGCAATCGGTACTGCCCTGCTGTCTGCAGGTCAGGTGATGGCTGCTGACTACAAGATCGACAAGGAAGGCCAGCACGCCTTCATCGACTGGAAAATCAGCCACCTGGGCTACAGCTTCATCCACGGTACCTTCAAGGATTGGGATGGCACGTTCAGCTGGGATGCCGCCAAGCCTGAGGCCAGCAAAATCGCGGTCGACGTGAAGACCGCCAGCCTGTGGTCCAACCACGCAGAGCGTGACAAGCACATCGCCAGCAAAGACTTCCTGGACGTTGCCAAGTTTGCCGACGCGAAGTTCGTGTCCACTGCGGTCAAGCCTACCGGTGAAAAAACCGCAGACGTGACTGGCGACCTGACCTTCCACGGCGTGACCAAGCCTGTGACCTTCAAGGCGACCTTCAACGGTGAAGGCAAGGATCCATGGGGCGGCGAACGTGCTGGCTTCAACGCTACCACTACCGTCAACCTGAACGACTTCGGCATCAAAGGCCCAGGCCCGTCCTCGCAGACTGTAGACCTGGACATCTCGCTGGAAGGCGTCAAGCAGAAGTAATTTCTGTTTTTACACGAAAAAACCGGATCCTGAGATCCGGTTTTTTTATGCCTGGAATGCAACCAGTGTGGGCGTCGGGGTGCCTGTGATGCGGGCACTTTGGAGCACCAGGCACACCGAGTCGATGCAGCCGCAGGCACGCCAGCTCCCATAGTTGATCGGGGTCGAGTCAAAAAAAATGCCCCGCCTCTTTCGAGGCGGGGCATTTTCATGGGCGTTGAAACTCAGCGATTGCGGGTCAGCAATGCCGGTTTTTCACCACGAGGACGGCCTGGCAGTTGATCCAACTGCTCTGGTGTCGGGAAGCGATCAGCTTTCGACTCCTTGTGGATGATCTTCGGCGCCGGGCCGCCGCGCGGGTTCTGCACGGCCGGTTCGGACAAGCGAGGCTGATCGTCACGGGCGGGGCGGCGGTTATTGCTGCGCGAGTCATCGCGACGAGCCTGGCCGTCACGGGGGGCACCGTTACGCGGGCCGTTGCGCTTGGCAGGCGGCGTACCGGTGGTGCCGCCGCTGCTGTTGCGCGGACCATTCTGACGACCGCCCTGAGGCTGGCCGCCACGTGGCGCGCCTGCGCCCGCACCTTGTGCCGGGGCACCTGGACGGCGACCACGGCCCTGGGCCGGCTTGGCCTGGGGCACGTAGTCAACGCGGTTGCCGAAGTTATCCACATCGTCGTCGAGGAACTCGTCCGGGGCGCGGTCAGCGGCAGCGCGTGGCGGCTGGCTCGGCTGGCGCTGTTCGCGGGCCGGGGTGCCTTCACGGGGTTTCTGCTCGCGGGCCGGGCGTTCGCCACGGCCGTTGGTAGGCGCTTTTTCCTTGCCGCCCTTGTCCTTGCCCTTGTCGCGACGACCACCGCCGCCACCGCCGCCGTTCGGGCCGTCGCCCTTCGGCCCGCGTGGGTTACGCGGGTTGCGCACATCCGGACGCTCGCGCGCTTCTGGCTTCTCGGCCTCCACGGCGCTGGCATCGAAGCCCATCAGGTCGCCGTCGGCGATTTTCTGCTTGGTCATGCGTTCGATGCTTTTCAGCAGTTTTTCTTCGTCCGGTGCAACCAGGGAGATGGCTTCACCCGAACGACCGGCACGGCCGGTACGGCCGATACGGTGCACGTAGTCTTCATCGACGTTTGGCAGCTCGAAGTTGACCACGTGTGGCAGTTGGTCGATATCCAGGCCGCGGGCGGCGATATCGGTGGCGACCAAAATGCGCACGGAGCCGGCCTTGAAGTCGGCCAGGGCCTTGGTGCGCGCGTTCTGGCTCTTGTTGCCGTGGATGGCGACGGCGGTGAGGCCGTGCTTGTCCAGGTACTCGGCCAGGCGGTTGGCGCCGTGCTTGGTGCGGGTGAACACCAGTACTTGTTCCCACGCGCCGGCGGTGATCAGGTGGGCCAGCAGCGCACGCTTGTGGCTGGCGGCCAGGCGGAAGACGCGTTGCTCGATACGTTCGACCGTGGTGTTCGGCGGCGTGACTTCGATGCGTTCCGGGTTGTGCAGCAGCTTGCCGGCCAGGGCGGTGATGTCCTGGGAGAACGTCGCCGAGAACAGCAGGTTCTGACGTTTGGCCGGCAGGCGGGCGAGGACCTTTTTCACGTCATGGACAAAGCCCATGTCGAGCATGCGGTCGGCTTCGTCCAGCACGAGGATTTCCACGTGGGACAGGTCGACGCTGCCTTGGCCGCACAGGTCGAGCAAGCGACCAGGGCACGCCACCAGCACGTCTACGCCACGGGACATGGCCTGAACCTGTGGGTTCATGCCGACGCCGCCGAAGATGCAGGCACTGACGAACTTCAGGTCGCGGGCATACAGCTTGAAGCTGTCATGCACTTGAGCCGCGAGTTCGCGGGTTGGGGTCAGGACCAGTACGCGCGGTTGGCGCGGGCCGTGACGCTGGGATTTGTCCGGGTGACCGTTGGGGAACAACCGCTCCAGAATCGGGAGGGCGAAGCCGCCGGTTTTACCAGTACCTGTCTGAGCCGCAACCATCAGGTCGCGACCTTGCAACACGGCGGGAATGGCCCGCTGTTGCACCGGAGTAGGCTCGGTATAGCCCGCTGCCTCGATGGCGCGGACTAAAGCCTCGGAGAGACCGAGGGAAGCAAAGGACATGAGTAATCCTGTTTTAGTTAGGGCTTGGCCCAAAGGGATAATCTTGCCGGGCGTGAATGGCGCTTAGGGGAGCGCAACCCCGTCCGGTCCTGCTGCGTCTGGCGGGCACTCCACCGGCTCGCGCGGGCTGAAAGCTGCGCTGTAGCGGGGTTGGGTGCCTTTTTCAAGACCTCAGCGGCCGGGCGTAAGCCTGGCGGAAAGGCCGGAGTATAACAGAGCAATCACTGTGCGCTGCTTTCCTGCTGCTCAACGGTGCGTCCCGGCGCCGTATTGGCTTGGATCCCACCATATTTGGCGCTCAAGGCGCTATACGCCGGTTCTTGCTTGAAGCGTTTGAGCTCGGCGGCAAAACGTTGTACCAGCAGGTCCATGCCCGCGCCACGGCGCACCGCGAGGAACTGCGACTGGCGGCTGACCACCGCGGGTGCCTGGCTGACCTTGCCTTCCAGGCCCAATGCCTTGATCACATGCTGGCCTACCCGGCGGTCGGTGACCAGCAGGTCGATTCGCCCCAGCATCAATTTACCGAAGTTGGCCTCATGGCTGGGCGCCGGTTCGCGGTTGAACAGGGTTGAATCGCTGAACTCGCCGCCGTACAGGTAGCCTGGCGACGTGCCGACCGTAAGGCCGCGCAGTTCTTCGAGGCCTTCGACGGGGTGGGGGCGCTCATTGGCGTAGAAGAGTACGAACTCCACTTCCGACAGCGGTTCGCTGGGGTACAGAAGCAAACCGTCGCGCTCGTGGCTGTGGAAAATGTCCAATGCTCCGTCGGCATTGCCTTGGTCGAGCATGGCCAGGCAGCGCTTCCACGGCAGGAATTGCCATTGCACCTCGACGCCCAGGCGCTGGAATACGATCACCGTGGTTTCATAGTCCAGCCCGCGCATGGTGCCGTTGTCGTCGTACACATAGGGCGCCCATGGCTCCGTCACAATGCGCAGTTTCTCGCCATAAGCAGCCAGGCTCAGGCAAGTAAAGAGGGCAGCAGTGAACAACTTGAGAATGACGGGCATGCCCTGAGGTTACGACGCTCCTGCCTTAAAGAGAAGCTCTGGCACGCGCCTCCTCGGATGGGGCTATTTGGCCGGTGAGGTCATCAAGTGTTCGTAGATCGCGGCGCGTCGCTCGCCGAGAATCAGGCGCACCACGGGGTTGGCAAACCAGTGTTCCAACTGATGGGCATCGATCGGATGTTTCTGGCGTTCTTCCTGGTTCTGTCGGGCCTTGTCCCACCAAACCGGGCCACACGCCTGGTCGAACTCGTTCTCATGCTCGTAGCAGCCGTAGAGGATTTCGCGGATGAACTGCTGCTGGTGCTTGGGCAGCAGCAGGGTGATCAGTTTGTACAGCAGGCGCTGCAGGCGGGGAGGGCGCGGCAGGTGCGAGGACACCTGGCGGGTGTCGGCCAAGGCCAATGCGCTGGTAGGGGCGGCCGCATGCTTGGCGATCCAGGCCTTGACCTTGGCGCGGAACAGTTGCTTGCGACTCCAGTAATGGTGGATCAGGTCCGGGCATTCGCGCACGTTGACCGTGCGATAGGCAGCGATCGACAGGCAGAATTCTTCGAGGGTATAGGCGCCCTGGGCATAGGGGAACAGTTCGTCCATCAAGGCGATGGAGCGGTCGAGGATGTGCGCGTCCTGTTGCGTCAGGCCCATGACCCCGGAGTTGAGCGTCATCATGTCATCGTCGGCCACACCCATGTCCAGCAGGCGTTGGCGCAGGGCGGTGTAGAGAATGCTTTCGTGGTTGTCGCCGTAGCGGGTGTAGAACGCGTTGCACAACAGGGTGCCAGGCTGCACGCGCTCGAACAGGTCCATCGGTGAATGATGGAAGAAGGTGTCGGTGTCGATCAGCATGGCCACCGGCGACTCTTCCAGCACTTGGCGCAATACCACATGCTTGGTGCGGAAGTGATAGCCGTGGGGCTCACTCCAGCGCTGGCGGGTGGCGTCGTCCAGCGGGCGCACGCGCACTGGCAAAAGGCGATAGGGTTCGGGGTTGTCGCTGAATACCTGGATGTCCACGGCGGCGTCCGGGGTGTCCTGCAGGAAGGCCAGCGCACTGGCGATACTGAACACCGCCTCTTGGTGGTAGGTCTCGGAGCCGAAGACCAGGTAGACCAGTTGTGGGCGGGAAGTCGTGGGCACTGTATTCATGGACTGCTGGGTTCCGTAGGCATGTAAAACGACGAAGGCCCTCGTCGAGACGAGGGCCTTGGCACAGCCGGACAAGCGTCAGCGTGGCAGCTTGAGGTTGTTCCAAATGGCAAGGCTGGGTTCAGCCTGGTTCAGGGTATAGAAGTGCAACCCTGGCGCGCCACCCTGCAACAAATCTTCACACATTGTGCTGATGACCTGTTCGCCAAATGCCTGGATGCTTTTGACGTCGTCGCCATAGGCTTCCAGTTGTTTGCGCACCCAACGTGGGATCTCTGCACCGCAGGCGTCGGAGAAGCGCGCCAGCTTGCTGTAGTTGGTGATCGGCATGATGCCCGGCACGATCGGGATGTGCACGCCCATGGCCTGTACACGCTCGACGAAGTAAAAGTAGCTGTCGGCGTTGAAGAAGTACTGGGTGATCGCGCTGTCGGCACCGGCGTTGGCCTTGCGCACGAAATTCTGCAGATCGTCTTCGAAATTGCGGGCCTGGGGGTGCATCTCCGGATAAGCCGCCACTTCGATATGGAAGTGGTCGCCGCTCTCTTCGCGGATGAAACTCACCAGGTCATTGGCGTAGCGCAGCTCACCGCTGGCCATGCCCATGCCGGAGGGCAGGTCACCGCGCAGGGCGACAATGCGCTTGATGCCGGCGGCCTTGTATTGGGTCAGCAGGCTGCGCAGGTCGGCCTTGCTGTCGCCCACGCACGACAAGTGCGGGGCGGCGGGAACTTTGACTTCGCTTTCCAGCTGCAACACGGTGTTGATCGTGCGGTCACGGGTCGAACCGCCCGCGCCGTAGGTGCAGGAAAAGAAGTCGGGGTTGTAGCTGGCCAACTGCTTGGCAGTCGCCATCAGTTTTTCATGCCCAGCATCGGTCTTGGTCGGGAAGAACTCGAAGCTGTAGCGACGGTCTTGGGACATGGTAATACCCTTGGAAACTCGAAAACCGGATGGGGCCGGGTTGTTCGTATGCCTGTTGCACCGCGTTCGCTGGCAGGCCAACTCCTACATGGTACTTATAGGCGCTGGCTTGCCAGCGAAGCAGGCGACTCGGTGCAATAGCCCACCCCTGGGGGTGGGCTGCCAGGCCGATCAGTAACGGTAAGCGTGCGGCTTGAACGGGCCTTCGACGGTCACGCCGATGTAGTCGGCCTGGGTCTTGGTCAGTTGAGTCACTACGCCGCCGAAACCGCGGACCATTTCCAGGGCCACTTCTTCGTCGAGTTTCTTCGGCAGTACTTCCACGGTCAGGCGCTCGGCTTTCTGGGCTGGCGACAGGTCGGCGTACTTCTGGCCGAACAGGAAGATCTGGGCCAGTACCTGGTTGGCGAACGAGCCGTCCATGATGCGGCTTGGGTGGCCGGTGGCGTTGCCCAGGTTAACCAGGCGGCCTTCAGCCAGCAGGATCAGGTAGTCATCGTTCTGCGGGTCGAAATCACCAGCACCGGTACGGTGAACCTTGTGTACCTGTGGCTTCACTTCTTCCCATGCCCAGTTCTTGCGCATGAAAGCGGTGTCGATTTCGTTGTCGAAGTGACCGATGTTGCACACCACGGCGCGCTTCTTCAGGGCTTTGAGCATGTTCGCGTCGCAAACATTCACGTTACCGGTGGTGGTCACGATCAGGTCGATCTTGCCCAGCAGGGCTTTGTCGATGCTCGCTTCGGTGCCGTCGTTCTGGCCGTCGATGAACGGCGAAACCACTTCGAAACCATCCATGCAAGCTTGCATGGCGCAGATCGGGTCGACTTCGGAAACCTTGACGATCATGCCTTCCTGGCGCAGGGACTGGGACGAACCCTTGCCCACGTCACCGTAGCCGATCACCAGGGCTTGCTTGCCCGACAGCAGGTGGTCGGTGCCGCGCTTGATCGCATCGTTCAGGCTGTGACGGCAGCCGTACTTGTTGTCGTTCTTGCTCTTGGTCACCGAGTCGTTGACGTTGATGGCCGGGATTTTCAGCTCGCCCTTGGCCAGCATGTCCAGCAGGCGATGCACGCCCGTGGTGGTTTCTTCGGTCACGCCGTGGACGCGGTCGAGGATCTGCGGGTATTTCTTGTGCAGCAGCTCGGTCAGGTCGCCGCCGTCGTCAAGGATCATGTTGGCGTCCCATGGCTTGCCATCTTTCAGGATGGTTTGCTCCAGGCACCACTCGTACTCTTCCTCGGTCTCGCCTTTCCAGGCGAATACCGCGATGCCGGCAGCAGCGATGGCCGCAGCGGCCTGGTCTTGAGTCGAGAAAATGTTGCAGGACGACCAACGTACTTCGGCACCCAGGGCAACCAGGGTTTCGATCAGCACGGCAGTCTGGATGGTCATGTGGATGCAGCCGAGAATCTTCGCGCCCTTGAGCGGTTGCTCTGCGGCGTACTTGCGGCGCAGACCCATCAGGGCAGGCATTTCGGATTCGGCGATAAAGGTTTCGCGACGGCCCCAGGCGGCGAGGGATATGTCGGCGACTTTGTAGTCGTTGAAATCTGCAGGCGTAATTACAGCGCTCATGAAGAGCCTCCATTCGTAGTGTGCGAATGGGCGCCGTTGTGCGTTTAGTATCAGGCCAGATGGACCAGGCCGGACAACGCCCCA
The DNA here is from genome assembly GCF_002563895.1 of Pseudomonas lurida. NCBI lineage: Bacteria > Pseudomonadati > Pseudomonadota > Gammaproteobacteria > Pseudomonadales > Pseudomonadaceae > Pseudomonas > Pseudomonas lurida. The sequence goes on along the minus strand of NZ_PDJB01000001.1, from coordinate 5,840,565 downwards.
TCCGAGCCTGACAGGTTGAACCTGCTGCAGCGCCCCTCGGACAGGTGGCGGGAGAACGGTATCAACTGAAGATGACCGTTTTGAAGCGGTGGCGATTATAGCTTTCTTTGAGCGGCAAGTGGCAAGCCGAAAGCGGCAAGTGAGCGCGGTTCGGCTTTTAACTTGCACCTTGTCGCTTGAAACTTGAAGCTGGAGGGGCCAAATCTACTGCTCAAACACCTCGGAGCCCCGCCCCATGAACTTCCACACCCGCAAATGGGTAAAACCCGAAGACCTCAACCCCAACGGCACCCTGTTCGGCGGCAGCCTGCTGCGCTGGATCGACGAAGAAGCGGCCATCTACGCCATTGTGCAATTGGGCAACCAGCGTGTAGTGACCAAGTACATCTCCGAAATCAACTTTGTCAGCGCCTCGCGCCAGGGCGATATCATCGAACTGGGCATCACCGCCACCGAGTTCGGCCGCACCTCTATCACCCTGACCTGTGAAGTGCGCAACAAGATCACCCGCAAGAGCATCCTCACTGTCGAAAAAATGGTCTTCGTCAACCTCGGCGAGGATGGCCTGCCGGCGCCTCATGGCCGCACGGAGATCAGGTACGTTAAGGACCAATTCAAGGATGACAGTCTTCCTGAGTAAGTAAGCCTGCGGTGTGATTTGCTTTACCAAATCATTCCGCATGGATCGTTGCCCGGCTCTCTCCTCACTCAGGGGTTACACCCTCTGGAGAGCCCGCGTATGAAAGTGTTCAACTCGATCGCCCAGATTCAACCCCCATTGAGTGACAAGGCTCACTCTGCCACCCATCACAGCGAGAAGACGCCTCTGGTAGAGGGGGTGGGCAAGCGCAATGTGACGCTTCTGCGCGATCATCAGGGACGGGTGGAGGTGATTTTATCGGCGCCACCCGTCACGAGCCTGGTGCTGAGTGGCGGCGGGGCCAAGGGCATTGCCTTTTCGGGGGTGGTGCAGGCCCTGGAGGACGCCCGAAAGCTGGAGGGTATCCAACAGGCTTGCGGTTCATCCGCCGGAGCCATTTCGGCGGCGCTGCTTGCCAGTGGCATGGGGGCGGCGGCGTTCGACACGTTGTCGGACAACATAGACTTGCCAAGCCTGCTGAACAGCAAAGACGCCGTGACGGCTTGGCTGCAGGATGCCAGTACGACACTTGGCAAACTCATCAGCTACTTGCCCAGCCCCGTCGGCAACATTTCCCAGTTGTTGATGACGTTGCTGCCGCGCCTGCAGACCGAAGCCTTCCCCCTTGAAGAAATGATCCGCAACGAGTCACGTCAGTCGATTCTTGCGCACATCGCGCAAACCCCACGAGAAACCCGTCCGGCCGAAGTCATGAACATTGCTGACAGGCTGAGCGCCGGTGGCGCACCGACGTTCGGCGATCTTGAGGTGTTGCAACGGCATATTCCTGCGATCAAGCAACTCAGTATCACCGGGACCGGCCTGTTTGATGGTCGCCCGCAATTGGTGGTGTTCAACGCCAGTTTGACCCCGGATATGGACATCGCCCGGGCGGCGCATATTTCGGGTTCATTGCCGGTGGTGTTCAAGAGCCCTGTGGAGCAGGGTCATGGCTTCCAGGCATCAACTGAAACCACCGTTTTCAAGGACGGTGGCTTGTTGCTCAATACCCCAGTGCCAGGCGTGGTGCAGAGGGCATTTGCCGATAGCCCCCTGAACAAGTCCGAATCGTTGATTGTCACGTTCGAGTCGAACGCCACTGATCCGTCGGCTCGCAGCGGTAGTTTTTTCAGTAGTGTGGCCAATCGCATCACGGGCGTTGCGCATTCGGCCGCGGGGGCCTTTCAAGATAAGAGGCTTGAAGCGTTTGCCGAACAGACGGTGACGTTGCCCCTCAAGACCGAGAAAGGTGACTTTCGAGGCCTGCTCACCGGCACGGTCAACTTCACGATGCAGGATGAGCAGAAGCAACACTTGCAGGCAAAAGCACGCCAGGCGGTAGAGGCGCATCTGGAACGCCGCACCCTGGCACTTGAGCATCACGCGTTCCACTCCCTGGATGAGGCGGTGCTGGCCATGGACGATGAAATGCTCGCCAGCGTGCAACCGACGCTGCAAAAAGACCCGGCCGCCGCGGATGTGCTGATGTTTCGAGAGAGCGCGAGACAGGCGTTGCACACCCTTGATCGCGCAATTATCGAGGCGAATACGTCGCAGGACACGCTGGTGTTCACGCCGAAAATTTCATCGGCGTTGCGTAACCTGGATGCCCTGGCCCGTCGGCCTGAGCACATCGATTGGCTGGGGCGGCGCCTCAATGTCGAAAGCCAGCGCAACTTCCAGCAATTGCTGCAAGTGGCCGCCAGGCAGGTCGCACGCGATGCCTTGCCGATGTCCAGCGTCATCGGCAGCGCTGTCGCCGAGATGCACGTGCGTGATATTGCGATGAAGGCGGAAAACTTCACCCGGGAGGTGATCTACCCCTCGCTGTTCAGGCCAGGCCAGCCCGAGTCCAACGTCGAATTGTTGCACCGGGCAGCGCAAGACCTGGCGTGGGCGAGGACACCCAGCGAGTTCAACCGGGTACTCGACACCCTCGCCGAGCACTACCAGGCGCGTAACAAACCCTGGGACAAGCCACACCGTTCCACCACTGTGGACATGGCCCGGGCCTGGCGGCTGCAGGTTTAGTTGCATGGCCACTGAACAGCCACTGTGGCAGCGTGTCGTAGCTACAGGCACCCCTTGGACTCTGGATGATCATGGCCACCGACGAAGCAGGCAAAACTCCCAATCTCTCGCAGGAAGAGCAGCAGGACGTCGACAAGAACCAGCCGCCTCGCGCGGCAGTGCTGCACGAAATCATTCGCACCCAGGGCGATCAGGAACTGGAACGCAGCGTCGCCGCCTTATGGTGGTCGGCACTGGCGGCCGGGCTGACCATGGGCCTTTCGCTCATGGCGATGGGGTTGCTCAACTCCCGCCTGCCGGATGGCGAAGCCTTCAAAGTGATCGCCAGCTTCGGTTACTGCGCAGGCTTCCTTGCGGTGATCCTTGCCCGACAGCAATTGTTCACCGAAAACACCCTGACGGCCGTGCTGCCAGTGATGAGCAAGCCGACGCTCGGCAACGCCGGGCGACTGTTGCGGCTATGGACGGTGGTGCTGGTAGGCAACCTGTGCGGCACCCTGCTGGTGGCGTATGTCATGTTGCACCTGCCGATCTTCGATACCAAGACCGACCTGGCCTTCCTCGAAATCGGCCGCAAGATTATGGAGAACGATGCCGGCCAGATGTTTGCCAAGGGCATTGTCTCTGGCTGGATGATCGCCACCATGGTGTGGATGATTCCCTCCATGGAAAGCGCCAAGATGTGGATCATCATCCTGATCACCTACTTGATGGCCTTGGGCGATTTCACCCATATCGTCGTCGGTTCGGCCGAGGTGTCGTACCTGGTATTTGCGGGCGAGTTGCCGTGGAAGGACTTTTGGTTGGTGTTCGCCGGGCCGACCCTGGCGGGCAACATCATTGGCGGCAGCTTTATCTTTGCGCTGATCAGCCATGCGCAGATTCGTAGCGAAAGCAGCTTGCCGGGCAAGAAAGCTGCGGACCCTAGGCATCCGCAGCAGATCAACAAGGATCAGTGAGCCTCAGGCGCGGCCTGGGGCTCGTCCCGGGTCACGCGCTTGACCAGCTTGCCAATGCTCAGACCCTGCAACAGGATCGACGACAGCACCACGATGTAGGTGATGCTCAGCAACAGGTCGCGCTCCGGTCCCAGCGGCAGGGCCAATGCCAGTGCCACGGAAACCCCGCCGCGCAAGCCACCCCAGGTGAGGATGCGGATGGTGCCGCGTGGCACGCTGCGCCAGCGCCGCAGCAACAGGATGGCGGGTGCTACGGTCAGCAGGCGCGACAGCAGGATCGCTACGGCCAGCAGGCTGGCGGCGAACGCGTGTAGCCAGTTGAACGGCAACAGCAGCAGTTCCATGCCGATCAGCGCAAACAGCAGCGCGTTGAGCATGTCGTCGAGCAGTTCCCAGAAACCGTCCAGGTAGCGACGGGTCATGTCGTTCATCGCCAACTTGCGTCCCAGGTTGCCGATGATCAGGCCGGCGACCACCATCGCAATCGGTGCGGAGACGTGCAGTTCGGTGGCCATTGCCGAACCGCCGATGACCAGGGCGAGCGTCAGCATCACTTCGATCTGGTGCTGCTCGATGCTCTTGATCATCAGGTAGACCAGGTAGCCGATCAGGCCTCCGAACACCACGCCACCAATCGCCTCATGGGCAAACAGCATGGCAGTCGCGCCCACGGTGGGCGTATCGCCCAACTGTGCGATACCCAGCAGAACGGTGAACACCACCACTGCCGTACCGTCGTTGAACAGCGACTCGCCGACAATCGTGGTCTTGAGTGGCTTGGAGGCGTTGGCGGTACGCAGCACGCCCAGTACCGCAATCGGGTCGGTGGGGGAAATCAACGCGCCGAACAGCAGGCAGTACAGGAAGCTCACCTGCCAGCCAAACAGGGCAAAGATGTAATACGCCAAGCTGCCGATCACGAGGGTCGCGATCAATACGCCGAAGGTCGCCAGCAAGCCGATGGGCCAGCGGTAGCTGCGCAGATCGTTCAGGTTCACGTGCAAAGCACCGGCGAACAGCAGGAACGAGAGCATCCAGTTCATCAGCAAGTCGCCGAAGTCGATCTGGCCGATCAGTTGCTGGATGCGTTCTTCCAGGCCCGGGTAGCCGAGAACGCTCAAGCCTTGCAGGATCAGCGAAAACACCAAGGCCGTGACCATCACTCCGATGGTGGGTGGCAGGCCGATAAAACGGAAGTTCACATAGGTGAGCAGAGTGGTAAGGCAAATGAAGGCGGCGACAAGTTCAAGCATCCGGGGTCCTTGGAAGTTGGGTGGGGGAGCATTAACGGGGGATGGACCGCAACAGCGGCGCGATGTTGCAGGGCTCAGGCCAAATCACCGATAGAACCTTTGTGGGTCTGGCGGCTCATAGCGATGGGTGCGGCTTTTCATGTTTAGTGCTAAAACTCTAATTTCCGTTTCAAACTAAAAAGCAAACTAAAAAAGGAATCAGTGATGACGGTGGCCTTCTGGTGTGTGTTGATCGCAATTTTCCTGCCCTACCTGTGCACGGGGGTGGCCAAGTTCAGCGGTGGCAAGTTCGGGCCGCGGCAGAACCACGACCCTCGTGCGTTCCTGGACACCCTCGAAGGGTTTGCCAAGCGCGCTCACAGTGCGCAGCTCAATAGCTTTGAGGTCACGCCAGCATTTGCGGCAGCCGTGATTATCGCGCACCTGGCCGGTACGGCCGAATTGGTGACCATCAATGTGCTGGCCGTGCTCTTTATTACCAGCCGCCTGCTGTACATCATCTGCTACCTGGCAGATTGGGCGATGTTGCGTTCGCTGGTGTGGTTTGTGGGGATGGCGCTGATTGCGAGCTTCTTCTTCGTCTCGATCTGACGTTTAAGGCAAATCCCCTTGTGGGAGCGGGCTTGCTCGCGAATGGGGTGTATCCGTCAGCACATCTGTGACTGATACACCGCGTTCGCGAGCAAGCCCGCTCCCACCTATGGATCCTCAGCGTGTATTAAGTCCCGGCCGGTGCATCCGGCACCTGCGGCAATGCTGCGCCCTTGGGCCACAGCATCCAGATCTGCCCCTGCTGCTTCATGTTGCCAGCCAATTCACCCGCTGCATCGCCGGTGCCCCAGAACAGGTCCGCACGCACTTCACCGGTGATTGCACCGCCGGTGTCCTGTGCGGCCACCGGCCGGGCGATCGGCGAACCATCCGGCTTGGTGGTCGAGAGCCATAACAGGCTGCCCAGGGGAATCACCTTGCGGTCCACCGCTACGCTGTAGCCTGCGGTCAACGGTACGTTCAAGGAGCCGCGTGGGCCTTCGTTGCTGTCAGGCCGGGCGCTGAAGAACACATAGCTGGGGTTGCTCGCCAGCAGTTCCGGAATACGCTGCGGATGCGCCTTGGCCCAGGCGCTGATGGCGCCCATGGTCACGTCTTCTTTCTTCAATTCGCCTTGCTCTACCAGCCAGCGCCCGATCGGGCGGTAGGGGTAACCGTTCTGGTCGCCATAACCCACGCGCAGTTGGCGTCCACCGGCCAGTTGAATGCGGCCCGAGCCCTGGATCTGCAGGAATTGCAGGTCCATCGGGTTAGTCAACCAGGCAATCGGTTTGGCCGTGGAGCCCTGGCCGTTGATGGCGCTGGCATCGTCGTAGGGCTTGAGCACGCGACCTTCCAGGCGACCGCGCAGGCGCTTGCCCTTGAGTTCGGGGTAGATGCTTTCCAGGTTGACGATGATCAGGTCGTCCGGCACACCGTACACCGGCACATTGGCGGTGGCGGTCTTGGTCAGGCTGCCGGGGTAGACCGGTTCGTAGTAGCCAGTGATCAAGCCGTTCGGGGTGTTGTCGGCCGAGCGCAGGCCGAACACATCCAGGCGTTCCTTGAGAAACCCACGCACTGCGAGTGCATTGCTCGGCACCGTGGCGGCGGCCGCACAGGTCGGGCCCCAGACCGGGTCTGCCTTGAGGCGCTGGCAGGCGCTGCGCCAGGACTCAAAACCGGCCAGCAGGTCGCTGTCGGACACCGCCGGCAAGGCTTCCCAAGGTGCACTCACATAGGTGGCGACGGCATGAGGTTTGGATGTTTCATCTTTGGCTGTTTCCTTGCCCGCGTCGCAGCCGGCCAACAGCGCGATCATCGGCAGAGCCCACGCCAGGCGGCGGCTCCAGGGTTTCAAGTTGAAATTCATACACATACTTCCTGAAGCGATTGCCCGCGTCGCAACGCGGGTGGGCAACCCTTATTAATAATAGGGCTATTGGTCTTTGCGAGCAGGGCGAGGATACTGGCCGCCGTTTCCCGTGACCTCGAAGCCACCATGACTTTTAAACGACTGACCGTTGTACTGCTGGCCTGCCTGACGCTGTCTGCCTGTGGCGGCGTTGATCCTAATTCGCCGTTGGGCCAGCGCAAGGCAATCTTCAAGCAGATGCTCAAGACCGGTGAGGACCTGGGCGGCATGCTGCGCGGGCGCATTCCGTTCGACGGCGCAAAATTCGCCGAAGGGGCCGTCAAGCTGGATGCGTTGTCCCATGAACCGTGGAAGCATTTCCCGAGCGTGCGTGAAGAAGATCACACCAGCGCCAAGGACGATGTCTGGCAGAAACAGGCGCAATTCCAGCAACTGGCCCGCAACCTTGAAGCGGCCACCGGTGAATTGGTGATCGCCAGCCAGGTGCAGCCCTACAAGGCCAGCAACCTGGGGCCGGCGGTGCAAAAAGTCGAAGATGCCTGCAGCGCCTGCCATAAACAGTTCCGGGACCACTGACCGGTTTTACTGGTCGAGTTCTTCCACGGCGTCCTGCAGTTCCTTGCGGGACTCGGCGAGCTTGTCCTTACGCTTGTTGATCTTGTCCGCGTCGCCTTTTTTCATGGCTTTGTCGAGGTCGGCCTGGCGGCGGCTGACTTCATGCTTGGCGTCGAGCACCTTGTTTTCACGCTCCTTCTTCAGGGCCGCGTCGGTGCAATTGGCAGTGACTTCGCCCAGGGCTTTTTCCAGGCCGGCTTGTTGCGCACTGTTGCCATGCGCCTTGGCCTGTTCGATCTGGGTGCTGATGGCTTGGCGCTTGGCCGCGCAGCCGGTGAGCTGAGGCGCGTCTTCAGCGGCCAGCAGCGGTGTGGTCATGAAGCTTGCGATGGTCAGCAAGGCAAGGGGGGCTAGGAATTTCATGTGGGGCTCCAAAGTCGCAGTCTGATGGCGCGGGCAGCAGGTTCAAAACCCGTCTATCCCCGCCACGCGTAATGTTTCAGCCATGGCCTGTACGTGCGGGTCGCGAAAAAAAGCGCTCAGTTGCGCTGCGCGGCCCGGGCCGATGCCATCGATGGCCAGCCAGGCCTGGGTGTCTCTGGCGACCAGCGTCTGCCAGTCGCCTTCCAGGTTGTTACGTGCCGCAGGCGGTACACCCAAGGCCTTGAGCCATTGTGCAAAGGGCCGTTGTCGCGCGCTGTGAAAGCTCTCTAGCACTCGCGCACGGCTGCGATCACCGAAGCCATCAATGTTAGCAAGCTCTGCCGCATCCAGGGTTAACCAATCGAGAAAGCCTGCGATTAGACCGGCCTGGATCAATACGTTCCAGGTCTCGCGGCCTATGTGTGGCAAGGCAAGGCCCTGGTTGCCGCTCAGCCAGGTAAGACGTGCCAGCAACTGCTCCTCACAGCCTGGGTCAAGTTGCCAGCAGCTCAATGCGTGGAATTTTCCAGGGTTGGGCACTGGCAGGTCCGCCCGGGTGGTGCTGCGCAGGATGACCTCGTCCAACCGGGGAATCACTTGGCCCGCCAGGCTGATGGATACCTGGTCGCCAGGGCGGATATCCAGCGATTGCCAACGCTTCAATGAACCGGCACTCACCCGGCTGATCTGGCGGTCATCCAGGCGCACCGGTTCCAGCTCGAGCATGGGCGTGATGCGCCCGGTGCGGCCGATGTTGAATTGCACGTCGCGTACCAGCGCCAAGGCCTTGCCGAGCGGGTACTTCCACGCCACCGCCCAGTAGGGTGCACTGACCTGCCAACGCCCGGCGGGGGCGCGCTGCGCCTGGTGCAACACCACGCCATCGCTGGCGAATGGCAGTGGGTGGTTGTACCAATAGGCGCGCCAGTGCGTGGCTTCGGTGATGTTCTGGATGGGCTGGCTGTAGCGACGGCTATCACTGAAGCCCCAGCGTGCCAATGTGGCCAGGCGCTCGCTAAACCCGGCCGGCCCTTCCGGCCAGGCCCAGACGAACAGGCCAATGCCAGCGGCATCGGTGTCGTTCAATTGCTTGCGGTTCATCAGCCCGGCCACCTTGCTGCGCGCATTGACCCCCCCGCTTACGGATTGCACGTGGTCGTCCAGACGCCAATAGAGTTCGCCTTGCAGCACGAGGTCGAGGGGGGCGGGCAGTTGCTGGACGATGCCGGGAATCTTGCGCGCAGAGGCAGACCAGTCGTGGCCCACGGCCCCATCGCCTCGGCTGATGACCTGGCTCAGGCGCCCGTGGCGATACACCAGGCTCACCGCGACACCATCCACCTTGGGTTGAATCCAGACATCCTGGCGTGTGCCCAGCCAGGTGCCAACGGCCTGTTCATCCAGGAGTTTTTCCAGGCCGGTATGGGCCACGGGGTGAGGCAGGGTCCCGCGTGAACTCGCCAAGGGGGTGTCGGACGCCACGGTAGATTCGGGGAAACACTGGCGCCAATGGGTCAAGCGCTGGCGTGCCTGGTCGTAGAGTTCATCGCTGACAGGCGATTGGCCGAGCCGGTGGTAACCGTCATCCCACTGGTTGATCTGTTCGGCCAGGATGCCGACCTGTGAGCGGGCTTCATCCGGGCAACCTTCGGCCCATACCCCATAGGGCAAGGCGATGAGTAACAGGGCATACAGTAAACGCATCATGAGCATCCTTGCTCGGAAAGGACGCCCAGCCTAAATGATCCAGACGGCCACAAAAAAGCCCCGACAGTGCGGGGCTTTTTACCGGGTATTTCTACTTACTTGAACAGACCGCCCAGGGCTTTCACTGCATCAGGCTTATCGGCCTTGGCTTCTTGGGTTTGTTGCTTGGCGTCGGCTTTGGCCTGAGCTTCAGAAAGTTTGTTGCAACCTTTGTTGATCTGGTCCTGCGCCGCTTTGAAAGCCTTCACCTTCATGGTGTCCTTCTGGGCCTCGGCAGCATCGATCTTGGCTTGCAGGTCGTTGGCTTGCTTCTGGCAGTCGCCGGCGTTGCCGCCACCCAATTGGGCGCTCAGGGCGCCACTCAGTGCGCTCAGGTCGGCGGCGTTTGCCGGCAGGGCGAACAGGCTGAGCAGAAGGGCGGCAGGGGCGAGCGTGGAAATGCGCATGAAAAACCTCAATGTTCGATTGCCTGCACGCGTGTGAATCCCGGGCTGGCGCAGGGCAATATCCAAATAAGGTGAAGGGCCCGAGAGGGCGCGGATTCTAGAGGGCCATCATTGGGCCTGCAAGGTTTGGATCCAAAAAATGTGAAGGTCGTCGCGTGATTCGCGCGGCAATAAAAAGCCCCGCCGGGCGAACCCGGCGGGGCTTTTGAGCACCAACAGCGATTACAGGCCGGCGGCAGTGCGCAGGTCGTTGGCGCGGTCGGTTTTTTCCCAGGTGAAGGTGGTGAAGGTGTCGTCGCCGACCGTCTTCTGCGCAGGGGTGCGACCGAAGTGACCGTAGGCCGCGGTTTCCTGATACATCGGGTGCAGCAGGTCGAGCATGGTGGTGATCGCGTAAGGACGCAGGTCGAAGATCTCACGCACCAGCTTCACGATCTTGTCATCGCTGATCTTGCCGGTGCCGAAGGTATTCAGCGAGATCGACGTAGGCTGGGCGACACCGATGGCGTAGGACACTTGGATCTCGCAACGCTCCGCCAGGCCGGCGGCGACGATGTTCTTGGCCACGTAGCGACCGGCGTACGCGGCCGAGCGGTCCACCTTGGATGGGTCCTTGCCCGAGAACGCGCCACCGCCGTGGCGGGCCATGCCGCCGTAGCTGTCGACGATGATCTTGCGACCGGTCAGGCCACAGTCGCCCACCGGGCCGCCGATGATGAACTGGCCAGTCGGGTTGATGTGGAACTGGGTGTCCTTGCTCAGCAGTTCGGCAGGCAGCACGTGCTTGACGATCAGCTCCATCACGCCTTCGCGCAGGTCGGCGTAGGACACGTCCGGGTTGTGCTGGGTCGACAGCACGACAGCGTCGATACCAACGACTTTGCCGCCTTCGTAGCGGCAGGTCACCTGGGACTTGGCGTCGGGGCGCAGCCACGGCAGCAGGCCGTTCTTGCGGGCTTCGGCCTGACGCTGCACCAGTTGGTGCGAGAACGTGATCGGTGCCGGCATCAGCACGTCGGTTTCGTTGCTGGCGTAGCCGAACATCAGGCCCTGGTCGCCGGCGCCTTGATCTTCAGGCTTGGCACGGTCGACACCCTGGTTGATGTCGGGAGACTGCTTGCCGATGATGTTCATCACGCCACAGGTCGCGCCGTCAAAGCCGACGTCGGAGCTGGTGTAGCCGATGTCGGTGATCACGTCACGGACGATCTGCTCCAGGTCGACCCAGGCGGTGGTGGTCACTTCGCCAGCGATGATCGCTACACCGGTTTTCACCAGAGTCTCGCACGCCACACGGGCGAACTTGTCTTCAGCAATGATGGCGTCCAGCACCGCATCAGAAATCTGGTCGGCGATTTTGTCCGGATGCCCTTCAGACACGGACTCGGAGGTGAAAAGGGAGTATTCGCTCATCTCGATGTTTTCCTGATATTTACCGATGGTGAGTGTCGCCAGTCGGCCGCTGAAAATGGCGGACCTGGATCTGGAAACCATTACGTAAACCTACATAGAGGCTTTCCCCGGGAACGAGTCCCGCAGCGGTGGCCCAACGGGCCAGATCGTCCTGTTCAAAACCCAACCAGAGATCACCGCAGGCCTCCCTGGCCCAATTCTGGTTGTGGCTGCATAAATCCGTGACCAGCAGGCTACCGCCGGGGTGCAGCAGCCCGGCCATTTGCTTGAGGGCGTCGGCGGGGGCGGCGAAATGGTGCAGCACCATATTCAACACCACGCAGTCGGCCTGCAGGCTGTTGTGGTTCAGCGCGTCCGCCAACTGCAGGCGAACGTTGCCCAATGCTTCACGCTCGCAGAGCTGGCGCGCCAGTTCGAGCATCGCCGGGCTGTTGTCCAGCGCCGTGACCTGCTGGAACCGTCGCGCCAGGTCCGGCAGGAAACCGCCATCGCCCGGGCCGACTTCCAGTGCCGTGGCCTCATGACTGAAGCTCAACTTGTCCAGCAGCGCCAGCACACTGTCGCGGTACTGAGGCAAGCCTGCGATCAAGTCCTGTTGGGCGCGAAACTTCTCTGCAACCCGTGCGAAAAAGTCCTGGCTCGCGGCGGCGCGCTGTCCATGCACCTGGCCGATGCGCGACTGTACGTCGCCCGGAAGGCTCAGGTTATCCACTTCTTCGAGCAGGGCTGCGTGCAGCTTGCCGCCAAGCAATTCGGTGTGGGGCAGGGCACGGCGGTAGAAAATCGCATTGCCTTCACGGCGGGTCGCTACCAGGTCGGCCTGGGCCAGGACCTTCAAGTGGTGGCTCATGCCGGACTGGCCGATGGCGAAGATCTGCGCCAGTTCGAGTACGCCAAACGAATCGTTGGCCAGTGCGCGCAATACGTTCAGACGCAACGAGTCGCCAGCGGCCTTGCACAAGGCTGCCAGTTCATCGCCGTCGTCGGGGCGCAGTGAGGGCACGGGTAGGTTCATAAGGCCAGCAGTCTAGTGATGGGTGGAAATACCCGCAAGGCCAATATCAAAAAGTTTTGATATTGATCGATAAGTGGCGGTTATAAGCCGCCGCCATGACCTTTAGACGAACCGGTTAAAGGTTTCTGCAGGCGATTGCCGGGCAAAGCACAGGAAAAACGCCCACAAGTGACTATCTGTCATTGCCCGCAGGCGGTGGCTGAGGGAAAATGCCGGTCCTTTTTTGCGTTTCTTTTAATCAATCACTATTCAAAATCCTCAGGAGAACAGCGATGCCCAGCCGTCGTGAGCGTGCCAACGCCATTCGTGCCCTCAGCATGGATGCCGTGCAAAAAGCCAACAGCGGCCATCCCGGTGCCCCGATGGGCATGGCGGATATCGCCGAGGTACTTTGGCGTGACTACCTGAAACACAACCCGAGCAACCCGTCGTTCGCCGACCGTGACCGCTTCGTGCTGTCCAACGGGCACGGCTCGATGCTGATCTACTCGCTGCTGCACCTGACCGGCTACGACGTCACCATCGATGACCTCAAGAGCTTCCGCCAGCTGCACAGCCGCACCCCGGGCCACCCGGAATTTGGCTACACCCCAGGCGTCGAGACCACCACCGGTCCCCTGGGCCAAGGCCTGGCCAATGCCGTTGGCTTCGCGCTGGCTGAAAAAGTCCTGGGCGCGCAGTTCAACCGCCCTGGCCACGACATCGTCGATCACCACACCTACGTGTTCCTGGGTGATGGCTGCATGATGGAAGGCATTTCCCACGAAGTCGCTTCCCTGGCCGGTACCCTGGGCCTGGGCAAGCTGATCGCCTTCTACGATGACAACGGTATTTCCATCGACGGCGAAGTCGAAGGCTGGTTCACCGATGACACCCCGAAGCGTTTCGAAGCCTACAACTGGCAGGTGATCCGCAACGTCGACGGCCACGATCCGGAAGAGATCAAGACCGCCATCGATACCGCCCGCAAGAGCGCGCAGCCGACCCTGATCTGCTGCAAGACCACCATCGGTTTCGGTTCGCCGAACAAACAGGGCAAGGAAGACTGCCACGGCGCCCCACTGGGTGACGCGGAAATCGCCCTGACCCGTGAAGCCCTGAAGTGGACCCACGGCCCGTTCGAAATCCCTGCCGACATCTACGCCGAATGGGATGCCAAGGAAAAAGGCCTGGCGACCGAAGCCGAGTGGGACCAGCGTTTTGCTGCCTACTCCGCCGAATTCCCTGAACTGGCCAATGAGCTGGTACGCCGCCTGGCTGGCGACCTGCCTGCCGACTTCTCGGAAAAGGCCTCGGCCTACATCGCCGAAGTCGCGGCCAAGGGCGAGACCATTGCCAGCCGTAAAGCGAGCCAGAACACCCTGAACGCCTTCGGGCCGCTGCTGCCTGAGATCCTCGGTGGTTCGGCTGACCTAGCCGGTTCCAACCTGACCCTGTGGAAAGGCTGCAAAGGTGTGTCGGCTGAAGACGCCAGCGGCAACTACATGTACTACGGCGTGCGTGAGTTCGGCATGAGCGCCATCATGAACGGCGTGTCCCTGCACGGCGGCCTGGTGCCTTACGGCGCGACCTTCCTGATGTTCATGGAATACGCCCGCAACGCCGTACGCATGGCTGCGTTGATGAAGAAGCGCGTCATCCACGTGTACACCCACGACTCCATCGGCCTGGGCGAAGACGGCCCGACGCACCAACCGGTCGAGCAACTGACCAGCCTGCGCACCACGCCGAACCTGGATTGCTGGCGCCCAGCCGACGCGGTGGAATCCGCCGTGGCCTGGAAGCACGCCATCGAGCGCAAGGACGGCCCTTCGGCGCTGATCTTCTCGCGTCAGAACCTGCAGCACCAAGTGCGTACCGACGCGCAGATCGCCGACATCAGCCGTGGCGGCTACGTGCTCAAGGACTGCATCGGCGAGCCGGAGCTGATCCTGATCTCCACCGGTTCCGAAGTGGGCCTGACCGTGCAGGCGTACGACAAGCTGACCGCGCAAGGCCGCAACGTACGTGTTGTGTCCATGCCGTGCACCAGCGTGTTCGAAGCCCAGGACGCCGGCTACAAGCAATCGGTGCTGCCGTTGCAGGTCAGCGCGCGTATCGCTATCGAAGCGGCTCACGCCGACTACTGGTACAAGTACGTGGGCCTGGAAGGCCGCGTGATCGGCATGACCACCTACGGTGAGTCGGCGCCAGCGCCAGCGTTGTTCGAAGAGTTCGGCTTCACCCTGGAAAACATCCTGGGCCAGGCTGAAGAGCTGCTGGAAGACTAAGTCAGTCTGCGTTGTCTGTACTGGCGCCACCGCGGGCAAGCCCGCTCCCACATTTGGCTCTGGGTCTAATGTAGGAGCGGGCTTGCCCGCGATGGCGATACTGCATTCAACACCGAACTTACCTTGATCGAGAACCCCATGCCCCAACCGCGTCCCTACAAAGTTGCACTCAACGGCTACGGCCGCATTGGTCGTTGCGTCTTGCGTGCTCTGTTCGAGCGAGGGGCGGCGGCGGGGTTTGAAATTGTTGCAATCAACGATCTGGCCGACATGGCCAGCATCGAATACCTGACACGCTTCGACTCCACCCACGGCCGCTTCCCCGGCGAAGTACGGGTCGAAGGCGATTGTCTGCATATCAATGGCAACTGCGTGCAGGTCTTGCGCAGTGCCACCCCCGAAGGCATCGACTGGAACGCACTGGGCGTCGACCTGGTGCTGGAATGTTCCGGTGTCTACCACACCCGGGCCGATGGCCAGCGTTTCCTCGACGCCGGCGCACCGCGTGTGCTGTTTTCCCAGCCGATGGCCAGCGAGGCGGACGTGGACGCCACCATCGTCTACGGTATCAACCAGGATTGCCTGACCGGCAATGAGCTGCTGGTGTCCAACGCGTCCTGCACCACCAACTGCAGCGTGCCGTTGTTGCGCCTGCTGGATCAGGCGATCGGCCTGGACTACGTGTCGATCACCACCATTCACTCGGCGATGAACGACCAGCCGGTGATCGACGCCTACCACCACGAAGACCTGCGCCGTACGCGCTCGGCGTTCCAGTCAGTGATTCCGGTGTCCACCGGCCTGGCGCGCGGTATCGAGCGACTGTTGCCGGAACTTGCCGGGCGAATCCAGGCCAAAGCCGTACGGGTGCCGACGGTGAACGTGTCCTGCCTGGACATCACCATGCAAACCGTCAGCGACACTGACGCGACGGAGGTCAACCGGATCCTGCGCGACGCCGCCACCAGCGGCCCGCTCAAAGGCTTGCTGGCGTACACCGAGTTGCCGCACGCCAGTTGCGATTTCAACCATGACCCGCATTCGGCGATTGTCGATGCCAGCCAGACCCGCGTTTCCGGCCCGAGGCTGGTGAACATCCTGGCGTGGTTCGACAACGAATGGGGCTTTGCCAACCGAATGCTGGATGTTGCGGAACATTATCTGCACATCGCATCCAAACAACCTCAACAGTAATTCAGGAACTGCGACCCATGACCGTGTTGAAGATGACCGACCTCGATCTGCAAGGTAAGCGCGTACTGATCCGCGAAGACCTCAACGTCCCAGTCAAGGACGGTGTTGTCACCAGCGATGCGCGAATCCTGGCTTCGCTGCCGACCATCAAGCTGGCCCTGGAAAAAGGCGCGGCCGTGATGGTCTGCTCCCACCTGGGTCGCCCGACCGAAGGTGAGTTCTCCGCCGAAAACAGCCTCAAGCCTGTCGCCGAGTACCTGAGCAAGGCCCTGGGTCGCGACGTGCCGCTGGTGGCCGACTACCTGGGCGGCGTTGACGTGAAGGCCGGCGACATCGTGCTGTTCGAAAACGTGCGCTTCAACAAAGGCGAGAAAAAGAACAGCGACGAACTGGCCCAGCAATACGCTGCGCTGTGCGACGTGTTCGTGATGGATGCCTTTGGCACCGCCCACCGCGCTGAAGGCTCCACCCACGGCGTGGCCAAGTTCGCCAAGGTTGCTGCGGCTGGCCCACTGCTGGCTGCTGAACTGGACGCACTGGGCAAGGCCCTGGGCGCGCCGGCGCAACCGATGGCTGCCATCGTCGCCGGTTCCAAGGTGTCCACCAAGCTGGACGTGCTTAACAGCCTGAGCCAGATCTGCAACCAACTGATCGTCGGCGGCGGCATTGCCAACACTTTCCTGGCCGCAGCCGGCCATCCGGTGGGCAAGTCCCTGTACGAGCCGGACCTGCTGGACACCGCCCGCGCTATCGCAGCCAAGGTCAGCGTGCCGTTGCCGGTGGACGTGGTGGTGGCCAAGGAATTCGCCGAAAGCGCCGAAGCCACCGTCAAGCTGATCGCTGACGTGGCCGCCGACGACATGATCCTGGATATTGGCCCGCAAACCGCAGCCAACTTCGCCGAACTGTTGAAAGCGTCCCAGACGATCCTGTGGAACGGCCCGGTTGGCGTGTTCGAGTTCGACCAGTTCGGCAACGGCACCAAGGTGCTGGCCAAGGCCATCGCCGAAAGCTCGGCATTCTCCATCGCTGGCGGCGGCGACACCCTGGCGGCCATCGATAAATATGGCGTGGCTGACCAGATCTCCTACATTTCTACCGGTGGTGGCGCGTTCCTCGAGTTCGTCGAGGGCAAAGTGCTGCCGGCCGTTGAAGTGCTGGAAACCCGAGCCAAAGGCTGAGGCTCGTGATCCGGAAAAGGAGTATTCCCATGATCAAGTCGTTGGCATTGGTGATCGCAGCAGGCCTTTTGGCTGGCTGCGGCAGCACGCCAAGCGCGGCGCCGGAGGCGGGCAAGCCTGGCGCCGAGCAGAAAAAAAGCTGCTACCAGGCTGACTGGCAAGCCGAGACCATGCCGGTGATCAACAAGCGCATCGGCAACGAACGGCTGGAGAAATACGACTCCGCGCCCAACGGTCAGGAACAGGGTTGCCCTTGACGGGTCTGATCAACTAACCGACAGCAGCGGCGGCCCCCTGGTCGCCCTGTGAGGATTGGCAATGAAAGGCGTTTTCGCCCTGGCAGCCCTGGCCCTGTTGGCCGGCTGCAGCAGCATGAACATGTTCAACAAGGCAGAGCCTGCCGATAAGTGGACCACCTGGACCTGCGACAGCAAGGCCGAGGTCAACTGGCGCTTTGCCAACCCGGCCCGCACCGAGGTCGATGTTCGCCTCGGCGGTTCCGACCAGGTCTACCGCCTCAAACAGGACGTTGCCGCCTCAGGCGTGCTGTACAGCAACGACCAGTTGGCGTTTCACACAAAAGGTGAGGAAGGCCTGGTTTACTGGGTAGCCACCGATGATTTGATCGGGCGCGGCTGCAAAGCCCAATAGTGAGCTCACTGAAGATCAACGGTGGGAGCGAGCTTGTCCGCGAAAGCGGTGGGGCAGTAGGCGAATTCGGTGACGGCTACACCGCCATCGCAGGCAAGCCAGCTCCCACATGAGTTCGGTTCCACAGTGGAATGTGAGTCGAGCTCATCAGCAATAACGATTCAGCAGGTCAGATGTACACACCCTGACCGGCAATAACTTGAATAGCAGCCGCCGCTACGGCAGGCTTGCACGATTAACGACCCTCGACCGGGAGAGACAACACAATGGCACTTATCAGCATGCGTCAAATGCTGGACCACGCAGCCGAGTTCGGCTACGGCGTCCCAGCCTTTAACGTCAACAACCTTGAGCAGATGCGCGCCATCATGGAAGCCGCTGACAAGACCGACTCCCCCGTGATCGTCCAGGCCTCGGCCGGTGCACGCAAATACGCCGGTGCCCCGTTCCTGCGTCACCTGATCCTCGCCGCGATCGAAGAATTCCCGCACATCCCGGTGTGCATGCACCAGGATCACGGCACCAGCCCTGACGTGTGCCAGCGCTCCATCCAACTGGGCTTCAGCTCGGTGATGATGGACGGTTCCCTCGGCGAAGACGGCAAGACCCCGACCGACTACGAATACAACGTCCGTGTGACCCAACAGACCGTGGCCATGGCTCACGCCTGCGGCGTTTCGGTTGAAGGCGAGCTGGGCTGCCTGGGTTCCCTGGAAACCGGCATGGCCGGCGAAGAAGACGGCATCGGTGCCGAAGGCGTGCTGGATCACAGCCAGATGCTGACCGACCCGGAAGAAGCCGCTGACTTCGTGAAGAAGACCCAAGTGGATGCCCTGGCCATCGCCATCGGCACCAGCCACGGCGCCTACAAGTTCACCAAGCCGCCTACCGGCGACGTGCTGGCTATCGACCGCATCAAGGAAATCCACAAGCGCATCCCCAATACCCACCTGGTGATGCACGGTTCTTCCTCGGTCCCGCAAGAGTGGCTGGCGATCATTAACCAGTACGGCGGCGACATCAAGGAAACCTACGGCGTACCGGTTGAAGAAATCGTCGAAGGCATCAAGTACGGCGTGCGCAAGGTCAACATCGATACCGACCTGCGCCTGGCGTCCACCGGTGCGATGCGTCGCCTGATGGCCACCAACCCGAGCGAATTCGACCCGCGTAAGTTCTTCGGCGCGACCGTGACCGCGATGCGCGATGTGTGTATCGCACGTTATGAAGCGTTCGGTACTGCCGGTAATGCTTCGAAGATCAAGCCGATCTCCCTGGAAGCGATGTATCAGCGTTACCTGAAAGGTGAGTTGAACGCCAAGGTGAACTGAGCCTGCGGCGTTTAAACAGAAGCCCGCAGCGATGCGGGCTTTTTTTTGGCTGCGATTGGATCAATCGTGGTCGATATCCAACTTCGCAAACGTCACGCGCGCGCCTTCCTTGCTGTCCCCACTGTTGTCCTGCACATACGCCCCGGCCTTGAAATACAGCGGTTTGGCGCCCCACGCCGCGCCAATGCGCTCGTTCCACTCACCGTCTGCGGCATAGACGCTGAGCAGCCCGGCTTTGTTGAGGTTGATGACGTAGGTAAACGTTTTCTCCAGCGGCACATTCGACGCGACGATGATCACCCGTCCTTCATCTTCGTCCGGACGCATGCGCACCTTGGCGACGATATTGCCGGTCTGGGTCTTTTCCTTGAACTGGTACTCGAGCTTGATCAGCGGCTTCTGGCTGTCATAGGCATGGATCTGGCCGATCACGATCTTGCCGGTGGAGGGCACTTGATTAACGGCCAGGGTGGCGCGTAGGAAGTTGTCCGCATCCGGATAGGTCCAGTTGCGCAGGCGACCATCGGCGTAGGTTTCGCGCAATTCGCTGCGGGGATAAACGGCATTTTCGGTACGGGTGCCGGTCACGGGGGTCCAGAATTGGACGTTGCTGCCTTCGGCCTGGAAATACTGGTCTTTGAAGCCGTTCATCAGCTTCGGGGTGTCGATGGTGGCGGGCGGGGAGCCGACCGGGATACTGAGGTTCCAGGTAGATAGGTCGATCATGGCGTAGGCCTTTTTACAGAGGGGTGTAGGCTATGGCCCTTGGGCCAGACAGGTTCTTTATAGGTGGTGTTAAGCCTCTTGTTAAACGGTAGCTGGCAATTTATTGGCGTCAACAGAGTGTCAAAAAGCCATGTCGCCCATGCTCCGTGGGCTTCAGGCCTTGACCGTTAGTCGGCTTCCTGAGAATTGGCGCAATGATGGCACTGCGATTACTTCTGATTTTATGGAACCGGAGATAGAGTGAGGCCTCAGTGTTTGTCCGGGTTTTCTCCCAGAAGTGACCGGAGTGGCTCCTAAGGAAGAGACGTAGCATGGAATGCGCTCCACACCACGGCGATGGTCGTTCGGTTCTTTTGGTGGTCGATGACTACGCGGAAAACCTGCTCAGCATGCGCGCGCTTTTGCAGCGCGAAGACTGGCAGGTCATCACCGCCGGTTCTGGCCTGGAAGCGCTCGAATTGCTGCTGGCGCACGAAGTCGACCTGGTGCTGCTGGACGTAAAGATGCCCGGCATGGACGGCTTTGAAGTGGCCCGCCTGATGCGCGGCAACCAGCGCACGCGGATGACCCCGATCATCTTTCTCAGCGCCAACGCCCAATCACCTGCCGCCGTGCTGGAAGGCTACGCCAGCGGCGCCATCGATTACCTGTTCAAACCTTTCGATCCACATATTCTCAAGCCCAAGGTCCAGGCGTTGCTGGAGCACCAGCGCAATCGCCGGGCCTTGCAGCGCCTGAGCCATGACCTGGAGTCCGCACGCGCCTTCAATGCGTCGGTGTTGGACAACGCGGCCGAAGGCATCCTGGTGGTGAGCGAGGAGGGCATGATCGAGTACGCCAACCCGGCGATATCCCGCCTGCTCAATGCCAAGATAGATGAGCTGCAGGGGCAGGAATTCTTGAGTTTCCTGCAGAAACCCCATGTGCCCGCATGGTTCGATTCGCAGATGTACAGCGCTTACCGCCAGAGCAACACCTGGCGCCTGCACGATGCGATCTTGCGCACCGGCCGCGGCCAACAGGTGCCGGTGGCCTTGTCCTGTGCGCCGTTACCTGCCGAACAGAAGGCGATGGTGGTGACGGTGCTGGATATGTCCGAAGTGCGCCATCTGCATCAGCAACTGGAGTTTCAGGCGGTCACCGACCCATTGACCGGGTTGCTGAACCGCCGCGGTTTTTATCAGGCGGTAGAGAACATCCTGTTGCGCAGCGAGCGCGTGGAGCAATCGTTGGTATTGCTCTACCTGGACCTCGACGGTTTCAAGCGGGTCAACGATTCCCTGGGCCATGACGCCGGCGACCGGGTACTGCGCTGGGTCTCGGAGCAGTTACAGGGCTGCCTGCGTTCCTACGACACTCTGGGGCGCATGGGCGGCGATGAATTCACCGCGCTGCTGGAGTTGGAGTTCCCGGAGCAGGCGGCGAAGATTGCGGAAAAACTGATCGAACGCGTGTCGGTCTGCCAGCAGGTGGATGGCCTGGATGTGATGCTTGGCGTCAGCATCGGCATCGCCACGTTCCCGGATTGCGGCTCGGACTTGAATGGCCTGCTGCGTGCGGCTGACATCGCCATGTACGAAGCCAAGCGCGCGGGCCGTCAGCAATATCGCTACTACGACCAGGAAATGAACGGCCGTGCCCGTTCGCGACTGATGCTCGAAGACAGCGTGCGCACGGCGATTCACAACAAGGATTTCACCCTCGTCTACCAGCCTCAGGTTTCCCTGGCGGACGGGCGTCTGCGCGGCGTCGAAGCATTGTTGCGCTGGCAGCACCCGAGTGTCGGCGATGTGCCGCCGGGGCTGTTCTTGCCGTTGCTGGAAGAGGCGCGGTTGATCAGCCAACTGAGCACGTGGATTTATCAACAGGTCGCCGCGCAACGCCAGGCGTGGCAGGCCACCTTCGATGATGACCTGGTGCTGAGCGTGAGCCTGAGCAGCAACCAGTTCAATATGCCTAACCTTGCGATCCAACTGCAGCAGGTGCTCGACCGACATGGGTTGCAGGGGCACCAGTTGGAGGTTGAAATCAGCGAAGACAGCCTGATGAACAACCTGGAAGAGTCGACCAAGCAACTCACGTTATTGCGTCAGATGGGCGTGCGCACCGCCCTGGATGACTTTGGCCTGGGCAATTGTTCCCTGGCGCATCTGCGCGACCTGGCGTTCGACACCCTCAAGCTCGACCCGCAACTGGTCGCGCGCTTGCCGGGCTCCGCGCGGGATGCAGTGATGGCGCGCAGCATTATCGAGCTCTGCGGCCATTTTGATGTGGTCGTGGTTGCCGAGGGTGTGGAAACCCAGGAGCAAGCCCAGTGGCTCAAGGCCAACGGTTGCCCGTTCATTCAGGGCCCGTTGGCCGCGCAGCCGTTGGTGGCTGAGGAAGTGGCGCGCTGGTGCCGCGCCCGTGTGCGCTGAATTCGCTACACTGGCGCTCATCCGAACCCTGTTGCAGAACCCATGACCGCGCTGAAATACCTCCAGGCCTATCCCGCCGCCCTCCAAGAGCAAGTGCGCCAGTTGATCGCCAAGGACCAGTTGGGTGCCTACCTGGAGCAACGTTACCCCGAACGGCACGCCGTGCAGAGCGACAAGGCGTTGTATGCCTATGCCCTGGCCTTGAAGCAGGAACACCTGCGCAACGCGCCGGCGATCGACAAGGTGCTGTTCGATAACCGCCTGGACCTGACCCACCGCGCCCTCGGCCTGCACACCACGATCTCGCGGGTGCAAGGTGGCAACCTGAAATCGAAGAAAGAGATCCGTATTGCCGCGCTGTTCAAGGAAGCCGCGCCCGAGTTTCTGCGCATGATCGTGGTACATGAACTGGCGCACTTCAAGGAATCGGACCACAACAAGGCGTTCTATAAACTCTGTGAGTACATGATGCCGGGCTACCATCAGGTGGAATTCGACCTGCGGGTATACCTCACTTACCGCGACCTGCAGGGCAAACCCTGACCGCACAAGGCGAACGACCATGGATGTGAGCAAGACCAAGAGCAGCTTTTACCGCCGCCTTTACGTGGCCTACCTGATCGACAGCGGCCAGGCTAGCAGTGTGCCGGCATTGACCGAGGTGACGGGCATGCCCCGGCGCACGGCCCAGGACACGATTGCGGCATTGGCCGACCTGGACATCGTGTGTGAGTTCGAACAGGAAGACGGCGCCCGCAACCATGCCGGGCGCTATCGGGTTCGCAGTTGGGGAGCGATTGATCGGCGTTGGATCGAGGCGAATCTGGCTTCGGTGAAGCAGGTGCTGGGGTATCCCTGAAGGTAGGTGGTGAATCGTCTGACGCCTTCGCGGGCAAACCCGCTCCCACATTTGATCTGTGAATACTCTCGAATGTGGGAGCTGGCTTGCCTACGAAGAGGCCCTCAGTCGCGGCGCATGCCGATGTGGGGAATATCATCCTCAAGGTATTCCTCGCCCGCCACCACAAACCCATACCGCCCGTAATACCCCTGCAGATGCGCCTGGGCTGACAGGAATATCGGGGTTTGCGGCCAGATATCGGCAATTTGCTTGAGTGTCTCCTCCATCATCCGATGCCCCAGCCCGGTGCCGCGCGCCACTGGCGCCACGATCACCCGGCCGATCACCACGTCACCGCCCTGGGCCTCCGGGTCCAGCAGGCGCAGGTATGCAACCAGTTGGTCATCCTCCCAGGCCATCAGATGGTGAGTGTCGCCCTCCAGGTCCTGCCCGTCGAGGTCCTGGTAAACACATTTCTGCTCGACAACGAAGACCTCGTTGCGCAGTCGCAGGATGGCGTAAAGCTGCTCTTTACCCAGGTCATCGTGATGCTTGCAGACCCATTCAACTGTCATGGCGTGTTCTCTTATCAATGTCTGTTGCAGATAGTAGGCGCAGCGGGCAACGCTGTCTAAATCAGCTATTTTTGTGAGTGGCGTCAAATTGCCATCATCGAGTCCGTTCGGTATCGGTTTGTTTGTGTAATCTGAGCTACTGTTAGAACCTCGGGCTTCGCCTGAGTTAAGGCCACCGCCTGCCTGCCAAGGACTTTGAGCATGCCGCGATTCTCTCGTGCCGTTGCTTTGATTGGAGTGTTGTTGCTGGCCCAGCCGGCCTTCGCGCAGCGTCTGCGGCTGGTAGCGGATGCCTGGCCACCTTTTACCGATGCCACGCTGATCAACGGTGGGCTGGCAACCGATATCGTCAGTACTGCCCTGGCCCGTGCGGGTTACGCCAGCGATTTTGAACAGGTGCCCTGGGCCCGGGCGTTGATGGGCGTGGGCGACGGGCGCTATGACGTGCTGGTCAACGCCTGGTACGACGATGCCCGTACGCAGTTGGGACAGTTTTCCGGCGAATACCTGCTCAACCGCGTGCGTTTCATCAAGCGCCGCGACGATCCCATTGAGTTCCAGAACCTCGAACAACTGCACGACTACCCTGTCGCCGTGGTACGTGGCTATGCCTATTCGGCGGCCTTCGACGGGGATGCGCAGCTACAGAAAGTCCCTGTGCATAACTTCGCCATGGCCGTGCGCATGCTCGCGGCGCAGCGCGTGCGGCTGACGGTGGAGGATGAATATGTGGCGCGCTATTACCTGTCGCGCGAGTCGGGGCGGGTGCGTAATGCAGTGGAGTTTTTGCCCAAGCCGCTGAGTGAAAACAGCCTGCACATCCTGGTCAGCCTGAAGAATCCCGAGCACGCACAGATTGTTGCCAGCTTTGACCGTGAGATTGCCAAGATGAAGGCAGATGGAAGTTATGCGCGGTTGATGAAGCAGCATGGGATGTAGGCGGCTTGCGGGCCCTGTCGGTCTACACCGCGCTCGTGTCCTTGATCAAATGCGCCGCCAGCGTACGCAGCGGTCCCAACTGCCGGCAGATCAACGCCAACTGCGTCTGCACCAAGCGCTGCCCTTCATCAATCTCATCCGGCATCTGCTCCAGGTCCGCCGCCAGCGCCTCCTCGGCATCGCTCTGGATCGCAATCGGCTGCTTGTTGGCCAGCCCCGTGGCGATTTCATCGATGCTCGCCGCCAAGGTATTTCCGGCGCCATCGATCAGATGCTCACGCACTTCGGCTGGTAATGGGGTCTCGCGGTGCGCGCCCAGCCCGGACAAATAACTGAGCAAGGTGTGCGACAGCACCAGGAAGCGGAAGCCCACGTCCGCCTCCTTACGGAAGTGGCCCGGTTCCATCAGCATGTTCGCCAGGGTGGTGGACAGCGCCGCATCGGCGTTGTGCGCATTGCGTCGGGCCAGGCGATAGGCCAGGTCGTCGCTCTTGCCCGCGGCGTATTGCTGCATGATCTGGCGCAGGTAGATGCTGTTGCAGCTCAGGGTGTTGGCCAGCACTTTGTTCAAGCGGCGACCTTGCCAGTCCGGCAGGAACAGGAAAACCGCCAGGCCGGCGATCAGGCTGCCGAGCAAGGTGTCGAACAGGCGTGGCAGGAATAGCCCGTAGCCATCGCCAACCTGGTTGAAGCAGAACAGCACCATCAGGGTAATGGCAGCGGTGGCCAGGGTGTAGCGGGTGGTACGGTTGATAAAGAACACCAGGCCGGCAGCAATGGCGAACATGGAC
Source organism: Pseudomonas lurida (assembly GCF_002563895.1). Classification (NCBI taxonomy): domain Bacteria; kingdom Pseudomonadati; phylum Pseudomonadota; class Gammaproteobacteria; order Pseudomonadales; family Pseudomonadaceae; genus Pseudomonas; species Pseudomonas lurida. The sequence continues at coordinate 5,815,301 of NZ_PDJB01000001.1, read as the reverse complement.
TGCACCAGGGGGCTCGGGAACAGGTCGAACAGCGCCCACGCCACGGTGAGGCCGATGGCGGTGCCGATGATCCGCTGGCCGAGCTTGCGCCGGGTCGCCCCATAGTTCGGTTGGCAAACAAACAGCGTGGTGAGGATGATCCAGTAGCCCTGGGACGCGTGGATCGCATGCAGCATGCCGTAGCCGACGGTCAGCGCCAGGGACAGGCGCAGTGCGTGACGGAACAGCAGCGACGTCGGCGTCATCTGGGTGCGCAGGCGCGTCCACATTTCCTTGAGGTTGCGCGGGGCGCGGTCCAGCAGGTTGCTGTCGGTGGCATCTGCCAGGCTGTCAGGGTTGCTGGCGTCGCCCAGCAGGCGGTCCAGGGTGGACAGGTTGGCCGCCAGGGCGCGCAACGAGCGCAGCAGGCCGCGCCAGGCCGGGTTGCTCTGGATGCGCAGGTGTTCCAGGGACGCGTTCAGGTCACCCAGGGCTTCGGCGAAACTGTCGTCGTAGATGAATGGCTGGCGCATCTGGATCGATTCGGCCAGGGTCTGGCAGGCCTTGCCCTGTTGGCGCAGCAAGCGCTGGCAGCGGAACAGCACGTCGCTGTGGAAGAAAGCTTCGGCCAGGGCGTTGTAGGGGTAGTGCGACGAACTGGCGCGTTCGTGGATGTCCTGGGCCAGGAAGTACAGCTTCAGGTAGCGGCTGACTTTCGAGCCGGGGCGACCATTGCCCACGCGGTGCAGGATGATTTCCTTCGCCGCGTTGAGCGCTGCTACCACGCGACCGTTTTGCTGGGCCAGTTCCAGGCGTCGCGCTTCCACATCCAGTTGGCGGATCGGTTCGAACAACGACGACTTGAGCTTGAGGTAACGCCCCAGTTCGCGAAACAGCCGCGCCAGGCTCTGCTGCACCGGCTGGTTGGAAAACAGCACCTGCCAGAGCACCGACAGGGCGCCGTACCAGGCGGCACCGGCCACCAGGAGCAGGGGTTCATGCCAGAAATTGGAGACGGCACCACCGCGCTGGTCCACGCCGATCATGGTGTACACCGACAGGATCAGCGTCGCTGACGCAATCGCGCCATAGCGTTCGCCCAAGGCGCCGAGCATGGTCAGGCAGAAGGTGGCCAGGGCCAGGGAGATCGCGAAGATCCAGGGATAGGGGAAGAGCAACTCCACCGACAGCGCGGCGATGCTGAAACACACCAGCGTGACCGCCAGGGCGTTGAGGCGACCCTGCCAGCTGTCATCGGTCTCGGCCAGGGCGCTGGCGATAATCCCCAGGAACAACGGGATCAACAACGTCATTTCATCCTGATACCAGCACAGCGCCATGCTGCCGGTGAGGGCGATGAACACCCGGATGCTGTAGCTGAATTTATCCAGCGCCCACAGGCGCCGCATGGACTGCTTGAACGAGGTCGATGACATGAAGTCTGGAGTCTTCCGGGACGATGCCGTTAAATTGAGCTATCAAGGACGCCACGGCAAGCGTGGCGATCACATCAAACCGCAAAATTTATTCCAGCCTCTCTCCCAAGAACACCACACAACCAAATGAGGGCGCGGGCTTGCTTGCGATGACGGCGGTGAATTCGACACCGCTGTCGCAGGCAAGCCCGCTCCCACAGGGGATGGCGTTTCAAGCTTGAAGTGGTGTCAGGCGTACTGCGCGGCCGCATAGCCGGACGCCCACGCCCACTGGAAGTTGAACCCACCCAGGTGACCGGTCACATCCAGCACTTCACCGATGAAGTACAGGCCCGGACTTTTCAGCGATTCCATGGTCTTGGACGACACTTCCCGCGTGTCCACTCCACCCAGGGTCACCTCGGCCGTGCGATAGCCCTCGGTGCCCGCCGGCACCAGTTGCCAGCTGCCGAGTTTTTGCGCGATGTCGGCAATTTCGGCGTGGGTGTACTGCTTCATCGGTTTGGACACGAACCAGGTCTCTGCCAACAGGTTGGCCATCTTCTTGGTGAAGATCTCGCCCAGCAGGGTTTTCAGCTCGCTGTTGGGGCGTTCGGCCTGTTGCTGTTGCAGCCAGGTAGGGGCGTCGTGGTCGGGCAGCAGGTTGATCTCCACGGTGTCACCGGTTTCCCAGTACGAAGAGATCTGCAAGATTGCCGGCCCGCTCAGGCCACGATGGGTAAACAGGATATTCTCGCGAAAGCTCTGGCCATTGCAGCTGACCAGACAATCCACCGACGTGCCGGACAGCTCGCCGCACAACTCCTTGAGTTGGTCAGTGATGGTGAATGGCACCAGCCCGGCGCGGGTCGGCAGCAGTTCGTGGCCGAATTGCTTGGCCACCTGGTAACCAAAACCGGTGGCGCCCAGGGTCGGGATCGACAAACCGCCGGTGGCGATCACCAGCGACTCACAGCGCAGCTCACCCAACGTGGTCTGCAACTGGTAGCCACTGTCGAGTTTGGCAATCGTCTCAATCGAGGTGTCCAGGTGCAGGCTGACGCCCGTCTGGATGCACTCGTCGAGCAACATGCCGAGGATGTCACTGGATTTGTTATCGCAGAACAACTGGCCGAGTTTCTTCTCGTGGTACGGCACGCCGTGCTTGGCCACCAACCCGATAAAGTCCCACTGGGTGTAGCGCGCCAGGGCGGATTTGCAGAAGTGTGCATTGTGCGAGAGGAAGTTGGCCGGCTCGGTGTACATATTGGTGAAGTTGCAACGGCCACCGCCGGACATCAGGATCTTCTTGCCGGCCTTGTTGGCATGGTCGATCAACATCACCTTGCGCCCGCGCCCGGCGGCGGTCAGCGCGCACATCAAGCCTGCGGCGCCGGCGCCAATGATCACAACTTCGGTCGAGCGCAAAACGGTGTCCTCACAAAAAAAGCCATGGAATGCAATCAGATGTGGGAGCAGGCAAGCCAGCTCTCACATTGATTCTGTTCCTACAGTCGATAGGCGGCGTTCTTAAAGGATTCGAACGCGCAACGAACGGCCCTTGATCTTGCCGTCATTCAAGCGCTGCAGCGCCTGTTTGGCGATCCCGCGTTCCACCGCCACGAAGGCCTGGAAGTCAAAGATCGCGATCTTGCCGACCTGGGCACCGGGGATGCCGGCTTCACCGGTCAGTGCGCCGAGGATATCGCCCGGGCGAACCTTGTCTTTACGACCGGCAGCGATGCACAGGGTGCTCATCTGCGGCAGCAGCGGACCGCCGCTTTGCGGCTTGAGGTTGTCCAGTTGGTCCCAGTTCAGCGGCGACTTCTGCAATTGCTCGATGGCCTGGGCGCGGTGCGCTTCGGACGGGGCGACCAGGCTGATCGCAATCCCGGTCTCACCCGCGCGACCGGTGCGGCCGACGCGGTGGATGTGGATTTCCGAATCGCGGGCCAGTTCGACGTTGATGACCATGTCCAGCGAGTCAATGTCCAAGCCACGGGCGGCCACGTCGGTCGCTACCAGCACCGACGTACTGCGGTTGGCGAACATTGCCAGCACCTGGTCACGGTCGCGCTGCTCCAGGTCGCCATGCAGGCCGACGGCGGAGATACCCTTGGACGTCAGGTGATCCACGGTTTCCTGCACTTGCTGCTTGGTGAAGCAGAACGCTACGCACGAGGCCGGGCGGAAATGCGCCAGGACTTTGGTCACGGCCTCCATGCGCTCTTCTGGGGAGATCTCGTAGAAACGCTGCTCGATCTGGTCATCGGAGTGGAACGCCTCGGCCTTCACTTGTTGCGGCGCGCGCATGAATTTCGAGGCCAGCTGCTTGATGCTCACCGGGTAGGTGGCCGAGAACAGCAGGGTCTGGCGGCGTGGCGGGGTCTTGCTGATGATGTCTTCAATGGCATCGTAGAAGCCCATGTCGAGCATGCGGTCGGCTTCGTCGAGGATCAGCGTGTTCAGGCCGTCCAGCACCAGCGAACCTTTGCGCAGGTGCTGCTGGATGCGGCCTGGCGTACCGACGATGACGTGGGCGCCGTGTTCCAGGGAGGCGATCTGCGGGCCGAGGGACACGCCACCGCACAGGGTCAGCACCTTGATGTTGTCTTCGGCACGGGCCAGGCGGCGGATTTCCTTGGCGACCTGGTCGGCCAGCTCACGGGTCGGACACATTACCAGGGCCTGGCAGCCGAAGTAGCGCGGGTTGATCGGGTTCAACAGGCCGATACCGAATGCAGCGGTCTTGCCGCTGCCGGTCTTGGCCTGGGCAATCAGGTCCAGCCCTTTGAGGATCACCGGCAAGCTCTGCGCCTGGATCTGCGTCATCTCGACATAACCCAGCGAGTCGAGGTTAGCCAGCATGGCGGCGGACAGGGGCAAAGTATTAAAAGCGGTGGCGATGGTAGTCACGGGACTGGCTCTGCAAAACAAAATGTCGCGCAGTGTAGCAGCCCCCCGTAGGTTTTTTCGCATGTTCCAGACAAGGGGATGGGGAGCAGCGGCAAGTCACGAGCTGTAAGCGCCAGGCTTGAAGCCTGCAGCTCGAAGCTTGCAGCGGCTTCAATGCTCGATGTCGTGCTCGCGGCTGACCACCCGTTTGCCGTCAGTGGGCGACAGTTGCAGGAAGATCGCCGCCGCCAGCATCGCCATGATGCCCACGGTGAGAAAGGTCAGCTGGAACGCGCCGAGCACACTTTCCACGCCGTCATTGCCGGTTTCGGCCGTAAAGCCGCCGAGCAGTGCACCGGCGCAGGCCACGCCCAGGCTGAGGGACAACTGCGCCACCACCGACAGCAAACTGTTGCCGCTGCTGGCCTGGGCGTCGTCCAGGTCGATCAGGGTCACGGTGTTCATCGCCGTGAATTGCAGGGAGTTGATCGCCCCCAGCACCGCCAGCATGCACAACAGCAGTGGATAGGGCGTGTGCTCGCTGACCAGGCCCATGCTGGCCAGCATGATGCCCAGCGCCAGCGTATTGCCGGTCAGCACGATGCGGTAGCCAAGGCGTTCGATCAGCGTGCGGGCGATGGATTTGGCAAACATCGCCGCCGCCGCCAGCGGCAACATGCTCATGCCGGCTTCGGACGGCGAGTAACCCAGCGCCACCTGCAACAGCAGCGGCACCAGGAAGGGTAGGGCGCCGCTGCCCAGCCGAGCGAACAGGTTGCCGAGGATGCCCACGGCAAAGGTGCGCGTCTTGAACAGCACCGGCGAAAACAGCGGGTTGTCGATATGCCCGGCGCGCAGCCAATATGCCGCCAGGCACGCCAGCCCGCCGAACAACAGCAACATCACCCGCAGGTGCGGCAGGTGCAATTCGCCCAGGCCTTCCATGGCGATGGTGATCAGCACCATCGCCGCACCAAACAATAGAAAGCCGATGCCATCAAAGCGCGTGCGTTCGCTGCCGCGCAGGTCGGGGATCAGTTTCCACACGGCATAACAGCCGACCATGCCCACCGGCAGGTTGATCAGGAAGATCCAGTGCCAGGTCAGGTATTGCACCATCCAGCCGCCCATGGTCGGGCCCAGTAACGGGCCGAGCAGGCCGGGGATGGTGATGAAGCCCATGATGCGCACCAAGTCTGACCGCGGATAGGCGCGTAACACCACCAGCCGTCCTACCGGCAGCATCAGTGCGCCGCCCAGGCCCTGGATGACCCGCGCGCCCACCAGCATGGTCAGGCTGCTGGACAAGGCGCACAGCAGCGAACCAATGCTGAACAGCATGATTGCGCCAAAGAAGATTTTCTTGGTGCCGAAGCGGTCGGCGATCCAGCCCGAGGCCGGGATCAGCAAGGCGACGGTGAGCATGTAGGCGATCACCACCCCTTGCATGCGCAGCGGGTTTTCCGCGAGGTCCCGCGCCATGGCCGGCAATGCCGTGTTCAGAATCGTCCCGTCCAGCGACTGCATGAAGAAGGCAATCGCGACCACCCAGGGGAGCCAGCGGGCGGTCTTGGCATCGAGCGGGACGCGGTTCGGCATGGAAAACCTTTTTGTTAGCAGGCTATGTGTTGATGATTATGCGCTATCCATTGCGCCTTTTCCCACTGGCGGTTCGTCTAAGTCCGACAACGCAGCGTGCTCGCCCACCAGGAAATCCAACAGCGCGCGGTGTACTGCCAGCGCGGCTTCTCGGGACTCCAGGTCGAGCAAGTGGCCAGTATGTTCGGCCACGGCAAAGCTGCTGCGTCCCACGTACTGCCCGAACGCCTTTGCCTCGGCGGCGGGGGTGTATTCGTCCAGCGCGCCGTTGAGAAAGTGCACCGGCGTTTCAATCTGCCTGAGTGCCGGCAGGTAGTTGCCATCGCCCAAGGCCAGCACCTGGTGGATATGAAAGCGCGCTTGGCGGTATTCGGTGGTGGCCATGGTCGACAAGTGCCGGTGGTTGTTGCGCTTGAGCCGGGGTGACAGGTACTTGCCCACGGTCTCATTGAGCAAGTGGCCAACGGCGGACTTGTCATCCGCCTCGATCAACACGCGCACGCGCTCCACATAGTCGAGCATGGCTTGGTTGAGGTTGGGCGCCAGGGCCATCACCACCGAGCTTTCGATCGACGGCGGGTTGTGCGCCAGGGTCAGCAGCGTCGAGATACCGCCCCAGGAGGCCGACACCAGATGGTTGACCTGGAAGCGCTCGACCAGGGCGCGCAGTATCTGCACCTCGTCGTCCTTGGTGACCAGGTCCAGGTCGGTGTTGTGTTCGCGGGAATAGCCGGAGAACGGCAAGTCGAACAGCAACACATTGAAATGCTCCGCCAGGCATTTGCTGGTACGGGCAAAGGAGCGGGTGGTGGACAGCGCGCCGTTGACCATCAGCACCGTCTTTCTTTGCGGATTGTTTCCCAGTTGCTCAACATGAACGTTGTAGTGCTTGAACAGCTTTTCAATGACAAAACTTCCATGGTTCATGTCAACGCTCCAGCTTGCCCTTCCCGGGCAAGGTCGTGCTCTCGTTGGTAGGGTGGCGGGATGCCACTAACCCTTATAACGAGGTTTTTTACAGGCGACAACAGAGCAGGGTGGAACAGGCGTGAGATGGGATTTGACGGTAGGAAGGGTTGACGCTAGGTGTCGGAATAAGCGCAGGACAATGTGGGAGCAGGCTTGCTCCCACAGGCAATGGGCGGGATCAGAGGGTTAAGGTCAGGCGTTTGACCAGCGCTCCCGGCAGCAGGTTGGAGGCGGTGTTGCGCTGGCTGTAGGTACTGGCCGAGAGCAGCAGTTCCCGTTCAGCGGTCAGTGCTTCCAGCTGCGAACCGAGCAGGTTGTAGACACTGTCATCAAAACGCATGGTGCTGACCGGCGCCTTGATCTCACCGTCTTCCACCCAGAACGTGGCGAAGCGCGTCATGCCGGTCAGGCGCGCCGCCGGCAGGTCGGAATAGTTCAGGTACCACAGGTTGCTGATGTACAGCCCAGTGCCCAACTGCTTGAGGATATCGGCCTGGGCCAGGCTGCCCGACGCGACCTGCAGGGCGCTCGGGGACTCGTCGCTGCTGGCGCCGTTGGTGCTCAAGCCGTATTCGGCGGCGCTGCGCGAATTCACCAGTTGGCCGTGAGCTTGGCCTGCATCGATCAGTGTCACATCGTTGCGTGGATAGCCTTCAGTGGAGAAAGCCTGGCTCAGGGAGCCGCTGATCTGTTCGGTCACCGTCACCAGCGGGCTCAACGACTGCTCGCCGGCATACAAGCGCTGTAGCGAGCTGCCTTTGCTGGCGATGGCCTGGGCGGAAAAACCTCCCCAGGTGATGATGCTGATGATCTCTTCCAGCGCCGCCGGGGCCAGGTAGGCCCGGTACTCGCCGGGCGCGAGCGGGTGCAGCGGGCGACCCAGGAATTCAAGCTGTTCACGGGCCTGCTTGAAGCGGCGGGCAAACTCGGCGCTGTCCCACGCATCGCCGGCGTAGCTGGCTTTCACCGCTTCGCCATTGGCGTGGAACAGGCTGAAGTCGAAGTTGAAACTGTTTGCCTGGTGCCAGCCGAATGCCCCATCCGAACTGGCAAAGCCACGGCTGATGGGGCCGGCGGCGTAGAAGCCGACCAGGTCGACACCTTCGGCCGCCTGGTTGATGTCTTCCAGCACCTGGGCCAGGGCCGGCAGCGGGCGGGCCTGTTCGTTGCGGCTTTGCCAGGCGTTGTGGTTGAGCAGCAGGTACGGATCCTGGGGCAGCAACGGCAGGGTTTCACGCAGTTGTTGCAGCCCATCGGCGAGGCGCTGGCGATCCAGTTCCGGCTCACCGGCCAGGGTGATGCCAAGGTCGGCATGGCGGCCGTCGTTGATCAGCTTGAGGTTGAGGCTGGCTTGTTGCACTTGCCCGGCCTGGCGCACCTTGGCGTGGTTGAAACGCACGAATTCGGACGCTTCGGCGGCATAGCCCAGGTGAAACTGTTCCTTGTCGGTGATGGCCTGCTTGAGCCACTCCACCAATGCCTTGAAGTTATTCATCAGGCATCTCCCCCGAATACGTCAACATTACTGAACACACAGGCCGGCGATGCATGGCCGACGCGGATGACCTGGTTAGGCTCGCCCTTGCCGCAGTTCGGCGTGCCCAGGACCTTGAAGGTGCTGGCGTCGCCCACGGCGCTGAGGTCGCGCCAGAAGTGCGCGGAAATGGCCCGGTAGTTGGGGTTTTTCACCACGCCCTTGAGTTCGCCGTTTTCAATCAACTGGCCCCACTCGCAGCCGAACTGGAATTTGTTACGCGCGTCGTCGATAGACCAGGAGCGGTTGGTCGACATCAGGATGCCGTTTTCGATGCCGCCAATCAGCTGCGCCAGGCTCTTGTCGCCGGCTTCGATATTCAAGTTGGCCATGCGGTCGATGGGCGGACGGTTCCAGCTGCAGGCACGGCTGTTGGCCACGCCGCCCATGCCGGTACGGAATTGCGACAGCGCGCCGCCCAGTGGCTTGAGCAGCAACCCTTCGCGGATCAGGAATTGCTTGCTGGCGGCAGTACCGTCGTCGTCATGGCTGTAGCTGGCCAGTTGTTCGGGAATGTCGGGGTTGAAGGTCACGTTGAGCAAGGGCGAGCCGTATTGCAGGTGGCCGAAGTCCTCGGCCTTGACGAAGCTGGTGCCGGCATAATTGCGCTCGTCGCCGAGGATGCGGTCGAGCTCCAGCGGATGGCCGATGGACTCGTGGATCTGCAGGATCATCTGGTCGGGCATCAGCAACAGGTCGCGTGGGCCCTGGGGCGTGTTTGGTGCCAGCAGCAGTTGCAGGGCTTCGTCGGCAATGCGCGGCGCGGCGCCGACCAGGCCGAAGCGGTCGATCACATCGAAGCCACCTTGCTGCCCGAAGTTGGTGCCGCCGAAGGTGCGCGACTGGCTGTCATTGCCGTCGTAGGCGGTGACGTTGACGCCGGGGAATACAAAACGCTGGGCCTGGCGCAATTGGGCACCGGCAGAGTTGAGGTAGATCTGCTCGACGTGGGTCAGGCCGAGGCTGACTTCCCAGTTTACCAAGCGCTCGTCCTGGGGCACCGCAGCGGATTCGTCGCCGAGCAACTGGTAGCAATCGCTCAAGGAGGGGAACGCTTGCGCGAGGTTGGGCGAGAGGTAGTCGGCGATGTCACTGGACACGTGCTGGTCACGCAGGTCGAGCAGGGCATGGGGCTTGATCAGGCGGGCTTGCTGCTCGGCACGCTCAAGGGCGGCCTGCAAGCCTGGCAGGGAAATGTCGTTGGTCGCGGCGTAGGCTTCCACCCCATTGAAACGCACGGTGAGCATGACGCCTTCGTCGTGGTTCAGGTGCGGGGGCTCGGCAACGTTTTTGCGTACGGCCAGGTATTGGCCGGACTCGCGTACGTAACGCAGCGAGAAGAAGTCGGCGGTGGTGCGCAGGGCACTGAAATGCTGTTTAAGTGTGGCGTGGTGGTCGAACATGGGGCCTTCCTTGTGGGCGGCTCGGCGCGGTCAGGCAAACAGGGTAGGCCTGGGCTGGTGAGCTGATCAAGGAAAGTGTAGAGGGTCTTCGGTGTCAGGTCGGGCCTCATCGCAGGCAAGCCTGGCGCCCACAGGTTGATCGTTGTGAACCCGATCAACTGTGGGAGCTGGCTTGCCTGCGATGCAGGCACCTCGGTCTTTCAGTTACTGCGCGGTGGGGCCCACTTCACGCAACGGCTTGCCACGCACTGGCGCATCGCCTGCCACGTAGTAGTCGGCGGTGCTGCGCGGCAGTGGCTGGCGGCCACGGATCTTGTCGGCGATTTTCTCGGCGATCATGATCGTCGGCGCGTTCAGGTTGCCGGTGGTGATGATCGGCATGATCGACGCATCGACCACGCGCAGACCCTGCATGCCATGCACGCGGCCTTCACCATCGACGACGGCCATCTCGTCGGTGCCCATCTTGCACGAGCAGGACGGGTGGAATGCCGTTTCGGCGTGCTCGCGGATGAACTTGTCCAACTGTTCATCGGTTTGTACGTCGATACCTGGGCTGATTTCGCGGCCACGGTATGGGTCCAGTGCTGGCTGCTGCATGATTTCACGGGTCAGGCGGATGCCATCGCGAAATTCCTGCCAGTCCTGCTCGGTGGCCATGTAGTTGAAGAGGATGCTCGGGTAGTCCCGTGGGTTCTTCGACTTCAGTTGCACGCGGCCACGGCTTGGCGAACGCATGGAGCCCATGTGCGCCTGGAAGCCATGCTCTTTCACACCGTTGCTGCCGTTGTAGTTAATCGCTACCGGCAGGAAGTGGTACTGGATGTTCGGCCATTCGAATTCTTCACGGGTACGGATAAAACCGCCCGCTTCGAACTGGTTGCTGGCGCCGATGCCGGTGCCGTTGAACAGCCATTCGGCACCGATCGCCGGCTGGTTGTACCAGAGCAGCGACGGGTACAGCGACACGGGCTGCGTGCACGCATATTGCAGGTAGAGCTCAAGGTGGTCCTGCAGGTTTTCGCCGACGCCTGGCAGGTCGTGGACCACCGGGATGTCGAGGCTTTCCAGCAGCTTGGCCGGGCCAACACCGGAGCGTTGCAGCAGTTGCGGCGAAGCGATTGCGCCGCTGCACACCAGCACTTCTTTACGGGCGCGGGCTTCAACGCGTTCTTCGGCAGCGCCGATCAGGTAACGCACACCAACGGCACGCTTGCCTTCAAACAAGACTTTGTCGGTGAGGGCGTGGGTGACGATGGTCAGCGTGGAGCGCTTCTTGGCGATGTCCAGGTAACCGCGCGCGGTACTGGCGCGACGGCCATTCGGCGTGACGGTACGGTCCATCGGGCCGAAGCCTTCCTGCTGGTAGCCGTTCAAGTCTTCGGTGCGTGGGTAGCCGGCTTGCACGCCGGCTTCGACCATGGCGTGGAACAGTGGGTTGTTGCCGGCTTTAGGCGTGGTGACGCTGACCGGGCCATCGCCGCCGTGCCAATCGTTCGGGCCGATGTCGCGGGTTTCGGCCTTGCGGAAATACGGCAGGCAGTCCAGGTAGGTCCAGTTCTCCAGGCCTGGCAGCTTTGCCCAGTTGTCGTAGTCCATGGCGTTGCCACGGATGTAGCACATGCCGTTGATCAGCGAGGAGCCACCCAGGCCCTTGCCGCGACCGCATTCCATCCGGCGGCCGTCCATGTGCGGCTCCGGGTCGGTCTCGTAGGCCCAGTTGTAGCGGCGACCCTGCAGTGGGAAGGCCAGGGCGGCGGGCATCTGGGTACGGAAATCCAGACGGTAGTCCGGGCCGCCGGCTTCCAGCAGCAGGACGGTGACGCCTTCGTCTTCGGTCAGACGGGTCGCCAGGGTGTTACCGGCGGAGCCGGCACCCACAATGATGTAATCGTATTCTTGGGACATAAATGCACCCTCTTTGGAGATGGTCAGGTCAGGCGAGTGCTTCGCACTCATCGCAGGCAAGCCAGCGCCCACAGTTGATTGGGTTTACAACGATCAAAATGTGGGAGCGGGTTTGCCCGCGATGGCGGCCTCGCAGGCAATACAACACTCGGGTTTAGAACACCGAGGCGTAGTCGCCCAGCTCAACCTGTACCGATTTGATGCGGGTGAAGTTGTTCAGCGAGCTGATGCCGTTCTCACGGCCAACACCCGACTGCTTGTAGCCACCGACCGGCATCTTCGCGTCGGACTCGCCCCAGGCGTTGATCCAGCAAATGCCCGCTTCCAACTGATGAATCACGCGGTGCGCGCGGTTCAGGTCCTTGGTTACCAGGCCGGCAGCCAGGCCGAAGTCGGTGTCGTTGGCGCGGCGGATCACTTCTTCTTCGGTTTCGTAGGTGAGGATGCTCATCACCGGGCCGAAAATTTCTTCACGGACGATGGTCATTTCGTCAGTGCAGTCAGTGAACACGGTCGGGGCCACGAATGCGCCTTTGGCGAATTCGCCGTCGGTCAGGCGGTCGCCGCCGCACAGCACGCGTGCGCCTTCTTCCTTGCCCTTGGCGATGTAGCCCAACACGCTTTCCATGTGGGCGAAGCTGACCAGCGGGCCGAAGTTGGTGTTGTCGTCTTGCGGGCTGCCCACGCGGATGCGCGCAACACGCTCAACGATCTTGGCTTCGAAGGCCGCTTGCAGGTGCTTGGGTACGAACACACGCGTGCCGTTGGTGCAGACCTGGCCGGAGCTGTAGAAGTTGGCCATCATCGCGATGTCGGCGGCGCGATCGAGGTCGGCATCTTCGAACACGATCAGCGGCGACTTGCCGCCCAGTTCCATGGTCACTTCCTTGAGCGAGGAGCTCGAAGCGCTGGCCATGACTTTCTTGCCGGTGTCGGTGCCGCCGGTGAACGAGACTTTCTCGATGCGCGGGTGCTCGGTCAGCCAGGTGCCGACTTCACGGCCGCTGCCGGTCAGGACGTTGAACACGCCTGCCGGGACGCCGGCCTCGGTGTAGATCTCGGCCAGTTTCAGGGTGGTCAGCGAGGTGACTTCGCTTGGCTTGAAGATCATCGCGTTACCGGCGGCCAGGGCCGGTGCGGATTTCCACAGGGCGATCTGGATCGGGTAGTTCCACGCGCCGATACCGGCAACCACGCCCAGCGGCTCGCGGCGGGTGTAGACGAACGACGTGTCGCGCAGCGGGATCTGCTCGCCTTCGATGGCCGGCACCAGGCCTGCGTAGTATTCCAGCACGTCGGCGCCGGTGACGATGTCGACGTATTTGGTTTCGGAGAAGGCTTTACCGGTGTCCAGGGTTTCCAGGGCGGCCAGCTCGTCGTTGCGCTCGCGCAGGATGTCAACGGCGCGGCGCAGGATGCGCGAACGCTCCATGGCAGTCATTGCGGCCCAGACCTTCTGGCCTTTTTCGGCGCTGACCACGGCACGTTCAACGTCTTCTTTCGTAGCACGTTGCACTTGGGCGAGAACTTCACCGTTAGCCGGGTTGATGGCTTCGAAGGTGGCATCGCTGCCAGCGTCGCTGTAGCCGCCGTCAATGTAGAGTTTTTGCAGTTCGAAACGGGCCATAAAGTCCTCGCAAGTGCATAAGTGGTTGGCGTTAACCGCCGAAAAGTGAGCCATAAGGGTGTGGCAACACTGAGCGGCAGCAGTTCAGGGGTTGAGCGGTTATGTGTGCTCTAACTCACCTGCTTGGCCAATTGGAAATCCATGTATTCGTAAGCGATCCGTTGCGCCTGCTCCGTGTCGAAAGCGTCTCCCGACAGGGCGCCGCGCAACCACAAACCGTCGATCAGGGCCGCCAGGCCTCTGGCTGCTTTGCGTGCGTGCGGCAGCGGCAGCACTCGGCGAAACTGGCAGCACAGGTTGGAATACAGACGTTGATCGTTGATCCGCTGCAACCTGTGCAATGACGGGTGGTGCATGCTGGTGGCCCAGAAGGCCAGCCAGGTTTTCATTGCCGGTCCGTTGACCTGGCTGGCGTCGAAGTTGCCTTCGATGATCACCCGAAGGTGCGCCCGTGGGCTGTCGTCCTTCAGCGCAAGCCTGCGTTCGTGGACGTTCTCGATCAGCACATTCATCAGGTACCGCATCGTCGCGGCGATCAGGCCGTTCTTGTCCTGAAAGTAGTGACTGATGATGCCGTTCGAGACACCGGCCAAACGGGCGATCAGCGCAATGCTGGCATCTCCCATTCCGACCTGATCGATGGCCGTTAGCGTGGCCTCGATCAACTGCTGGCGGCGTATGGGTTGCATACCGACCTTGGGCATGTAGCACCTCTCCTTAGGCCTGCCGACAGGTGATGAACGTCTGTCGGCTTGATGGCCAGTCTATTTTGTTTTGATTGAACGTTCAATCAACAAAGAATAAGATCTGCGACAAATGGTCGCTGCCTACAGGTATTTCCTACGTGCAAGCCGCGGCATCTGACACCTGCAAAAACCCTTGAAACAGGCCGTATCAGGGCCTGGGCGTCGCTTAGGCGAGGCTCAAGAATTTTCGGGGTGTCTTTATAACACCCGTCCGTCGACTGCCGAAAAATCGATGTCCCGGGATAACCGTTGCCTTGTGTTTCTCTCTCGCACTGCCTGGAGCATCTGCGCCATGAGTTCTGCCTCTCTTATAAAGACCCCGCCAGAAAAGGTACGGGTCAACGGTTGGGTGTTCTACACCTCCACCGCGCTGATTCTGTTGTTGACTGCCATCCTGATCATCGCCCCGCAGGAGGCCGGGCGCATGCTCGGCGTAGCGCAGGCGTGGCTTTCCAAAAGCTTCGGCTGGTACTACATGGTGGTCATCGCCGCCTACCTCGTGTTCGTGGTGGGCCTGGCGTTTTCGTCCTACGGCAAGTTGAAACTGGGCAGCAAGGACGATACCCCGGACTTCAGCTACGGCGCCTGGGCCGGCATGTTGTTCTCGTCGGGTATCGGCATCTCGCTGTTGTACTTCGGCGCCTCGGAGCCGCTGGACCACTACTTCAACCCGCCCGAAGGCGCGGCCGCCAGCAATAGCGCCGCACGCCAGGCGTTGCAACTGACCTTCCTGCACTGGGGCCTGCACGGCTGGGCAATCTATGCGCTGGTCGGCCTGGCGGTGGCGTACTTCGCGTATCGCCATAACCAGCCGCTGGCCTTGCGTTCGGCGCTGTACCCGCTGGTGGGCGAGCGCTGGGTGAAAGGCGCGGCGGGCCATGCGGTGGACGGTTTCGGCATGTTCGTGACCCTGCTCGGGCTGGTGACCAACCTGGGGATTGGCTCGATGCAGGTGTCGTCCGGGTTGGAAAACCTGTTCGGCATGCAGCACAGCAATACCAATTTGCTGATCGTGATCATCGTGATGAGCACCGTGGCGACCATCGCTGCCGTGTCGGGCGTGGAGAACGGCATTCGCCGCCTGTCCAACCTCAACATCGTGCTGTTCAGCGGCTTGCTGATCTTCGTGCTGCTGTTCGGCCCCACCCTGCACCTGCTCAACGGCCTGGTGCAAAACACCGGTGACTACCTCAACGGCATCATCCTTAAAACCTTCGACCTCTACGTCTACGAAGGCGATGCTGACAAGACCGAGCGCTGGATGGGCCTGTGGACTCTGTTCTACTGGGCCTGGTGGATTTCCTGGGCGCCATTCGTGGGCATGTTCATCGCGCGTATTTCCCGTGGTCGTACCGTACGTGAACTGGTGGCCGGTGTGCTGCTGATCCCGCTGGGCTTCACCCTGGCGTGGCTGTCGATCTTCGGTAACTCGGCCCTGGACCTGGTGCTGAACCACGGCGCGGTGGAGCTGGGCAAGACCGCGCTGGAACAGCCGTCGATGGCCATCTACCAGTTGCTTGAGCATTACCCGGCGTCGAAAATCGTCATCGGCGTGTCGATCTTCGTGGGCTTTGTGCTGTTCCTGACCCCGGCGGATTCCGGCGCGGTGATGATGGCCAACCTTTCCTGCAAAGGCGGCAATGTGGATGAAGATGCGCCGCACTGGCTGCGGATCTTCTGGTCGGCGGTGATCACCCTGGTGACCATCGGCTTGCTGTTCGCCGGTAACTTCGAAGCCATGCAAACCATGGTGGTGCTGGCGGGGCTGCCGTTCTCGGTGGTGCTGATCTTCTTCATGTTCGGTTTGCACAAGGCCATGCGCCAGGACGTGGCAATCGAGCTGGAACAGGCGCAGTTGGCCGAGCGTGGCCGTCGTGGTTTCAGCGAGCGCCTGACCGCGCTGGACCTGCAACCCAGCCAAGGCACCGTGCAGCGCTTTATGGACAAACACGTTACACCGGCACTGGAAGAAGCGGCGACTGCGCTGCGTGAACAGGGGCTGCAAGTGCAGACCCTGCTGGGTAAATCCAAGCGCTGCATCGGTGTGCGCATCGAGATGGAAGAGGGCAACCCGTTTGTCTATGAAGTCAGCCTGGACGCTTACTCGTCGGCGCCGAGCGACCTGCCCGAGGAAGAGCGCACCCGCTACTACCGGGCCGAGGTGTACCTGCACAACGGGCCTCAGGAATACGACCTGATGGGCTTCACCCAGGAACAGATCACCCGGGATGTGCTCGATCAGTTTGAAAGCCATCGGCAGCTCCTAGGCCGTGTCTATAGCTGATAGGTGAAACGAGCGGCGCCTTCCCTGGCGCCGCTTTGTTGCGGTGTGGCTTACCCCAGGTTTTTACCCAGCAGGGCATGGTAGAGCTCACTGTCCCCCAGAATCCCCACCACCTGGTTGTTGTCGTGCAACACCAGCTTGTTCCCGGTGTGATAGCGAATCTGCAATGCATCGCGCATGCCGATATTCGAGTCCACCAGCGTCGGAACCCGACCCAAACCTTCTACCGGTTGCCCCGGTGCCCAGTTTTGCAGGTTCATCACTGCGCCATTCTGGCGGGCGCCCTGGATCGTGTTGCCTTCGGCCAGGTCCAGCCATGAGTCGCCACCCGGGTCCAGGCACACCGAACCGTTCACGCGCTTGCAGTTGTCCAGGGTGCGCATCAGGCTGCGACCGCACAGCACGTTCAACGGGTTGGTGTGGGCGACGAAGGTGCGCACATAGTCGTCCGCCGGGTTCAGCACGATCTCTTCCGGCACGCTGTACTGGATGATCTTGCCGTCTTTCATGATCGCGATACGGCTGCCCAGTTTGAGCGCCTCATCGAGGTCGTGGCTCACGAAGACGATGGTCTTGCTCAGCTTGCGTTGCAGCTCCAGCAATTCATCCTGCAGGCCCTGGCGGATCAGCGGGTCGAGGGCGGAGAAGGGTTCGTCCATCAGCAGGATATCGGCGTCCATCGCCAACGCACGGGCGAGGCCGACGCGCTGTTGCATGCCGCCGGAGAGTTCATCAGGCTTCTTGTTGCGCCATTGGGTCAGGCCCACCAGCTCGAGTTTCTCATCTACCAGTTTGCGCCGGTCTTTCTCCGCACGACCCTGCATCTCCAGGCCAAAGCTGATGTTCTCGCGCACGGTCAGCCAAGGCATCAGGGCAAACTTCTGGAACACCATGGCGATACGCTTGGTACGCATCATTTTCAGCTCGGCCGGCGTGCACGAGGCGATGTCGATCTGGCGACCTTCATGCTCCACGAACAACTGCCCGCGACTCACGGTATTGAGGCCGTTGATGCAGCGCAGCAAGCTGGATTTACCGGAGCCCGACAGGCCCATCAGCACGCAGATTTCGCCTTTCTCGACATCCAGGCTGGCTTTTTCAACGCCAACGATCTGCCCGGTCTTTTTCAGGATCTCGTTACGGCTCATGCCCTGGTCCAGCAGCTTGAGCGCTTCGCGTGGGTCTTTGGAGAAGATCACATCGACATTGTCGAATCGGATAATGCTCATGCATCACCCCCTACTTTAGCGTCGGGTTGTTTGCAGATGCGGTCGAGCATGATGGCCAGCAGCACGATCGCCAGGCCGGCTTCAAAGCCCAGGGCGATGTCGGCGGTGTTGAGCGCGTTGACCACGGGTTTACCGAGGCCATCGGCGCCCACCAGGGCCGCGATCACCACCATCGACAACGACAGCATGATGCATTGGGTAATGCCGGCGGCAATGCTCGGCATGGCGTGGGGCAGTTCAATGCGCGAGAGCAACTGACGGCGCGAGCAGCCAAAGGCCTTGCCGGCGTCCATCAACTCTTGCGGTACATCGCGGATACCCAGGTAGGTCAGGCGGATCGGCGCGGCAATCGCGAACACCACCGTGGAAATCAGTCCAGGCACCACACCCAGCCCGAAGAGGGTCAGGGTAGGGATGAGGTAGACGAAGGTCGGTACGGTCTGCATCAGATCGAGTACCGGCCGCATCAGGGTGTAGAACATCGGCTTGTGCGCGGCAACAATGCCCAGCGGCACACCAATGACCACGCAGACCAGGGTGGCGAACAACACCTGCGCGAGGGTTTCCATGGTTTCCTGCCAATACCCCAGGTTGAGAATCAGCAGGAAAGAGGCGATGACAAAAACAGTCAGTCCCCATTTACGTTGGATAAAGTGGGCCAGCAGCGCAATCAGACCGATCAATGCCAGCGGATTGAACCAGGTCAGCGCGAACGTCACGCCGTGGATCATCGTTTCCAGTGTCGATGCGATTGCGTCGAAGTAGTTGGCGCCGTGTTGGGTCAACCATTCGACGAAGGCAGCGATGTACTGGCCTAGTGGGATTTTCTGTTCAGTCAGCATGGTAGTGAATGTCCACATGCGAGGGGGGAAAACATCCCAGGCCAGCGCACCGGCCTGGGGTCAGCGGGTGTTATTTGGCGAGATAAGCTTTGACGGCCTCCAGACCGGGTTTGCCATCGACCGTGGTCACGCCGGCGAGCCAGGTGTCGAGTACTTGCGGGTTGGCTTTCAGCCAGGCCTTGGCTGCTGCATCGGGTTTCTGTTTTTCGTCCAGGACTTTACCCATCAGGGTGCTTTCCATGTCCAGGGTGAACACCAGGTTCTTCAGCAACTGGCCCACGTTGCTGCATTCCTGTGTGTAGCCCTTGCGGGTGTTGGTGTAGATGGTGGCCTGGCCATAGTTGGGGCCGAACGAGTCGTCACCCCCGGTCAGGTACTTCATCTTGAAGCGAGTGTTCATCGGGTGCGGTTCCCAGCCGAGGAACACGATGGCCTGGTCACGTTTGGTGGCGCGTTCGACCTGGGAGAGCATGCCGGCTTCGCTGGATTCGACGACTTTGAAACCGGCGGTTTTCAGGCCGAAGGCGTCTTTGTCGATCAGCGTCTGGATGGTGCGGTTGCCGTCGTTACCCGGCTCGATGCCGTAGATCTTGCCGCCTAGCTCATCCTTGAATTTGGCGATATCGGAGAAGTCTTTCAGGCCTTTGTTGTACAGCGCTTCCGGGACTGCCAGGGTGTACTTGGCGTTCTCCAGGTTGGCGCGCACGGTCTCCACGGTGCCGGCATCACGGTACTGCTTGATGTCGTTTTCCATGGTCGGCATCCAGTTGCCGAGGAAGATGTCCATGTTCTTGCCGTCGGCCAGTGACTTGTAGGTCACCGGTACCGAAATCATCGTGGTGCGCGGCTTGTAGCCCAGGCCCTTGAGGATTTCGCTGGTGGTCGCGGTAGTGACGGTGATGTCGGTCCAGCCGACATCGGAGAAGTTGACGGTCTTGCACTGTTCCGGTTCTGCAGCGTGTGCCAGGACTGGCAGACTCAACATGGCGGCCAACAACAACGAGGGTGAACCTTTCATCTGGGTAGACTCCTGTGTCTTTTTTCTGGCGGCATTCGCCGCGCTTTATAAGTGTTGCGGTTGGGGCGTGCGACGACAGCTCTGGCACGGTGCCTTGCAAACGAGTCGAGACTGATCATGTACCAGTGAAAATCTGACGCCTACAGGGGGCGTCGTATCCAGTACAGGGATGGTCGTATCCAGTGTCGGTGACGTCGCTTACAGGTTTTTTCAAAGGCAAAACTGCACGTTTTACCCATCTGCACCGCTAAAAACGGCCAAAACAGGCGATTGCGCACGGGCGACGCTGGTGAGCATGGTTACGTCGGTGTGAGACGCCGGGAGGACGGATAAAAGCTTGATGATGCCGCCATCTGGGCGATCTGAGCGTAGCAGCTCCTTGGTGCCTGGCCTGTACCCACGAGGAGTTTCACGGCAATGGCTATCAGCGTTTTCGACCTGTTCAAGATCGGCATCGGGCCTTCTAGTTCTCACACCGTCGGCCCCATGCGCGCCGCGGCGTTGTTCGTCCAGGCTTTGCGTGAACGTGAACTGTTGGAACAGGTCAGGCGCGTCGAAGTTCAGCTCTATGGCTCCTTGTCGGCCACCGGCATCGGTCACGGCAGCGACACCGCGACCATCATGGGCTTGATGGGCGAGTGGCCTGACGCAATCGATCCGTCGCAAATCGGCCTGCGTATTCACACCCTGCGCGAGACCGACACGCTGCTGCTGGATGGACGTTTGCCGGTACCGTTCGTATGGGCGCGGGACATGCGTCTGCTCGACGAAAACCTGCCCTTCCACCCCAACGCCATGACCCTGGTGGTGACAGGCGATGACGGCGAGTTGCACCGCGACACCTACTATTCGGTGGGCGGCGGTTTTGTCGTGGATGAGGCCCAGGCACAGAGCGGCGTGGCCGATATGGACCGCACCGAGCTGCCTTATGACTTTTCCAGCGCGGTGGAGCTGTTGCAGCTGTGCAAGACCCACAACCTGCGCGTCGCCGAACTGATGATGGCCAACGAAAAGACCTGGCGCTCCGAAGACGAGATTCGCAGTGGCTTGATGAATCTCTGGCGTGCCATGCAGGACTGCGTGGAACAAGGCCTCAAGCATGAAGGCATCCTGCCCGGCGGCCTGAACGTGCGTCGCCGCGCCGCCAAGTTGCACCGCAGCCTGCAGGAGTTGAACAAACCCAACGTGATCGGCTCGACCTTGAGCGCGATGGAGTGGGTCAACCTGTTCGCCCTGGCGGTGAACGAGGAAAACGCCGCCGGTGGGCGCATGGTCACGGCACCTACCAATGGCGCGGCAGGCATCATTCCAGCGGTGCTGCACTACTTCATGAAATTCAGTGAAGAAGTCACGGAAGCGAACGTGGTCGACTACCTGCTCGGCGCAGCGGCGGTGGGCATTCTGTGCAAGAAGAACGCCTCGATCTCCGGTGCCGAAGTCGGCTGCCAAGGGGAGGTGGGCTCGGCCTGTGCCATGGCCGCCGCAGGGTTGGCCGAGATTCTTGGTGCCACGCCGGAGCAACTGTGCAACGCCGCCGAAATCGGCCTGGAACACAACCTCGGCCTGACCTGCGACCCGGTGGGCGGGCTGGTGCAAGTGCCGTGTATCGAGCGCAATGCGATTGCTGCGGTGAAGGCGATCAACGCGGCGCAAATGGCGCTGCGTGGCGATGGCCAGCACTTTATCTCCCTGGATCGGGTGATCCGCACCATGCGCGATACCGGCGCGGACATGCATGACAAGTACAAAGAGACATCGCGGGGTGGGTTGGCGGTGAGTGCGGTGGAATGTTGAGTCAGTGACACCGCCATCGCAGGCAAGCCCGTGCCCACTTTTGAATGTATGCACAAATCAAAAGGTGGGAGCGGGCTTGCCCGCGTCAGGGGTAGCCCTGGCGACATTGCTCATAAAGTGAACACCCGGACCCAAGCGCGCCACCTTTTAGCGCGTCGCAAACAGATAAGTAGCTCCCGAACGATTTACCTCCTGACCACCCGTCACCCGTGCGTGGGGTGACAGACTTTTCCCACGGCCTCAAAGCGCCTTCCCACAAGTGCTACCGATCTGCTCACACACCTTGAGTAGCCTCACTCTGACGTCCTTTTCGGGGCATATCCCGTACTTCCTGCGCGGGCTTATATAGACGCGTCATCAGGTCGTTTTCAGGAGTTATTGAATGGCCATTCAAATTTAGGCATGGCATTTGCTCTATCAATTCAAAGCCTCGTTCTGTATCGCAGACGTGCGCAATAACAAGAGCCTCGCCTGAGGCCATCACCCGCTTTGTGTGAGGAGATACCGCGATGACGTCGTTCAACTCCGGGGCTCAACCCCAGAACCGTGCGCCTCAATCCATCGGCTTTTTGCTGCTGGACAATTTCACGCTGATTTCCCTGGCCTCCGCAGTCGAACCCCTGCGCATGGCCAACCAGCTCTCCGGCCGCGAGCTGTATCGCTGGACGACCTTGAGCGTCGATGGAAACCAGGTGTGGGCCAGCGACGGTCTGCAGATCACCCCGGATGCGTCCATGCACAAAGCTCCAGCCCTGGACACCGTGATCGTGTGCGGTGGCGTGGGTATCCAGCGCACTGTGACCCGTGAGCATGTGTCGTGGCTGCAAAGCCAGGCGCGCCAGTCGCGCCGCCTGGGTGCGGTATGCACCGGCAGTTGGGCCCTGGCTTGTGCCGGTTTGCTCGATGGTTTTGACTGCAGCGTGCACTGGGAATGCCTGGCGTCGATGCAGGAAGCTTTCCCGCGCGTGGCCATGAGCACACGCCTGTTCACCCTCGACCGCAACCGTTTCACCAGCTCCGGCGGCACTGCGCCACTGGACATGATGCTGCACCTGATCAGCCGCGACCACGGCCGTGAATTGTCCGCGGCGATCTCCGAGATGTTCGTGTACGAGCGTATTCGCAACGAGCAGGATCACCAGCGTGTGCCGCTCAAGCACATGCTCGGCACCAACCAGCCCAAGCTGCAGGAAATCGTCGCGCTGATGGAAGCCAACCTGGAAGAGCCGATCGACCTGGATGAACTGGCGGTGTACGTCGCCGTTTCACGTCGCCAACTGGAGCGGTTGTTCCAGAAATACCTGCACTGCTCGCCGTCGCGCTACTACCTCAAGCTGCGCCTGATTCGTGCACGGCAATTGCTCAAGCAAACGCCGATGTCGATTATCGAAGTCGCCTCGGTGTGCGGCTTTGTGTCCACACCGCACTTCTCCAAGTGCTATCGCGAGTACTTCGGCATTCCACCGCGCGATGAACGTGTAGGGTCGAACACCACCCAGCAAGTGGCGATGATGCCGATTCCGCAGGCGCTGGTGTTGTCACCGTTGTCGGGGCCGATGTCGGCGTTGAGCCAGGCGCGCAATGAGTCGACTTTCGCCAGTGTAAGGCTCTAAACCGAAGGGGCTTCATCGCAGGCAAGCCAGCCCCCACAGTTTGATCTGTGAATACAGTCAAATGGGGAATCTGGCTTGCCTGCGATAGCGATTAATCAGGCGCCCGAGTTCTGTTTGAACTGCACCAACGCCGGCAACAACTGCTTGTCGATCGCCTGCCGCACCGCCGGCAAGATCGTCGCCTTGCCGGTGTACATCTGCTCGACCATGCCCTTGAGCGCCTTGGCCCTGGCTTCGCTCAAACCGCGTACCGCGCACTCGCAGGCCTGTTCGGCGGTGGCACCGCTGGACACCTCGAAGCCCAGCGAGCGCAGTTGGCCCAGCAGGTCATCCTGGTCAATCAAATCCGCATGCATCATGACGTTTATCCTGGTGAAGGGAGCGGGGTTTGACTTGGATTCTGGTAGCCGCTCAACCGGTCGGCAAGGGCAGATTGCGCGGATGCCTCAGATGGCTATGAACAGGTCGTTTTCGGGCCATTTACCGACAGAAGTAATAGGCACACTGAACGCCAGGCAAGCAACTTGAAGGTTTGGTCACCCTCGGGATGTCACGTCACACAAAGCACTCTGCCCCGATCCTGTCACGGCTTGATCGGGGCTTTTTTTGCCTGGGATCTAGCGCTGCAACACCCGGATGCGCGACAGCAATTCATCCCTGTCGATATAGCATCCCTGGAAGTGCCGGGCGCCGGAGGTGGGGTCGAACGCATTGCGCGCATGCAAGGTGCGACGGTTATCGAAGCACCACAACTCGCCCGGGTTCAGGCGCTTGACCAGCCGAAAGCGATCCTCGCGTGTCATCGCGATAAACCGTCGATACGCCCGATACAGCAACGGCATCTGCTCCACACTGGCCTCGAATGGCCCGCGCAGAAAATTGGCCATGCGAATCTCCACCACCTCTCCCACGGCATCCAGCGCAATGATCGGCGCCAGGCGGCGATAGTCGCTGTGCCGGTCCTTGTTGCGAAACTCCACGGGGATTTCACACAGCGCGCGAAACGCGTCGGGGTCTTCCCTGCGCAACGCGTTGGCGATGGCAAACCCATCGACAAAAATGCTCTCGCCGCCGTCGGCATCGTTCACCAGGCAATGCAGGAATTGCAGGCCCGGTTGCAGCTCACGGGTCGGCAGGTCACTGTGCAGCGGCAGGTTGAATGCGGTGTAGGCATTGCTGTCGGCATCGGCCTTGGATTGCACGTTGAATAGCACGCCGAAGTTGCTCTCGCGGATAAACGAAATGCGCGTGGCAATCAGCGCCAGGGAGCCCGGTTCGGTGGGTACGTCGCGTACTTGCGTCAGTCCGCAGTCACGCAGGGCCAGCAGCCATTGCAGCAGCGCCTTGGGGTCTTCCATGACCGCTCCATAGTCGAATACGGGCAGCTCGAAGGTGGCGTCCCACAGCCGGGGTTCTGGTTTCGCCGCCCGGCGTTCGGCGCGTGATTGATCGTCGTAGGCGTGTGCCCGCAGCCATCCGGGATCGTACTGGCTGCGATGGCCGCCGTGCCATTCCACGCTGAGGCAACCCTGGTCGATATACGCACCAATGGCCGTGAGATCGTCAGCCACATCGGCAATCTCCAGCACTTGCTCGCGGGTCACGCTGTACACGCATTCCGCGCACGGGCAGTTGTCCCGCAGCCACTGATGATGAAACGGGCTGACCCGCCCATCGGCCCACTGCACACGGATCTGGTCATCCAGCACCTGCGCCCCGGCGAGGTCGCAGATCTTCGGGTAGGTACGGAAATCGGCAACAGCAGCGGCGGTTTGCATGGTGGCTCCTCAGTGTTTTTTAGAAGGCTATTTTTTTGGCGGCAGTCCAATCACTCGGCCAAGGAGGGCGGGGCGCGCCAAGTCAGCCTGCTCTGCGCTGATGGCCGCGAGTGTTGCCGACGTCGCCTCGGTGAACGGCGCCGAGTGCGGGCCGGCGAGGTCGACGTGCAAGAGCATCTGTTCGTTGCCCGCCAGTTCCTTTTCGTCGCCCGCTAAGTGCAGGCTGTGATAGAGGTGCAGGCGTTTGGCATCAAAGGCGATCAGTTGCGTGCGCACCTGCACTTCGGCGCCGAGTTTCACTTCGTGCAGGTAGTTCAGGTGCAGTTCCAGGGTGAACAGTGAATGGCCGCTGGCTTCGCGGTTTTCGCTGTCCAGGCCCAGCTTGTCCATCAGTGCGTCGGTGGCGTAGCTGAAGATCAGCAGGTAGAACGCGTCGCGCAGGTGGCCGTTGTAGTCCACCCAATCGGGGAGGACCTGGGTGGAGTAGGTGGTGAGTGCGGGCATAGAACAAACTCCGGATGATGACTCCGTGAACCGTGGGAGCGGGCTTGCCTTCGGTAGCGCTGGTGAATCTTGCATCGCCCTCGCAGGCAATCCCGCTCCCACAGCAATCAAAGGCGGTTATTCAGCGAAGGTCATGCCGTGCTTGGCCTTGGTGGTTTTCACTGCCTCCAGCACCGCCAGCAGGCAATCATCACGATAGCGTTCCAGCGCCGAAATGCTGTGTTTGCCCAGTTGATCGCTGGTGCCGTCGACGACATCGTCAATCAGTTTGTCGGTCAGTTCCGGTGCCGGCAGGTAGGTCCACGGCAACTGCAGTGCCGGGCCGAACTGCGCCATGAAATGCCGCATGCCAGCGTCGCCGCCCGCCAAGGTGTAGGTCAGAAAGGTGCCCATGAACGACCAGCGCAGGCCGGCGCCAAACCGGATGGCGTCATCGATTTCGCCGGTGGTGGCCACGCCATCGTTGACCAGGTGCAGCGCTTCACGCCATAGCGCTTCAAGCAGGCGGTCGGCGATAAAGCCGGGCACTTCCTTGCGTACATGCAGTGGGCGCATGCCGAGTGATTCATACACCTTGATCGCGGCCTGGATCGCCTCTGGCGCAGTGTTCTTGCCGCCGACCACTTCCACCAGCGGCAGCAGGTAAACCGGGTTGAACGGGTGGCCGACCACACAACGTTCGGGGTGGGTCGAACCCTCATAGAACTCACTCGGCAACAGGCCCGAGGTGCTCGAGCCAATCAGCGCATTCGGCTTGGCCGCCGCGCTGATCTTGCTGTGCAGGTCCAGTTTGAGTTCCAACCGTTCGGGGGCGCTTTCCTGGATGAAATCGGCGTCTTTCACGCACGCTTCGATGGTTGCCACGAAGCGTAGGCGGTCCTGGGATGCACCCGGCGCCAGGCCTTGTTTTTCCAGGGCGCCCCAGGCGTTGGCGACACGTTTGCGCAGCGCAGCCTCGGCACCGGGCGCCGGGTCCCAGGCCACCACATCCAGGCCATGGGCCAGGGCACGGGAGACCCAGCCGCTACCGATGACGCCGCTGCCGAGGGCGGCGAAGGTTTTGATTTCTGTGATAAAGCTCATGGGCGACATTCCTAAGGCGGTTCGCTGATTCAATGTGGGAGCTGGCTTGGCTGCGATAGCGGTGTGCCAACTGACGCAGTCGGTGGCTGGCTTACCGCGCTCGCGGGCAAGCCCGGCTCCCACAACGTGTTGTGGTGTCTGTATTACCCGCGCTTGGTCAGGCCCATCTTCACGCGGCCTTCGGCCGGGGTCATGACCCGTGCACCGAGGCGGCTGAGGATTTCACTGGCGCGTTCCACCAGTTGGCCGTTGGTGGCGAGTACGCCTTTGTCCAGCCACAGGTTGTCTTCCAGGCCGACCCGCACGTTGCCACCCAGCAGTACGGCCTGCGCGGCCATCGGCATTTGCATGCGGCCGATGCCGAAGCCTGCCCACACGGCGTCGGCGGGCAGGTTGTCGACCATGGCTTTCATGGTGGCAGTGTCGGCCGGCGCGCCCCATGGGATGCCCAGGCACAGTTGGAACAGCGGGTCGTCCAGCAGGCCTTCCTTGATCATCTGTTTGGCGAACCACAGGTGGCCGGTGTCGAAGATCTCCAGCTCGGCTTTTACACCCAGTTCCTGGATGCGTTTGGCGCCCGCCCGCAGTTGCGCCGGGGTAGACACGTAAATGGTGTCGCCATCGCCGAAGTTCAGGGTGCCGCAGTCGAGGGTGCAGATCTCCGGTAGCAGCTCTTCGACGTGGGCCAGGCGGGTCAGTGGGCCCACCAGGTCGGTGTTGGGGCCGAACGCCATCGGGTTCTCGCCACCGCCGATCTCCAGGTCGCCGCCCATGCCGGCGGTGAGGTTGACGATGATGTCGATGTCGGCCTCACGGATGCGCTCCATTACTTCGCGGTACAGGGCGACGTCGCGGCTGAACTTGCCGGTTTCGGGGTCACGCACGTGGCAATGCACGACAGTCGCGCCGGCCTTGGCGGCCTCCACGGCCGCCGCGGCGATTTGCTTGGGGGTGACCGGCACGTGTGGGCTTCTGCTGGTCGTGTCGCCAGCACCGGTGAGTGCGCAGGTGATGATGACGTCGTGGTTCATGAGGCGGTTCCTTACAGGCGTGTGATTTCAAGGCGTAGGGCGCCGTTCGCGGTCGGTAGTGACCGCGAAGCGGTGATTCGCAAAAAGGTTATTTGCTGGTTAATTGCAGGTTGGCCGCTGCCGGCTTGCCGTCGAAGGTGGTCACACCTTCCAACCAGCGGGCCTGGTCCTGAGGGTGGTCCTTGAGCCACTGCTTGGCGGACTCGAGGGCGTCCTTGTGATCCAGCAACGGCTGCATCATCCGGCTCTCGTCGGCGGCGGTGAAGGTCAGGTTGGTCAGCAGCTTGTGCACGTTGGGGCACTGCTCGGCGTAGTTCGGCGCGGTGACGCTCCACACGGTGGCCATGCCTTCATTCGGGCCCAGGGCATCGTCGCTGCCGGTGAGGTACGTCATGGCGACGTTGACGTTCATCGGGTGCGGCGCCCAGCCGAAGAACACCACGGCTTCCTTGCGACGAACCGCACGGTCGACGGCGGCGAGCATGCCGGCTTCACTGGATTCCACCAGTTGGAACTTGCCCAGGCCGAACTGGTTCTTGGCGATCATCGCCTTGATCTGGGTATTGGCACCCGAGCCTGGCTCGATGCCGTAGATCTTGCCGCCCAGTTCTTTCTCGAACTTGGCGATGTCGGCGAAGGTTTTCAGGCCTTTGTCCGCCAGATAGGTGGGCACGGCGAGGGTGGCGCGCGCGTCTTCCAGGCTGGGTTTGTCGAGGACCTTGACTTGCTTGGCGTCGACGAACGGCGTGATGGTCTGGGTCATCAGCGGGTTCCAGTAGCCGAGGAACAAGTCCAGGCGCTGGTCGCGGATACCGGCAAAGATGATTTGCTGGGAGGCACTGGTTTGCTTGGTCTTGTAGCCGAGGCCGTCGAGCAACACTTGGGTCATGGCGCTGGTGGCGATTACGTCGGTCCAGTTCACCACGCCCATGCGCACGTTCTGGCAAGATGCCGCGTCGGCAGCCAGTACGTTCGTGCTCAAGATGGCGCTGGCGCTGAGTGCGAGTACACAGCGGCTGATCAGTCGGTTCATGGTGGATCCCTCGGCAGGTCATTATTGTGGGGGCCGGCGTCTTTATGCGCCGTGAGGCTGATGTTGCGGGTTTAAGTTACGTAGCTTTGGAGGCGACAAAACGCACGGCGGCGACCAGCTCTTGCACTGCAGCGACCTGCCCCCTTGAATCCACCCGAGAACGGGAGTATCACAGTGCCACGCTGCCCGTCCGACGAGAGCGCCACCATGTCCCAGGATTTCTACTTTCTGCTGATGCCGGGCTTCTCGGCGATCGGCTTTATCTCTGCGCTGGAGCCGCTGCGGGTGGCCAACCGCTTCCGTGGCGAGCTGTACCGCTGGCACGTGTTGAGCGCCGATGGCGGCGCGGTATTGGCGAGCAATGGCATGTCGGTGAACGCCGACGCCGCGCTGGAACCCTTGAAAAAGGGCGCGACGTTGTTGGTGGTGGCGGGCTTCGAACCCCTGCAGTTCGCCACCCCTGCGCTGGAGCACTGGCTACGCCGCCTTGATCACGATGGGGTGACCCTCGGCGCCATCGACACCGGTGCCTGTGTGCTGGCTGAAGCCGGCCTGCTCGACGGCCACCGCCTGACCCTGCACTGGGAGGCCATCGACGCGTTCAAGGAGTCGTATCCACACTTGGCCGTGACCCAGGAACTGTTCGAGATCGATCGCCGTCGCATCACCTGCGCCGGCGGCACTGCGTCCATCGACCTGATGCTCGACCTGATCGCCCAGGCTCATGGCCCCGACCTGGCGATCCAGGTCTCCGAACAATTCGTACTCGGCCGCATCCGCCCACGCAAAGACCACCAGCGCATGCAGATCGCCACGCGCTATGGCATCAACAACAAGAAACTGGTGCAGGTGATCGGCGAAATGGAGCAGCACACCGAGCCGCCGCTGAGCACATTGGCCCTGGCCGAAGCGATCAAAGTCACCCGGCGCCAGTTGGAGCGCCTGTTTCGCCTGCACCTGAACGATACCCCGAGCAACTTCTACCTCGGCCTGCGCCTGGAGAAAGCCCGGCAACTGCTGCGCCAGAGCGACATGAGCGTGCTGGAGGTGAGTATTGCGTGCGGGTTTGAATCGCCGTCTTATTTCACCCGAAGTTATCGGGCGAGGTTTGCCAAGTGCCCGAGGGAGGACCGGCGACGGGAGGTGGTGTGACGATCAATTATAGTCAATTATACTCACGACTATAATTTATAGTTCTCCAAATAATTGAGTATAAAACCATGTCCAAGCACAGCGGCTTTGTATTCCGGCGTCCCGCCCTGGCGAGCAGCATTGCCGACGGCCTGGTGGGGGCTGGTATCCAGGATTTCACCTCTGGGCTGTTTCTCGCGGCGCCGCGTCGCACGGGCAAAAGTACTTTTTTGCGTGAAGACCTGATCCCGGAGTGTCAGCTGCGGGGTTGGCTGGCGGTGTATGTGGATCTCTGGGCCGATAAAGAGAAAGATCCGGCGGAGCTGATCTCCAGCGCGATTGCCTCTGCGCTGGTGCCCTATGAAAAGGGCATTCGCAAGCTGGCCAAGAACATCGGTATCGAGAAACTAAGCTTTCTGCGCACGCTCTCCTGGGACTTTACCAAACCACAATTGCCTGTCGGCGCAACGCTGACCCAAGCCTTGGAACTGCTCCACAGCGTGGCGGAAAAGCCCGTCGTGCTGGTGATTGACGAAGCGCAGCACGCCTTGACCACCGAGTCGGGTATCAACGCGATGTTCGCGTTGAAGGCCGCCCGCGATCAGCTCAACCAAGGGCGTGACGAGGAGGGCAGTGGTTTGCGCCTGGTGTTTACCGGCTCCAACCGCGACAAACTGGCGCATTTGGTATTGGGCAAAAGCCAGCCGTTCTTCGGCTCCAGCATCACCCCGTTCCCCTTGCTGGGCAAAGAGTTCACCCAGGCGTACACCGCGCACCTCAACGCGCACCTGGCCCAGACCAATCAATTCAACGCTGCAGACATTGATGAGGCGTTCGAGTTGGTAGGTCGGCGTCCCGAGATGCTGCGCACGATCATTGGTGAAGTGGCACTGGAGTTGGGTGAGGCCAGCAACCTGGGCCAACTGCTGCACAGTCGCGCCGAACTGCTGCGCGCAGGCGTGTGGACCGAATTCGAAAGCGCCTGGAACAACCTCACCATTCCCCAGCGTGCCGTACTGGAAGTGATGGTGGAGCGCTCGAAAAACAACGAACCCTTCGCGCCGTTCACCGACAGCACCCTTACTGCAGTCAGCAAAGCACTGAAGGACATGGGCAGCGACGTGGTGCCGGGCACCCAGACAATTCAGGCCTGTATAGATGCCTTGCGCGACAAGGAACTGGTGTGGAAGTCGAGCCGGGGCGGTTATGCGCTGGAGGACAAAACCTTCGGGGACTGGCTGCAACACAAGAGCCGTGCACCTGACTAGGGAACAGCTCAATCAAATGTGGGAGCTGGCTTGCCTGCGATAGCGGTGGGTCAGCACGATGGGTGTCGACTGATGTACCGCCATCGCAGGCAAGCCAGCTCCCGCAGGGGACAAGTGGCGTTGCTTATTTTTTTACCAAGGCCGAACACGCCGCCTTGTAGGCCTCATGCTGGTACTTGTTCAGCGTCGCCGGCAGCTCAAAGGTGTGCTTCTTGTTCTGTGCATTAAGGGTCTGTGGCGACAGCAGTGTCACCTCAACCCCGTCCAGCAACTGAAACACCCCTTCAATCTTGAACGTGGTCGGGCCACCGGCGAATTCGCCTTTCTTGCTGCGCTTCTTGATCGCGATACGCTCGATGGCGTTTTCCTGCACGAAAGCCTTCACGTGGGCCGCGAAGGCTTTGACGTTAGCGGCCTCATCGTCGTCTTCCAAAGCGATTTTCTTGGTCGCCAGGGCGACATGGCTCAGCGCCTGGTTGTCCAGGGAGGCGACGGCGATGATGGCTTCGCTGCCTTTGATTTCGATGCCGCAAGTCTTCATGAATAGCCTTGGTCCAGAGAGAAAGTGGCGGGGATTGTCGCTTATTCCTGCCCGATCGACTCCAGAAACTCCGACCGCTCATCACTCATCCGCGCCAGGCAGTCGTTCTGCGCAATCGCATAGGCCTTGGTGCCGTTCACCGCCGGGAAGGTGTCCACGGCGCAATCGGCGTCGCGCAGTTTTTCCCACTTCTGCTGGGCATCCTTCAGACGAGCGGTAATGTCTGCCAGCTTGGTCTTGTCACTGCCATAGGTCGAACCCATGCGTTCCAGCAGGCCCTGATAGTTATCCTTGAGCAATTGCTCGGCGGTGGTTTTGTTGTAGGTGGCGCATTCCAGGGTTTGCTTGTCGTTTTCGATGCCATCGCACGGCGTGCTGTCGGTGTCTTCGGCCGCGTGGACGCCGGTTGCGATGAGTGCCAAAGCCAGGAAAATCGATTTCATTGCGCCGTCTCATATCAGGTGATGCGGGAATTCTGGCTCAAGCGTAAGACAAAGAACAGCCGCCAGTCAGACCTCTCTTAACAGCCTTTGTCGCGGATTGACGCTTTCGGCAATTCCCCTGTCGTTTTTGCACCCGGCTCTGTCGTCCCCTGGGCATATGCTGGCCCCAAAGCGCCGGCAGACGATTCGGCGCATGAATCGCCAATAAGGGGACGCCTGATGAGCCCAGCCGAATTGCACGCCGACAGCATCGTTATCGACGGGCTGATTATTGCCAAGTGGAACCGCGACCTGTTCGAGGACATGCGCAAAGGTGGCCTCACCGCTGCCAACTGCACGGTGTCGGTGTGGGAAGGGTTCCAGGCCACCATCAACAATATTGTGGCCAGCCAGACCCTGATCCGTGAAAACAGCGACCTGGTGATCCCGGTGAAAACCACCGCGGATATCCGCAAAGCCAAGGAGCAGGGCAAGACCGGCATCATCTTCGGCTTCCAGAACGCGCATGCCTTCGAAGACCAGCTCGGCTATGTCGAGATCTTCAAGCAGCTCGGCGTGGGTGTGGTGCAGATGTGCTACAACACCCAGAACCTGGTCGGCACCGGTTGCTACGAGCGCGATGGCGGCTTGTCGGGCTTCGGTCGCGAGGTCGTCGGCGAAATGAACCGCGTCGGCATCATGTGTGACCTGTCCCACGTGGGCTCCAAGACGTCCGAAGAGGTCATCCTCGAATCGAAGAAACCGGTGTGCTATTCCCACTGCCTGCCTTCCGGGCTTAAAGAGCATCCGCGCAACAAGTCCGATGAAGAGCTGAAGTTCATTGCCGATCACGGCGGCTTCGTCGGCGTGACCATGTTCGCGCCGTTCCTGGCCAAGGGCATCGATTCGACCATCGACGATTACGCCGAAGCCATCGAATACACCATGAACATCGTCGGCGAAGACGCGATCGGTATCGGTACCGACTTCACCCAGGGCCATGGCCAGGATTTCTTCGAGATGCTGACCCATGACAAGGGCTATGCCCGCCGCCTGACCAGCTTCGGCAAGATCATCAACCCGCTGGGCATCCGCACCGTGGGCGAGTTCCCCAACCTCACCGAGACCCTGCTCAAGCGCGGCCATCCTGAGCGCGTGGTGCGCAAGATCATGGGCGAAAACTGGGTCAACGTGCTCAAGGACGTCTGGGGCGAATAAGCCACCGCTGACACTTCTTTTCCCCCGGCCATCCGCGCCGGGGGCATCAAAACGAATTTTCTGGAGTTAAGTTTCCATGGCCAAGATCGCCCCGCAATTGCCTATCGAAGTCGACAGCGAAACCGGTGTCTGGACCTCCGATGCCCTGCCGATGCTGTACGTGCCACGCCATTTCTTCGTCAACAACCACATGGGTATCGAGGAAGTGCTGGGCGCCGATGCCTATGCCGAGATCCTCTACAAGGCCGGCTACAAATCCGCCTGGCACTGGTGTGAAAAAGAAGCCGAGTGCCACGGTCTGGAAGGCGTCGCGGTGTTCGAGCATTACATGAAGCGCCTGTCGCAACGCGGCTGGGGCCTGTTCAAGATCCAGGACATCGACCTCGACAAAGGCACTGCCAGCGTCAAGCTTGAACACTCGGCCTTCGTCTACGTGTACGGCAAGGTCGGGCGCAAAGTGGACTACATGTTCACCGGCTGGTTTGCCGGTGCCATGGACCAGATTCTTCAAGCGCGTGGCAGCAAGATCCGCACCGTCGCCGAACAAGTCTACGGAGGCTCCGAAGAGGGCCACGATGACGGCCTGTTCACCGTCAAGCCGTTGTAAGCCGAGGACCGTGCCATGGCTTTCGAAGCAATGTTTGCGCCGATCCAGATCGGCAAACTGACCATCCGCAACCGCGTGCTCAGTACCGCTCACGCCGAGGTGTATGCCACCGACGGCGGGATGACCACTGACCGCTATGTGAAGTACTACGAAGAGAAAGCCAAGGGCGGCATCGGCCTGGCGATCTGCGGCGGTTCCTCGGTAGTGGCTATCGACAGCCCGCAGGAGTGGTGGAGTTCGGTGAACTTGTCCACCGACCGCATCATCCCGCACTTCCAGAACCTGGCCGACGCCATGCACAAGCATGGCGCCAAGATCATGATCCAGATTACCCACATGGGCCGTCGCTCGCGCTGGGACGGCTTCAACTGGCCCACCCTGATGTCGCCGTCCGGCGTGCGTGAGCCAGTGCACCGTGCCACCTGCAAGACCATCGAGCCGGAAGAAATCTGGCGCGTGATCGGCAACTACGCCCAGGCCGCGCGGCGCGCCAAGGCCGGTGGCCTGGACGGTGTGGAACTGTCGGCAGTGCACCAGCACATGATCGACCAGTTCTGGAGCCCACGGGTCAACAAGCGTACCGACGAATGGGGCGGCACCTTTGAAGGCCGCATGAAGTTTGGCCTGGAAGTGCTTAAAGCCGTGCGTGCCGAGGTCGGTGACGACTTCTGCGTGGGCATGCGCCTGTGCGGTGACGAATTCCACCCGGACGGCCTGTCCCACGAGGACATGAAGCAGATCGCCAAGTATTACGACGACACCGGCATGCTCGATTTCATCGGCGTGGTGGGCTCGGGTTGCGATACGCACAACACCCTGGCCAACGTGATCCCCAACATGAGTTATCCACCGGAGCCGTTCCTGCACCTGGCCGCCGGTATCAAGGAAGTGGTCAAGGTCCCGGTGCTGCACGCGCAGAACATCAAGGACCCGAACCAGGCCACCCGAATTCTGGAAGGCGGCTACGTGGACATGGTCGGCATGACCCGTGCGCACATCGCCGACCCGCACCTGATCGCGAAGATCAAGATGGGCCAGATCGACCAGATCAAGCAGTGCGTGGGCGCCAACTACTGCATCGACCGCCAGTACCAAGGGCTGGATGTGCTGTGCATCCAGAACGCCGCGACGTCGCGTGAATACATGGGCGTGCCGCACATCATCGAGAAATCCACCGGGCCCAAGCGCAAAGTCGTGGTGGTCGGTGCCGGCCCGGCCGGGATGGAAGCAGCACGCGTGGCCGCCGAGCGTGGCCACGACGTGACCCTGCTCGAGAAGAAAGAGTTTATCGGCGGGCAGATCACCACGGCCTCCAAAGCGCCGCAGCGTGACCAGATTGCCGGCATCACCCGCTGGTTCCAGTTGGAGCTGGCGCGCTTGAAAGTCGACCTGCGCCTGGGCGTGGCCGCCGATGCCGACACCATCCTGGACCTGCGTCCGGATGTGGTGGTGCTGGCGGTGGGCGGGCACCCGAACGTCGAGCAGAACGAGCACTGGGGCGCGGCCGAAGGCTTGGTCGTCAGCAGTTGGGATGTGCTCGACGGCAAGGTGGCGCCGGGCAAGAACGTGCTGGTGTACGACACCATCTGTGAATTCACCGGCATGTCGGTCGCCGACTTCCTGGCCGACAAAGGCAGCCAGGTCGAGATCGTCACCGATGACATCAAGCCCGGCGTGGCCATCGGCGGTACGTCGTTCCCGACCTACTACCGCAGCATGTACCCCAAGGAAGTGATCATGACCGGCGACATGATGCTGGAAAAGGTCTACCGCGAGGGCGACAAGCTGGTGGCGGTGCTGGAGAACGAATACACCGGTGCCAAGGAGGAACGAGTGGTCGACCAGGTGGTGGTGGAGAACGGCGTGCGTCCGGATGAAGCCATCTACTACGCGCTCAAGGAAGGCTCGCGCAACAAGGGCCAGATCGACGTCGAAGCCCTGTTCGCGATCAAGCCGCAGCCGTGCTTGAGCGAGGCGGGTGACGGGTACTTGCTGTTCCGCATTGGCGACTGTGTGGCGCAGCGTAATACCCACGCTGCGATCTATGACGCCCTGCGCTTGTGCAAGGACTTCTAGCAAACCACCGAGCCACTGTGTACTCGATCTACATGTGGGAGCTGAACAATGTGGGAGCCGGGCTTGCCCGCGATGCAGGCGACTCGGTCTTGAGTGAAACCGAGGCGATGCCATCGCAGGCACGCCAACTCCCACAGTGATCCGGCTCCCATGCAAGACCCGCGTGGTCTTTGGGAGCTTCACCATGTTGAACACCTTGCTTCCTATCCTCTTGTTCGCGGCCCTGGGCCTTGCCGTCCTCGGCGCCTTGCGCCGGGTGAACATGTGGCGCCGTGGCCGTGCTTCCAAGGTCGATCTGCTGGGCGGCCTGCTGGCCATGCCCAAGCGCTACATGGTTGACCTGCACCACGTGGTTGCCCGCGACAAATACATCGCCAACACCCACGTCGCCACGGCGCTCGGCTTTGTATTGTCGGCACTGCTGGCGATCCTCGTGCACGGCTTCGGCCTGCAGAACCGCATCCTCGGCTACGCCTTGCTGCTGGCGTCGGTGCTGATGTTTGTCGGCGCCACTTTCGTCTACCTGCGTCGGCGCAACCCGCCGTCGCGCTTGTCCAAAGGCCCGTGGATGCGCCTGCCGAAAAGCCTGATGGCATTCTCGGTGAGTTTCTTCCTGGTGACGCTGCCGGTGGCGGGCATCCTGCCGGCTGATTTTGGCGGCTGGCTGCTGGCCGCGTTGCTGGGTGTCGGTGTGCTGTGGGGCGTGTCCGAGATGTTCTTCGGCATGACCTGGGGCGGCCCCATGAAGCACGCCTTCGCCGGTGCCCTGCACCTGGCCTGGCACCGCCGCGCCGAACGCTTTGGCGGTGGCCGTTCCACCGGTTTGAAGCCCTTGGACCTCAGCGATAAAAGCGCACCACTGGGCGTGGAAAAGCCCAAGGATTTCACCTGGAACCAACTGCTCGGCTTCGACGCCTGCGTGCAGTGCGGCAAGTGCGAAGCCGCGTGCCCGGCGTTCGCCGCTGGCCAGCCGCTGAACCCGAAAAAGCTGATCCAGGACATGGTCGTCGGCCTCGCCGGCGGCACCGATGCGAAATTCGCCGGCAGCCCGTACCCGGGCAAACCGGTGGGCGAACACGGTGGCAACCCGCACCAACCGATCGTCAATGGCCTGGTGGACGCCGAGACCCTGTGGTCGTGCACCACCTGCCGTGCCTGCGTGGAAGAGTGCCCGATGATGATCGAGCACGTGGACGCCATCGTCGACATGCGCCGCCACCTCACCCTGGAAAAAGGTGCCACCCCGAACAAGGGCGCCGAAGTCCTCGAGAACCTGATCGCCACTGACAACCCCGGTGGTTTCGCACCCGGCGGTCGCCTTAACTGGGCTGCGGATCTGAACCTGCCGCTGCTCAGCGACAAGGGCAGCTGCGAGGTGCTGTTCTGGGTCGGCGACGGCGCCTTCGACATGCGCAACCAACGTACCTTGCGTGCGTTCGTCAAAGTACTCAAGGCGGCCAAGGTCGACTTCGCCGTGCTCGGCCTGGAGGAACGCGACAGCGGCGACGTCGCCCGTCGTCTGGGCGATGAAGCGACCTTCCAGTTATTGGCTTCGCGCAATATCCAGACCCTGGCCAGATACAGCTTCAAGCGCATCGTGACCTGCGATCCGCACAGTTTCCATGTGCTCAAGAATGAGTACGGTGCCTTCAACGGAAATTACCTCGTGCAGCACCACAGTACGTTCATGGCCGAGCTGATCGGCGAGGGCGCGCTGAACCTGGGCCAGCACAAGGGTAATAGCGTGACCTATCACGACCCGTGCTACCTGGGTCGCTACAACGGTGAATACGAGGCGCCGCGCCAAGTGCTGCGGGCGCTGGGCATCGAGGTCAGGGAAATGCAACGCTCAGGCTTCCGTTCACGCTGCTGCGGCGGTGGTGGCGGGGCGCCGATTACCGACATTCCCGGCAAGCAACGGATCCCGGACATGCGCATGGACGACATCCGCGAAACCGGCGCCGAGCTGGTGGCCGTGGGTTGCCCGCAATGCACCGCGATGCTGGAAGGTGTGGTCGAGCCGCGCCCGCTGATCAAGGACATTGCCGAATTGGTGGCCGACGCGTTGCTTGAAGACGCTGCACCGGCCAAAGCCCCTATCAAGCGTCCTATCCAACAAACGTCTGCGCAGGTGCACTGATGAGCGACATTATCCGCCGCGACCCACGGGCCGAATGGATCGCCCGCAACCGCCTGCACCCGCTGCACGCGGCGATGCAGCCGGTCCAACACAGTTGGATGGGGCCTAATGGCGTCATCCGCAAGAACGTGCACGGCGTCGGTTTTATCGGCCCCAATGGCATCAAGCGCATCGACCGCAGTGGCGCCCAGCAGGGCGGTGCGGCCAAGCGCACGGCGGCGGTGGACGTGCAGTTGCCGCTGCATCAGGTGCCTGCGCCTGCGTTCTACATCAACGTGGTGCCGGACATGGTCGGTGGCCGCCTGAGCAGCCATGACCGCGATGTGCTGGGCCTGGCGCGGCAGCTCGCGGGCAGCGACGGTGCGGTGTTGGCGGTGGTGTTTGGCGAACACAAGGAGAACGCATTTGCTACTGCTGGCGTCGACCGCCTGCTGGTGCTGGAAGGCCACGAATTCGACGGTTATTCACCGGAGCAGCGCGTGCAAGGTTTGCGTGCTGTGGATAACCAGTTCAACCCGCGTCACTGGTTGCTGCCGGACAGCCGCAGCGGTGGCGGCGAACTGGGGCGGCGCTTTGCCGCCAGCCTCAAGGAGCGCCCGGCCACACGGGTCTGGCAGATCAAGGGCGACGAATGCATCGGCCGCGCCGGCGCAGGCCAGGAAGACTTGGCCCGGCCCCTGCCGCGCCTGATCCTGGCTGCCGCGGAATGCGCCGAACCGGTCAGCGAGACCCGGCACGAAGTATTGCCGGTGGAGTTATCCACAGCCCTGGCGCGCAGCCTGCCGCGCATCGAGGACCTGGGTGCGGTAGCGGTGGACCCGGGTGCGATTCCCATGGCCGAGGCGGAGTTTATTTTCTCCGGTGGCAATGGCGTGAAGGACTGGGCGCTGTTCCACCAGGCCGCCGCTGCGTTGGGCGCCACCGAGGGCGCTTCGCGGGTAGCGGTGGACGATGGCTTCATGGCGCGTGATCGTCAGGTCGGCGCCAGCGGCACCTGGGTCACGGCGCGGGTGTATGTGGCCGTGGGCATTTCCGGGGCGATCCAGCACCTGCAGGGCATCGGTGCCTGTGACAAGGTGGTGGCGATCAACCTCGACCCCGGTTGCGACATGATCAAGCGTGCCGACCTCTCGGTCATCGGCGAGAGCGCCGCAATACTGCAAGCCTTGATCGCTGCGGTCGAGGCCTACCGCAACGGCGCCAAGCGCGATGCAGCTTAAGGATATGGCCATGACGACGAATGTAATCAGCCTGGTTTCCATCGGTGCCCACCCGACCTCCGGGCGCCCGCGCCGTGCAGAGCAGGACGCGCGAGCGGTTGAACTGGGCCTGCAAATGGCTGGGGATAAGTTGCAGGTGCTGCATGCCGGCGACATCGCCGAACCGACGCTGCGCAGCTACCTGGGCATGGGCTTGCCGCAGTTGCACGTGCTGGAACAACCGGCCGGCAGCGACGCCTTGCCGGTCCTCAGTGAGTATCTGCGCGATGCCGGTGCCCAGGTGGTGCTTGCTGGCAGCCAGGCCGAAACCGGTGAAGGCTCGGGCATGTTGCCGTTTTTGCTCGCCGAGCAATTGGGCTGGCCGTTGATTGTCGGGCTGGCGCAGGTGGAGTCCATCGATGGCGGCGTGGCCCATGTGCTGCAAGCCTTGCCACGTGGCCAGCGGCGGCGCTTGAAGGTGCGCCTGCCGTTCCTGGCGACGGTGGATAACGCGGCGCCCAAGCCCCGGCAGAGCGCCTATGGCCCGGCGCAGCGCGGTGAGCTGGCCGCCCATGACGTCGAGGTCGAGCAGGACGCGTTATTCACAGGCGCCGTGCTGCAACCGGCCAAGCCCCGCCCCAAGCGCCTCAAGGTGATCAAGGCCAAGAGCGGTGCTGACCGCATGAAAGCCGCCACGGCCAAGGCCAGTGGCGGCGGCGGGCAGGTGCTCAAGGGGCTCAGCCCGGAAGCGGGCGCCGAGGCCATTCTCAAACTGTTGGTTGAGGAAGGCGTCGTACGCTGATCGAATGTGACAGCGGGCTTGCTCGCGAATGCAGTGGACCCGTCAGTGCCTATGTTGGCTGACTCTGCGCCTTCGCGAGCAAGCCCGCTCCCACATTGGTTTTGGCACTGTCCGTAAGATTACCCACAATCCCTGTTGACCCGTCTGTGGATAACCTGTTCGCGGCTGTCCACAGCCCCTTAGAATCAAGCCCTCCAGCCCTCTGTACGAAAAACAACCAGGGTAACTGACGGTTTTTACTCGGTTTTTTCGCGCTGTCCGAGCATTTTTACGCACAGAGTTGCCCCCATACTCTGTTGGCGCTTCTGTGGATAAGGTGTTCGCTATCGGCTGCAGCCCATATAAATCAAGGCTTTCAGTTGGCTGATCAAAATATGATCAATTTGGGTGATTTATTCACCTGGATCTCTGGGAACCGCGATTTATGAAGCTTTGAAGGGGTTTTCCACAGCGTCGTTCAAGTTGCCCCCAAAGTCTGTTGGTGCTTCTGTGGATAAGGTGTTTGCGTACCTCTGCACGTCACGTAATACAAGGCTTCCAATGGTTTGATCAATAAGTGATCAACCATGGCTAAAAACCCGGTACGCAAATAAGTCACGGATTTTCTTGATTTAATTTAGGGCGTAAGGCGCACTTGCCCACAATTGCTGTGGGTGGCTTTGTGGATAAGTTGTTGGGTAAAGGCTGGAGGGCACGACAGGAGAGGGGTTCAACGGTTTTGATTAAAATTTGAACAGTGCGTGGGAGCCGGCTTGCCGGCTCCCATGGAGGGGAGGGTTACTCGTGAACCGCAACGCCCTTGAGGTAAGGCGCCGGTGCGGCCCCCAGGTTGCTCAACATGCGCTCGCTGTACCAGTCGACGAAGTTCACCACGCCAAACTCATAGGTCTTGGAGTACGGGCCGGGCTGGTAGGCGGTGGAGTTGATGCCGCGCTGGTTTTCTTCGGCCAGGCGACGGTCCTGGTCGTTGGTGGCGTCCCACACCTCGCGCATGCGCGCCGGGTCGTAGTCCACACCTTCCACGGCGTCCTTGTGCACCAACCACTTGGTGGTGACCATGGTCTCCTGGGCGCTGATCGGCCATACGGTGAACACGATGATGTGGTCGCCCATGCAGTGGTTCCAGGAGTGAGGCAGGTGCAGGATGCGCATCGAGCCCAGGTCCGGGTTCTTGATGCGGCCCATGAGCTTGGCGCAGCCCTGCTTGCCGTCCAGGGTCATCGACACGGTGCCCTTGAGCAGCGGCATGCGCACGATGCGATTACGCAGGCCAAAGCTGGCATGGGCGTAAGGGATTTTCTCGGCATCCCAGGCGGCGGCCGAGGCGGCAACGTGGTCCTTGAACGCCTGGTCGGCGCGCGGGTCGGTGACGTCATCCCATTCCAGCAGGGTTTTCAACAGCTCCGGGTGTGACGCGTTGCAGTGGTAGCACTCGCGGTTGTTTTCCAGCACCAGCTTCCAGTTGGCCTTTTCCATCAAGGTGGTTTGCACCGCCACCTTGGTGTTTTCCATGTCGTAGGGTTCCATGTAGTGGTTAAGCGTCGACAGGAAGTCATCGATGGCCGGTGGGTTCTCCGACAGGCTGATGAAAATGTAGCCGCCGGCAGTCTTCACGTTCACTGGCTTGAGACCGTACTGCTTCATGTCGAAGTCGGCGCCCATCTCGGTGCCGGCGAACAGCAGTCGGCCGTCCAGTTCGTAAGTCCACTGGTGGTAGTGGCAAACGAGTTTGGCGACCTTGCCCTTGTCACTGGTGCACAAGCGCGAGCCACGGTGACGGCACACGTTATGGAAGGCATGTACCACGCCTTCGGCGCCACGGATCACGATGATGGGGTTCTTGCCCACTTGCAGGGTCAGGTAGTTGCCCTTGGTGGGGATCTCGCAGGTCATGCCGGCGATCAGCCACTCTTTTTGGAAGATCTCCTGCATGTCGATATCGAACAGCCGCTCATCAGAGTAAAACGGCTGTGGCAGCGAGAAAGTACGCTCGCGCTCTTGCAGCATTTGCGCGGTGGCCTTGCGTGCGGGTTCCAGCGGATCGCCCAAGCTTAAGGTTGCGGTGACGTCCATCGTGTGTGTCCTCAGGGCCATTCGGTGTGGCCGGCGAATAGTGGCTGATCAGGTTTGCAGCAAGGCGTAAAGAAAGCGTCTGTGTTGGGAGCGAGTGTGGGGCCGCCGATGCGGCGAACCTTATCCATGGGCGACATGGCCCAATCTGATCCCGACGCGCAACCCTAGGTCGTTGGGGGCTGGTCGCGATAAGTATGTGAATGTCGCAGATAGGTAAATGGGTGGTTCTTGCGTTACGCAGAATCGCCACCATAAGGCCGACGTCGGCGGTGGAGAACAACATGTCCAGCAATTTCCTGAATCCGGTAACTACCCAGACCTGGGCCAATGGTCGGCACATCGTCCGTTGTGTCAAAGTCATCCAGGAAACCTGGGACGTGCGCACGTTCTGTTTCATGGCCGACCAGCCGATCCTGTTCTTTTTCAAGCCGGGGCAGTTCGTTACCCTGGAGCTGGAAATCGACGGCCAGCCGATCATGCGCTCCTACACCATTTCCAGTTCGCCGTCGGTGCCTTACAGCTTTTCGGTGACCATCAAGCGCGTACCCGGCGGCAAGGTCTCCAACTGGCTGCACGACACCTTGCACGAAGGCCAGGAGCTGGCGGTGCACGGTCCGGTAGGTTTGTTCAATGCCATCGATTTCCCCAGCCCGAAAGTGTTGTACCTCAGCGGCGGCGTCGGCATCACGCCCGTCATGTCCATGGCGCGCTGGTTCTACGACACCAACGCCAACGTCGACATGACGTTTATCCACAGCGCGCGCTCGCCCAAGGACATCATCTACCACCGCGAGCTGGAGCACATGGCGTCGCGGATCGACAACTTCAGCCTGCACCTGATCTGCGAGAAACACGGCTTGGGTGAGCCATGGGCGGGGTATCGCGGTTACCTGAACCACAAGATGCTCGAACTGATGGTGCCGGACTTCCTCGAGCGCGAAGTGTTCTGCTGCGGCCCTACGCCTTACATGAATGCAGTGAAGCGTCTGCTCGAAGTGGCGGGTTTCGACATGACCCGGTATCACGAGGAATCCTTCGGCGCCACGCCGCCGGAAGCCCGTGCGGATGCCGTGGAACAGGCTGAACAAGCCGCCGACGCGCCAGAAATCGACCTTGCCGACCTGCATCAGGTGGAATTCATTGCCTCGGGCAAGAGCATTCGCGTGGCCCCAGGCGAAACCGTGCATGCTGCAGCTGCCAAGCTCGGCTTGTTGATCCCGAAAGCCTGCGGCATGGGCATCTGCGGTACGTGCAAGGTGATGAAGCTGGGGGGCGAGGTCGAGATGGACCACAACGGCGGGATTACGGAAGAGGACGAAGCCGAAGGCTACATCCTGTCGTGCTGCAGTGTGCCAAAGGGCGACGTGCGCATCGAGTTCTGACTGTCATGATCCGCGCCGGAGGCCATGAGTCGCCGGCGCGGGCCTTAACAGTTACTGGGCGTAGATATGGACGACGAAATGTTGACCTGATGCTGTCAGTTCGTAGAGTTTGTCGTAGATCCTCAACGTCCTCGATGGCTCTTTGATAGTGTCGCCGACTTTTGCGTATTTCCTGAATTCATCCCAATCAATGACGGTGGTGTTGACGGTCCCGTCGCTCTGAAGGGTGTCGCCGTTGCTTTGATATTCCATGATGTAGCCCTCTGCAGGATTTCCATTTCCGACCGAATGTTCGGCAGGCATTCAGCCCCGAAAGAACGCGTCCGTTTGTTCGGGGTGACGAGATCCTATCCAACGCAAGGGGTAGATAGATACTGTCAGAAATACGTACAAACAGTCTCTGCAGAGTCGCTGAAAGGCCCGTCGTTTCAGGCCTCCATCACTTTCCGAATATCCGCTGCCAGTTCTCTTACACGCTCTTCCTCGGTATCCCACGCACACATGAAGCGCGCGCCGCCTTTGCCGATGAAGGTGTAGAAACGCCACCCCTTGTCGGTCAGCGCTGCGATAGCCGGTTCCGAGAGTTGCAGGAACACGCCGTTGGCTTGCACCGGGAACATCAACTCCACGCCGGGAATATCCGCCACCAGGCTGCTCAGCAGCTGCGCGCAGTGGTTGGCGTGGCGTGCGTGCTTGAGCCAGGCATCGTTTTCCAGCAGGCCCACCCATGGCGCAGACAGGAAGCGCATTTTCGACGCCAGCTGGCCCGCCTGTTTGCAGCGGTAGTCGAAGTCTTCGGCCAACTTGTGGTTGAAGAACAGGATCGCTTCGCCCACGGCCATGCCGTTCTTGGTGCCGCCAAAGCACAGCACGTCCACGCCGGCTTTCCAGGTCAGGTCCGCGGGCGAGCAACCCAGGAACGCGCACGCGTTGGAGAAGCGCGCGCCGTCCATGTGCAGGTTCAGCCCCAGCTCCTTGCAGGT
This sequence comes from Pseudomonas lurida, assembly GCF_002563895.1. Classification (NCBI taxonomy): domain Bacteria; kingdom Pseudomonadati; phylum Pseudomonadota; class Gammaproteobacteria; order Pseudomonadales; family Pseudomonadaceae; genus Pseudomonas; species Pseudomonas lurida. The sequence goes on along the minus strand of NZ_PDJB01000001.1, from coordinate 5,771,175 downwards.
CACGCTGATGGCGCGGATTTCTTCCGGGGTGTACACGCTGCCGACTTCAGTGGCTTGGGTCAGGGTGACCACGCGCGGCTTGGGGTAGTGGATGTCCTGGCGCTTGAGTGCGATCTCGCGGATCGACTCCGGGGTCAGCTTGCCGTTTTCGGTGCGGGCGGTGAGCAGCTTGGAGCCGTTGGAGAAAAACTCCGGCGCACCACATTCGTCGGTTTCGACGTGGGCGGTTTCCGAGCAAATCACGCTATGGTAGCTCTGGCACAGCGAGGACAGCGCCAGGGAGTTGGCGGCAGTGCCGTTGAAGGCGAAGAACACTTCGCAGTCGGTTTCGAACAGGTTGCGGAAACCGTCGGCGGCGCGGTGGGTCCATTCATCATCGCCATAGGCGCGCTGATGGCCCTGGTTGGCTTGTTCCATGGCGGCCCAGGCTTCCGGGCAGATGCCGGAATAGTTGTCACTGGCGAATTGTTGGCTCTTGTCGGTCATGGCCCATTCCTGTGGTCGATGTTGGTGCGCACTGTAACCAAGATTGTCGCGGGTGCGCACGCACTGTAAATGCAAAGTCACTGGGGAATTATGCACGGTACTGAAACGATGCCTGTCGGACGCGTCCGTGATGGCGCCCTGGATCTGCTCAAGTGGTTGGCGCTGGTGAGCATGGTGCTGGACCACCTGCGGTATGTCGGTTTGAGCCTGGACGGCCTGTATGTGCCGGGGCGCCTGGCGTTTCCGTGGTTTTGCCTGGCGATTGCGGCGAATCTGCATCGGGTTCGAAGTGCGCCGGTGACGGGCCAATGGCGCTACTTGGGTTGGCTGTTGCTGTTCAGCGTGATCAGCGAAGTGCCTTACCGAATGTTCATCGACGATGCCGATACGTTGAACGTATTGCCGACCCTCGCGCTGGGCCTGCTCGTTGCCCGAGGATGGCAGCAGAAGGCGCTTTTTGATCGAGGATTGGCGCTGATCGCCGTTGTGACGGCGGCGGTGTTTGCCACGCACCTGATGTTCGGTTTCTTTGGCGTGTTGCTGCCGTTGGCCATGCTGTTGGTGTTCAGTCGTCCATGGTATTTCAGCGTGTTGCCTGGAGTGGTGTGTGTTGCCGCCAACCAATGGCAGATTCTGCTCAACAGCGGCACGCTCGTGGCGACAGTGGGGTTGGCGGCGTGCCTGATTGCGCCATTGGCTGGGTTGGTCTTGTTGCGACATGGGCAAAATGTCTCGCCGCCGGCCATGCGCCGCTGGGCGTATGCCCTCTATCCGCTGCATTTTCTGCTGCTTCTGCTTCTTCGCAAGATCATCAGCTAGCCAGCTCCCACACGAGCCAGCTCCCACATTTGTTTTGTGTCGCTCACCTAATGTCGTAAACGCACCTTTGCGTGGCGTCCGTAGGCATTTGACCTGTCTGCGCCAGCCCTACCATCGCATCAAAGGGCCCTGCACGGGCCTCAACAATACGAAAGGCTGGGAGAGACGCGATGTTCAGCAAAAAAGACCAGATCCAGGGATATGACGACGCCTTGCTGGCGGCCATGAATGCCGAGGAGCAGCGTCAGGAAGATCATATCGAGCTGATCGCGTCAGAGAACTACACCAGCAAGCGCGTGATGGAAGCCCAGGGCAGTGGCCTCACCAACAAATACGCCGAAGGCTACCCAGGCAAGCGTTACTACGGTGGCTGCGAGCACGTGGACAAGGTCGAAGCCCTGGCCATCGAACGCGCCAAGCAACTGTTCGGCGCCGATTACGCCAACGTTCAGCCGCACTCCGGTTCCTCCGCCAACAGCGCCGTGTACCTGGCCCTGCTGCAAGCCGGCGACACCATCCTCGGCATGAGCCTGGCCCACGGCGGCCACTTGACCCACGGCGCCAAGGTGTCGTCCTCGGGCAAGCTGTACAACGCCGTGCAGTACGGCATCAACACCGATACCGGCCTGATCGACTACGACGAAGTCGAGCGCCTGGCCGTCGAGCACAAGCCTAAGATGGTCGTGGCTGGATTCTCCGCCTACTCCAAGACCCTGGATTTCCCACGCTTTCGCGCCATCGCCGACAAGGTCGGTGCGCTGCTGTTCGTCGACATGGCCCACGTCGCAGGCCTGGTTGCCGCCGGCCTGTACCCGAACCCTCTGCCGTACGCCGATGTGGTCACCACCACCACCCACAAGACCCTGCGCGGCCCACGTGGCGGCCTGATCCTGGCCAAGGCCAACGAAGAAATCGAGAAGAAACTCAACGCTGCCGTGTTCCCGGGTGCCCAGGGCGGCCCGCTGATGCACGTGATCGCCGGCAAGGCCGTGTGCTTCAAGGAAGCCCAGGAGCCTGGCTTCAAGGTCTACCAGCAGCAAGTGATCGACAACGCACAGGCCATGGCCAGCGTGTTTATCCAGCGGGGCTACGATGTCGTGTCCGGCGGTACTGATAACCACCTGTTCCTGGTCAGCCTGATCCGTCAGGGCCTCACCGGCAAGGAAGCGGACGCAGCTCTCGGCCGCGCCCACATCACGGTCAACAAGAACGCCGTGCCGAATGACCCGCAGTCGCCGTTCGTGACCTCGGGCCTGCGCATCGGCACCCCGGCGGTGACCACGCGGGGTTTCAAAGTGCCGCAGTGCATCGAACTGGCCGGCTGGATCTGCGACATCCTCGACAACCTCGGCGACGCCGATGTCGAGGCCAACGTGGCCAAGCACGTGTCTGCCCTGTGCGCTGATTTCCCGGTTTATCGCTGAGCGCGGTTTTGGAGTAATGACTATGCAACGCTACTCGGGCTTCGGCCTCTTCAAGCACTCACTCAGCCACCACGAAAACTGGCAGAAGATGTGGCGCACGCCGACCCCTAAAAAGGTCTACGACGTGGTCATCGTCGGCGGCGGCGGGCATGGTCTGGCGACCGCTTACTACCTGGCCAAGGAACACGGCATCACCAACGTGGCCGTGGTCGAGAAAGGCTGGCTGGGCGGCGGTAACACCGCGCGCAACACCACCATCGTGCGTTCCAACTACCTGTGGGACGAGTCGGCGCACCTGTACGAACACGCGATGAAACTGTGGGAAGGCCTGTCCCAGGACCTGAACTACAACGTGATGTTCTCCCAGCGCGGCGTCTACAACCTGTGCCACACCCTGCAGGACATCCGTGATTCCGAGCGCCGCGTGAGTGCCAACCGCCTCAACGGTGTGGACGGCGAACTGCTCAATGCCAAACAAGTGGCCGACGAGATCCCGTACCTCGACTGCTCGAAAAACACCCGTTACCCGGTACTCGGCGCCACCGTGCAACGCCGCGGCGGCGTGGCCCGTCACGATGCCGTGGCCTGGGGCTTCGCGCGTGCCGCCGACGCACTCGGCGTGGACTTGATCCAGCAGACCGAAGTGATCGGCTTTCGCAAGGAAAACGGCGTGTGCATCGGCGTGGAAACCAACAAGGGCTTTATCGGCGCCAAGCGCGTCGGCGTGGTGACCGCCGGTAACTCCGGGCACATGGCTTCGCTCGCCGGGTTCCGCCTGCCGATCGAATCCCACCCGCTGCAAGCGCTGGTGTCGGAGCCGATCAAGCCGATCATCGACAGCGTGATCATGTCCAACGCCGTGCACGGTTACATCAGCCAGTCCGACAAGGGTGACCTGGTGATCGGTGCTGGTATCGACGGCTACAACGGCTACGGCCAGCGCGGCTCATACCCGGTGATCGAACACACCATCCAGGCCATCGTCGAGATGTTCCCGGTGCTGTCGCGCGTGCGCATGAACCGCCAATGGGGCGGCATCGTCGACACCACACCCGACGCCTGCCCGATCATCTCCAAGACGCCCGTGCCAAACATGTTCTTCAACTGCGGTTGGGGCACCGGTGGCTTCAAGGCCACGCCGGGCTCAGGCAACGTGTTTGCCGCCAGCCTCGCCAAGGGTGAAATGCACCCGCTGGCCGCGCCTTTTTCCATCGACCGTTTCCACAACGGTGCGTTGATCGACGAACACGGCGCTGCGGCCGTCGCCCACTAACAGGAGAAATTCCCTATGTTGCATATCTTCTGTCCTCACTGTGGCGAACTGCGCTCCGAAGAGGAATTCCACGCGTCCGGCCAAGCGCACATCCCGCGCCCGCTGGACCCAAACGCCTGCACCGATGAAGAGTGGGGCGACTACATGTTCTTCCGCGACAACCCCCGTGGCCTGCACCACGAGCTGTGGATTCACGCCGCCGGTTGCCGCCAGTACTTCAACGCGACCCGCGACACCCTGACCTACGAAATTCTTGAAACCTACAAGATCGGCGAGAAGCCGCAATTCACCGCCAAGGCCGCTGGAGAGAAGGTATGAGCCAGATCAATCGCCTGTCCAACGGTGGCCGCATCGACCGCAACAAGGTGCTGACCTTCAGCTTCAACGGCCAGACCTACAAAGGCTTTGAAGGCGACACCCTGGCCGCCGCGCTGCTGGCCAACGGCGTCGACATCATCGGCCGCAGCTTCAAGTATTCGCGCCCACGCGGCATCTTCGCTGCCGGCGCCGAAGAGCCGAACGCAGTGCTGCAGATCGGCGCTACCGAAGCCACGCAAATCCCTAACGTGCGCGCCACGCAACAGGCGCTGTACCAAGGGTTGGTCGCCACCAGCACCAACGGCTGGCCGAGCGTCAACAACGACATGATGGGCATCCTCGGCAAGGTCGGCGGCAAGCTGATGCCGCCGGGTTTCTACTACAAAACCTTCATGTACCCGCAATCGTTCTGGATGACCTACGAGAAGTACATCCGTAAAGCTGCCGGCCTTGGCCGCTCGCCGACCGAGAACGACCCGGACACCTACGACAACTTCAACCGTCACTGCGACGTGTTGGTGGTGGGCGCCGGCCCTGCTGGCCTGGCCGCCGCACTGGCTGCCGCGCGCAGCGGTGCCCGCGTGATCCTCGCCGATGAACAGGAAGAGTTCGGTGGTTCGCTGCTGGACTCGCGCGAAAGCCTTGACGGCAAGCCGGCTGCTGATTGGGTCGCCAGCGTCATCGCAGAACTCAAAGCCCTGCCGGATGTGGTGCTGCTGCCTCGCGCCACCGTCAACGGCTACCATGACCATAACTTCCTGACCATTCACGAACGCCTCACCGACCACCTCGGTGACCGTGCGCCGGTGGGTGTAGTGCGCCAGCGTATCCACCGTGTACGCGCCAAGCGCGTGGTGCTGGCGACCGGTGCGTGCGAGCGGCCGCTGGTGTACGGCAACAACGATGTGCCGGGCAACATGCTCGCCGGCGCTGTCTCGACTTACGTACGTCGCTACGGCGTGGCGCCGGGCAAGAAGCTGGTGCTGTCGACCAACAACGACCACGCCTACCGCGTTGCGCTGGACTGGCTCGACGCCGGCCTTTCAGTGGTGGCGGTGGCCGATGTGCGCCACAACCCACGCGGGGCCCTGGTTGAAGAAGCGCGCGCCAAAGGCATTCGCATCCTCACCGGCAGCGCCGTGATCGAGGCCCGTGGCAGCAAGCATGTCACCGCCGCCCGGGTGGCCGCGATCGATGTGAAAGCGCACAAAGTCACCAGCCCTGGCGAGTGGTTGGAGTGCGACCTGGTGGCCAGTTCCGGTGGCTACAGCCCGGTGGTTCACCTGGCCTCGCACCTGGGCGGCAAGCCGACCTGGCGTGAAGACATCCTCGGATTCGTACCGGGTGAGGCCCCGCAGAAGCGCGTGTGCGTCGGTGGTATCAACGGTGTATACGGCCTCGCTGATTCCCTGGCCGATGGTTTTGAAGGCGGCGTGCGCGCGGCCAGCGAAGCCGGTTTTACCCCGGTGGAAGGCACGTTGCCAAAAGCCTTGAGCCGCCTGGAAGAGCCGACACTTGGCATCTATCAAGTACCGCATGACAAACCGACTGCACGGGCACCGAAGCAATTCGTCGACCTGCAAAACGACGTGACCGCCGCCGCCATCGAACTGGCGACCCGCGAAGGGTTCGAGTCGGTCGAGCATGTCAAACGCTATACCGCGCTGGGCTTCGGCACCGACCAGGGCAAACTGGGCAACGTCAACGGCCTGGCCATTGCCGCGCGCTCCCTGAACGTGACCATCCCGCAGATGGGCACCACCATGTTCCGCCCCAACTACACGCCAGTCACCTTTGGCGCGGTAGCGGGGCGTCACTGTGGGCATATCTTCGAGCCGGTGCGCTACACCGCACTGCAGGCCTGGCACGTGAAGAACGGCGCCGAGTTTGAAGACGTCGGCCAGTGGAAACGCCCTTGGTATTTCCCACGCAATGGTGAAGACCTGCACGCCGCAGTGAAACGCGAATGCCTGGCCGTGCGCGACAGTGTCGGTTTGTTGGACGCGTCCACCCTCGGCAAGATCGACATCCAGGGCCCGGATGCCCGCGAATTCCTCAACCGCATCTACAGCAACGCCTGGACCAAGCTCGATGTGGGCAAGGCGCGCTACGGCCTGATGTGCAAGGAAGATGGCATGGTCTTCGACGATGGCGTGACTGCCTGCCTCGCCGACAACCATTTCCTGATGACCACCACCACCGGCGGCGCCGCCCGCGTGCTGCAGTGGCTGGAAATCTATCAACAGACCGAGTGGCCAGACCTCAAGGTGTACTTCACCTCGGTCACCGACCACTGGGCGACCATGACCTTGTCCGGCCCCAACAGCCGCAAGCTGCTGGCGGAAGTGACCGATATCGACCTGGACAAGGACGGCTTCCCGTTCATGACCTGGAAAGAAGGCCTGGTCGGCGGTGTGCCGGCGCGGGTGTTCCGCATCTCGTTCACCGGTGAGCTGTCGTATGAAGTCAACGTGCAGGCCGACTACGCCATGGGCGTGCTGGAAAAGATCGTCGAGGCCGGCAAGCAGTACAACCTGACCCCGTACGGCACCGAAACCATGCACGTACTGCGGGCCGAGAAGGGCTTCATCATCGTCGGCCAGGACACCGACGGCTCGATGACCCCGGACGACCTGAACATGGGCTGGTGCGTCGGCCGTACCAAGCCGTTCTCATGGATCGGCTGGCGTGGCATGAACCGTGAAGACTGCGTACGGGAAGAGCGTAAGCAACTGGTGGGCCTCAAGCCGATCGATCCGACAGTGTGGCTGCCGGAAGGCGCGCAGTTGGTGCTTGATCCGAAGCAGTCGATCCCGATGAAGATGGTCGGCCACGTCACCTCAAGCTATGCGCACAACTCCCTGGGCTATTCGTTCGCGATGGCGGTGGTGAAAGGCGGCTTGAAGCGCATGGGCGAGCGGGTGTTCTCACCCCAGGCGGACGGCAGCGTGATCGAGGCGGAGATTGTGTCTTCGGTGTTCTTCGATCCTAAGGGTGATCGCCAGAACATCTGACAGACCGAGGTGCCTGCATCGCAGGCAAGCCAGCTCCCACCGTTGGAATGCGTTTCCCTGTGGGAGCCGGGCTTGCCCGCGAGAAGGCCAGAACAGTCACTGCAAGACCTACAGAATTCAAACAGGTGCTTTATGACAGCAGCCAATGTTTACCAACAACGCCCCACCACCGGCGCCAAGGCCGAGTCCTCGCTGCACCATGCCGACCTCGCCAGCCTGGTTGGCAAGGGCCGCAAGAACGCCGGCGTGACCGTGCGTGAAAAGAAACTCCTGGGCCACCTGACCATTCGTGGCGACGGCCACGACGCCGCCTTCGCCGCTGGGGTGCACAAAGCCCTCGGCATCGAACTGCCCGGTGCCCTGACCGTGATCGTGCAGGGCGAAACCAGCCTGCAATGGCTCGGCCCGGACGAGTGGCTGCTGATCGTGCCCAGCGGTGATGAATTCGCCGCCGAACAAAACCTGCGTGCCGCCCTGGGTGACTTGCATATCCAGATCGTCAACGTCAGCGGCGGCCAGCAGATCCTCGAACTCAGCGGCCCGAATGTGCGCGACGTGCTGATGAAGTCCACCAGCTATGACGTGCATCCCAACAACTTCCCGGTGGGCAAGGCGGTGGGCACCGTGTTCGCCAAATCGCAACTGGTGATCCGCCACACGGCGCCAGACACCTGGGAGCTGGTGATTCGTCGCAGCTTCTCGGATTACTGGTGGTTGTGGCTGCAGGATGCATCTGCCGAATTCGGCCTGAGCGTTCAAGCCTGAGGAATACCCATGAGCCGCGCACCCGATACATGGATTTTGACCGCCGACTGCCCCAGCGTGCTCGGCACGGTGGACGCGGTCACCCGCTATCTGTTCGAGCAGGGCTGCTACGTCACCGAGCACCACTCGTTCGATGACCGCCTCTCGGGTCGGTTTTTTATCCGCGTGGAGTTCCGTCAGCCCGACGGCTTCGACGAGCAGGCATTTCGCGATGGCCTCGCCACCCGCGGCCAGGCTTTCGGCATGATCTTCGAGCTGACGGCGCCGAACTACCGGCCAAAAGTGGTGATCATGGTCTCCAAGGCCGATCACTGCTTGAACGACCTGCTGTACCGCCAGCGTATCGGCCAGCTGTCAATGGACGTGGTCGCGGTGGTGTCCAACCACCCCGATTTGCAACCGTTGGCCGACTGGCACCAGATTCCCTACTACCATTTCCCCCTCGACCCCAACGACAAACCGTCCCAGGAGCGTCAAGTGTGGCAAGTGGTGGAAGACACCGGCGCCGAATTGGTGATCCTTGCACGCTACATGCAAGTGCTGTCGCCGGAGCTGTGCCGCAAGCTGGATGGCAAGGCCATCAACATCCACCACTCGTTGCTGCCGGGGTTCAAGGGCGCCAAGCCGTATCACCAGGCGTACAACAAGGGGGTGAAGTTGGTAGGGGCCACGGCGCATTACATCAACAACGACCTGGATGAAGGCCCGATCATTGCCCAGGGGGTAGAAGTGGTGGACCACAGTCACTACCCCGAGGACCTGATTGCCAAGGGGCGGGATATCGAGGGGCTGACCCTGGCCCGGGCGGTCGGGTATCACATCGAGCGGCGGGTATTCCTGAACGCCAATAGAACGGTGGTGCTCTGACTGACGCCTTCGCGGGCAAGCCCGCTCCCACATCTGAAGGTGTAAACCCGATCAAATGTGGGCGCCGGTCTTGCCCGCGATGGGGGCGTCAGCAACAACGCAAAAACAGCATCTGTACCCGAGCACTTAACGCGCTGCCTGCCTGGGCAGCGCGGTTTCATAAAAACAACAGCGAGGTGAAAGCATGTCTGGTAATCGTGGTGTCGTGTATCTCGGCAACGGCAAGGTCGAAGTACAGAAAATCGACTATCCCAAAATGCAGGACCCCCGTGGCAGGAAGATTGAGCACGGCGTCATCCTGCGTGTGGTCTCCACCAACATCTGCGGCTCCGACCAACACATGGTGCGCGGCCGCACCACGGCCCAGACCGGCCTGGTGCTCGGTCATGAAATTACCGGTGAAGTGATCGAGAAGGGCAGTGACGTCGAAAACCTGAAGATCGGCGACCTGGTGTCGGTGCCCTTCAACGTCGCGTGCGGCCGCTGCCGCTCCTGCAAGGAGCAACACACCGGCGTGTGCCTGACCGTCAACCCGGCGCGTGCCGGTGGCGCCTACGGCTATGTCGACATGGGCGACTGGACCGGCGGCCAGGCCGAGTACGTGCTGGTGCCGTACGCTGACTTCAACCTGCTGAAACTGCCTGACCGCGACAAGGCCATGGAGAAAATCCGCGACCTGACCTGCCTGTCCGACATTCTCCCGACCGGTTATCACGGCGCCGTCACTGCCGGTGTTGGCCCTGGCAGCACTGTCTACATTGCGGGTGCCGGCCCTGTGGGCCTGGCGGCTGCCGCTTCGGCGCGCCTGCTGGGCGCTGCGGTGGTGATCATCGGCGACGTCAACCCGATCCGCCTGGCTCACGCCAAGGCGCAGGGTTTCGAGATTGCCGACCTGTCCCAGGACACGCCGCTGCACGAGCAGATCGCCGCACTGCTGGGCGAACCGGAAGTGGACTGCGCCGTCGACGCCGTGGGCTTCGAAGCCCGTGGCCATGGCCATGAAGGCGTCAAGGCGGAGGCCCCGGCCACTGTGCTCAACTCGCTGATGGGCGTGGTGCGCGTGGCGGGCAAGATCGGTATTCCGGGCCTGTACGTCACCGAAGATCCGGGTGCGGTGGATGCCGCTGCAAAAATGGGCAGCCTGAGCATCCGCTTCGGCCTGGGCTGGGCCAAATCCCACAGCTTCCATACCGGCCAGACACCGGTGATGAAGTACAACCGCCAGCTGATGCAGGCGATCATGTGGGACCGTATCAACATTGCCGAGATTGTTGGCGTGCAGGTGATCAGCCTGGATGACGCGCCGCGTGGGTATGGCGAGTTTGACGCGGGTGTGCCGAAGAAATTTGTGATCGATCCGCACAAACTCTTCAGCGCGGCATAACTCTCAGGCACACGATCCAACGGTGGGAGCGGGCTTGCTCGCGAAAGCGCTGGTTAAGTCGAAGCACGTTTGACTGACCTGCCGCATTCGCGAGCACGCCCGCTCCCACTTGGTTTTTTTGGAGTGTCAGCGGTTGGCGAGGGCGCCTTGGTAGACGGTCGGCCCCGTGGGCTGCTTGCTCAACGACCCACCTTTGGTTTCCGAACTCACCATCAACTCCACCGGCTTGCGGATGCTTTTCTGTTGGCGTGGGTTGAGTCCGATAATGCCTTTGCCATCTTCCGGCAACAGTCCAAGCGACACCGGTGCGCCGCCTTCGGGCAACGCCCACAGTTCCAGGCTGCGATCCGGCTCGGGTGCCGTCGTGGCGATCGGCTCGACTTCGAGGTAATCCTTGTGCGCCATGATCTGCGCCGCGGGTTGCTGGGCAGTGGTCACCAGTGTGGCAGCAGACTTGACGTTGTCTTGGGTGTAGAGCGCGCTGCCGAGGCCGGCGACAATGGCCACGCAGACGCCCATGAACACGCGCGGGCGGCTCCAGAAAGGCGGCTTTTGCTCAATCACTTGGGGACGGGTCGCGCTCATCGGGCTTTTCCTGGCAAGGCTTTAAGTCCTGTCATGGACCCTGGTTCGCGCGATGGGTTCCTGACTGCCGTTCAGCTCAAAGTGATGCCAATTGGCCCTGATACAGCACCGGTCCGGTGGGTTGCCCGGTCACTGAACCGCCGCGTGGCTCCAGGCTCACGGCCAACGTCAGCGGCGCGGAGAGCAAGGCTCGTTGCGCCTTGCTCAGCGTTATTCGGCCGTTGCCCGCAGCGGGGAGCAGACCCAGGGAGATTGGTTTACCGCCCGGTGCAATCGCCCACAACTCGAGGCTGTGCGTCGGTTCCACCGCAGCCAGTGCCACGGGTTCCACTTGCAGGTGGTCGCCATACGCCTTGATCTGCAGCGCCGGTTGCTGGTTGGCCGCGACGAGCGTGGCGTTGTACTGCGCACCGATGTCTCGTTGATACAGCACGCCCGCCAGCACGGCCACGACTACCACGCACGCCGCTGCCAGCAAGCGCAGGTTCATCCACAAGGGTTTTTTTGCCGGCAAATGCAGCACCTGCGGCTCGATCCGCGCCTTGATGCTGTCCCATACATGCTCGGGCACCGGTCGTTCGGGCAAGGCGCCGGTCAGGCTGGCCAGGGCGTCCTGCCAATGGCCGAGTTCCACGCGCAGCGCCGCATCCTCCAGCAACAAGGCCTCGAAACGCCGACGCGCAGTGGCAGGCATCAGTCCGATGGCGTAGTCGGCGGCGAGGGCACGGCGCAGGGCGGTGGTCTGGTAGTTCATGATTCAAGGCACCTGCGCAGGCGTTCCATGCCGCGACGAATCCAGGATTTGACCGAGCCCAGGGGGGCTGCCAGCTGTTGGGCCAACTCCGCGCACGACAGGCCCTGGAAGTAAGCCACGGTAATCGATTGGCGCTGCATGCCCTCCAGGGTGTCCAGGCAGCGGTTCAAGGCGCGGGCCTCGCGTTCGTTGTCGAGTTGGTCGTGGGCGCTGGGTGTGTCATCGACCAGCGTGTCCTGCTGACCGTCCGCCAGCGGCTGTTCACGGTGCTTGCGCAGTTGGTCGATGGCCAGGTTGCGGGTGATGTTGACCATCCAGGTCATCGGCGCAGACAGGTGCGCCTGGTAGCGCGAAGCGTTGTACCAGATGCGCACGAAGGCTTCCTGCAAGACCTCTTCGGCCAGGTCCTGGCGGCCCATGAAACGCAGCGCTACACCGTGCAAGCGCGGTGAGACGCTGCGGTAGAGGGTTTCGAACGCCTGGCGATTGCCCAGCGCACATTGGGCCAGCAAGGGCTGCAGCGGATCAGCGTCGGACGTGGAAATAGGGCTTCTCCAGGCTCTGGATACAGGGCGATGGGACTGCGCGCGCAAGCGGTGGCAGGCAGAGGTTAGTTCAGGTTGCGCGCGCGTTCCATTCACGGCCGTCTTCCTCGAGGGGTTGTGGTGCATATACGCAGCAGCGACGGGTTTGGATGCACTGGGAACAATCCCCCGGGCTGCCCAGTCAAACGCCTGCTTTCACCCCTACGCCCAGAGGTTGTTTTGATGAAGATTTCACGCGGTTTCGCCCTTTCCTGCCTGATGACCCTGGCAGCCGGCCCGGTGTTCGCCGCAGGGTTCAGCCTTGGGGACGCGGCCAATGCGATTGCCGGCATGCAGGGTGGTAACAACAAGGCCGCGGCTGCCGCACCGTCGTCCGAGACGGCCGGGTTGCTGAGCGCCCTGACCTCGCAACTGAACATCACCCCCGAACAAGCGGTGGGCGGTACGGGCGCCATGCTGGGCCTGGCCAAGAACAAACTGAGCGGCAACGACTATTCGCAGCTGGGTAATAGCGTGCCGGGCCTTGACCAACTGTCGGGCAACAATGCGTTGGGTAGCCTCGGGGCCTTGAGCGGGATGCTCGGCCAGGCCGGCGGCAGCAAGACCAGCGGCCTCGACGGCCTGTTGGGTAACGTGAAGAACACCAACGACCTGAACACCGCGTTCAGTGCCTTGGGCATGGACAGTGGCATGGTCGGCCAGTTTGCCCCGGTGATCCTGCAATACCTGGGTGGCCAGGGTGCCAGCAGCTCGGTGCTGGGCAAGCTGGCCCAGGCATGGGGCACCGGCAGTTAAAGACGCTCCGCGCGCAGTTGCTCGATGCGCGCGTCCTTCTCCGTCCAGAGCTGGTTGACCCAGTTCTGGACGGTTTGGCGAAACACCGGGTCATTCTCGTAATCCCCTTGCCACAACGCCGGATCCAGCTCGCGGGTACGGATATCAATGATCACCTCTGGCACCGCGCCGCTGATCAAATCCCAGAACCCCGGTATTTTCTGCTGTGGATAGACCACGGTCACGTCGAGCACGGCGTCCAGTTGTTCACCCAGCGCCGCCAGCACAAACGCCACGCCGCCCGCCTTGGGCTTGAGCAAGCGGCTGAACGGTGAACCCTGCTGCGCCCGCTTGGCCTCGCTGAAGCGCGTACCTTCCAGGTAGTTGACCACCGTCACCGGCTGGCGCTTGAACAGCTCGCAGGCCTCTTTGGTGATCTTCAAGTCCTGCCCCGCGAGTTCCGGGTGCTTGGCCAGGAAAGCCTTGGTGTAGCGCTTCATGAACGGGTAATCCAGCGCCCACCAGGCAAGGCCCAGGAAGGGCACCCAGATCAGCTCTTTCTTCAGGAAGAACTTGAAGAACGGCGTGCGCCGGTTGAGGGCCTGGATCAGCGCCGGGATGTCTACCCAGGATTGGTGGTTGCTGATGACGAGGTAAGACGTGTCACTGCGCAAATCGGCGCCGCCGCGAATATCCCATTGGGTGGGGATGCACAGCGAGAAAATCAGCTTGTCGATCTCGGCCCAGGTTTCGGCGATCCACATCACCGCCCATGACATGTAGTCACGCAAGCGACCGGGGGCCACCAGCTTGAGCAGGGCAAACACCATCAATGGGCCGAACAGCACCAAGGTGTTGAGCAATAGCAGCAGGGTGACAAAACAGCCGGTGAGCAGTCGGCGCATAAGTAACTCTTGGAATCGTGTGGGCGGGTCATGATAAGCAAGGCGAGTCCAGAGGCCAAATCGCAAATCACGGTACGAATGTTTCACAATGTGCCGGGTATGGTTGAGTGAGCTAACTAACCACCGCTTTTGCGGTCTAGAATCCGCCTACTTCTTTCCGAGGACATCACTTCGTGAAACTGCTATTTGCCTCGCTCGCCCTGGCCGCCCTGCCTGTCATGGCCGCCGAACCGACCCTCTACGGTCGCTACGAATACATCCAGTTGCCGGAGATCGGCGAAACCTTCAAGGCCAAGATGGACACTGGCGCGCTGACCGCCTCGCTGTCGGCCCGTGACATCGAGACCTTCACCCGTGACGGCGACGATTGGGTGCGTTTTCGCCTAGGCGGCAAGGAGGCGTCCAACAAAGTCTATGAGCACAAAGTGTCGCGCATCAGCAAAATCAAAAGCCGCGCCGACGAAGACGACGACAAGGACGAACCTTCCGTGGCCAAGCGTCCGGTAGTCGACCTGGAAATGTGTCTGGGCAACGTCAAGCGCACCGTCGAGGTCAACCTGACCGACCGCAGCAGCTTCAACTACCCCTTGCTGATTGGCGCCAAGGCCCTGCGTGAATTCGGCGCTGCGGTAAACCCGGCCCGTCGCTACACTGCTGACAAACCGGACTGCTGACGGACCCTCATGCCGCATATCCTGATTGTCGAAGATGAAGCGGCGATAGCCGACACGCTGATATTCGCCCTGCAAGGCGAGGGCTTTACCACCACCTGGCTGAGCCTCGGCCAGGAGGCGCTGGCCCATCAGCGCCAAACCCCGGCCGACCTGATCATCCTCGACATCGGCCTGCCGGACATCACAGGCTTTGAAACCTGCAAGCAACTGCGCCGGTTCAGCGAAGTGCCCGTGATGTTCCTCAGTGCCCGGGATGGCGAGATCGACCGCGTGGTGGGGCTGGAGATCGGCGCCGACGATTATGTGGTCAAGCCCTTCAGCCCACGGGAAGTGACGGCGCGGGTCCGGGCGATCCTCAAGCGGATTGGCCCCGGTGCTGCGCCCGCGGTGTTCCAGGTTGATCTGGAGCGCATGCAGATTACGTATCGCGGCCAGCCTTTGAGCCTCACGCGCCATGAGTTCCGTTTGCTGCAAAGCCTGCTGGAACAACCCGAGCGCGTGTTCAGCCGCGAGCAACTCCTGGACGCGGTAGGCGTGGCGGCGGATGCCGGCTACGAGCGCAATATCGACAGCCATATCAAAAGCCTGCGCAGCAAATTGCGCAGCGTGGCCGCTGATGCCGAGCCGATCCAGACTCATCGTGGCCTCGGCTACAGCTACAGCCCGAGCAACAGCTGATGCGCCTCGGGCTGCGGATTTTCCTGGTGTATGCGCTGTTTATCGGCCTGACTGGCTACTTTGTGCTCAGCACCGTGATGAAGGAAATCCGTCCCGGAGTGCGCCAGTCCACCGAAGAAACCCTGGTGGACACGGCGAACCTGCTGGCCGAGATCCTGCGCGATGACGTGAAGAACGGCACCCTCGGCCAAAGCCACTGGCCGGAACTGCTCAAGGCCTACGGCAATCGCCAGCCGGGTGCGACCATCTGGGGGCTGCCGAAGAACCAGGTCAACCACCGTATCTACGTGACCGACGCCAAGGGCACGGTGCTGCTCGACTCCATGGGCGAAGCGGTGGGGCAGGATTACTCCCAGTGGAACGATGTGTACCTGACCCTGCGCGGAGAGTACGGCGCGCGCTCCACCCGCAGCGAGCTGGATGACCCCACTTCGTCGGTGATGCACGTCGGTGCGCCGATCCGTGACAACGGCCAGATCATCGGCGTGGTCACCGTGGCCAAGCCGAACAGCTCGTTGCAGCCCTACGTCGACCGCACGGAGCGCCGCCTGCTCTGGTACGGCGCCGGGCTGGTGATTCTGGGCTTGCTGCTGGGCGCGCTGCTGTCGTGGTGGTTGAGTGTTGCCTTGAGACGGCTGACGGCCTATGCCGAAGCGGTCAGCGAGGGCCGGCGCGCCGAGTTGCCCCATTACCGCGGCGGTGAACTCAAGCAGCTCTCCACCGCCGTGGAGCACATGCGCACGCAGCTGGAAGGCAAGGCCTACGTCGAACACTACGTGCACACCCTGACCCACGAATTGAAGAGCCCGCTGGCCGCGATCCGCGGCGCGGCAGAACTGTTGCAGGGCGATATGACCCGCGAACAGCAGCAGCGCTTCGTCGGTAATATCGACAGCGAAAGCGCGCGCTTGCAACAGTTGATCGAGCGCCTGCTGAACCTGGCACAAGTCGAGCAACGCCAGGGCCTTGAAGAGCAGGCCAGTATTGGCTTGGCAGCCATGGTCGATGACGTGCTCAAGGCCCAATGTGCGCGCATCGAAGGCGCCGGGTTGCACGTCGAACAGACGATTGCGCCGGGGGTGAAGGTGTATGGCGAACCCTTCCTGCTACGCCAGGCACTGGGCAACCTGCTGGACAATGCGTTGGACTTCACGGCGCCCGGTGGCCTGCTGAGGTTCAGCGCACAGACACGGCACAACGACGTGCAGGTGAGCCTGTTCAACCAGGCCGCGCCGATCCCCGACTACGCCCTGCCACGCCTGAGCGAGCGTTTCTATTCGCTGCCACGCCCGGCCAGTGGGCGCAAAAGTACTGGCCTGGGCCTCAATTTTGTCGAGGAAGTGATGAAGCTGCATGGCGGCGCGTTGCAGATCGGCAATGTCGAAGGCGGCGTGCAAGTGGTGCTGCATCTCCACACAGTCTCCACATTACCCACATAAATCCCCCACACGGGCTGCCCAGACTCTTCCCATCAAAACAGGGAGAGCCCCATGAACCGCAGCCTGCTTTTCAAACTTGGCGCCATTGCGCTGCTGATCCTGCTGTTGCTGATTCCGTTGCTGATGATCAACGGCATCATCGCCGACCGCCAGCTCACTCGCGACACTGTATTGGAAGACATTGCCCGCAGTTCCAGTTATAGCCAGCGCCTCACCGGCCCGGTGATGGTGGTGCCGTATCGCAAGACCGTCCGCGAGTGGAAGCTCAATGAAAAGCTCAACAAGCGCTACGAAGTCACCCGTGAAGAGCGCGGTCGCCTGTATTTCCTGCCGGACCGATTTGAGCTCGACGGCCAGGTACAGACCGAACTGCGCGCGCGGGGCATCTACCAGGCGCGGCTGTTCCATGCCGACAACCGCATCAGCGGGCGTTTCGAATTGCCGGCGCAGTTGGGCATCACCGAAGACTTTTCCGACTACCGCTTTGAGCCGGCGTTTCTGGCGGTGGGTATCAGCGATATTCGCGGCATCGAAAACGCGTTGACGCTGGAGCTTGGCAGCCAGCGCCTGGAGTTCGAACCGGGCTCCCAGGTGGACTGGTTGGGGGAGGGCGTGCATGTGGCGCTGCCGGAACAGGACAGCAAAAAGCCCTACGTCGTGGACTTTGCCTTTGACCTGCGCCTGCAAGGCACCGAGCAACTGCAGGTGGTGCCGGTGGGCAAGACCAGCCAGGTGTCACTGGCCTCCAACTGGCCGCACCCAAGCTTTGTCGGCAACTACCTGCCGGCCCAACGGGAGGTGACCGACAAGGGCTTTACCGCCCGCTGGCAGACCTCCTTCTTTTCCACCAACCTTGAGCAGGCCCTGCAAACCTGCCTGGACAAGCAGGGCTGTGACGACTTCAACAACCGCAGCTTTGGCGTGAACTTCATCGACCCGGTGGACCAGTACCTCAAGAGCGACCGCGCGATCAAATATGCGCTGCTGTTCATCGCCCTGACCTTTGCCGGCTTCTTTCTGTTCGAAGTGCTCAAGAGCCTGGCGGTGCACCCGGTCCAGTACGCCTTGGTGGGCTTTGCGCTGGCGTTTTTCTACCTGCTGTTGTTGTCGTTGTCCGAGCACATCGGCTTCGCCATGGCCTATCTCCTCTCTGCCAGTGCCTGCGTGTCGTTGATTGGCTTCTATGTGTGTCACGTGCTGCGCAGTGTGGCCCACGGCCTGGGTTTCTCGGCGGGGTTGGCGGCGTTGTATGGCTTGTTGTACGGGCTGCTGAGTGCCGAGGATTACGCGTTGTTGATGGGCTCGCTGCTGTTGTTCGGCCTGCTGGGCACGGTGATGGTGCTGACGCGCAAACTGGACTGGTATGGCGTGGGCAAGCGCAAGGCCACCGAACCGTTGGTGTTTGACCTGGAGGCGGTGCAATGATCGGGTTGCGTGAGGATCAGCAAGTGGGGGCGCATTTAGCCTCAAGGATCGTTACGTTCCTCAATACCACCACCGACCAATGTGGGAGTGGGCTTGCCCGCGATAGCGGTGGTTCAGAAACAGATGTGCTGAATGACATACCGCGATCGCGGGCAAGCCCGCTCCCACATTGGGTCGGTGTGAGCGTCACACGGGCGGCTGGGTTTCCAGCATCGAAGGTCGCTGGCTGACCTCGGCGTACCAGGCGGCAAGCTGCGGGTTATCCGAGCGCCATTGCATATCCGGATGGCGGAAGTCGAGGTAGCCCAGGGCGCAGGCCACGCTGATGGCGGCGATGTCGAAGTGGCTGGCCAGTTCGGCAATGGCGTCGGCTTCCAATTCAGCGAGGCTTCGACGGATCTTGTTGCGCTGCTCGTCCAGCCATTGGTCCCAGTGCTTTTGCGCTGGGCGCAGGGCTGTCTCGTAACGCACCAGTACGGCGGCGTCCATGATGCCGTCGGCCATCGAGGCCAGGGTCAGGCGGCGCCAGCGGGCCGAGCCGTCGCGAGGGATCAGCGGGTTACCGACGTGCTGGTGGTCGAAGTAATCGAGGATCACCCGGCTGTCGTGCAGCACGCTGCCGTCGGCCAGGCGCAAGGCCGGGATCTTGCCCACGGGGTTGCCTTGCACCACGTGTGCATCCGGATTGACCGGGGTCGGCATGCAGCCGTGCAGGGCGACGCGGTCCTGCTGGCCGGTTTCAGCCAGCAACACGCGCACCTTGCGAACGAACGGTGAAGCGGGGTTGTGGAACAAGGTCATGCTGGGAGCGGACATGGGCATTCCTCAAGAAAGGGCTGCGCTAATCTATCTCACCGTTTGAGCAAGGCCCAAGTGCCAATTGCAGCGGGAATGCCTAACCCGACCCAACTGAGTGAATCCCACAGCCCATCGCCGAGCAAGGCTGCAAACAACCCGGCGGCACTGAGCAGGCCAATCCCCAGCGGAATGCCAAACACCTTCCAGAAATTCGATTGCCTTGGCTTCATGCCTTGCCTGCCTTGCGTCGCATGATCCACAGGTAGATCCCGCTCACCAGCACGATGATGGTCAACACATCCAACACCGCCCAGAGGATCTTCATCGGCATGCCGCCGTAGTCACCGAAGTGCAGCGGTTGGGACATGCCCATGGCGTCCATGTACCACGGCCGTTCGGCGATGGCGGTGACAGCCAGGTTACTGGCGTCGATCAATACCGGCGTGAGCAGGTGCGAGGTCAAGTGGGTACTGCCCTTCATGAACACGGCGTAATGGTGTTCGCTGGAAAAGCGCGTGCCGGGGAAGGCAATAAAGTCTGGCGCCATGCCCGGTGCGGCCTTGGCGGCAATTGCCAGCAGCTCGGTGGCTGGCGCGCGCTGGGTCAGGGGCGGAGCGTTTTTATACGGCTCGATCATTGCACTGAGGCTGTCCTGGCGCCAAGCCGCGATGATCAGGTCGGCGCAGGCGCTGATCACGCCGGTCACGCCCACTACCAATGCCCAGGTCAGGGTGACCACGCCGATCAGGTTATGCAGGTCGAGCCAGCGCAGGCGGGTGGATTTGTCCTGGCGCACGGTGGCGAATTTCAATCGGCGCATGAACGGCAGGTACAGCACCGTGCCCGAGATAATCGCCAATACAAACAGAACCCCCATGAAGGCCAGCAACAACTTGCCCGGCAGGCCGGCGAACATATCCACATGCAGCCGCAGCAGGAACAGGGTGAATCCGCCATTGGCAGACGGCATCTCGACCGCTTCGCCGGTGCGCGCATCCAGCATGAAGGTGTGGGACGCGTTGGGTTCGGTGCCGGCGGTGGCGGCCATGATCGCGATCACGCCGTTTTTGTCGTCTTCGTCCCAGGCCAGGTACTGCATGGCCTCGCCGGGGCGATGGGCCTGAGCCTTCGCCACCAGCTGTTCCAGGTTGAGCTGTGGGGTGTCGGCGGGCATCTGCGCCAATTGCGGCTCGTTGCCCAGCAGATGATCGATCTCGTGATGGAACACCAGCGGCAGGCCGGTGAGGGCGAGCAGCAGCAGGAATACCGTGCAGATCAGGCTGGTCCACGTGTGGATAAAGGACCAGCGGCGGATGGTTTTGCTTTTCATTTTCTCAACCTTCAGACACACCAAGGCCGCCCACTGGGGCGGCCTGGTGGTTAACTCAGCCGATTACCACTGGTAGGTGGCGCTGGCGACAACGCTGCGTTGGTCGCCGAAGTAGCAGTAGTTGCCATCACAGGTAGAAAGGTAGTCCTTGTTGAACAGGTTGGTGGCGTTCAACTTCACCGAAGCACCCTTCAGGCTGTTGTCCAGGCGACCCAGGTCGTAGTGAACCGCACCGTCGAATATCGTGTAGGCATTGGCCTTGCCCAGCCAGGTGTTGGCCTGGTCGCCATAGGTGTTACCGGTGTAGCGGGCGCCAAAGCCGATGCCGAAGCCATCAAGTATGCCGGTGTGCCAGGTGTAGTCAGTCCACAGCGAGGCTTGCTGGTTGGGCATCAAGGTCAGGCGGTTGCCTTTGTAGATGCCTTTTTGCACCTCGGATTTCGCCAGGGTGTAGGCGGCGATGACCTTGAGGTTCTCGGTCACGTCAGACACGGCTTCCAGTTCCAGGCCCTTGACCTTCACTTCACCGGTCTGGCTGTTGATCTGCTGGCCCCCGGCACCTAGGGTGGTCACCTGCACATTCTTCTGGGTGAGGTCATAGACTGCCGCACTCAACAGTGTGTTGGAGCCGGGCGGCTGATACTTGACGCCCATTTCCCACTGCTTGCCCTCCGTCGGCTTGAACGTCTTGGTGGCATTAGTATCGGCGTTGCTCGCTGGCTGGAATGATTCGGCATAGGACAAGTACGGTACGAAGCCCGAATCGAATACGTAGCTCAGCGCTGCGTTGCCACTGAAATGTTTGACGCGGTCAGTGTTGGTCGCATCGTTGTCGTTGAAGTAGGTAGTGCCCTGATGCACCCAGTCTTCGCGCCCGCCCAAGGTCAGGCGCCAGTTGTCCAGGGCCATCTGGTCCTGCGCGTAGAGGCCGGTTTGCACGGTTTTCTGGTTGTAGTCGTAAAAAGGGCGGACGCCGGTTGGGCGCAACGTCGGTTGGGTGTTGATCGGGTTGAAGATGTTGATATTCGACGCCGTACCGTAGATCGCGCGATAGGTGGTATCGGTGCGTTGGTGATCCAGGCCGAGCAGCAACGTGTGGGTGATGTCGCCAGTGGCGAAGTCAGCCTGGAAGTTGTTGTCCACCGCGAATTGGCCGATGCTTTCATTCACATTAGTGGTCGACCGGGTGATATCGCCCGCCGCATTAGCCGGGGAGAATGCATAGGAGCCTACGGTCAATTGCTGGAAGTCGAGCTCGGACTTGGTATAGCGCAGGTTCTGCTTGAACTGCCAGGTATCGTTGAAGCGATGTTCGAACGCATAGCCCAGCGCGTAGTAAGTACGGTCGTAGAACTCGTAGTCCGGGTCGCCCAGATTCTTGTGGTGGGACACGTCGCCCAGCGGTGATTTGATCTTGGTGCCCTGGATCGGCATGAACTGGCTGGTGGTGCCGGTATCGTCGCGGGTGAACTGCGACAGGAAGGTCAGCTTGGTATCAGGGTCGATGTTCCAGGTCAGGCTTGGCGCGATGTTGTAGCGCTTGTTGTCGATATGGTCGACCTGGGTACCGGCATCGCGCACCACGCCGCTGAGGCCATAGAGGAACTGGCCTTCATCATCGATCTTGCCGGTGCTGGCAAAGTTGATCTGGCGGTAGTTGTCGCTGCCGTATTGCACCTGGACGGCATTGCTTGACTCAGCGCTGGGACGGCGGCTGACCATGTCCAGCAAGCCACCCGGCGGAGTCTGGCCGTACACCGACGAGGCCGGGCCGCGCAGCAGCGCGAGGCGGTCGAGGTTCCAGGTCTCGGCTTTCGGGTTGGCATACACACCACGCGGCAGTGGCAGGCCGTCGAGGAACTGGGTCGGCTCGAAGCCGCGCACACGCATCCAGTCGTAGCGGGTGTCGCTGCCGTAGCTGGAAGACACGATGCCGGGCATGTATTTGACTGCGTCATCCAGGTTCTGGACGTTGCGGTCCTGCATCTGCTCGCGGGTGGCGACGGAGATCGAGCGGGGAGCTTCGACCAGTGAGGTGTCGGTCTTGGTGCCCGCGGCGGTGCGTTTGGCCAGGTAGCCGTCTACCGGACCCCAGGCGCTTTCATAGCTGTCCTGGCCCGTGATGCTGGTGGTAGGCAACGCCACGACACCCTCAGGAACCGCCACCAAGGTATAAGTCCCCGCACTGCTCTGCTCCAACTGCAAACCCGTCCCACGCAATGCCTCACGCAGCGCACCCGGTGCATCGAACTGGCCCTGGACGGGCGCCGAGGTCTTGCCTGCGGCGAGTGCCGGGCTGAGGGTCAGTGCCAGGCCGCCCTGGCTGGCAATCTGGTTCAGGGTGCTGGCCAGTGGCGCCGCCGGCAGGTTGTAGGCGCGCACGCTGGACGCTTGTTCGGCGGCGATCAGCGAGGTGCTGGCCAGCGGGGCGCTGAGGGCAATGGCCACGGCTAACAGGCTGGGGCGCAACAGAGTGTCTAGCGTGCGGGACATGGGGCGGCTCCTGAATGGAAATATTTCGCAATTGCCTAGGTGCCGAACGAGAATCGAAAAGTGATAGGGCGAGACGAAAATATTTATTTGAGGCGTGTTTCAGGGCGCGATCGCGGGCAAGCCCGCTCCCACCCTGGAATGCATTTCAAGTGTGGGAGCGGCTTGCCCGCGAAGGCAGTCGGCCAGGCACCGCAACACCTAAGGCTTGCCCTTGACCATCACCCACCACGGCGTGTGCTGCTCGATCTGCACCGGCAGGGTGGGCAGCAGCGCGTTCAGTGCCAGGGTGGTGTCATGCAGTGGGAAGCTGCCGGTAATGCGCAGGTCAGCCACGTTTTTATCCACGCCCAGGTAACCGGTGCGGTAACGGCTGAGCTCCGCGACCACCTCGCCCAGGCGGGCGTTGTCCACCACCAGCATGCCGCGGGTCCAGGCGTCGGTGGCGGGGGTGACGGCAAGCGCAGGGCCGAGGCCGTCGCTGCGCATCAGCACTTGCTGGCCTTCCTTGAAGATCTGCTCCTGGCGCAGCGCCTCGGGCTGGGCGGCCACGGCCGATTGCAGCACGCTCAAGCGCGTGGCGTCGTCTTCGCGCTTGACGATAAACCGTGTGCCCAGCGCCCGCAGGCTGCCATCGCGGGTTGTTACATAGAAGGGGCGTGCGTCGTTGTGGCCGGTCTCCACCAGGATCTCGCCTTCCTGCAACACAATCAGCCGGCGTTTTTCATCAAAGCGCACGTCGATAGCACTGTGGGTATTGAGATTGATCAGCGTGCCGTCCGCCAGCTTCAGCGTGCGCTGCTCACCCGTGGCGGTGCGTTGATCAGCCAGCCAATAGTGGATCGGCACATAACGCTCACCGGCAAACAGCGCCAGGCCAATGACCAGTGCAATGCTCGCCAGGCCACTGCCCAGCTTGCGCACGCGCTGGCGAATACCTTCACGTGATTGCAATAACGCGGCCCGCGCCGGGCCCGAGGCCACGCTGAAACGCTGGTCAAGCATGCCCAGCTGGCGCCAGGCGCGGGCATGTTCTTCATCGCTGGCCAGCCACTTATCGAATTCTTCGCGCTCAACCGCGCTGCCATCGCCCGAATCGAGGGACAGTTGCCACGCGATGGCTGCATCCAGTACACGGGCCGAAACCGGTTTGGAGCTGATCACCGTCACTGTGGCTCGCCATACAGAGCGATGTAGCACTGGCGAATGCCCTGGGCCAGGTACTGGCGCACCCGGGGCACCGACACGCCCAGGCGCTGGGCGATTTCTGCGTGGCCCATGCCGTCGAGGCGGTTGTAGAGGAAAGCCGCACGGGCCTTGCTCGACAATTTGCCGAGCAGGCGGTCGATGGCCTTGAGGTCTTCGAGGATCAGTTGCTGTTCTTCCGGCGAAGGGTGTTCGCTTTCCGGGATCAGCATCAGTTCGGTCAGATAAGCCTGTTCCAGGGCAGCGCGACGGAAGTAGTCGAACAGCAGGCCCTTGGCGATCGCGATCAGAAACGCACGGGGTTCGCGGGGTTCGCGCAACTCCTCACGGCCGAGCAGGCGGATGAAGGTGTCCTGGCTCAGGTCTTCGGCGCGGCTCGGGCAGGCCACATTGCGTCGAAGCCAGGCCAACAGCCAGCCACGATGGTCGCGATACAACGCGCCAACAAGCTCACTGTGTGGGTTCTGGATCGACGACAAGGCATCACCTAGTAAACGAGATGTTTAAGCTAACGAGAATTATTCGCGATTGTGTCAGAGCCGTGGGGTGGGCGCAATTAGCGTCTGTCGGGAGATGGCATTAAAACGATGGCGCGTGTTTACGCCGTTTCCATTGGCTTAAACGCTCTTGCAATGCCTGTGGTGTGTCGATGTGCTGCTGGCGCGCGCGGCTGAACAGGATGAGCATCAGCTCCGCCGTGGCCAGGGCATCGGCGCTGGCGTGATGGCGTTCGCCCACGTGCAGGTTGAAGTGGTTGATCCAGTCGTCCAGCCCCGCTTCGCGGATAGGCGCGTCGGGGCAGAGCAGGGGGGCGATGTCGGCCACATCCAGGAACGGGTGGGCCAGGCGATAACCCAGGCTGTCCTTGAGCGCCCGGCACAGCATGTGTTGATCGAATGGCGCATGGAAGGCCAGCAATGGGCTGTCGCCGACGAACTCCATGAAGTCCAGCAGGGCGTCCACTGGATCGCTGCCGGCGGCGATCGCACTCGGGCCCAGGCCGTGGATCAAGACGCTGGGGCTGAGTTTTGTTTCGGCGCGTTGCAATGTGCGCTCGAACATCTGCGAGAAATCCACCGCGCCGTCCTCGATCACCACCGCGCCGATGGACAGCACCAGGTCACGGTTGAGGTTCAGGCCGCTGGTTTCCAGGTCCAGCACGACCCAGCGTTGGCTGCGCAAGGGTTCGCTGCCCAGCGGCGTCGGCTTGCGCAGTTGCTCCACACGCTGTTGTTGTGCGCTGTCGAGCCCCGGTTTTTTCGTGCGCAGCCAACTGAACAGACTCACAGCTGATACCGCAACGTCAGGCTGCTTTGCAGGCGCTGGGCCTGGCGCAGGGATTCACGCAGGATGCGCCGGTCCAGGTGGTTGAGGCTTTCAGGGTCGACGCGGTTGGAATACGGCTGGTTCTCGCGGGTCTGCAACTGGTGCTGTTGCATGCGGGTTTGCTGGATAAAGTGGTAGGCCTCTTCATACGCCGCGCCGTCCAGGGGCTCGATCACTTCCTTGACCACCAGTTGGCGCAGGCGCTCCAGGGTGTTGTTGGTGTGGATGCCATTGGCCAGGGCCAGCAGGCGGGCGCCGTCGACAAAGGGCGTAAGGCCCTGCACCTTGAGGTCGAGAGTGGCCTTCTCGCTGCCTTTACGCGTCAGCACAAACTCGCGAAAACGGCCGACGGGCGGTCGCTGGCGCAACGCGTTTTCGGCGAGCATGCGTTGGAACAAGCGGTTGTCAGCGACCTGATCGAGGATGCCCTGGCGCAATTGTTCGCAACCACGCTCATCGCCCCACACCACACGCAGGTCGAAATAGATGCTGGAGCCCAGCAGGTTCTCCGGTGTTGCCTCGCGGATAAACGCCGCAAACCGCCGCGCCCATTCGGCACGCGACAAGCACAACTCCGGGTTGCCGGCCATGATGTTGCCCTTGCACAGGCTGAACCCGCACAGCGCCAGGCTCTGGTTGATCTGCTGCGCGAGCGGTAACAGGCGGCCACGAATCTCGGCCGCTTCAGCGGCGTCCCGGGCGTCGAACAGGATGCCGTTGTCCTGATCGGTGTACAGCGTCTGCTCGCGGCGACCTTCGCTGCCAAAGCACAACCAACTGAATGGCACGCCAGGGTCGCCTTTTTCGGCGAGGGTCAGCTCGATCACCCGGCACACGGTGTGATCGTTGAGCAGCGTAATAATGTGGGTGATCTGGGTGGACGACGCGCCATGGGCCAGCATGCGCTCGACCAACTGGCCGATCTCGCCGCGAATCGCCACCAGGTTGTCCACCCGCGGTGCGTTGCGGATAGTGCGCGCCAGGTGCACCAGGTCCACCCGTTGCAGGGAAAACAGGTCGCGCTCGGACACCACGCCGCACAGGCGCTGGTCCTTGACCAGGCACACATGGGCAATGTGCCGTTCGGTCATGGCAATCGCCGCATCGAAAGCGCTGTGGTCCGGGGTGAGGAAGAAGGGCGCCTGGGTCATATGGCCTTCGATGCCCTGGCTGAAGTCACTGGTGCCGTCCGCCACGACCTGGCGCAAGTCGCGCAGGGTGAAAATCCCCAAGGGCGCCTTGAGCTCGTCGACAATCACAATGCTGCCCACCTGTTGCTCATGCATCAGCGTGACGGCTTCACGCAGGGGTGTGGTTGGGCTGCACGTAACCGGGTGGCGCATGGCCAATTCGCCGAGGCGAGTGTTCAGCGAGTATTGAGTGCCAAGGGTTTCCACCGCCTTCTGCTGCACTTGCTGGTTGACCTGGTCCAACAGGCTGCTGACGCCGCGCAAGGCAAAGTCTCGAAACGGGCTGGAAAGCGCGAACAGCTTGATAAAGGCTGGCTTGTTCAGTTGCAGGCAGAAAGTGTCTTCGGCGGCCTTGTGCTCGGTGCGGGTCGCCCGTTCGCCCAATAGCGCTGCCAGGGGGAAGCATTCGCCGGTGGTGATTTCAAAGGTGGTTTCGGCGCTGTCCGGCCGCTCTCCCACCACGCGGCCCTGCTTGACGATGTAAAAGTGCTCAACCGGCCCGCCCGACGGTTTGAGGATGCTGTCGCCGGGGCCATAAAAGCGTAACTGGCACTGTTCCACCAGAAACGCCAGGTGGGCATTTTCCATTTGGTTGAACGGCGGGAAGCGTTGCAGGAACTGCAGGGTGCCGTGAATGTTTTGCAACACAGCAGTTTTCCCCGCCTGGGCGAAGGCATCAGCTTTACTCATAACAGTGACCGCGTTTTTTTTGTCGTTATCGTCCCTCATGGTCGACTCCTGCGCAGCGGGTGCCCATTGGACGTAAGTCTAGGTCGATACAAACGGCACACACCTAGGGAAAAACCTTACATGACTATCGTCCAAAACCCGTAGAACGCCCACTAGGCAAACTTTCCGACGAAGTGCACATTGTTCGCCCTTCCGCAGATGTCTGACGAGTGTGCTGGGAGATTGATTAGAACTGCTGAGAACCGTATGTCCGACCACGATATTTTGAGTGATGCCGAGCGCGAGGCGCTGAGCGCCGTGATGCTGGAGCCTGATTTACCGCCACAACGTGTGTTGATTGTTG
The DNA here is from genome assembly GCF_002563895.1 of Pseudomonas lurida. Classification (NCBI taxonomy): domain Bacteria; kingdom Pseudomonadati; phylum Pseudomonadota; class Gammaproteobacteria; order Pseudomonadales; family Pseudomonadaceae; genus Pseudomonas; species Pseudomonas lurida. Next base: position 5,743,673 of record NZ_PDJB01000001.1, on the reverse strand, counting down.
ACGACGACAAGGACGCACGTGAATTGCTGGCGGAGATCCTGGGGCTGGACGGTATTCGTTGCATGACCGCCGAAAGTGGTGAGGCGGCGTGGGATTTGTTGAAGTCCAGCAGCTCTATCGGTTTGTTGATCACTGACCTGCGCATGGCGCCCAGCAATGGCCTGGAACTGATCCGCCAGGTGCGCGAGTCCACGCGTGCGGCATTGCCGATCATCATTATGTCGGGGGACGCGGAAGCGCCGGACGTGATTGATGCGATGCATTTGAGCGTGGTGGACTTCCTGCTCAAGCCGATTGATAGCGTGAAGTTGGCGAAGATGGTCAAGCGAGAGTTGGGGATGGCCTCCTGACTTTCTTACGGGCTTGCCAGCGATGCGGCCGGCTCGCTCTCCCTGACCCCATAAAAAAGCCCTGATCTCGCGATCAGGGCTTTTTATTTACAGGCCGTTCTTGGCCTTGAACTCCCGACGCCGACGGTGCAGCACCGGCTCGGTGTAGCCGTTAGGCTGCTTGGTGCCTTCAATCACCAACTCCACCGCTGCCTGGAACGCGATGTTGCTGTCGAAATCCGGCGCCAGTGGGCGATACAGTTTGTCCCCGGCATTCTGGCGGTCCACCACCGGCGCCATACGCTTGAGGCTTTCCAGCACCTGGGCTTCGGTGACGATGCCGTGGCGCAGCCAGTTGGCGATGTGCTGGCTGGAGATACGCAGGGTGGCGCGGTCCTCCATCAGGCCTACATCGTTGATGTCCGGCACTTTCGAACAGCCGACGCCCTGGTCGATCCAGCGCACGACATAGCCGAGGATGCCCTGGGCGTTGTTGTCCAGCTCGTTGCGGATTTCTTCCTCGGACCAATCGGTGTTCTGCGCCAGGGGAATAGTCAGGATGTCGTCCACCGAGGCGCGCTCGCGTTTGGCCAGTTCGGCCTGGCGGGCGAACACATCGACCTTGTGGTAGTGCAACGCGTGCAGCGCCGCTGCGGTTGGCGACGGCACCCAGGCGGTGTTGGCGCCGGCCAGTGGGTGAGCGATTTTCTGTTCGAGCATCGCCGCCATCAGGTCGGGCATGGCCCACATGCCTTTGCCGATCTGCGCGCGACCTTGCAGGCCGGTGCTCAAGCCGATATCGACGTTCCAGTTCTCGTAGGCGCCGATCCATTTTTCCGCCTTCATGGCCGCCTTGCGCACCATCGCGCCGGCTTCCATGGACGTATGGATCTCGTCGCCGGTGCGGTCGAGGAAGCCGGTGTTGATAAACACCACGCGCTCGCTGGCGGCCTTGATGCAGGCCTTGAGGTTGACCGTGGTGCGGCGCTCCTCGTCCATGATGCCGACCTTCAGCGTGTTGCGCGGCAGGTTCAGCACGTCTTCGATGCGACCGAACAACTCGTTGGTGAACGCCACTTCTTCCGGGCCGTGCATCTTCGGTTTAACGATGTACACGGAACCGGTGCGGCTGTTCTTGCGGCTGCTGTTGCCGTTGAGGCTATGGATGGCCGCCAGGCTGGTGAGCAGGCCGTCGAGGATGCCTTCAGGGACCTCGTTGCCGTCTTTGTCGAGGATCGCGTCGATGGTCATCAGATGGCCAACGTTACGCACGAACAGCAGCGAACGACCGTGCAGCGTCACGTCCTTGCCATCCACGCCGGTGTAGACGCGGTCGGCGTTCATGGTGCGGGTGAACGTCTTGCCGCCCTTGGCCACTTCTTCGGCCAGGTCGCCCTTCATCAGGCCGAGCCAGTTACGGTAGATCACCACTTTGTCGTCGGCATCCACGGCAGCGACCGAGTCTTCGCAGTCCATGATGGTGGTCAGCGCGGCTTCCACCAGCACATCTTTGACGCCGGCGGCGTCGGTCTGGCCGACCGGGGTGCTGGCGTCGATCTGGATCTCGAAGTGCAGGCCGTTGTGTTTCAACAGGATCGCGATGGGTTGGGCAGTGTCGCCCTGGAAGCCGATCAGTTGCGCGTCGTCACGCAGGCCGCTGTTGCTGCCGCCCTTGAGGCTGACGATCAGCGTGCCATCGACGATCTTGTAGCCGGTGGAATCCACATGGCTGCCGGCGCTGAGCGGTGCGGCTTCGTCGAGGAAGGCGCGTGCGAAGGCAATAACCTTGTCGCCCCGCACCTTGTTGTAGCCCTGGCCTTTCTCGGCGCCGTCGGCTTCGCTAATGGCATCGGTGCCATACAGTGCGTCGTACAGCGAACCCCAGCGCGCGTTCGAGGCGTTGAGGGCGAAGCGGGCGTTCATCACCGGCACTACCAGCTGGGGGCCGGCCATGCGTGCGATTTCGTCATCGACATTTTGGGTCGTGGCCTGGAAGTCTGCGGCTTCTGGCAGCAGGTATCCGATGTCTTGCAGGAAGGCCTTGTAGGCCACCGGGTCGTGGGCCTGGCCAGCTTGGGTTTGGTGCCAGGTATCGATCCGCGCTTGGAAATCGTCGCGTTTGGCGAGTAGGGCTTTGTTCTTCGGTGCCAGGTCATGGATGACCTTGTCGGCACCGGCCCAGAACTGGTCGGCAGTGATGCCGGTACCAGGAATGGCTTCGTTGTTCACGAAGTCGAACAGGACTTTGGCGACCTGCAGGCCACCGACTTGAACGTGTTCAGTCATTGCTTGCCTCACTCTGCGGAGCTTATGCGCTTTTTCAGATTTTCATTATGTAGTGCACGGTTGGGCATACTACATGATGACTTGCGGTTGTGAAAATTAGACTAAATACGTCGTTTAGCGACCCACTTTGGTCGTACGGTCACAGCGGAGAACCGGATGTTCTCAAAAAACTATTGGATTGTTCCAGATAAATATAAAAATGGTACACGATTTGTGATCGGGGCCTTCCGGGTCCACCTTGTAGATTGAATTCCAGAGGGCTTCACCATGGACCATCTTGTACTCACAATTATCGCCGCCGACAAACCCGGCGTGGTTGAACGCATTGCGCAGAACATCGCTGCCCACGGTGGCAACTGGCTGGAAAGCCGCATGGCTCACATGGCCGGGCAGTTCGCCGGGATTCTGCGGGTCAGCGTGCCGGCGGAAAACCGTCAAGCCCTGGTGGGCGCGCTGGAGGATTTGTCCACACATGGCATTCGTGTGCTGGTGGGTGAGGGCAGCACCGGCCAGGCAGTGGCATCCAAGTCGATTGTGATGACGCTTGTGGGCAATGACCGCTCGGGCATCGTGCGCGAGATCACGGCCTTGTTGAGCAAGCAGGGTGTGAACTTGGGGAGTCTCAGCACGGATGTGCGCCCAGCGCCCATGAGCGGTGACCCGTTGTTTACCGCCGAGGCGCTGTTGCAGGTGCCGGCGACGTTATCCCTGGATGACTTGCAGCAATCCCTGGAAACCCTGGCGGACGACCTGATGGTGGAACTGCATAACGAGGAATGATCTGCCCACAGGGTTATGCATCGAAATCTTGCATGGGCCTGTGGATAACCTGTAGAGACCCGGCGCCAGCCCACGTCGGCCGGGCTTCTCCGCTGTCTGAGCAAAAAACGAGCAGTTTCAAGGGCTTGTGCACAAATGGCGGGGATCAGGTTGTGGATAACCTTGGGGTGGATGTCTGCAAGCCACGTGTGTATTGGCTTGCAGAGGTTTGTACGTTATTTGATCAGCTTTTTCGCACGCTCAGCCAGATATCCACGCTGTATACCACCAGGCCCGCCCAGATGAAGGCGAAGGCGGTCAACGTGCTCGGCGCCAGGTGTTCGCCGAACAGCAGCACGGCTTCCAGCAGTACCAGCGTCGGCGCCACGTATTGCAAGAAGCCCAGGGCGGTGTAGGGCAAGTGCCGTGCGGCGGCGTTGAAACAGACCAGCGGGATCAGCGTCACCGGGCCCGCGGCCACCAGCCACCAGGCTTCGGACGTACTCCAGAACGCCATCTGTGCGCTGTGGGCCGATGGGTTGAAGAGCAACCACGCCACGGCAATCGGCACCAGCATCCAGGTCTCCACCACCAGCCCCGGTAGCGCCTTGACCGGCGCCTGTTTGCGGATCAGCCCGTAGAAGCCAAAGGTCAACGCCAGCACCAGCGACACCCACGGCAAGCTGCCCACCTGCCACACCTGTTGTGCCACACCCACCGCAGCCAACCCGACCGCGACCCACTGCAAGCGGCGCAGGCGCTCGCCCAGGATCAGCATGCCCAACACCACATTCACCAGCGGGTTGATGTAGTAACCCAGGCTCGCTTCCAGCATGCGCCCGCTGTTCACCGACCACACGTAGGTCAGCCAGTTACCCGCGATCAACGAACCACTGAGTGCCAGGATCGCCAGGCGCTTGGGGTTGTCGCGCAGTTCGCGGAACCAGCCAGGGTGCTTCCATACCATCAGCAACAACGCGCCGAACAGCGCCGACCACAGCACGCGGTGCACGATAATCTCGGCGGCCGGGACGCTGGCGATGGCTTTGAAGTAGAGCGGGAACAGACCCCAGATGACGTAGGCGCTCAGGCCCAGTATGTACCCCTTGCGGGGGTTGGCGGCTTGCATTGAGAATCCTTGCTTAGGCAGCTAACAAAGCGCGATTGTAAGGATTTTTGTCAGGCAATGGGCGGCGCTTTTCTGTGGGCGCTGGCTTGCCTGCGATGGCGACACCCGGGTGCCACAGGGACACCGAGTTGCCTGCATCGCAGGCAAGCCAGCGCCCACAAGGAGAGGGTAGGGTCAGAAGAGCTTGAGGGGCTCTTCGTTCAGGGCCGAGAGCTGTTCGCGCAACGCCAGCACCTGGTCACCCCAATAGCGCTCGCTGCCAAACCACGGAAAGCTGTGGGGGAACGCCGGGTCATCCCAGCGCCGTGCCAGCCAGGCGCTGTAATGCATCAGGCGCAGGGCGCGCAGGGGTTCGATCAGCGCCAATTCACGCGGATCGAAGTCGTGGAATTCCTGGTAACCGTCCATCAGCTCCGACAACTGGCCCAGGCATTCCTGGCGATCGCCGGCGAGCATCATCCACAGGTCTTGCACCGCCGGGCCCATGCGGCAGTCATCCAGGTCGACGATATGGAACATCTCGTCGCGGCACATCATGTTGCCGGGGTGGCAATCGCCATGCATGCGGATGTTCTTGTGCGGCGTGGCCTTGTACACCTCTTCCACACGCTTGAGCAGGTCGCGGGCCACGGACTCGTAGGCGGGCAACAGGCTCTTGGGAATGAAGTTGCCTTCCAGCAAGGTGGTGAGGGAGTCGTGACCGAAGTTCTTCACGCCCAGGGCTTCACGGTGTTCGAACGGACGCGTGGAACCCACTGCATGCAAACGACCGAGCAGTTGCCCAAGACGGTAAAGCTGGTCGAGATTGCCCGGCTCCGGCGCACGGCCACCACGGCGTGGGAACAAGGTGAAACGGAACCCGGCATGCTCGAACAGGCTTTCGCCGTCGTGGATGAGGGGCGCGACCACCGGCACTTCGCATTCCGCCAGTTCGAAGGTGAATCGGTGTTCTTCGAGGATCGCCTCGTTGGTCCAGCGTTGCGGGCGGTAGAACTTGGCGATCAGTGGCTCCGAATCCTCGATGCCCACTTGATACACGCGGTTTTCGTAGCTGTTGAGCGCCAGGACGCGAGCATCGCTGAGGAAACCGATGCTTTCGACAGCGTCGAGCACCAGGTCGGGGGTGAGTGTTTCAAACGGATGGGCCATGCGAACTCCTGCGCGCAGCAGGGCGCCGCGTCCGGCCGGCTATGGTAACAGCATCGATAGGTGGTGGCTGTTCGGACGCCTTCGCGAGCAGGCGCGCTCCCACAGTCGACCGCTTTTTTATGTTGGAACTCGGTCAATGGTGGGAGCGGGCTTGCTCGCGAACAGGGGCTATCAGGCGCCGACGATGCCGCCATCATCGCGCCGAATCGCCATCACCGACGAACGCGGCTTGCCGTTCGGCAGATGCTCCGGCCAGGTGGACCCGCCGGTTTCGCCAGGGTGCTGAATCCCCACGAACAGTGTCTTCTGATCGGGCGAGAAGCTGATGCCCGTCACTTCACAGGCCACCGGTCCGACCATGAAACGACGGATTTCCCCAGTGGCAGGGTCGGCACAGAGCATCTGGTTATTGCCCATCCCCGCGAAGTCACCGGCGTTGCTGTAGTCGCCGTCGGTGAGAATCCACAAGCGCCCGGCCTTGTCGAAACCCAGGCCATCGGGGCTGTTGAACATGTTCTGCGGGTTGATGTTCGACGAGCCGCCCTTTGGCAAACCTGCGTGTACACCAGGATTGCCGGCCACCACGAACAGGTCCCAGCTGAAATCACTGGCTCCGTGATTATCGGCGTCGGCCTTCCAGCGCAGGATCTGGCCGTAGACGTTTTTCTCGCGCGGGTTGGGGCCGCCCACCGGCTGGCCGTCTTCACCGCGCTTGGCGTTGTTGGTGAGGGTGCAATAGACCTGGCCATCGGTCGGGCTGACCACGATCCATTCCGGGCGGTCCATACGAGTGGCTTTCACCACGCTGGCGGCGAGGCGCGCATGGATCAGCACTTCGGCCTGGCTGGCGAAGCCGGTGCTGGCGTCGATGCCATTCTTGCCGTGCGTCAGTTCGACCCACTGGCCCTTGCCCTTGGGTTGGTCGGCGTTGCCGTCACCTGCGTCGAAGATCGCCACGTACAAGGTGCCGTGGTCGAGCAGGTCCTTGTTGGCCTTGGGGTTCTTGTGATTGATCTTGTCGCGGCTGATGAATTTGTAGATGAATTCGCCGCGCTCGTCGTCGCCCATGTACACCACGGCGCGGCCGTCACGGGTTTCGGCCAGGGCGGCGTTTTCGTGCTTGAAGCGGCCCAGGGCGGTGCGCTTGACCGGCGTGGAGTGCGGGTCGAACGGGTCGATTTCCACTACCCAGCCATGGCGGTTGAGTTCGTTGGGGTTTTTGGCCAGGTCAAAGCGCGGGTCGTGTGGGTGCCAGTTGATGTCTTTGCTGGCCGCGACCACGCCGTAGCGTTTCTGCCCGGCGTCGAAGGTTTGCTGTGGGTTGCTGCTGCCGAAGCAGTCAGTGAAGTTCTCTTCACACGTCAGGTAGGTGCCCCATGGCGTCTTGCCGTTGGCGCAGTTCTGGAAGGTGCCGAGCACTTTCTTGCCGGTTTTGTCGGCGCTGGTTTTCAGCCAGGCGTGGCCGGCGGCGGGACCGCTGAGGCGGATCGGCGAGTTGCCGTGGATGCGGCGGTTGTAGCGTGAGTCCTGGACGAACTGCCACGTGTCGCCCTTGCGCTGCACTTCGATCACTGACACCCCTTCGCTGGCCTGGGCCTTGTGCACGTCTTCGGCCGATTGCGGCGCGCCGCCATGGGCGAAGAGGTAGCGGTAGTTGGTGTACTCGTTGTTGATCGCCATCAGTGCGCGGTTGTCGTCGCCAGGGAAAGCGAACAGGCTCATGCCGTCGTTATTGTCGCCGAACTGCTGTTCCTGGGCCTTGGCCGTGCCGTTGCCGGATGGGTCGAAGGCCGGGGCGCTCTTGCTCAGCGGCTGGCCCCAACTGATCAGCACGGAGGCGCTGTACCCCGGCGGCAAGGTGATAGCGTCGCTGGTGGCGGCGGCGATGCTGGTAAAGCCCAGCAGCGGGCTGGCGCTGGTGGCGTTGACGGCCAGCGCACTGCGGGTCAGCAGGTTGCCACCGAGGAACATCGCGGCACCGCACAAGGCACCGGCGCCGATGAAGCGGCGGCGGGTGAGGCCAACCATCTGTTCCAGGTCGGTGGCTTGGTTTTCTTCTAATAGGCTCATCTCAGGCTCCCTGCGGTTTTTGCAGACACCATAAGGAGCGTGCGTGACGAAATTGTTGCAGTTTGAAGGCGTGTGCAGTGTTGGGCCGCGGCTACACCGGCGTACCGAGCAGCACATTGCTCGGCGCAAATTGCACCTGGATCGGCTTGCCCTCGGCGGCACCCAAGGCATTGAGTGCGTCGGGCTGCGCCAGGGCGCATAAAACCTGGCCGTTGGGCAGGGCGATGCGGACTTCGCTGGGGCCGTCATCGGCGTCGAGAATGGCGTCGACAATACCGCTCATGCAATTGTGTCCAGTTGTTGCAGGATGCTCGGGCGCCAGCAATTCCAGCCAGCCGGCCTTGATCAGCGCGACCACTTCCACGCCGGTTTCCAGTTCCAGCCGCTGCGTGCTGTCGTGGGTGATCTGCGCTTGCAGGCTCAGACCGCCGGCAAGCTGCAGCCGGACCCGATCGTTACGGCCGTGCTGTTCAATGGCGATGACCTGGCCGTGCAGTTGGTTGCGCGCGCTGGTGCGTAGCATCAAGCGGCCGAGCAGGTTGAAGTCGCTGGCCGCTTCATCGGAGCCCAGCACTTCGGCCTGCAACGCTTGCAGGCGCTGGTAGAGACGCAACACGCGCTCGCCCTCGGCCGTCAGCTTGGCGCCGCCACCGCCCTTGCCGCCGACGCTGCGCTCCACCAGGGGGTTCTGCGCGAGGTTGTTCAGCTCGTCGATGGCATCCCACGCCGCCTTGTAGCTCAAGCCTGCGCTTTTTGCCGCGCGGGTGATGGAGCCCTGCTCGGCGATATGCGCCAGCAAGGCAATGCGCTGGGGGCGACGGATGATGTGTTGGCTGAGGGACGCTGGCAGTGACATGTGGATACGCTTCGATAAGGTGAGTGGAACGTTGCGGCCAAGGTTGACGGGAGTCAAGTCAGCTGCCGGGTTTGGGCGTGCGCGCCAGGCAGTACACATCGACCTGGCGCGCCCCGGCGTTCATCAGCAGCCGTGCCAGGCTGTGGGCAGTGGCGCCGGTGGTCAGCACGTCGTCTACCAAGGCCAGGTGGCGGCCTTGCACCTGGGCGTCGGGCGCCAAGGCGAAGGCACCGAGCAGGTTGCGCTTGCGTGTCTTTGCATCGAGGGCTTGCTGGGCGACGGTTTCATGGGGGCGTAACAACAGGTGTTCATCGTAGGCGATGTTCAGGTCGCTGCTGAGCCAGCGCGCCAGCATCAAGGCCTGGTTATAGCCGCGTTCGCGCAGGCGCTTGCGGGCCATTGGCACCGGCAGCAGGCAATCGGGGCGCGTGAGTTCGTTGTTATCGAGGCGGTCCTGCAGGTACTGCGCCAGGAGCCTTGCAAGCATCTGCCCAAGTGGCCAGCGTGCCTGGTGCTTGAAGCGGCTGACCAGGCTGTCGATGGGGAAGCCGTAGGTCCAGGGTGCGATCACCTGTTTAAACGCCGGTGGTTGTTTCAGGCATTGGCCGCAAATCAGACCCTCCATCGGCAGGGGCAATGCGCAGACATCGCAGTGCTCCATCAGCCAGGGCAGATCGGTTTCGCAGACGTTGCACACACAATCGGCCGATTCCGTCGCTTCATCGCAGATTAAACAGGTTTGTGTGTTTTTTAGCCAGATGTAAACCTGGCGTTTGTGGCTGGGTTGACAGTGCATGAATCTTCCTTAAATATGCCGAGCATCCGTGTCGTGCCTGTGGGTATTGCCCTTCCCGCAGCGCTTGCCAAAGCATAATCAAGGAATCGCCCATGAGCGCCAGCACCACCGCCACCTTGCGTCACGATTGGTCCCTCGCCGAAGTCAAAGCGCTGTTCGTGCAGCCATTCAACGACCTGCTGTTCCAAGCGCAGACCGTGCACCGCGCGCATTTCGACGCCAACCGTGTGCAAGTGTCGACGCTGCTCTCGATCAAAACCGGTGCCTGCCCGGAAGATTGCAAATATTGTCCGCAGTCGGGCCACTACAACACCGGCCTGGAAAAAGAAAAGCTGATGGAAGTGCAGAAGGTCCTGGAAGAGGCTGCTCGCGCCAAAGCCATTGGCTCGACCCGCTTCTGCATGGGCGCCGCCTGGAAGCACCCGTCGGCCAAAGACATGCCCTACGTGCTGCAGATGGTCAAGGGCGTGAAGGCCATGGGCCTGGAAACCTGCATGACCCTCGGTCGTCTCGACCAGGACCAGACCGAAGCCCTGGCCCAGGCTGGGCTCGACTACTACAACCACAACCTCGATACCTCGCCGGAGTTCTACGGCAGCATCATCACCACCCGCACCTACAGCGAGCGCCTGCAAACCCTGGCCTACGTACGTGATTCGGGAATGAAGATCTGCTCCGGTGGCATCCTCGGCATGGGTGAGTCCCTCGACGACCGTGCCAACCTGCTGATCCAACTGGCCAACCTGCCTGAGCACCCGGAATCGGTGCCGATCAACATGTTGGTGAAGGTCGCCGGTACGCCGCTGGAAAACGCCGAAGACATCGACCCGTTCGACTTCATCCGCATGCTCGCCGTGGCGCGCATCCTGATGCCGCAGTCCCATGTGCGCCTGTCGGCCGGCCGGGAAGCGATGAACGAGCAGATGCAGGCCCTGGCGTTCTTCGCCGGCGCCAACTCGATCTTCTACGGTGACAAACTGCTGACCACCGCCAACCCGCAGGCCGACAAGGACATGCAACTGTTCTCGCGCCTGGGCATCCTGCCGGAAGCGCGTGAAGAACACGCGGATGAGGTGCATCAGGCGGCGATCGAACAGGCGCTGGTGGAGCAGAAGAGCAGCGAGCAGTTCTATAACGCTGTGGTTTAAAACCCCACTGATCTCCCTATTAGCATGCGATTCAAATGTGGGAGCCGGCTTGCCTGCGATGACGGCGGCACATTCAACATCAATGTGTCTGAATCACCGCTATCGCAGGCTTGCCTGCTCTCACATTGGATCGAGTTCACCTGATGTATCGAGGCCAGCATGTCTTTCGATCTCGCCGCGCGCCTCGCTGCCCGCCGTGCCCAGCACCTTTATCGTCAACGCCCGCTACTGGGCAGCCCCCAAGGCCCGGAAGTGGTGGTGGACGGCCAGCCGCTGCTGGCGTTCTGCAACAACGATTACCTGGGCCTGGCCAATCACCCGCAAGTGATCGAAGCCTGGCGTGCCGGCGCGTCGCGTTGGGGCGTGGGCGGTGGCGCTTCGCACCTGGTGATCGGGCATGCCACGCCGCACCATGAGCTTGAAGAAGCCCTGGCGCACCTCACCGGCCGCCCGCGCGCGCTGCTGTTTACCACCGGCTACATGGCCAACCTCGGCGCCGTCACGGCGTTGGTGGGGCAGGGCGATACGGTGCTGCAGGACCGCCTCAACCATGCATCGCTACTGGATGCGGGCTTGTTGTCCGGGGCGCGCTTCAACCGCTATCTGCACAACGACGCGGCAAGCCTGGCCAAGCGCCTGGAGAAGGCTACCGGCAATACGCTGGTGGTCACCGACGGCGTGTTCAGCATGGATGGCGACTTGGCAGACCTGCCGGCGCTGGCCCGGGAAACCAAGGCCAGGGGCGCCTGGTTGATGGTGGACGACGCCCATGGCTTCGGCCCATTGGGTGCCAACGGCGGTGGGATTGTCGAGCATTTCGGCCTGAGCCAGGACGACGTACCGGTACTGGTCGGCACCCTTGGCAAAGCATTCGGCACGGCCGGCGCCTTTGTGGCCGGCAGTGAAGACCTGATCGAAAGCCTGATCCAGTTCGCCCGCCCGTACATCTACACCACCAGCCAACCGCCCGCCCTGGCCTGCGCCACCTTGAAGAGCCTGGAGTTGCTGCGCACCGAGCACTGGCGGCGCGAGCACCTCAACAGCCTGGTCCGACAGTTCCGCCAGGGCGCCGAGCAGCTTGGCCTGGACCTGATGGAGAGCTTCACGCCGATCCAGCCGATCCTGATCGGTGACAGCGCCAAGGCCGTGCGTCTGTCGCAGATGCTGCGCCAGCGCGGCCTGATGGTGACAGCGATTCGCCCACCCACCGTGCCGGCCGGCAGCGCACGTTTGCGCGTGACACTGACGGCGGCCCACAGCGCGGCGCAGGTGCAGCTATTGTTAGACGGATTGGAAGTGTGTTTCCGCTCGTTAGGCGCCACGGAGCCCGACCATGCGTGATCGACTGATATTGCTCCCCGGCTGGGGCCTCGGCGTATCGCCGCTGGAGCCATTGGCCGCCGCGTTGCAAGGGCTGGACGAACACCTGCGGGTGCAGATCGAGCCGTTGCCGGTGTTGGGTTCCAGCGACTTGGGTGAATGGCTCGAGGAACTCGACGCCACGCTGCCGGACAATGCCTGGCTGGGCGGTTGGTCCCTGGGTGGCATGCTCGCATCGGAACTGGCCGCGCGGCGCGGCGAACGCTGTTGCGGCCTGCTGACACTGGCCAGCAACCCGTGTTTTGTCGCCCACGACGGTTGGCCGAACGCGATGCCTGCCGAGACGTTCGACGCGTTTCTCGCCGGCTGCCATGCCGACTCTCAGGTCACCCTCAAGCGCTTCGGCCTGCTGTGCGCCAAGGGCGCTGAAGACCCACGCGGGCTGTCGCGGCTGCTGGTCAGCGGGGCGCCGAATTCGCCGTCAAGTGTATTGATGCCCGGCCTTGAACTGCTCGCCCAACTCGACACCCGCGAAGCCTTGCTGGCGTATCGCGGCCCGCAGTTGCACCTGTTCGCCGGCCTGGACGGGTTGGTGCCTGCGCAAGCCGCCAGCGACCTGCTGGCTCTGCTTCCGGATGTTGAAATCGGCCTGATCGAACAGGCCGGCCACGCTTTTCTTCTGGAAGACCCCCACGGCGTCGCGGGGGCTATCCAGGCTTTTTTGCATGAGTGCCTCGATGACTGATTTATCCCACGCCCCGCTGCCCGGTGCCTTGCCGGACAAGCGCCAGGTCGCTGCGTCGTTTTCCCGCGCGGCGGCCAGTTACGACAGTGTTGCCGAGTTGCAGCGCGCGGTGGGGCATGAACTGCTGGGGCGCCTGCCGTCGACGTGTGCGCCGCAACGCTGGCTCGATATGGGGTGCGGCACCGGGTATTTCAGCCGGGTGTTGGCTCCGGCGTTGCCAGCCAGCCAGGGTGTGGCACTGGATATTGCCGAAGGCATGCTCAACCACGCGCGGCCATTGGGCGGCGCCGGGCATTTCATCGCCGGCGATGCCGAACGCCTGCCGTTGCGGGACGCCAGCTTCGGGCTGATCTTCTCCAGCCTGGCGGTGCAATGGTGTGCGGATTTCACGGCGGTGCTCAGCGAGGCGCATCGCGTGTTGCAACCGGGTGGTGTGCTGGCGTTTGCGAGTTTATGCGTGGGAACACTGGATGAGTTGCGCGAAAGCTGGCGCGCGGCGGATGGCATGGTGCACGTCAATCGCTTTCGCACCTTCGAGGCGTATCAACAGCTATGCGCGGCCAGTGGTTTGCGCGTGGTGAGCCTGGAGCGCCGGCCCCATGTGCTGCATTACCCCGATGTACGCAGCCTGACCCATGAGTTGAAGGCGCTGGGTGCGCACAATCTCAACCCGGGACGGCCGGGAGGGTTGACGGGGCGCGCGCGGATTGTTGCACTGGCACAAGCGTATGAGCAGTTCCGCCAGGCCCAAGGCCTGCCGGCGACTTACCAAGTGGTGTATGCCGTACTGGAGAAACCTCTATGAGCGCCGCTTACTTCATCACCGGGACCGACACCGATGTCGGCAAGACCACCATCGCCGCCGGCCTGCTGCACGCGGCGCGCCAGGCCGGCAGGAGCACTGCGGCCGGTAAGCCCGTGGCGTCCGGCTGCCAGGTCACGGCCAAAGGCTTGCGCAACGCCGATGCCCTGGCGTTGCTGGCCGAGTGTTCGTTGCCGCTGACGTATGCCGAGGTCAACCCCGTAGCCTTCGAGCCCGCTATCGCCCCGCATTTGGCAGCACGGGAGGCGGGCGTTGCGTTGACGGTGCAATCGCTGTTGAAACCCATGCAGCACATCCTGGCGCAGCAAGCGGATTTCACGTTGATCGAAGGTGCGGGCGGCTGGCGCGTGCCGTTGGCCGACCAGGACAACCTGTCGGATTTGGCCATGGCGCTCAAGCTGCCGGTGATCCTGGTGGTTGGCGTGCGTTTGGGCTGTATCAGTCATGCGTTGCTGACCGCCGAGGCCATCGCCCGAGACGGTTTGCCGCTGGCGGGTTGGGTGGCGAATATCATCGACCCCAAGACCTCTCGTCTGGAAGAAAACCTCGCCACGCTGGCGGAGCGGTTGCCTGCACCGTGCCTGGGGCGCGTGCCCAAACTCAAGCACGCCGGGGCCCAAGCCGTTGCTGAATACTTGCAGTTGGACTTGCTTGACTGATTTTGGCTATCAACAAGGCATTATGCCATTAGTGTTTTTGACGAGCCCTTTGCCGGGATATCTGCTTCAATTCAACTTCACGATTCTCTAAAGGCAGGCTTACGCCATGGAAATCTCTGGAAGCAGCGCGTTTTACTCGGGCCTGAGCAGCATTCAGACCGGGCAGAACCGTGTCGACCAGGCTGCGGGCAAGATTGCCAGCGCCGCGACGACCCAGCCGTCGGATGCGCAAAGCGACCGTTTGCAAGCCAACGATCGCGCCCAGCCATCGAACTCGGCCAGCAACATGGTCGAAATGGCCCAAGGCAAGTTCCAGGTGGAACTGGGCGTAAAAGTGGCCAAGGCTTCGGATGAAATGCTTGGCACCCTGATCGACACCTACGCTTAAACCCTCTACACGCCGACCGGCTCTCGCTTCATGTGGGAGCTGGTTCGCTTGCGATAGCATCAATTCGGTTCTACTCCTCGACCGCGACGCCTGTATCGCGGGCAAGCCAGCGGCTACAGCCCTGTTTCTCTCCTAATCTTACTGGTGGCATCTCGCCGCGGGCTTTGCCGTGCGCGCCATTGACCCACGTCATGACAAACGGCGGCTGGACGACGCTTGACATCCCCAGGTCGTAAACGTATGTTTCAAACACCTGTTTGACCGCTACAACACAAATCCACGCGGTTGTTCATTCCAGATACATCAGCAGAGGTTTATCGCTATGCCTGACTACAAGGCCCCCTTGCGTGATATTCGCTTCGTTCGTGACGAACTGCTTGGCTATGAAGCGCACTATCAGAGTCTGCCGGCTTGCCAGGACGCTACTCCGGACATGGTTGACGCCATTCTCGAAGAAGGCGCCAAGTTCTGTGAGCAAGTGCTGGCACCGCTGAACCGCGTGGGCGACATCGAAGGGTGCACCTGGAGTGAGTCAGGCGTTAAGACCCCGACAGGGTTCAAGGAAGCCTACAAACAATTCGTCGAAGGCGGCTGGCCAAGCCTGGCCCACGACGTAGCGCACGGCGGCCAAGGCCTGCCGGAATCCCTGGGCCTGGCGGTCAGCGAAATGGTTGGTACCGCCAACTGGTCGTGGGGCATGTACCCCGGCCTGTCCCATGGTGCGATGAACACCATTTCCGAGCACGGCACCCCTGAGCAGCAAGAGGCTTACCTGACCAAACTGGTGTCGGGTGAATGGACCGGCACCATGTGCCTGACCGAGCCACACTGTGGCACCGACCTGGGCATGCTGCGCACCAAGGCCGAACCTCAGGCCGATGGCTCCTACAAAATCTCCGGCACCAAGATCTTCATCTCGGCCGGCGAGCACGACATGGCCGACAACATCGTCCACATCGTACTGGCCCGCCTGCCGGACGCACCGGCGGGCACCAAAGGCATCTCGCTGTTCATCGTGCCGAAGTTCCTGCCAAACGCCGATGGCTCGATCGGTGAGCGCAACGCGGTGACCTGTGGTTCCCTGGAACACAAGATGGGCATCCACGGCAACGCCACCTGCGTGATGAACTTCGACGCGGCCACCGGTTTCCTGATCGGCCCGGCGAACAAAGGCCTGAACTGCATGTTCACCTTTATGAACACTGCTCGCCTGGGCACTGCGCTGCAAGGCCTGGCCCACGCCGAGGCTGGCTTCCAGGGTGGCCTGAAATATGCGCGTGACCGCCTGCAAATGCGTTCGCTGACCGGCCCGAAAGCACCGGAAAAAGCCGCTGACCCGATCATCGTGCACCCTGACGTGCGCCGCATGCTGCTGACCATGAAAGCCTTCGCCGAAGGCAACCGTGCGATGGTGTACTTCACCGCCAAGCAAGTGGACATCGTCAAATACGGTACCGACGACGAAGCCAAGAAACAGGCGGATGGCCTGCTGGCATTCATGACCCCGATCGCCAAGGCGTTCATGACCGAAGTCGGCTTTGAATCGGCCAACCACGGCGTGCAGATCTACGGCGGCCACGGTTTTATCGCCGAGTGGGGCATGGAGCAGAACGTTCGCGACAGCCGCATTTCGATGCTGTACGAAGGCACCACGGGCATCCAGGCCCTGGACCTGCTCGGCCGTAAAGTGCTGATGACCCAGGGCGAAGCGCTCAAGGGCTTCACCAAGATCGTGCACAAGTTCTGCCAGGCCAACGAAGGTAACGACGCCGTCAAAGAGTTCGTTGCACCGCTGGCTGCACTGAACAAAGAGTGGGGCGAGTTGACCATGAAGGTCGGCATGGCCGCGATGAAGGACCGCGAAGAGGTGGGTGCTGCCTCGGTGGACTACGTGATGTACTCCGGTTACGCCTGCCTGGCCTATTTCTGGGCCGACATGGCGCGCCTGGCGGCCGAGAAACTGGCCGCCGGCACCACCGAAGAAGCGTTCTACAACGCCAAGCTGCAGACTGCGCGCTTCTACTTCCAGCGCATCCTGCCGCGTACTCGCACTCACGTGGCCACCATGCTGTCGGGCGCCAACAACCTGATGGACATGAAAGAAGAAGACTTCGGCCTGGCTTACTAAGCCAAACCGGGTTCACTGCCAGAGCCGCCGCTCCTTCACGGGAGCGGCGGCTTTTTTGTGAGCGATAAAAAACCACAGTACAGCGCTCAGGGATTGCTTCCGGCTGCCGTTACAGTGATGGCAATGTGATACATGTGCGGCAGGGTGTGCTTAACTGTCCGCATCAAGGCACAGTGCCATCATTTTTTTGTGGGTCGGAGTTCTACCCTTGTCGCGCGTGTCCGCTGTACGGTTCAGTCACTTTCTACCTTCTTTGCTGCTTTTGCTGGCGGGGCTCTCGGCTGCGTACGTCAGGGACCTCAACGTCTTCTTCACCTCACTGTTCAATGTGTTGCCGACCCTGGTGCTGTTACTCGGCGGTTCGTACTGCGCGGTGTATCGCCGTCAGCGTGAACTGTTCCTGATGATCACGGTGTACATCGCCTACTTCCTGCTCGACACCCAGACCGACTTCTACCGCGACCACGGCCGCGTGCGCGACGACGCGGCGGTGGTGTTTCACTTGTGCTGCCTGCTGCTGCCGTTATTGTTCAGCATCTACGCGCTGTGGCAGGAGAAGACTCACCTGTTCCGTGACTTCGTCGCCCGTGGCGCAGTGTTGCTGGCGGTCGGCAGCGTGGCCTTGGCACTGGAGCAGAGTTATCCCCAGGCGGTGCTGAACTGGCTGGCGGAGATTCGCTGGCCGGCGCTGCATGGCAGCTGGATGAGCCTGATCCAGCTGTCGTACCCGATGTTCCTGATTGGTTTCCTGACCCTGGCGGCCCAATACTGGTACCAGCCGCGCCCGCTGCATGCGGCGCAATTGGTGGGGTTGCTGGGGATGTTCTGGATGTTGCCGCAGACGTTCATACTCCCGTTCACCCTGAACATCATGTGCAGCCAGGTGATGTTGATGATCGCCGCCGGCGTGGCCCATGAGGCTTATCAAATGGCCTTTCGCGATGAGCTGACCGGCTTGCCGGGGCGTCGCGCGTTGAATGAGCGCATGCAGCGCCTGGGGCGCAACTATGTGCTGGCGATGAGCGACGTCGACCACTTCAAGCGCTTCAACGATACCCATGGCCATGACGTCGGCGACCAGGTGCTGCGCCTGGTGGCGAGCAAGTTGTCCAAGGTCAACGGCGGCGGGCGGGCCTACCGCTATGGCGGTGAAGAGTTCGCCGTGGTGTTTGCCGGCAAGACGGTGGAGGAATGCCTGCCGCACCTGGAGGAGATCCGCGAAATCATCGCCGACTACGACATCAAGCTGCGCAACTCGGACCGTCCCCAGGATGACCAGCAGGGGCGCCAGCGTCGCTCGGGCAGCGGCGCCTCCAGCGTGTCGGTGACCATCAGCATTGGCGTGGCCGAACGCCAGGCCGAGCAGCGCACGCCGGAAGAGGTGCTCAAATCCGCCGACCAGGCGCTGTACGCCGCCAAGGGTGCCGGGCGTAACTGCGTGGTGGCAGCCGGGCAAACCCGCCGTGGCGCGGTGCGCATGGAGAGCGCTGCCGGTTGAGTGATAGCGGTGTATTCAGCGGTTCTACAGTGATTGTCCGAGGCAGTGGCTGGCAGTAGGTTGAAACCATCTGCTGACGGAGACATTGCCATGCCTGAGTACAAAGCTCCCCTTCGCGACATGCGCTTCCTGATCGACAACGTGTTTGATTTCCACGGTCACTACGCCGCATTGGGCGCGACCGATGCCAGCCCGGACATGGTCGGCGCGATCCTCGAGGAAGGCGCGAAGTTCTGCGAGAACGTGCTCGCACCGCTCAACCACAGTGGCGACGAAGAGGGCTGCCATTTCGACAATGGCGTGGTCACCACGCCCAAGGGCTTCAAGGAAGCCTTCGCCCAGTACGTGGAAGGCGGCTGGCACGGTGTGGCGGCGGATCCGGCTTACGGTGGCCAAGGCTTGCCGCAGTCACTGGGCCTGGTGCTCAGTGAGATGATCGGCTCCAGCAACACGTCGTGGGGCATGTACCCGGGGCTGACCCACGGTGCGATGTCGGCGATCCACGCCCATGGCACCGCTGAGCAGAAAGACATTTTTTTGAGCAAGCTGACGGCCGGCGAATGGACCGGCACCATGTGCCTCACCGAGGCGCACTGCGGCACCGACCTGGGCCTGATCAAGACCCGCGCCGTGCCCCAGGCTGATGGCAGCTATGCGGTCACCGGCAGCAAAATCTTCATCTCGGCCGGCGAGCACGGCATGAGCGCCAATATCATCCACCTGGTGCTGGCCAAGCTCCCGGATGCGCCGGCGGGCACCAAGGGCATCTCGCTGTTTATCGTGCCCAAGTTCCATGCCGACTCCGGCGAGCGCAATGCGGTGCACTGCGGTTCCATCGAACACAAGATGGGCATCAAGGGCTCGGCAACCTGCGTGCTGAACTTCGATGGCGCCAAGGGCTTCCTGATCGGCGAGGCAAACAAAGGCCTCAACTGCATGTTCACCATGATGAACCATGCGCGCCTGGGTACCGGCATGCAGGGCCTGTGCAACGGCGAGACAAGCTTCCAGGGGGCGATCAAGTACGCCAACGATCGCCTGCAAATGCGCTCGCTGACCGGCGCCAAGGCCCCGGAAAAAGCTGCCGACCCGATCATCGTGCACCCCGATGTGCGCCGCATGCTGCTGACCATGAAAGCCTTCAACGAAGGCAACCGCGCACTGGCCTACTTCACCGCGCAATTGCTCGACACCGCGCACCTGAGCAGCGACGCCACCCAGCGCCAGGACGCCGAAGACCTGCTGGCGTTTCTCACGCCCATCTGCAAAGCCTTTATGACCGATACCGGGCTGGAGGTGACCAACCACGGCATGCAGGTCTTCGGCGGCCACGGTTACATCCGCGAATGGGGCATGGAGCAACTGGCACGGGACGCGCGGATTGCACCGATCTATGAAGGCACCAATGGCATCCAGGCCCTCGACCTTCTTGGGCGCAAGGTATTGGGCAGCCAGGGCAAGTTGCTGCGCGGGTTTACCAAGCTCGTGCATAAGTTCTGTGGGGCCAATGCCGAGCACCCACAGCTCAAGGGATATGTGGCGCAGCTCAACCAACTCAACGGGGAGTGGGGCGAACTGACCACTCAAGTCGGCATGGCGGCGATGAAAAACCCCGATGAAGTCGGCGCGGCGGCTGTGGATTACCTGATGTACAGCGGCTACGTCATTCTCGCCTACCTGTGGGTGCGCATGGCGATCGCCGCCCTTGAGCAACAGGACGCCGACTTCGCCAAGGCCAAGCTCGCCACGTGTGACTTCTACTTCAAGCGCCTGCTCCCGCGTACCGCTACCCACCGCGCGGCGGTGGAGGCGGGCAGCGAATGCCTGATGAGTCTGCCCGCGGAGGCATTTTCGCTGTGATGACTTAAAAATACCTATCAGTCACAAGTAGACCCTATGTGTCTTAAAAGTTGTTCGGGTACACTCGGGGCCTGTAAAACCGATCCTACCGAATCACTTTTCACGTTCTCACGAGGTTTGCCATGGCTGATTACAAAGCGCCGTTGCGTGATATGCGCTTCGTCCTCAACGAAGTATTTGAGGTCGCCAAGACTTGGGCCCAATTGCCGGCATTGGCAGACACCGTTGACGCCGAAACCGTAGAGGCCATCCTCGAAGAAGCCGGCAAGGTCACCGCCAAGTCCATCGCCCCGCTCAGCCGCGGCGGCGATGAACAGGGTTGCCGCTGGGATAACACTGCGGTGTTTACACCGGACGGTTACCCACAGGCCTACAAAACCTACGCTGAAGGTGGCTGGGTAGGGGTCGGTGGCGATCCGGTCTTCGGTGGCATGGGCATGCCCAAGGCCGTGTCGGCCCAGGTCGAAGAGATGATTAACTCTTCGAGCCTGGCGTTCGGCTTGTACCCGATGCTGACCTCCGGCGCCTGCGTGTCGATCAATACCCACGCCAGCGAAGACCTCAAGGCCGCCTACCTGCCGAAGATGTATTCCGGTGAATGGGCCGGCTCCATGTGCCTGACCGAGGCTCACGCCGGTACCGACCTGGGGATTATCCGCACCAAGGCTGAACCACAGGCGGACGGGTCCTACACCATCAGCGGCACCAAGATCTTTATCACCGGTGGTGAACACGACCTCACCGAAAACATCATCCACTTGGTGCTGGCCAAGTTGCCGGACGCGCCGGCGGGTCCCAAGGGTATTTCCCTGTTCCTGGTGCCGAAGTTCATGGTCAATGCCGACGGCAGCCTGGGTGCACGTAACGCGGTGAGCTGTGGTTCCATCGAGCACAAGATGGGTATCCAGGCGTCGGCCACCTGCGTGATGAACTTCGACGCAGCGGTGGGTTACCTGGTGGGCGAGCCGAACCGTGGGTTGGCGGCGATGTTCACGATGATGAATTACGAGCGTCTCGGTGTGGGCATCCAGGGCCTGGCATCCGGCGAGCGCTCCTACCAGAACGCGATTGAATACGCGCGCGACCGCGTCCAAAGCCGTGCACCCACTGGCGCCCAAGCCAAAGACAAAGTGGCCGACCCGATCATCGTGCACCCGGATGTGCGTCGCATGCTGCTGACCATGAAGGCCGCGAATGAAGGCGGTCGGGCGTTCTCCACCTACGTGGCGACGCAACTGGACATCGCCAAGTTCAGCGACGACGCTGCTGCCCGCGAGCGTGCGGATAACCTGGTGGCGTTGCTGACACCGGTGGCCAAGGCTTTCCTGAGCGACCTGGGCCTGGAAACCACGGTACTGGGCCAGCAGGTGTTTGGCGGCCACGGTTACATTCGCGAGTGGGGCCAGGAGCAACTGGTGCGGGACGTGCGCATCACCCAAATCTACGAAGGCACTAACGGTATCCAGGCGCTGGACCTGATGGGGCGCAAGATCGTCGGCAGCGACGGAGCGTTCTACCGCTTGTTCGCCGATGAGATCCGCGCGTTCATTGCCTCGGCGGGTGCCGAGCTGGCTGAATTCACCAAACCACTGAGTTCGGCGGTGGATGACTTGGATGAGTTGACCGCCTGGGTGCTGGACCGCGCCAAGACCAACCCGAATGAAATCGGCGCAGCATCGGTGGAATACCTGCACGCCTTTGGCTACATGGCCTATGCCTACATGTGGGCACGCATGGCCAAGGCTGCGTTGGGCAAGGAGGCTGAAGACAACTTCTATGCCAGCAAGCTGGGCACGGCGCGCTTCTACTTCGCCCGCCTGTTGCCCCGTATTCATTCGCTGAGTGCGTCGGTAAAAGCCGGTAGCGAATCACTGTTTTTGCTGGATGAAGCCCTGTTTTAAGGACTTGGAGGGCGTGTAAGCATTCTCTTACATGACGTGCTGCTATTCGTCCTCTATCGCCACATTGGATCCACGGATAATCTACTTCACATGGACGTCGCGCAGGAAGCGCAAAGCAACAACACGGACACGTAGGATTCTGCCAGGATGGCGGAGTGAAATGGATGTCAGGGAAACAGTCTGCAAAACCCCGCTTCGGCGGGGTTTTCTTTTGCCTGCGAAAAAGTCAGGCGGGCGCCTGCGGGGCATTCATCACGTCTTCCAGCAAGGTGCGCAGCAACGCTACCGTCGCCTGCTGGCGCTGCACATCTCGGCACACCAGGCCCACTTTCAGCGGTACCCTGGGTTCGCTCAAGGGTTTCCACAGCAGCAACTGGCTGTTGTGTTCGTCCTGGGAGCGCCCCGGCAGCACAGTCGCCAGTTTTGTGTGAGGCAGGCTGTCGAGAATCCCCACCATGGTATTGAGTTCTGCCTGCACCTGCGGGCGCCGTCCGAGGTTGGACAGTTGGCCCTGCCAGATCTGCCTGACCTGAAACTCTTCCCCCAGCAGTAACATCGGCAATTCAGCCGCCTGTTTCAGCGAGACTTTCTTGAACTCCCGCAAGGGATGGTCCTCGGGGATGACCACTTTCAGCTCGTCTTCATACAACAACACGCCGTGCAATCCCGGCTGGCGCGGTGGCAAGTAGCTGATGCCAATATCCAGCGAACCGTTGAGCAGCCGCCGTTCAATTTCAAGCCCGGTCAATTCGTAGATCTGTACCACCAAGTGCGGCTGGGCCTTGCGCACGCGCTCGAGCATCTGCGGGACCAGGCTGGTGTGCACGGTTTGCAGCACGCCGATGGCGAGGGTGC
This sequence comes from Pseudomonas lurida, assembly GCF_002563895.1. Classification (NCBI taxonomy): domain Bacteria; kingdom Pseudomonadati; phylum Pseudomonadota; class Gammaproteobacteria; order Pseudomonadales; family Pseudomonadaceae; genus Pseudomonas; species Pseudomonas lurida. The sequence continues at coordinate 5,720,974 of NZ_PDJB01000001.1, read as the reverse complement.
GCATCGCCTGGCCCTTGAAGTTGCGCAGCGCTTCGATCGCCTGTTGCATGCCATCGATCAGTGGCAGGGCATGGTTGTACAGCGTATGCGCCGCCAATGTCGGCAGCAGACGCTTGCTGCTGCGTTCGAACAGGCTCACGTCGAGGTTCTGTTCCAACTGGCGAATCTGTTGCGACAGTGCTGGTTGCGAGATCGACAGACGCTCTGCCGCACGGCCTACGTGGCCTTCCTCGTACACCGCGACGAAATAACGCAGTTGCTTGAAATCCATAAGACTTACTTATCGAAAAAGCTGGAAAAACGAAATGGCTGTTGGCCCCCGAGACGCCTAGTCTAGCGGCTATTCGCAGGGCTTACAGGGCCGGATCGGGCAATGAACAGTGTTTATGTTGATAGCGTTTACATAGGCAAGGCAAACAATCTTTACTCACGACAGATGGCCTGTACCGACCAAGGTCCGGTTGCCAGCGGGGTGAAGATGTGAACCTGTTCAATATGCGTCGCCCCGCGCCCAGCCTGGATGACTTGATCCTGGATACCCCGCGCGGCAGTCATTCCAGTGAGTCGCTGATGCCGACTGTGGCGCGGCCGGCTCAGGTATTTGTGCGCGGCCAGGGCTCATGGCTATGGGACAGCGACGACCGTGCCTACCTGGACTTCAACCAGGGCGCCGCCGCCAATAGCCTCGGCCACAGCCCGCAGGTGTTGATCAAAGCGTTGGCCGACCAGACCCAGGCGCTGATCAATCCGGGCAACACCCTGCATAACCGCACCCAACTCAACCTCGTCGATCGGCTGTGCCATTGCACCGGCAGTGACCAGGCCTACCTGCTCAACAGCGGTGCCGAAGCCTGCGAAGCCGCGATCAAGCTGGCACGCAAGTGGGGCCAACTGCATCGCGGCGGCGCCTACCGCATCATCAGCGCGAGCAATGGTTGCCACGGCCGCAGCTTCGCGGCGATGTCGGCCTCGGCGAGCGACCGCGCCAATCGCTTCGAACCGCAACTACCCGGCTTCAGCCATGTGCCGTTCAACGATCTGCCGGCCTTGCACGCCGCAGTTGATGCGCAGACCGTCGCGATCATGCTGGAGCCGATCCAGGGCGAAGCCGGCGTGATCCCCGCGACGGAGCACTATCTCAAAGGTGTCGAGCGCCTGTGCCGCGAACTGGGGATCCTGCTGATTCTCGACGAGGTGCAAACCGGTATTGGCCGCTGCGGCACCTTGCTCGCCGAACAGCATTATGGCGTACGTGCCGACATCATCACCCTCGGCAAAGGCTTGGGCGGCGGCGTGCCCCTGGCAGCGCTGCTGGCGCGCGGCACTGCCTGTTGCTTTGAGGTAGGCGAACTGGAAGGCACCCATCATGGCAATGCACTGATGGCGTCGGCCGGCGTTGCCGTGCTGGATGCCGTGTTGGAACACGGCTTCCTGGAGCAGGTGCGTGAGTCTGGCCTTTACCTTGGCGAAGGCCTCGCTCGCCTGGCCTATCGCTACGACCACGGGCCATTGCGCGGGCACGGCTTGATGTGGGGCCTGACGTTTTCGGATGATTCCGCGGACGCTGTCGTGAAAGCGGCCTTGCACGAAGGACTGATCATCAACGCCCCGCAACCTAACTGCCTGCGCTTCACCCCGGCGCTGACGATCAGCAAGAGCAACATCGATGAAATGCTCCTGCGCCTGGCCCGCGCCTTCGCGCGCGTGCGCACCGCACAGTTGCAATGCCGCAAGGGCATCGCCGTTTAAACCCTATTCCTGAACCGTCTCGCGGTATACGCGGCGCCTCCGGCCTGATTCTTTCGGCTGGGGGCGTTTTTTTGCCTGTTCAACAACGATAGATGGCCCAACGCCAGATCCCAGTGAACCCTTACGAACGGCCAATGTCGATTAGCTACACGGCTCACACGAGCCGATTTTTTGGAGCTTACCCATGGACATCATTCGTATCATCATCGCCATTCTGCTGCCGCCACTGGGTGTGTTCCTGCAAGTGGGCTTCGGCGGCGCGTTCTGGCTGAATATTCTGCTGACCCTGTGCGGTTACTTCCCCGGCATCATTCACGCGGTGTACATCATCGCCAAGCGCTGAGGCAGTCAGCCTTTTGCGATGAGCCGTGAGTTGCGCTCATTGCGAAAGGCCAGTTGCTCAATGGTCTGGGTGGCATGTTCGGCGTCTTCCCGCGCTTGCAGGATGATGCCGTGCTGCTCGGACTTGCTGCACACCGGGTCGGCATTACTCGCGTCCCCCGTGAGCATGAAGGCCTGGCAACGGCAGCCGCCGAAGTCCTTCTCTTTTTCATCGCAGGAACGGCATGGCTCGGGCATCCAGTCGTAGCCGCGAAAGCGATTGAAACCAAACGAGTCGTACCAGATGTGCTGCATGCTGTGGTCGCGCACGTTCGGAAATTGCACCGGCATCTGTCGGGCGCCGTGACAGGGCAGGGCCGTGCCGTCGGGTGTCACCGTCAGAAAGATACTGCCCCAGCCGTTCATGCAGGCTTTCGGGCGCTCTTCGTAGTAATCCGGTGTAACGAAGATCAGCTTGCACGGGTGGCCCTCGGCCTCGAGCTTGGCGCGGTATTCATTGGTGATGCGTTCGGCGCGCACCAGTTGTTCCTGGGTCGGCAATAGCCCCACACGATTGAGCTGCGCCCAGCCATAGAACTGGCACGTGGCGAGTTCGACAAAGTCCGCTTCCAACGCGATGCACAGTTCGATAATGCGGTCGATCTTGTCGATATTGTGCCGATGGGTGACGAAGTTCAGCACCATCGGGTAGCCATGGGCTTTCACCGCGCGGGCCATTTCCAACTTCTGCGCGAAGGCTTTTTTCGAGCCGGCCAGCAGGTTGTTGACCTGTTCGTCGCTGGCCTGGAAGCTGATCTGGATATGGTCGAGGCCGGCCTTCTTGAAGTCGCTGATTTTCTGTTCAGTCAGGCCGATGCCCGACGTGATCAAGTTGGTATAGAACCCCAGCTTGCGCGCCTCGGCGATCAGCTCGGCAAGGTCTTGGCGCACCAGCGGCTCTCCACCGGAAAAGCCCAATTGCGCGGCCCCCATCTCGCGGGCTTCACGAAACACCTTGAACCACTGCTCGGTAGTCAGCTCCTTGCCCTGCTCGGCAAAGTCCAGCGGGTTGGAGCAGTACGGGCATTGCAACGGACAGCGGTAGGTCAGCTCGGCCAGCAACCACAGCGGCAGGCCGATGGCAGGCTTGTCAGGCAAGGGTGATCCAGTGCTCAGCACGGGCGACCTCCATGAATTGCTCGATGTCTTCGCCGAGCTCTGGCACGCCAGGGAATTGTTTATCCAGCTCGGCGATGATCGCTGCCACGTCGCGCTCGCCGTCGATCAACCCGCCGATCAGCGCGGCGCTGTCGTTGAGCTTGATCATGCCCTCGGGGTAGAGCAGCACGTGACCCTTTTGCGCGGGCTCATACTGGTAACGGTAGCCCTGGCGCCAGGCCGGTATTCTGCTGCGATCAAAGCTCATAGGGTGATCCCTTTATGCCACACCCGCTGCTCGGTCACGCTGTGATACGGCGGGCGTTTGAGTTCGTAGGCCATGCTCATGGCATCGAGCATGCTCCAGAGAATGTCCAGTTTGAACTGGAGAATTTCCAGCATGCGCTCCTGGCCCTCACGCGTAGTGTAGTGCTGCAGGGTGATCGCCAACCCGTGTTCCACATCGCGGCGAGCCTGGCCCAGGCGCGTGCGGAAATATTCATAACCGGTTGGGTCGATCCACGGGTAATGCTGCGGCCAGCTGTCGAGGCGCGATTGGTGGATCTGCGGTGCGAACAGCTCGGTCAGCGAGCTGCTGGCGGCTTCTTGCCAGCTGGCGCGACGGGCGAAGTTGACGTACGCATCTACCGCAAAACGCACGCCGGGCAACACCAGTTCCTGGGAGCGCAGTTGCTCGGGGTCGAGGCCGACCGCCTGGCCCAGGCGCAGCCAGGCTTCGATACCGCCGTCCTCACCCGGGGCGCCATCGTGATCGAGCAGGCGCTGGATCCACTCACGGCGGATCTCCCGGTCCGGACAGTTGGCCAGGATCGCGGCGTCTTTGAGCGGGATGTTCACCTGATAGTAGAAACGGTTGGCGACCCAGCCCTGGATTTGCTCGCGGGTGGCGCGGCCTTCGTACATCGCCACGTGATACGGGTGATGAATATGGTAGAAGGCGCCCTTGGCCTTAAGGGCTGCTTCGAATTCAGCGGGGGTCAACGGCGTATCAGTCATTTCGGTCGCTCCTACAGTTCAATGCTCATGCCGTCGTAAGCCACTTCGACATTGCGCCGCACCAGTTCCGCTCGCTCGGGGGAGTCTTCATCAAGGATCGGGTTGGTGTTGTTGATGTGGATAAGTACCTTGCGCTGCTTGGGCAACTGCGCGAGCACTTCGAGCATGCCACCGGGGCCGTTTTGCGCCAGGTGGCCCATCTCGCGCCCCGTGCGGGTGCCGACGCCACGGCGCTGCATTTCATCGTCGTCCCACATCGTGCCGTCCACCAGCAGGCAGTCGCTGCCGGCCATGATGTCCAGCAGTGGCGCGTCGACTTTGCCCAGGCCTGGGGCGTAGAACAGCTTGCCGCCGGTGCGCAGGTCTTCGACGATCAGGCCGATGTTGTCGCCAGGGTGCGGGTCGAAGCGGTGCGGCGAGTAGGGCGGCGCGGCGCTGCGCAAGGGCAACGGGGTAAAGCGCAGGTTGGGGCAGGCCGGGACGGTGAAGCTGGCGTCCAGTTCGATACGGTTCCAGGCCAGGCCGCCGTTCCAGTGGGTGAGCATGGTGAACAGCGGGAAGCCGGTGCTGAGGTCTTCATGGACCATGTCGGTGCACCACACCTGGTGCGGGCAACCCTCGCGCAGGCTCAACAGGCCGGTGGTGTGGTCGATCTGGCTGTCCATCAGGATGATCGCGCTGATGCCGGTATCGCGCAGGGCACGTCCGGGTTGCATCGGTGCGAAGCCCTGGAGTTGCGCGCGGATATCCGGCGAGGCATTGCACAGCACCCAGTTCACGCCATCGTCGGAGATCGCGATGGACGACTGGGTACGCGCCTGGGCCCGCAGGCTGCCATCACGAAAACCTGCGCAGTTCACGCAGTTGCAGTTCCACTGCGGGAAACCACCGCCGGCGGCGGAACCTAGAATCTGGACAAACATGGTCGCTCCATCAAGCTCAAAACAAAAACGCCCCGGGCGAACCGAGGCGTTGTATTACCCAGCCGATTAACGGCTGGCGAAGTACATGGTGACTTCGAAACCAATACGCAGATCAGTGTAAGCAGGTTTGGACCAGGTCATATTCTTACTCCTACGAAGGGATGGGACGTTTACTACTACGTAATACATATAGTCCACCTCCAGTCGGAGATGTTCAGATGTGTGCGTAGGAATGTTACTCAATTCTTTTCAAGTTAGCGCTGTCTTGGTGGAAAAAGCCTTTTGCAGGGCCGGCAATGATCAGCCGGCTGCTTGCCAGGTCGCCGACGTGCGCGGGCCGTTGGCCACGCAGCGCCATCCGCCTGCGGCGGCTTCCACTTGCTGGGCGGCAAGCTGCAACGCTTCCCGTGTACAGGTTTGGATGTGAGCTTGAAGGTGAGCCAGGTAACCCGACGAATGGCCCGCCAAATGGGCGTGCCACAGCAGTTCGGCGGCCTGGGCGTTGGGCAGCGTCTGCGTTGAGAACTGCTGCGCCAGAGCCTGGTTGCCCAGTTCTTCACTGTTGTCGATCAGCGTCGGCAGTTGCTTCAGGAAGGTCTGCAGGTGATCGACGATGCCTGAAAGGGACACGTTGGGGGATTGCACGCCGAATAGCAGGCCGGTCTGGCCGTTTATCTGTCGGATGCCGCTGAATACGGCGTAGCCGATTTGCAGCTCTACCCGCAGGCGCTGGTAGAAGGGGCCTTGAAGCAGATGGCCGAGCAGTCGCCATGCGGCCTCGTCCGCCAGGGCTTGGCTCGGTGCCGGGCAAAACAGCAGCAGGGCGGCTTCGTTTGCGTCGGTTTCCACCTCATGCCAGATGCGTTGGCCGCTGAGGGATGGCTGCACCTGATTGAGGTTCGTGGTTTGCCCTGGCAGGCGGGCCGCCGCCGTCTTGATCGCGGCTTCCTGCGCTGCAGAGAAACCCATTCCCAGGCCTTGCCAGCGCGCGGTGGCCCAGGATGCCGGTTCGGGCGTGCGAGCGCTGCAGCAAGCGGGCAGTGCCTTGAGCAATGTTCGGATGGCGATCATGGGGGGCGCGACGGCCTGGGCTTCCTGCGGTTGGGCCAGGCGTTGCGCCAATACCTCCAGCACGGCTGGAATAGGCTCCTGTAGCCCGACCATCCTCACCAGCCCGTCATTGCCCAGGCGTTCGAGCGACAAGTCGACGCCCGCCTGACGGGCATTTTCGCGCAACGACTGCACTGCGCTTTCCAGGCCGGGCGGGGCGGACTGCCAGTGCAGGTACAGCGCACCTTCTTCACTGTCACCCGCCAATGCCTGGCTGAAAGCCAGCGCCGATACCTCACGACGCCCTCGGGAGCGATCCTGGGCAAAGGTGCGCAACCCTCGGTGGGCGCTGGTCTGGCCGCGAATCAGGCCGGCGCGTTCTGCGTTGACCGGCGGGCGCAGGAACGGATTGCTCGGCGGCAGTTGCCACGTGTGCCCGGAGGGCGGCAGGCGCAGCGCGTCGAGCATGGCCTTGAGGTCGATGACGGCCTGTTCCGACAGCGCCTCGCTGTTGTGCCGGGCCAGCGCCAGGGCGCCTAGGGTCTGCTGTTGGCGAGCCGCCAGCAAGGCAAACTCTTCGCGCAAGGCGGTCCAATCGCTGTGTGCGAAGAAGCTCAACCAGTCGTGCAGCAACGCCTCGATCTGCGTCGCCGACTCAACGGGGTTGCTGAGTGTAAAGTCGATGTCCAGCACCGCCTGGCCGGCAAAGTGATACAGCACAGACGCCTGCAGTGCGCTGCCCAGTTGTCGCGTCTTGAGTTCGGCCAGCAGCCCGCCGGGTGCCGAGGCACTGAGCCAGGTGCAGAGGAATTCCAGTGATTCACGGGGCGCGTTACACGTGATGACGTGGTGCAAGTGATTATTGGCGATGTGCTGATAGCTTGGTGCTTGGCCCTGCATCAATGCCGGTGGTGCAGACTGTGGACGCAGGGGCCCTGAGGTCAGTTGCTCGCTGAACTGCTGCGCCAGGCCTTCCAGCGCTTGCAGCGGTTGAGGGCCCGCCAGGCTCAAGGTCATCTGCCCACTCTGATAAAACTGCGTGTGGAAGTCCCGCAGCGCCTGCTGAAATGCCTCACGCTCCACTGGCAGGCTGTCGCGATTGCCTGCATGAAACCCCCGCAACGGGTGATCAGCCGCCAGCCCTTCCAACAACGCGACCTGCTGCTGCGCCTTCGCATCCTGGGACCAGGCGACAAACTCGGCGTGCAGCACTTCGCGCTCGCGCAATTGATCCTCAAGCGTCAGGCGTGGGTGGGCGAGCATATCCACCAACCGCTCCAGCCCACCGGCAAACGTCACAACTGGCAGTTCAAAGAAGAAGTCCGTGGTGCGCTCACCGGTGCTGGCATTGACCTGGCCGCCATGACGCTGCACGTAGGTCATCAACCCGTCATTCGTGGGAAAGCGCTCGGTTCCGAGGAACAGCAGATGCTCGAGGAAATGCGCCAGCCCCGGCCATGCCAGCGGCACGTCATGGCTGCCGGCCGCTACCCTTAGCACTGCTGCGCACCGCTTCAAACGCGGCGCGTGCTGCAAGGAAACCCGCAGGCCGTTGGCCAGGGTCAGATGAAGGTGATGGGGGTGGGCCGGCGCAGGCATGGGCACTTCCGAAACGTAGGATGTGACCATGTTATCAAACCGCTCGCCCACCGGCAGGATCAGGGCTTGTGCAGCGCGCCGTACAACTCGGGGCGACGGTCTTGCAGGTAGTGATTGGCAGCACGGGCGTCGAGTATCGACTGGCGATCCAGCTCCCCGACGATCAGGGCTTCATCCAGGCCGGCCTGTGCAATGCGCTGGCCATTCGGCGCGGCGATGCTGCTTTGCCCGCAGTACTGGATCTCGCCTTCGTGCCCACAGTAATTGGCGTAGGCCACATAACACTGGTTTTCGAAGGCCCGTGCACGCACGGTGACATCGGCGACAAAGTCGAACGGCACCATGTTGGCGGTGGGCACCAGGATCACTTCGGCGCCGGCCAGGGCCAGGCGCCGGGTGTTTTCCGGGAACTCCAGGTCGTAGCAGATCAGGAAACCGAGCTTCCAGCCGTTGAGTTCCACCAGCGGGAAATCATCCTCGCCGGCACTGAACATCGAGTGGTCCAGGTCGCCAAACAGGTGAGTCTTGCGGTAGTTGCACAAGCGCCGGCCGTGAGCGTCGATCAACTGCACGGCGTTGTAGATCTGGCCATCCTCGGCCCGTTCCGGGTAGCCGTAGAGAATCGCCAGCCCGGCACTTTTGGCCAGTTCGCCAATCGCCTGCGCCGACGGTCCGTCCTGTGCCTCGGCCAGCGCGCCAACAGCCTCGGCGCCGATGTTGTAGCCGCTCAGGAACATCTCCGGCAACACCAGCACATCGGCGCCAGACGCCTCATGCGCCAATGGGTGCAGGCGCTTGAGGTTGCCGGCCACGTCCAGCGGCAGCGGTGGGCATTGGTACAGGGCAACGCGCATGCTCAACTCCTTAATCGGCCAGGGCGATCGGCCCGATTTCATCGAATACATCGCCCGGCCCTGGGTTCTCCGGGTGAGTGCTGCCACCGAAGTGAGTCATGATGCCCCACACCGCGTTCAGCGAGGTTTGTACCGCGCCTTCCACCCAGGCGGGGGTCCAGGACACATCGTCACCGGCAATAAAGATCCCGCGTTGTTCGGCGGGCATGTCCTTCTGCATGAAGTGCGCATACATCCGCTGGTTGTAGCGATAGTGACCCGGCAACGCGCCCTTGAACGCCCCGAGGAAGTGCGGATCGGCTTCCCAGGACACGGTGATCGGGTCACCGATAATGCGCGCTTTGATATCGACTTTCGGGTAGATCTTCTTCAGCGCATCCAGCGCCAGCTTCACACGCTTGTCGATGGGCTGCGGCAGCATTTTCAGGGCGTCGCTCATCCACGAGTAAGACAGGCAGATCACCCCCGGCTTATCGTCACCGTTATCGAACAGGTAGGTGCCACGGGTCAGGCGATCGGTGAGGGTCATGCTCATCAGGTCGCGGCCGGTTTCCGGGTCTTTGTCCTTCCAGAACGGGCGGTCGACCATTACAAAGGTTTTCGACGATTGCATGTAGCGCGTGCGGTCCAGGGCCATCCACATCTTTTGCGAGAACAGGGTTTCGTCACATTCGATCTGGGTGGTCAACAGCCAGCTCTGACAGGTAGTCAGCACGGCCGCGTACTCGCGGGTGTCACCATAGTTGTCGGTAACGGCAAAGCGGCCATCAGCCGCGTGGGCAATGCGTTTCACCCCGGCGCGGGGCGCGCCGCGGTGCAGCGAACTGAGGCTGGTGCCGGCCGGCCAGTGGGCGCATCGCTCCGGTACATGGCGCCAGATGCCCATCGGCACCTGGGCAACGCCGCCGACCACCAGGTGTTGGTGGTCGTCGCAGTTGGTCATCACCACGCGGAAGATTTCCAGCATCGAGTTGGGGAAGTCCGAGTCCCAGCCGCCGGTGCCGAACCCCACCTGGCCGAACACTTCGCGATGATGAAACGACAACTTCGCGAACGCCTTGGACGTGGCGACGAAGTCATAGAAGGTGCGGTCGTCCCACAGCGGCACCAGCGTGTTCCACAGCGCTTTGAGGCGCGGCACGTCGCGGTCGCGGATGGCCTGCTGGATATCCCCGAACTGTGAACCGGCTTCCAGGGCATCCGCCCAGGCGTCAGCCACTTCCTGGAACAGTACCGGCAAGTCGGAGAGCTTTTGTGCGTAGTGGGTCTGGCCTTCGAGGTCGATCACCGTGCTGCCGGACGCTGGGGTCAGCGGGTTGGGGAACGGTTTGGTTTCCAGGCCAAGCTTGTCCACGTAGTGGTAGAACGCGGTGGACGACACCGGGAAGCGCATGCCACCCAGCTCGGCGATGATGCCTTCTGCGCCCTCAAACGCCTGGGAGCGCAGGCGCCCGCCCATTTTCGAGGCCTCGTACACCACTGGCTTAAGGCCCAGTTTCATCAGCTCGTAAGCGGCAACAAGCCCTGCAATCCCGGCACCGACGATCGCCACTTCGGCACCATGCTGGGCGGATGGAATGCTGCCCAGCCCGGCTGGATGCTCGATCCAGTCATCGAAGGCAAACGGAAAGTCCGGGCCAAAGATGGTGATGGGTTTCTTGCCGTCGGCGGGGTGGCGATTGGTCTTGCTGATGGTGCTGGACGGAATGCTCATGGCTGACCCTTGCTGACGGCTCCGCGGGATGCGACCCGCTGAGTATAGGAAAAGATGGCAGCCAGTTTAGGGAGCGTAGCGTTCGTTAATAAGACACAAAATGTCGTCGGATTGAACTGTTTTTAGTCAGTGTGACGAACATGGCGGTCAAATTGGCTGTCCGCGGTCCAGTTTGTTACTGAGGATGATCGAAGTCGTGGTTTTCTCCACGCCGTCCACGCTGCCGATCTGGTCCAGCAATTGGTCCAACTGTTCGGGTGAGTCCGTGCGTAGCCATGCGACGTAATCGAACTCGCCGCTGACCGCGCACAACTGCTGCACCTGGGCCATGGCGCTGAGCCGGCGCAGCACTTCCTTGCCCGAACGTGCCTGCACGGTGATGCCGACATACGCCTGCAAACCACCTTCCACCACGCGCTGGCCGAGGCGCACGCCATAGCCGGTAATCACCTGGGTTTTTTCCAGGCGCGCCAGGCGTGATGTCACCGTGGTGCGTGCGATACCCAACTGTCGGGCAAGCATGGCCACGCTTTCGCGGGCATTGATCTGCAGGGCGGCGATCAGTTGGCGATCGATTTCGTCGAGGGCGGGCAAGGCGAGGGCTCCGATAGGGCGGCAATGTGCAGGCATCTTACAGGCTGGCGTCGGCGAGCAGGCAGCGGGTAAACAGTTGCGGTACGGGGAGATGCCGTTGGCTGTAGCGACTGAGCAGGATGATGTCTCGGTAAAAAGTCTGATTGCCCAGAGGGATAATTCGCACATTTGGCGAGCGTTCCAGCCACAACCCCGCCTGGGGAATCAGCGAAACGCCCAGGCCACACTCGACCATCTTGACGATGGCTTCCAGCTCATCCAGTTCCAGCGCCACCTGGACCTCAAGCTTCTGTTCGCGCAGGAATCGGCTGACCAACCGACCGCCAAATGAAGCCCGGTCATAGCGCACATGGGGCTGTGTCGCGAGCAAGCGCAAAGGGTCATCGCCCATCGTTGCATGAGGCACAATCAGCGCAAACGGCTCCTTGCGCAGCAGCTGTACGTGCAACTCCTTGGGCAGGTCAAAGGGCGGCCGAATAATGATCGCCGAATCCAGTTCACCGGCGTCCACCCGGCTCAACAGCTCCAGGGATACACCGGGTATGAGCTTGCACTCCACCGTCGGGGCCGCCTGGCGCAAACGCACCAGCGCCTGGGGCAACAGGCCGGTTTGCGCGGTGGTAATGGCACCCACTTTCAGTTCGCCCCGGTACTCGTTGGCATCCACCGGCACCGCCATGCGATTGAACGTGTCCAGAATCTCCCTGGCCAATGGCAAGGCTCGCAACCCCGCGGCGTTCAACGTGGCCTGCCGTCCGGTACGGTCGAACAACTGCACGCCGAGCGTCTGCTCCAATTGACGAATCTGCGCACTGACTGCCGACTGCGTCAGCCCGATATGCATGCCCGCCGCCGCGAACGTGCCGTGACGGGTTACTGCGATAAAGGTCTTCAGTTCGCGCAACATGGGCGTCTCGATTGATCGAAATAATTTGAGCTCGGCGCAAAAACTATCGTCTTTTCATCGTCAGGAGCAAGGCTAAACTCGGGTCACTTAATGCCCATAGAGGTTTGACCTGATGACACTCGCTCCTTTTCACCTGGCAATTCCGGTATTCGACCTGGCCGCTGCGCGGCATTTCTACGGTGAAGTGTTTGGCCTGGAGGAGGGGCGTTCCAGTGAGCACTGGGTCGACTTCAATTTCTTCGGGCACCAGTTGGTCATTCACGAACATCCGAAAACCGCCTCCCAGGAGGCTGCCCACACCAATGCCGTAGACGGCCACGATGTACCGGTGCCGCATTTTGGCGTGGTGCTCGGCTGGGAAGATTGGCATGCCTTGGCGGAACGCTTGCAGGCCAGGCAAACCCGCTTTGTGCTGGAGCCGCACATTCGCTTCAAGGGGCAGGTGGGGGAGCAGGCGACGTTGTTTCTGTTCGATCCGTGCGGGAACGCGCTGGAGTTCAAGGCATTCAGGGATATTGGGCAGTTGTTTGCGAAATGAGGCTGCCAGACACGCAAAAGCCGCGCAATGCGCGGCTTTCTTGTTTGGTGGGCCCACACGGACTTGAACCGTGGACCAAAGGATTATGAGTCCTCTGCTCTGACCAACTGAGCTATAGGCCCTGTAACAGGTCGCGGATTATAACGATGGTTTCCTCGCTGTGCTATCCGAAAAGTCCTCAATGCGCATACGAAGAAATGTCGCGGCGAAAAGCTCCGGTGGTAACGGTAGGCTGACAATGTAGCCCTGCATCTGTTCGCAGCCTTCGGCAGCCAGGAAGGCTTGCTGTGCGGGGTTTTCCACACCCTCGGCGATGATGGTGAATTGCATGCTGTGGCCCAGGGCAATGATGGCGCGCACGATGGCGGCGTCGTGGGGGTCGTCGGGCAGGCCGCGGACGAAGGACTGGTCGATCTTGAGGAAGTCCAGCGGCAGGCGCTTGAGGTAGCTGAGGGATGAGTAGCCAGTGCCGAAATCATCGATTGCCAGTTGTACGCCCAGGTCCTTGAGTTGGTGCAGGACCTCGAGCGCTTCCTCGGCCTGGCTCATGATGAAGTTTTCGGTGATCTCCAGTTGCAGGCGGCCTGGTTCGAGCCGGTAGTCGCGCAGTAGCTGTTCGATGCGACCCAGCAAGCCGGGATGGCGCAGTTGGGCGCCGGCCAGGTTGACCGACAGTGGGCCGAAATCGTCAAAGGTGCCTTGCCAGGCGTGCAGTTGCCGGCAGGCGTGTTCCAGCACCCAGTCGCCAATCTGCAGGATCATGCCGTTTTCTTCGGCCAAGGCAATGAAGTGCTCGGGGGGCACGTCGCCGAACGTGGGGTGGCGCCAGCGGATCAGCGCTTCGGCACCGATCAGTTCCTGGGTTTCCAGGCTCAGTTTTGGCTGGTAATACAGGCTCAGTTCGTTGCGCTCGATGGCGCGGCGCAGTTCATGTTCGAGTGCCACGCGTTCGTTGGCTTGGGCGGTGAGGTCGCGGGTATAGCTTTCGACCCGGTTGCGCCCCTTGGCTTTAGAGCGGTACATCGCGGCGTCGGCATTTTTGACCAGGGTGGCGACGTCGGTGCCGTCCTGGGGGTACAGGCTGGTGCCGATGCTGGCGCTGATAAAGAACTCGTGCTCACCCGCCTGGAACGGCGGGGTGAAGCAGGCCAGCAGTTTATTGGCCAGGTACTGGGCGTCGCTGGCGTGTTGCAGGCCGGGCAGCAGGATGATGAATTCATCGCCGCCCAAGCGCGCGACGGTGTCGATGTCACGCAGTTGTTCCTTGAGGCGCACGGCGATGTCTTTGAGCAGCAGGTCGCCGATCGGGTGGCCGAGGCTGTCATTGATGTGTTTGAAGCGGTCGAGGTCAAGAAACAGCACGGCGCCTTGCTTGCCGGTTTCCTGGTGCCCGTTGAGGGCCGCTTGCAGTCGGCTTTCGAACAGCGTGCGGTTGGGCAGGCCGGTCAATGGATCGTGGTGTGCCTGGTAGTCGAGGCGAGCCTGGGCCAGCTTGAGGCTGGAGATGTCGGCGAACACGGCGACAAAGTGCGTGATCAACTGGTCGCGGTTGCGCACGGCGCTGATGGTTAGCCAACTGGGGTACAGCTCGCCGTTCTTGCGCCGGTTTGATATCTCGCCCTGCCAGTGACCTTGCGCGGTCAACTGGTGCCACATGGCGGCGTAGAAGGCGCTGTCATGCAGGCCGGAGGCGAGCAGGCGCGGGGTCTGGCCGAGGGCTTCGGCCTCGCTGTATCCGGTGATCTCGCTGAAGGCACGGTTGACCGCGCTGATGTTCTGCCGGGTGTCGGTAATCAATACGCCTTCGGCCGTGCTTTCGAACACGGTAGCGGCCTGTTGCAGTTTCTCCTGCATCAGCTGGCGCTCGGTGATGTCCCGCGCGATGGTCAGCATACAGTCGTCGTCGCCGATCGGCAGTGGACGGCTGGACAGTTCGCACAGACGGATCTGGCCATCACTGCGGCGTATATGGCAGACGAAGTCGCGCACAAAACCATCGCGCTGCATCAGTTCCAGCATGTGTTTGCGTTCATTGAGGTCGACCCAGATGCCCATCTCCAGTGTCGATTGGTCGAGGGATGCCGCGCTGTTGAAACCGGTGATCCGACTGAAGCCATCGTTCACTTCAATCAACAGGCCATCGCGCTGTCGGCTCAGCAACAAGCCGTCAGGGGAGGCGTGGAAGGCCTTGGCGAATTTCTCTTCGGAGGTTTGCAGTTGCTGTTGGGTTGCCTTGAGCTGGGTGATGTCACGCACCACCACGACGATGGCTTCCGTGGTATCGAGTTGAAACGGCTCGGCGGAAATCAACCCGGTGAACGCTTGGCCGTTACTGCGCAGAAACGGCATTTCCAGGTTGCGGATGCTGGTGGTCTGCACCCGTTGCAGCAGGTCGGGACCCACGCCTTCAATGCCCCAGATGTTGAGTTCGGTGGCGGTCTTGCCCACCACCTCTTCGGCCTTCAAGCCAATCTGGTCCTCGAACGCTTTGTTCACCTCCAGCAGGCAGCCGTCGGACAGGCGTGCGATCACCAGCATGTCCGGGCATTGCTGGAACACAGAGGCGAATTTCTGCTCGGACAGCTGCAAGGCTTCTTCAGTACGCTTGGCCTCGCTGATATCGATCATCAAGCCGCGCAGTACCGGCTCATGCCCGTGTTCGATGAGGCTGACGATGTCACGCACCCACAGGCAGCGGCCATCGGCGGTGATCACGCGGTAATCGATGCTGTGATCACGGTTGGCGCGGGTCTCGCGGTAGCAATAGGCTTCGGTGCGGGTCAGGTCGGCGGGGTGAATGATGTTGCGCCAGAAGCCTGGAATCAGCCAGTGCGCGCGAGGATAGCCGAGTAATTCCTCGGCATGTGGCGACACGTAGCTGTAGGTGAAATCACTGACACTGGCTTCCCAGGCGATGGCGGACAGGCTCTCCACCAGGCCGCGATAGTGGTATTCGCTGCTGCGCAGTTCCTGTTCCAGGGCGACGCGGCGGGAGATTTCCGAGCTGAGCCGGCGATTGATCCGAATCACTACGGCCAGTACGGTGCTCAGCAAGAGCACCGCGGGCAGGCCGTACATCAGCAGGTCTGTCCAGAAGGTGCGGTGGTCGGTAAAGCTGCCGACCCAGTGTTGCTGGATCGCGTCGGTTTCCTGTGGGCTCAGGTCGGCCAATACCTTGTCGAGGATGCCCACCAGCATTTTATTGTCGCGCGGTACACCCATCGCCAGTTGATAGCGGTAGGGGGTTTCGCCGCTGACGTACAAGCCGTCGAGCTTGAGTTGGCGCAGGCTCCACACGCTCGAGGCCAGATCGCCGACCACCGCATCGACTTCATCCGTGGCCAGGGCTTGCAGCGTCGAACTCACATTCGGCATGGCCACCAGGTTGAGGTCGGGATGATGAGTGCGCAGCAGTTCATGGGGGGCGTAGTTTTCGACCACGGCAATCTTCAAGCCGTAGAGGTCCTTCAGGTTGCGCGGTTTGGCGCCGCCTTCATGAGCCAGGATAACGATGGGGAAGTCGAGGTACGGGCGCGTGAACGCCATGTAGCCCTGGCGCTCCGGCGTGGACATGACGCCGGGCAGCAGGTCGAGCTGGTTGTTCCGCGCCTGCTCGAGTACGGCGCTCCAGTTCTGCGGCTCGATCAGCTTGACGCGCACGCCAAGGCGGTCCTGGATCAGGCGCACGTAGTCGGCCGCCAAGCCTTGGTAGCGGCCCTCGTCGTCACGGTATTCAAAGGGTGGCCACGACGCGTCCACCCCCAGGCGCAACTCCTGATGGTCCGCCAGCCAGCCACGCTCATCATCGCTGAGAGTCAACGCGCCAGCCGTTGCGGTCCAGGTCAGCAGCGACAGCAGTAACACAGTCGGCAATCTGGGCATAACGGTCTCGTTATGGCACGGGGAATGGTTCGAGTGTAGACGGGCATTGCGGGGGAGGGGCGTTGCGAGGGATTTTATCTATACAAAACAAAACCCCCGGCCTGGGCCGGGGGTTCTGGTGTCACTCGTCGAGGAAGGAGCGCAGATGCTCGCTTCGCGTCGGGTGGCGCAACTTGCGCAGCGCCTTGGCTTCGATCTGACGGATCCGCTCGCGGGTTACGTCAAACTGCTTACCGACTTCCTCAAGGGTGTGGTCGGTATTCATGTCGATGCCGAAACGCATGCGCAGTACCTTGGCTTCACGGGCAGTGAGGCCGGAGAGTACGTCACGAGTCGCTTCTTTAAGGCTCTCAACAGTGGCGACATCGATTGGCGACTGCATGGTCGAGTCTTCGATGAAGTCACCCAGATGGGAGTCTTCGTCATCACCGATCGGGGTTTCCATGGAGATCGGCTCTTTAGCGATCTTCAATACCTTGCGGATTTTATCCTCAGGCATTTCCATGCGTTCGCCCAACTCTTCCGGAGTCGGTTCACGACCCATTTCCTGCAACATCTGCCGGGAAATACGGTTGAGCTTGTTGATCGTCTCGATCATGTGCACCGGAATACGGATGGTGCGGGCCTGGTCGGCGATCGAGCGAGTGATCGCCTGACGGATCCACCAGGTGGCATACGTCGAGAACTTGTAACCGCGACGGTATTCGAACTTGTCCACAGCCTTCATCAAGCCGATGTTGCCTTCCTGGATCAGATCGAGGAATTGCAGGCCACGGTTGGTGTACTTCTTGGCGATGGAGATCACCAGACGCAAGTTGGCTTCAACCATCTCTTTCTTCGCGCGGCGGGCCTTGGCCTCACCGATCGACATGCGACGGTTGATGTCCTTGATCTCGGCAATCGTCAGACCGGTCTCGGTCTCAAGCGCGGTCAGCTTTTGCTGGCAGCGGATGATGTCGGGCTGCAGGCGACCAATGGCTTCGGCGTATTTCGCCTTGCCCTTGGCCAGTGCGTCGGTCCAGCTTTCGTCTACTTCGTTGCCTGGGAACTGGCGCAGGAAGTCGGCACGCGGCATGCGCGCATCACGGACACAGAGCTGCATGATCGCACGCTCTTGTGCACGCAGACGCTCAAGGGCGCTGCGAACACGCTCGACCAGGCCTTCGAATTGCTTCGGTACCAGCTTGATCGGCATGAACAGCTCAGCCAGGGCCAACAGCTCGGCAATCGCCTGCTTGTTGCCGCGACCGTGCTTTTTCAGGGCCTTGCGGGTGATTTCCATTTGATCGGAAACCGCACCGAAACGCTGGGCAGCGATGATCGGGTCTGGACCGCTTTCGACTTCATCTTCATCGTCGCCGCTGGCTTCAGCATCGTCGTCTTCAGAGTCGTCGTCCGCTTTCGCAGCCTTGGCATCGACAGGCGGCGGCACTTCGGCGGCAGGCGGCGCGATGCCGTCGTCCGGGTCGATGTAGCCACTCAGGACGTCGGACAGGCGACCACCTTCGGTGGTGACGCGGGTGTACTCGGAGAGAATATGGTCAACCGTGCCAGGGAAGTGCGCGATTGCGCCCATCACTTCACGGATGCCCTCTTCGATACGCTTGGCGATTTCGATTTCGCCTTCGCGTGTCAGCAGCTCGACGGTACCCATTTCACGCATATACATGCGCACAGGGTCGGTGGTACGACCGATATCGGTCTCCACAGCAGCCAGCGCGGCAGCAGCTTCTTCAGCGGCAGCCTCGTCGGTATCGGCGTCCGCCAGCATAAGGGAATCCTTATCTGGCGCAGCTTCGAATACGTTGATCCCCATGTCGTTAATCATGCGGATGATGTCTTCCACCTGCTCTGGATCTGAAATATCCTCAGGCAGGTGGTCGTTGACCTCCGCGTAAGTCAGGTAACCCTGCTCACGACCGAGAACGATCAACTCTTTGATACGAGACTGCTGTTGCGCTTTTCCGGACATAACACCCTATCCACTGAAGGTCTTGGCGGGCAAAAAACAAGCCGAGGATTATACCCGAGCTATGACCTCACACGCCAGCTGAGGTCGGGTTTGATGCGGAAACATTCTGTTTTAAGAGGTCGCGCATCTGTTTTGCTATCTGAATTTGCTCTTCAGCCGTCAATCCCGGCTGCCTTGCTCTCTTGATAAGTTCATCGAGGGTCTGCGTGTGCTGACCCGCGGATAACCTAGTAATGGTGTCTAAAAACTGTTGTTCAAGGTTATCGCCGTCAATTAGCCACTCCTTTTCTGCGAGTGCTTTCAATAACCGGCCTTGTTCGGTGCCATGCCAACGCGCCATCAACTGAATTGAGTTTAGCTTAGGATTTTTCTGGACCGCCTCGATCAAGGCGATCAGCACCTGTGCGTAGGTATTGCTCTCGTTGGCAAAGTGATCGGCGCTCTCGACCTTTTCCGCCAGTTGCGGGTGGTGGATGAGCGTACGCAGCGCAATCAATGTGGGCGCTTCCACGGCAACCGGGGTGCGTGGGGCATAGGCCTCGTCACTGTCACCGCGCTTGCCGTTCTTGCTCCAGGGTTTCTTGTCCCATTTCTTGCCGCCGGCGCCGGGCTTCTTCGGTGTCCACGCCTGCTGGGGCGCGTAGGCCTCCTGCGGTTGGTGGAAGTCGGAGTAGTCCGGCATGGCGTCGTAATCCATGCCTGGGTCGTAGGCCGGTGGCGCCGCATCATGGGGTGTGTTGTGCACCAGCTGGCTGACGGCTTCACCGCTTAGCCCGGTGATTTCCAGCAGGCGCATGCGCATCAGTGATTTCAGGTTGGCGCCGGGTACTTTGTCGATCAGCGGTGCGGCGAGGGTGGCCATGTGGGCCTTGCCTTCGAGGGAGCGCGGGTCGGCTTCTTCGGTCAGTTGCTGGAAAAAATAGTCTGCCAGCGGCTGTGCATGTTGATTGATGCGCGCGCGAAACGCGTCGGTGCCTTCGGAGCGCACCAGGGTGTCCGGGTCTTCGCCTTCGGGCAGGAACAGGAAGCGTGCGCGACGCCCGTCCTGCAGGCTCGACAGCGTGGCCTCAAGTGCGCGCCAGGCGGCGTTGCGGCCAGCCTGGTCGCCGTCGAAGCAGAACAGTACGCTGGGCACCACGCGGAACAGGCGTTTCATGTGTTCTTCGCTGGTGGCGGTCCCGAGGGTGGCCACGGCGTTGCGCAGGCCCTGCTGGGCAAGTGCGATCACGTCCATATAGCCTTCAACCACGATGATCTCGTCGAGGTTGCGATTGTTCTTGCGCGCCTCGAACAGGCCATAGAGTTCCTGGCCTTTGTGGAACACTGGCGTTTCCGGCGAGTTCAGGTACTTGGGCTTGTCGTCCCCCAGCACGCGGCCGCCGAAGGCGATGATGCGGCCCCGGCTGTCGCGAATCGGGAACATCACGCGGTCGCGGAAGCGGTCGTAGCGCTTGCCGGTTTCGGCGTTTTCCACCAGCAGGCCGGCATCGATCATGGCTTTCTGCTGGAGGGTGTCGCTGCTCAGGTGCTTGTACAGGTTGTCCCAGCCGGGCGGGGCGAACCCCAGCCCGAAGTCGCGGGCGATCTCACCGGTGAGGCCGCGGCCCTTGAGGTAGTCGACGGCGGCCTTGCGCTGCGGATGGCTTTTAAGTGCCTGGCGGTAAAACTCGGCAGCGGCAGTCAGCAGCGGGTACAGCGGCGAATCCGTGGGTTGCCGAGGTTTATGCGGGCGGCCACTTTCTTCGCGGGGGATTTCCATGCCGGCGGCTTTTGCCAGTTCCTCGACAGCCTGGGGGAAGTCCAGGTTGTCGTGGTCCATGATGAAGCCGAGGGCATTGCCGCCTGCGCCGCAGCCGAAGCAGTAATAGAACTGCTTGTCGGGGCTGACGCTGAACGACGGGGTCTTTTCCTTGTGAAACGGGCAGCAGGCGGTGTAGTTCTTGCCAGCCTTCTTCATTTGCACGCGCGAGCTGACAACATCGACGATGTCGGTGCGGTTCAGAAGGTCGTCAATAAAGCTCTGGGGAATCAGCCCGGCCATGGCGTTCTCGTCATCACTGCGTGTAAATGAGGGCCCGTGAAGTGTTCAAGCGCGCGTATCGAGTGCTTGAACAGCTAGCGACTGCATGGGTTGTACGGAAGTGTATCTGCCGAATATTCACTGACGTTAGTTTCTGATCAGCCTTCGGTGTTGAAATGTTGCCCGGCGTCCGGTATTGGCCAGTGATGGGCCTCGGAAACGCCTCGGTGGGCACAGCCGACACAGTGGGTCGCCTGTTTGCAGAATGAGTGTGCTCGTCAGTAGCCTTGATAGGCTCGTCAGAAGAGACGTGCACCGCTGGCAAAAGAGCCAGTCCTGACGTGTGAAGCAGTTGTCTTGGTCGCGTGTGCGGCGTCGACAGTGAAGCATCAAGCGATATCCGCAAATGCCAATAGCCCGGCTGAGGGCCGGGCTTGGCAGAAGCTTGCTACGAACGTCTGTGTATTAGTACAGACGAACGGCGCGGCGCTGTTCGCGCT
Organism: Pseudomonas lurida; assembly: GCF_002563895.1. NCBI lineage: Bacteria > Pseudomonadati > Pseudomonadota > Gammaproteobacteria > Pseudomonadales > Pseudomonadaceae > Pseudomonas > Pseudomonas lurida. The sequence goes on along the minus strand of NZ_PDJB01000001.1, from coordinate 5,700,176 downwards.
GAACTTTCTTGGCGTGACGCTTAACAGCGGCTGCTGCTTTACGCTTACGCTCAGAAGTAGGCTTCTCGTAAAATTCGCGGCTACGAACTTCAGCCAGTACACCGGCTTTTTCGCAGGAGCGCTTGAAACGACGCAGAGCTACGTCGAAGGGTTCGTTCTCTTTAACTTTGACGGCTGGCATCCAGAGCTACCTTCTTTCATTACCGGGATCAACGTTCTCGTCGCAAAAAATTCGCGGCTGAGGTCGTCGGTTTTTAAGGGTTGCGGATGTTAACCCCTCATTGCCCGGAATGCAAAGCCTCTGATCGAAAACCGCTAGTCGGGAGGGGGAGTGGCGACTATTATGCGCGCCTTCGAATTCAGCCTCTACAAGGCGCAAACCCATGCTAGTACTGGGACTTGAAACCTCCTGCGACGAAACCGGTGTCGCACTTTACGACAGTGAACGCGGGCTCCTGGCCGATGCGCTGTTCAGTCAGATCGACCTGCACCGTGCCTATGGCGGCGTGGTGCCGGAGCTGGCCAGCCGTGATCACGTCAAACGCATGCTGCCCCTGATTCGCCAGGTGCTGGATGAGGCCGGCTGCGTGCCGACCGAGATCGACGCCATTGCCTACACTGCCGGGCCTGGATTGGTCGGGGCCCTGCTGGTGGGGGCCTCTTGCGCCCAGGCGCTGGCATTTGCCTGGGGTATTCCAGCCCTTGGTGTGCACCATATGGAAGGCCATTTACTGGCGCCGATGCTGGAAAAAACACCGCCGCAGTTCCCGTTCGTCGCTTTGTTGGTTTCGGGCGGCCATACGCAGTTGGTTCAGGTGGATGGCATCGGTCAATACACCCTTTTGGGTGAGTCCCTGGATGACGCCGCCGGTGAAGCTTTCGACAAGACCGCGAAGATGATGGGCCTCAATTATCCGGGTGGCCCGGAAATCGCCCGTCTCGCCGAAAAGGGTGTTGCCGGCCGCTACACCTTCCCGCGCCCTATGTGTGATCGCCCGGGCCTGATGTTCAGCTTCAGCGGCTTGAAGACCAGTGCACTGAACACCTGGCAGCAGAGCGTCAGCGCCGGGGACGACAGTGAGCAAGCCCGTTGCGACATCGCACTGGCGTTCCAGCAGGCCGTGGTGGAGACTTTGACCATCAAGTGCAAGCGCGCCTTGAAACAGGCGGGCATGAAGCGCCTGGTGATCGCAGGCGGCGTCAGCGCCAACAAGGCCTTGCGCACATCGCTGGAAAAAATGCTCGGCGACATGAACGGCGATGTGTTCTACGCACGGCCGGAGTTCTGCACCGACAATGGCGCGATGATCGCCTATGCCGGTTGCCAGCGCTTGCAGGCCGGGCAGCATGAAAGCCTGGCGATCAGCGTGCAGGCGCGCTGGCCGATGGAGCAGTTGTCGCCGTTGTAATGCCGTAATGTGAGCCGGGCTCGGCGAGTGTATTTAAAAATGCCGTTCGCGCCCGGCAAACAGGTCGCGTAAATTGCCCCGGTGGCGCCAGACGATCAACAGGGTCAGCACGCTCATCGGCAGCAACGCAGCCGGTTCTTGCCAGGCCAATAGCGGCAGGGTGAGCGGCGTGGCAATCAGCGCGGCGAGTGAGCTGGTACGGGTCAGGTAGAACGTCAGTAGCCAGGCCAGTACGGCCAGCAATGCTGCCGGTGGGTAGATCCCCAGCAACATGCCCGCTGCCGTGGCGACGCCTTTGCCACCGCGAAAACGGAAGTACAGTGGAAACAGATGGCCCAGGACCGCGCACACGCCGATCCAGGCCTGTTGTTGCAGGGTCAGGCCGGCGAGGCTGGCGATCAGTACGGGCAACAAGCCCTTGCACACGTCGCCCAGCAGCGTCAGTACGGCGAGCTTTTTGCCGGCCAGGCGCAACATATTGGTGGCGCCGGCATTGCCTGAGCCACTCATTCGCGGGTCGGGATTTCCCGTCAGGCGGCTGAGCAAAATGGCGAAGGACAGCGAGCCGAGCAGGTAGGCGAGAATCGCCAGTGACCAAAACATGCTAACTATTCCGGGCGAGGACGCCCTGATTCTAACGGGGCATTGCGCCCTTGTCGTGCTGCGGAGAAGAGTGCTTGGACAGAGTGTTTATCGAAGGCCTGGAAGTCGACACCGTGATCGGGGCCTACGACTGGGAGCGCGGAATCCGCCAATGCCTGCGCCTGGACCTGAGCTTCGCCTGGGACAACCGCCCGGCCGCCGCCGGTGACGACCTCACCCTGGCGCTGGACTATGCCAGTGTGTCCGCCCGTATCCAGGCCTTTGCCGAACAGTCCCAGTACCAATTGGTGGAAACCTTCGCCGAGCGCCTGGCCGAAGTACTGATGAGCGAATTCCAGATTCCCTGGTTGCACCTCAAGTTGACCAAGCCTGGCGCCGTGCCGGCAGCCAAGGGCGTGGGCGTGGAGATCGAGCGCGGATGTCGCTAACTCAGGTTTACCTTGGCCTAGGCAGCAATATCGAGCGCGAGCGCCATCTCTGCGCCGGCCTGGACGCGTTGGCGAGTTTCTTGACGGATGTGCGTTGCTCGGCGGTGTTCGAAAGCCAGCCGGTGGGTATCAAGAGCGGGCCGTTCTTCAACCTGGTGGTGTCGGCTTGCACCGACCTGCCGTTGATGGAGCTGGATCGTCGGTTGAAAATCATCGAAGCCGACAATGGTCGTTATGCGCCGGACCGCAAGGGCCTGCCGCTGGATATCGATGTGCTGCTGTATGGCGACCTGGTAGGCAATTTCGATGGGTTGGTCCTGCCTCGCGCGGAGATCCTCAAGAACGCGTTTGTGCTGTGGCCGTTGTCGTTGATGGCGCCTGAGCGTGTGCACCCTGAAGTGGGCAAGACCTTGGCCGAGCTGTGGCGCGAGGCGCAGATTGACCAGGTACTGGCGCCTGTCGCGTTTGAGTGGCACGGCCAGCCGCTCACGCCGAACGCTCTCTTGTAAGCATCCGGTTTGACGGCGATGGCGTTCCTGGGGGCGCTATCGCCGGCAAGCCAGCTCCTACAGTGCGTGGCGTTCCTTGTAGATTTTTAATGCCTTGAGCCGTTCGCGCTTGAGCGCCTCGCCCAGCCCCGGGCCCTTGAAACCCTTCTCCAGCAAGGGGGCAACGGCCACTTCGCGGGCAGCCTTCGCCGCCCCACGCAAATAATCCGCTTGTGGATAACTTCGTTGCTCCAGGCCCTTGCGGCCTCGGGCGTCCATCTCGCAAGCGACCACAAACTCTTCAAAGCGCTGCGGCCGACGGTACACATCAAAGCTCTGCAGCAACTCCAGCAATGTCGAGGCTTTCAGTTCAAGCGCCCGATGGCCGTGAGTGTGGTATTGACCCACCAGCAATGCCAGTTCCTGGCAGTCTTTCGGTACCTTGAAGCGCTCGTTCACGGCCTTGATCAGCTTCAAGCCGCGATGTTCGTGAGCGATATGCTGCGGCAACTTATCCACAGGCGTCGTGCCCTTGCCCAAGTCGTGGAGCAGGCACGCCCATCGCACAGTCAACGGCTGCTGGTGCAAGGCGGCTTGCTCCAGCACGCTCAAGGTATGTATGCCGGTGTCGATTTCCGGGTGATGGGCTTCGGGTTGCGGTACGCCGAACAGTGCGTCGACTTCAGGCATCAAGGTCTTCAACGCATTGCAGTCACGCAGTACCTGGATAAACACCTGGGGCTGATCTTCCATCAGGGCGCGTGAGATTTCCTTCCAGCTGCGCTCAGGCGTCAGGGCCTCGAGTTCACCGGATTCGCTGAGCTGACGCATCAGTTCCAGCGTTTGCGGCGCGACGGTGAAACCCAGGTGCGCGTAACGCGCAGCAAAGCGCGCAACGCGAAGTACGCGTAAGGGATCTTCGGCGAACGCCGGGGAAACGTGGCGCAGAATGCGCGCTTCAAGATCGCGCTGGCCGTGATAGGGGTCGGTCAAGTTGCCGTCGTCGTCTTCTGCCATCGCATTGATGGTCAGGTCGCGACGGATCAGGTCTTCTTCCAGCGTAACCTCGGGGCTGGCATGAAACACAAAGCCGCCATAACCCCGGCCGCTCTTGCGTTCGGTGCGGGCCAGGGCGTATTCGTCGCCATTCTTCGGGTCCAGGAACACCGGGAAGTCTGCACCGACCGGCTTGAAACCCTTGGCCTGCATCTCTTCAGCGGTTGCGCCCACGACGACGCGGTCGATGTCGGTGACCTTGATGCCCAGCAAGCGGTCACGCACGGCACCGCCGACTTTGTAGATTTTCATGAAAAAGCCTCCATTAGCGCCACAGGATACCGCCTGTGCCTGGCCAGTGGAGGCTTTGCTGTTTCAGAGATGAACGACAGCCAGGTCCAGGCGGCCGTAGTCGTTGTCGTTATGGTCGCTGCGCGGTGGCACGTGATGGGTCTTCATCACCTGATCGCCTTGCAGGGTTTCCAGGTGGATGTCGAACCCCCACAGCCGGTGCAGGTGCTTGAGCACTTCCTCGGTAGACTCGCCCAAAGGCTTGCGGTCGTGCTGCTGGTGACGCAGGGTCAGCGAGCGGTCGCCGCGTACATCGATGCTGTAGATCTGCACATTGGGTTCGCGATTGCCCAGGTTGTACTGCGCGGCCAGGGTTTCGCGGATGGTGCGGTAGCCGGGTTCATCGTGGATCGCGGGCACCACCAGGTCATCCTTGAGATCGTCGTCGAGGATGCTGAACAGCTTGAGGTCCCGAATCACTTGAGGTGACAGGTACTGCAGGATAAAGCTCTCATCCTTGAAGCTGCTCATGGCGAACTTGATCGTGGACAGCCAGTCGCTGCCGGCAATTTCCGGGAACCAGCGGCGGTCTTCCTCGGTGGGGTGCTCGCACATGCGCCGGATGTCGCGGTACATGGCAAAGCCCAGCGCATAAGGGTTGATACCGTTGTAGTAAGGGCTGTCGAAGCCAGGCTGGAAGACCACGCTGGTGTGGGAGGTCAGGAACTCCATCATGAAGCCGTCTGTGACCAGGCCTTCGTCGTACAGGTCGTTCATCAACGTGTAGTGCCAAAATGTTGCCCAGCCTTCGTTCATGACCTGGGTCTGGCGCTGTGGATAAAAGTACTGCGCGATCTTGCGCACGATGCGCACGATTTCCCGTTGCCAAGGTTCCAGCAGCGGGGCGTGCTTTTCCAGGAAGTACAGGATGTTTTCCTGAGGTTCGGCGGGGAAGCGTGCATTGTCCTTGTCGCTGTTCTTGCCGGCACGTTTGGGAATGGTGCGCCACAGGTCGTTGATCTGTTTCTGCAGGTGTTCCTCGCGCTCCTTCTGGCGCAGACGCTCTTCTTCTGCAGAGATCGGGTAAGGGCGTTTGTAGCGGTCCACGCCGTAGTTCATCAGCGCATGGCAGGAATCGAGCAGGTCTTCCACCGCATCGATGCCGTGGCGTTCCTCGCATTGCATGATGTACTGCTTGGCGAACACCAAGTAGTCGATGATCGAACTGGCGTCCGTCCAGGTGCGGAACAGGTAATTGCCCTTGAAGAAGCTGTTATGCCCATAACAGGCATGCGCCACCACCAGTGCCTGCATGCAGATGGTGTTTTCTTCCATCAGGTAGGCGATGCACGGGTCGGAGTTGATGACGATCTCGTACGCCAGGCCCATCTGGCCTCGGGTGTAGGACTTTTCAGTGCTGAGGAAGTGTTTGCCATAGGACCAGTGGTGATAGCCCAGGGGCATGCCCACCGACGCATAGGCATCCATCATCTGTTCGGCGGTGATCACTTCGATCTGGTTAGGGTAAGTGTCCAGGGCGTAACCCGCCGCGATGCGGCTGATTTCCCGGTCATAAGCCTGGATCAGTTCAAAGGTCCACTCGGACCCCGTGGAAATGGGTTGGCGCTTTTGCTCTTTTTTGGCGGTCATGTCACTAACCTGCGCTGGAAGAGTTCACGGAAGACCGGGTAGATATCGCCGGCCGAGACCAGTTGCTGCTGGGCGAAAGTGTCGGCAAAGGCTTCGCCGATGCGCTCATATTCGAACCACAGGGCCTGGTGCTCACGGGGGGTGATTTCAACGTAAGTGTAGTACTGCACGAACGGCATGATCTGGTTGATCAGGATGTCGCGGCAGATGGGCGAGTCGTCGTTCCAGTTGTCACCGTCCGAGGCTTGGGCGGCATAAATGTTCCACTCGTTGGCCGGGTAGCGCTCGGCCATGATCTCCTGCATCAGCTTCAACGCGCTGGAGACGATGGTGCCGCCGGTTTCCCGCGAATAAAAGAACTCTTCCTCGTCGACTTCCCGGGCGCTGGTGTGATGGCGGATGAACACGACATCGATCTTGTCGTAGTTCCGCTTGAGGAACAGGTACAGCAGGATAAAGAAGCGTTTGGCGATGTCCTTGGTGGCCTGGGTCATGGAGCCAGACACGTCCATCAGGCAAAACATCACCGCCTTGGAACTGGGGTTGGGCTGTTTGACCAGCAGGTTGTATTTCAAGTCAAAAGTGTCGAGGAACGGCACACGGTGAATACGTGCGCTGAGTTTCTCGATTTCTGCCTCGATTTCCTGGATATCGCCGAAATTGTCCGGTTCTTCGCGCTTCAGGCGCGCCAACTCGTCCTTGGCTTCCTTCAGCTTGGCGCGACTGCTGCCTGACAGGGCGATACGCCGGGCATGGGCCGAGCGCAGGGTGCGAATGATGTTGATGCGGGACGGGTTACCCTCGTTGCTGATCCCGGCGCGCACGGTCTTGAAGGTGTCTGTGCCGGTCAGGTTACGCTTGACCAGGTTGGGCAGCTCCAGGTCTTCGAACATGAATTCGAGGAATTCTTCCTGGGTGATCTGGAACACGAACTCGTCCATGCCTTCGCCGGAGTTGCCCGCCTTCCCAGGGCCTTTTCCGCCGCCGCCGCCTTGGGGGCGTTGGATATGCTCGCCGGTGGTGAACTCTTTGTTGCCGGGGTGCACGACAGTCTGCTTGCCGCCCCGGCCGTGGTGCAGCACCGGTTCGTCGATGTCCCGTCCGGGAATGCTGATTTGTTCGCCATGCTCCATATCGGTAATGGAACGGCGGCTGACGGCCTCTTCCACGGCCTTTTTGATGTGGTCACGGTAACGCCGCAGGAAACGCTGGCGGTTTACCGTGCTCTTGTTCTTGCCATTGAGGCGTCGGTCGATCACATAGCTCATGGGGAGCCCTCCGGGCAGCTTCACGTTACAAGCTTCAAGCCGCGAGCTGGAAGCTTAGAGACAAGCGGTCGGCTGCCAGGCCAGAGGCCCGGCAGCGTACGCCTGTCGCTGCCTTACTGCGATTTGCGAACCCGCAGGTACCACTCGGAGAGCAGCCGTACCTGTTTGTCTGTGTAGCCGCGCTCGACCATTCGTGTGACGAAGTCGTTGTGTTTTTGCTGGTCCTCCTTGCTGGCCTTGGCGTTGAAGCTGATGACCGGCAGCAGATCCTCGGTGTTGGAGAACATTTTCTTCTCGATGACCACCCGCAGCTTCTCGTAGCTGAGCCAGGTAGGGTTCTTGCCGTTGTTGTTGGCGCGGGCGCGCAGCACGAAGTTGACGATTTCGTTACGGAAATCCTTCGGATTGCTGATGCCAGCCGGTTTCTCGATTTTTTCCAGCTCCTCGTTGAGGGCTACGCGGTTGAGGATCTCGCCGGTTTCCGGATCGCGGTATTCCTGGTCCTGAATCCAGAAGTCGGCGTACAACACGTAGCGGTCGAAGATGTTCTGGCCGTACTCGCTGTAGGACTCCAGGTACGCGGTCTGGATTTCCTTGCCGATGAATTCGATGTAGCGCGGCGCCAGGTATTCCTTGAGGAAACGCAGGTAGCGTTCGCGGGTTTCCGCCTGGAATTGCTCCTGTTCGATCTGCTGCTCCAGCACATAGAGCAAATGCACTGGGTTCGCAGCGATCTCATGGGGGTCGAAGTTGAAGACCTTGGACAGGATCTTGAACGCAAAGCGGGTCGACAGGCCGTTCATGCCTTCATCCACGCCGGCCGTGTCGCGGTATTCCTGGATCGACTTGGCCTTGGGATCGGTATCCTTGAGGTTTTCGCCGTCGTACACGCGCATCTTCGAGTAGATATTCGAGTTTTCCGGCTCCTTGAGGCGCGACAGCACGGTGAACTGTGCGAGCATCTTCAAGGTGTCGGGTGCGCAATGAGCCTTGGACAGGGAGCTGTTGAACAGCAGCTTGTCGTAGATCTTGATTTCATCGCTGACCCGCAGGCAGTAGGGCACCTTGACGATGTAGATCCGGTCGATGAAGGCTTCGTTGTTCTTGTTGTTGCGGAAGGTGTGCCATTCCGATTCGTTGGAGTGGGCCAGCAGGATCCCGGTGAACGGAATCGCACCCAGGCCCTCTGTGCTGTTGTAGTTACCTTCCTGGGTCGCTGTGAGCAGTGGGTGCAGCACCTTGATCGGCGCCTTGAACATCTCCACGAACTCCATCAGGCCCTGGTTGGCCCGGCACAGTGCGCCCGAGTAACTGTAGGCGTCGGCGTCGTTCTGGGGGAATTCCTCGAGTTTACGGATATCGACCTTGCCCACCAGCGCCGAGATGTCCTGGTTGTTCTCGTCGCCCGGTTCGGTCTTGGCTACACCGATCTGGTTGAGGATGGACGGGTAGAGTTTCACCACGCGGAACTGGCTGATGTCACCGCCGAACTCGGCCAGGCGCTTGGTGGCCCACGGCGACATGATGGTGTTGAGGTAGCGGCGCGGGATGCCGAAGTCTTCTTCGAGGATCGCGCCGTCTTCCGTGGCGTTGAACAATCCCAGGGGGGACTCGAAGACGGGTGAACCCTTGATGGCGTAGAAGGGCACCTTCTCGATCAGCTGTTTGAGCTTTTCCGCCAGGGACGATTTGCCGCCGCCGACGGGGCCGAGCAGGTAGAGGATCTGTTTCTTCTCTTCCAGGCCTTGGGCGGCATGGCGGAAATAGGAGACGATCTGGTCAATGCATTCTTCCATGCCATGGAAGTCTT